>NZ_JBIALR010000005.1:0-225147 GCF_042873675.1 Kitasatospora sp. NPDC004614
CCTCGGACTCGCCCACAACGGCACCACCTGGCAGATCCAGACCGCCACCTGACGGCACGGCCCGGATCAAACCAAGATCTTCATCAGCCTTCTAGGCAGTGTCCTGGCGATCACGGGCGGAGCCGGATGATGAGCGTGGCTGCGGTGACGGTTCCGATGGGAAGTGGAGGAGCGGCCCGGGCCGGGTCAGGCCAAGTGGGTGGTGGCGTAGTACTCGATCGCGGTGTGCTGGTACTCGGCCAGGCCGGGAGTGACGGCCTCGTAGGCGGCGCGCCAGGACGGGTTCTGGACGCAGCCGAGGCCCATGGCGCGGAACTCGTCGGGCGTGACGGGGTGCAGTTCGGCGAGCGAGCGGTACTGGGCGTCGATCTCGGCCTGGACGGAGTCGGCGGAGGCCGGGGTGCCGGCCGCCAGCAGCTCCGCGAGGCGGATCATCCCGGCCGTTCGCTCGCGCTGGCCCGCCCGGAGCTCGGCGGCGTCCATCGTTGCGCTGCGGCGGTCGGTCGCCTCGGCGAGCTCGGGGAAGTTCTGGAGGCCGTCCTCGTACTGGTCGGGCTGGACGCCCTCGAAGAGGTTCTCCGGGCGGTTGATGGTCATGGGCTGGCCGTCCTTTCGGGATCGTTCCAGGTCGGCGAGGGTTCGGGCGACGGTGGCGGCCAGGGTGTCCAGCCGGTCCCGTTCGGCGAGGAGACGGCGGTGGTGGCCGCGCAGGGCCTCCACCTCGTCCACCTGCTCGGAGAGGATCCGGCCGATCTCCGGGAGGCCGACGCCGAGGGCCCGCAGCACCAGGATCTGTTGCAGCGTCAGGAGCTGCGTCTCTTCGTAGTGCCGGTGCCCGTTGGCGGCGATCCGGGCCGGCGGCAGCAGGCCGATCTCGTCGTAGTGCCGCAGCGTCCGGGCGGTCACGCCCGACAGCCGGGCCACCTCCGCGATCGACAGGTCCATCGTCCTCGTTCCGTGCCTTCGTCTCGCCGGGCCGGTCGTTCCGGCCTTGCTGACGACCGTAGAAGCTGCCGCAGCGTCAACCGCAAGCCCGGCTAGCCGCAACGCCGTTCAGTTAGGCGGGGGAGTTGTTGGTCAAGCCGGTGAACAAGGCAGCGGAGCTGCTGTAGAAGAGGTCTGTCACTCCAAGACATCCTCACCACAGGAGCTCCGCTGCCTTGTTCACCGGCTGCCATATCAAGGACTTTCGGGGTAGCGGCAGGGGTGTTCGCGCCAGGTCACATCGGTGAGCTGACGCGGATCGTGCCGTTCGAGATGGTCGACGAGGTGCTGACGCAGACCGGCGCGGTGCAGCGCAGGGTCCGGCTGGTGCCGGCGCGGGTCACGGTGTACCTGCTGCTGGCCGCGGCGCTCTTCACTGGGTTGGGCTACCAGCAGGTGTTCGACCGGCTGTGCGCCGGGCTGACGGGCCCAGCCCTGGTCCGGCCCAGCGGCAGCGCTCTTCGTCAGGCCCGTCAGCGGCTGGGGCCGGCACCGATGAAAGCGCTGTTCGACCTGGTGAAGGGCCCTGCGGCCACCATCGCTGCCGCCGGGCGGTGGCGGGGGCTGAGAGTCGTCGCGGTCGACGGCACCCTGCTGTCGGTCCCGGACTGCCCGGCCAACCTCGCGGTATTCGCTCGCCAGCGGCTCGGCAACGGGATCTCGGGCTACCCGCAACTGCGTCTGGCCGCGCTGGTCGCCTGCGGGACCCGGTCGGTGATCGGGGCTGTCTTCGGTCCGGCCACCACCGGCGAGCTGGAGTACGTCCGCCGCCTGGCAGCGGACCTGCGGGCGGGGATGCTGCTGCTGGGTGACCGGAACTTCGTCTCCGCCGCACTGCTGAACCACCTGGCCGCCACCGGCGCCGACCTGCTGGTGCGCTGCGAGTCGATGACGGCCGCCACCCGGGGCCCGGGGGCAGGACCAGCGGGCGCGGCTCGCCGCCGATGCCGACGGACGGCTGCTCGCCTACGAGTTGGAGGTCGAAGCCGACGTGGGAGCCTACCCCCACCTCGGCGCCGGGCTGCCGATGCAGACCGCCTGGATGGCCACCGGCCCGTACGCGACCCCGCAGGTGCATGCGACCGTCCGTTCGGTGCTGACCAACACCATGGTGACGTACCCGTACCGCGGTGCCGGCCGGAGGCGGCGATCGCGCTGGAGCGGTGCCATGGACCAGCTGGCTCGTGAACTCGACATCGACCCGGCCGAATTGCGGCGGCGCAACTTCATCCCGCCGCACCGGTTCCCGTACCGGACACCCACCGGCCGGTGCTACGACAGCGGGAACTACGCCGCCGCGCTGGACCTGGCGCTGGAAACCCTGGACTACCCCGGGTGGCGGGCCGAGCAGGCCCGGCGCCGAAAGGATCCCAACGCGCTGCCGCTGGGCATCGGCCTGTCCTGCTACGTCGAACGCTCCGGCGGGGAACCCGGCGGACTGCACGAGTTCGGCGGCGTCGAGGCCGCGGCGGACGGCACGGTCGTCGTCCGGTGCGGTCGTCGTCCGGTGCGGCGCGGCCTGCGCCGGCCAGGGGTGCGAGACGGTCTTCCCCGCGCTGGTGGCCGAGGCCCTGGGCGTGGACGCGAGCCGGGTCCGGCTGGTCGAGGGGGACACCGGCGAGCAGCCCGAGGGCCTGGGCTCCTTCGCCAGCCGATCCGCCCAGGTGGCCGGCGCGATGCTGCGGCACACCTCGCGGCTGCTGGTCGCCGAGGCGCGGGAGCGGGCCGCGCGGCTGTGGGACGTACCGTCCGAGGCCGTGGGCTGGTCCGACGGCGCCGCACAGCTCGGCCCGAGCGGCTCGCAGGCGATCGGACTGGCCGAGCTGGTGCGGGCCACCGGGCCGCTGCGGGTGGACGACCGGTTCGAGACCGGCATGGCCTTTCCCTTCGGTACCCACGCGGTGGTGGCCGAGGTCGATCCGGAGCTGGGTACCGTACGACTGCTGCGGGTGGTGGCCGTGGACGACTGCGGAGTGCAGCTCAACCCGGTGATCGTGCGCGGGCAGGCCTTCGGGTCGGCGGTACAGGGCATCGGCCAGGCCCTGTACGAGGGGATCCCCTACCGGGACGACGGCGTACCCCTGTTGGCCTCCGGGCTGCTGGACTACCTGCTGCCGACCTTCACCGAAGTGCCGTCCATCGAGGTCAGGGACACCTGCACCCCGGGCCCTGGCACGCCACTGGGCGCCAAGGGGGCGGGTGAGTCGGGCTGCATCGGCACTCCGGCCGCGGTCGTCAACGCCGTGGTCGACGCGCTGCGGATCGCCGACCCCGACCTGTTGCAGATGCCGCTCACCCCGGATGTGGTGTGGCGGGCGGCCCGTGCCCCGAAGCTCACGGAGGCGCCCCGATGAAGCCAGCCTCCTTCGACTACGCCGCACCGCGCACGGTGCCCGAGGCCGTCGAACTGCTCGGCTCCGCGGACGGGACGGCCCAGGTGCTCGCCGGCGGGCAGAGCCTGACCGCGGAACTCCGCGGTGCCACCCGCCAGTCCGCTGCCGCCAAGGCGGAAGCTGACCTTCTGGACGCCGTGGCCCGCGACCAGCAGGCCTGCGACCACCCGCAGCAGGAGAAAGCCCGTGTTCATGATGGACTCCGGTCGAGTTCGGTCGCGGCCCGTCAGCCGGCGGCGTGCGGGCTGACCATGGCCTGGGCGTAGACGACACCCATGCCGTAGGCGCCGCCGTGCTCCTTGACCAGGTCCGTCACTGCGACGTAGGTCTCGGTCCGGGCCCAGTCGCGCTGGAGCTCCAGCAGCACCTGCACCCAGGTGACGGGCACGGCGCCGGCCGCGGTCATCCGCTGCAGGGCGTGCTCGTGCGCCTGCGGGCTCACACCGCCGGAGGCGTCCGCGACCACGTACACCTCGTAGCCCTGATGCAGCGCCGAGAGCGCCGGCAGGACCAGGCAGACCTCGGTCCACAGGCCGGAGAGGATGATCTTGCTGCGGCCGGTCGCCTTGACCGCCTCGACCAGCGCCGCGTCCTCCCAGGCGTTCATGCTGGTCCGGTCGATCAACTTCTGCTCGGGGAAGACCGCCCGCAACTGCGGGAGGATCGGCCCGGAGAAGGACTCCGCCGCCACGGTGGAGAGCACCACCGGCACGTCGAATATCTTCGCGGCCTTCGCCAGGCCGACGGTCGAGTTGATGACGGCGGTGCGGTCGCCGCTGCCGGTGCCGAAGAACATCTGCGGCTGGTGGTCGACGAACAGCATCATCGCGTTGTCCGGGGTGAGCAGATCGGGGCTCGGGGCGGCGTGGACCGTGTCGAAGTCGACCATGATTCTTCTCTTCTCTCGGAACGTCAGGGAGTCGATGAAGCGCCGGGCCCTGTCGGACCGGCGGGGCGGCACGCTGGACGACGCTAGGGCGCTTCGCACGGCATGGCTGCCCGCTCCGTGCCCCGGGACTGTTCCGGCACTGCACCGACCGCGGGCCTCGGGGGGTTTGCCGAGGGGGAGCCGTGCGCTGAGAGGCAATCGGCGATGCACTGCGAAGGCACTGCGGACGCGGCCGGCCGCCTAGGTTCGCCGGGTCGTCCCACCGGACTGCCCGAGAGAGGAACCCCGTTGTCCGCCATGCCCGTTGCCGGAGTCCGCCCCGGCGCTCCCGAGGAGCCCGCCGACCTCGTCGTGCGCAACGCCAAGGTGCACACCAACGACCCACGCGGCCCCCGGGCCAGTGCCGTGGCCGTCCGGGACGGACTGGTCCAGGCGGTCGGCCTGGCGCGCGGCCCGCGGTCTCGCCCTCCCGGAGCAGGGCGCGGCGCCGCTGGACCCGTGCTTCTTCTGACGATGCGACAACTCGGAGAGGAGGCGTCATGACCACGCCCGCAGGTGATCCCCGCACCGTCCCGCCACAGGTTCCCGGACCACAGGTTCCCGGACCACAGGTTCACGACCGTCATCCGCTGGCGCTGGCCCTGTTCGCCCTCACCGCGGTCAGCGGCCTGATCGACGCGGTGAGCTACCTCGGCCTCGGCCACGTCTTCACCGCGAACATGACCGGCAACGTGGTCGTCATCGCGTTCGCGCTGGCCGGAGCACCTGGCTTCTCCGTCGCAGGCTCGCTGACCTCGCTTGGCGCCTTCCTCGCCGGCGCGGTCCTGGCCGGCCGCCTCGCGGGGCGGTACGCCACTACGCGGCGCGGCCGGTGGCTGCGCGCGGCCCTGGTCCTGGAGGTCTCGCTGCACGGCGCGGCCGCAGCCGTCGCCTTCGTCCGGGGTGTCGACGGGGTCGCGCAGTACACCGTGATCGCCCTGGTGGCGGTGGCGATGGGCATCCGCAACGGCACCGTGCGCGCCCTCGCCGTCCCCGACCTCACCACCACCGTCCTCACCCTCACCCTGACCGGCCTCGCTGCCGACTCCCGCCTTGCCGGTGGCACCGCGCCGCGCCAGCGCCGCAGGGTCCTCGCCGTCGCCACCATGCTGGCGGGCGCCCTGCCGGGTGCGGTCCTGGTGCTGCACGGCCAGATCGCCTGGGCCCTGGTGGCCAGCGCGGTACTGGCCGGCGCCACCGTCCTGCTCAACCGGGAGTGAGACGGCACCACTTCGCTCGGCTCCCCACCCGCGCCGCGTCCCTTCCGGAGACCTCATGCCCTCAACGGCCGCCTTGGAACTGTCCCGATGGCAGTTCGCCATCACGGCGATCTTCCACATGTCCTTCCCGGCCCTCACGGTCGGCCTCTCCGTGCTGCTCGCCGTCGTGCAGACCGTTTACGTACGCACGGGAAACCCGCTCTATCAGCAGATCTTCCGCTTCTGGAAGAAGATCTTCGCGGTCGGCTTCGGCCTCGGCGTCGTCGCGGGCACCGTGATGACCTTCGAGTTCGGCCTCAACTGGGGCGTCTTCGCCCACGCCGTCGGACCCGTCATCGGGGTGACCATCGGCATGGAGGTCATCACGGCCTTCTTCCTGGAGGCCGGCTTCATCGGCGTGATGCTCTACGGCGAGGGCCGGGTCAAGCCGCGGACCATGGCCTTCGCCTCCTGGATGGTGGCCTTCGGCACCCTGCTGTCCACCACGTGGATCCTGTCCGCCAACAGCTGGATGCAGGCCCCGGCCGGCTACACCGAGACGGCCGGCCAGTTCCACCCGAGCGACTGGGGCAAGGTCCTGCTCAACCCGGCCTTCACCTACCGCTTCCCGCACATGCTGCTGGCCGTGCTGATCAGTGCGAGCTGGTTCGTCGGAGGCATCTCCGCCTGGTACCTGGTCAAGCAGCGCCGGGCCGCGCTGCCGTTCGCCCGCCGCTGCCTGTCCGTCGCCCTCGGCGTGCTCGCCGTCCTGATGCCGGTCCAGCTGTACATCGGCGACGCCACCGCCATCTTCATGGCGCAGCACCAGCCCGCGAAACTCCAGGCGTTCGAAGGCAACTGGCGCACCGACAACAACGGGTACAACGTGGTCGTCATCCCCGACACCGACCGGGGCACGAACGATCTGCGCATCACGGTCCCGCACCTGGGCGCGGTGATCGGCCACGATCTCACCGGCGAGGCCGCGGTGCCCGGCCTGCTGGAGACCCCGCCCGACCAGCGGCCCAACATGTGGAGCACCTTCTACGGGTTCCGGGCCATGTACTTCACCGCCCTGGCCATGTTCGCCACCGCCCTCGCGGGGCTGGTGCTGCGCCTGCGGAGGCGACTGTTCGACTCCCGTCGCTTCCTGCGCTGGATGGTCTGGATGACACCGGCCGGTGTCATCGCGATCACCGGCGGGTGGATCACCGCCGAGGCGGGGCGCCAGCCCTGGGTGGTTTACGGCAAGCTGCGCACGCAGGACGCGCTGTCGCACTTGAGTACCGCGCAGGCCGCGACCACCCTGACCGCCTTCGTGCTCCTCTACGCGGCCCTGCTGGCCATCTGGGTCCGCTACATCGTCCGTACCGTCAAGGCCGGACCCGACCTGCCCAAGGGTGAAGCCGCGACGGCCGCCCCCGGAACGGAGGCCTCCGTTGCTTGAGTACGCCACCTACGCACTCGTCCTGCTCTCGCTCGGCATGTACGTCGTCTTGGACGGCTACGACCTGGGCGTCGGCATGCTCAGCCTGTTCGCCAAGGGGGAGAGCCGGCGCGAGTACGGCGAGCTGATCGCCACCGCCTGGGACGCGAACGAGAGCTGGCTCGTGCTGGCCGGTGTGGCCCTGTGGGCCGGGCTGCCCGGCGTCTACGCGACCGTGCTCCCCGGGGTCTACCTGCCGCTGATCGGCATGCTCCTCGCGATCATCCTGCGCGGCATGGGACTGGAGTTCCAGAGCGCCGCCGCCGGCTACCGGCGCGGCTGGGCCCTGCTGTTCGGCGCCTCCTCGCTCGCTGCGACCCTCTGCCAGGGCCTGGTGCTCGGCGGCGTGCTCTCCGGACTGGAACAGCGTGACGGGTCGTTCAGCGGCGGCGCCTTCGACTGGCTCACCCCCTACAGCCTGCTGTGCGCACTCGGCCTGGTGGCGCTCTACCTGCTGGCCGGGGCCGCCTGGCTGCAGGACAAGACCGAAGGTGCCGCCCGCGAACGCGCCGGTCGAGCCGGGCGCCCGCTGCTGGCGGCCACCGCCCTGGCCGCGCTGATCCTCGGGTTCGGCCTGCAGGCCGCCGACCCGCAGGAGTTCGGGTTCGACGAACCGGTGCGCGCGGCACTGTTCTGGACTGCCGTCGCCGGGGCGGCGGCCGCGGGCGCGGTGGCCTGGTACGGCTTCGGACGGCGGCCCGACTGGCGGCCGTTCGCGGGTGTGGTCACCGCCCAGGTCTGCGGCCTGCTCGCCCTGGTGGCCGCGACCGCGCCGGTGGTCGTCCCGCCCGGACTGACGCTCCATCAGGCGTCCAGCCCGCCCGGCTCGCAGACCTTCCTCGTCGTCGGCGTGGGATTGTGCATGCCGGTGGTGTTCGCCTACAACGCGTACGCCTGGTGGGCCTTCCGGGGCAAGTTCACGCAGACCCCGGAGGCGCCGCTCGACCCGCTGCGGGTGCGCACGGGGGCACCCCGCCAAGCCCGGCCCGAGCCGGGCGGCTTCGTGGTCGTGGTCCGGCGCGCACTGCTCACCGTGCTGGGCGTCGGGTTGGCGGCCGTGTCCCAGGACGTCTTCGGTGGCGTTGCGACCTGGATCGATCCGCTGGGCGTCACGCTCCTCTCGGCGGCGGCCCTGGCCGCCTGGATCATCAGCGACCGGAGGGACCAGCGGGACGGGGTCTTCGATCTCGACCCGGACGACCAGGACCCCGTTCGGACGGGGACGTGAGCACCTCGACCGCCCTGCTGACCGAACTCGGCGACGCGCGCGTCCGGGACCAGGATGACGAGGTGTCGGCCCGGTTGCACGCGTGGGCCGAGCCCGGCCGCGCGGAGTTGCGGCGGGCGGGCCTGCTGCGCGGTCTGGCTCCGCTGGGCACCGTGCTCTGGGCGGCCGGTCTGGCCTGGGCGGCGCAGCGCGGGCTCACCGGCCAGCACGGCGGACGGCTCCCGGTACGGGTCCTGCCCGGCGCCGGGCTCGTGCTGGCCGGTGTGGCGGTCCGGGCCGCGCTGCTGGCCACCGCCGACGCGGCGGCCGCGCGCGGCGCCCGCCGGGTGCGCGCGGCACTGCGCGAGCGCCTGCTCGCCGCAGCTCTGCCGGCGCGCGGCCCCGCCCGGCCCGGCAACGGTGACGCCGCCCTCGCCGAGTCCCTGACCGGCGAGGTCGCCCGGCTGACCGAATGGCTCACCGAGTACGTCCCCGCTCGCACCACGATGTTGCTGGGCAGCGGTCTGACCTTGGCCGCCATCGCGGTTCGCAGCTGGTTCGTAGCACTGATCCTGGTCATCGCCACCCCGTTGCTGCCGGCCAACCTCAAGGTCATCGGCCTCGGTACACAGGCCGCCGTGCACGCGCAGCTCACGGCGGTGCGCCGGCACGGCGCGCGCCTGCTCGACCACCTGCGCGGCCTGCCCACCCTGATCGGACTGGGCGCCCGGGAGACCGCCGCCGTCGCGCTGCGCGAGGACGACGAGGAACTGGCCAGTCGCACCCAGGCGGTGCTACGGGTCGCCTTCCTCTCCACCGCCTGGATCGAGCTGCTGATCACCGGCACGCTCGCCGTGGTGGCGACCTACTGCGGACTGGCGCTCCTCGACTACCTCCAACTGCCGTTGGTGCCAGGCCGGATGAGCCTGGCCACCGCGCTCTTCGTGCTGGTGCTCACCCCCGCCTACTTCGCCCCCGCCCGCGACCTGGCCCGGGGCTACCACGCCCGAGCCGAGGCCCGCGCCGCAGCGGAGCTGATCGAAGGGATACTCGCCGGCACCGGCAATGACGGCGACGATCCGGACCCGCCCGCGCCGACCCGGCACACCGGCGGCGCGGTCGGCGTGCACCTGGACCATGTGACGGTCCGCCATCCCGATCGTACGGAGCCGGCACTGGACGACGTGAGCCTCCAGCTGGCCCCCGGCGCCCTCGTCGCCGTCACCGGGCCCAGCGGCGCGGGCAAGTCGACCCTGCTCGCCCTCGCCGCGGGACTGGCTCAACCCACCTCCGGAACCGTCGCCCACGAGTGGGGCGGCACCTTCCGGCCGCCGTCACCCGCCTCGGTCGCCTGGGTCGGCCAACCCGCGCACCTGCTGCCCGGCACCGTCCGCGAGAACCTGCTCCTCGCCCGACCCGATGCCAGCGACGAAGCACTCTCCGCCGCCTTCCGCACGCTCGGCTTCGGCGACCTGCTCGCCGACCTGCCGGGCGGTCTGGACACCCCGCTCG
This sequence comes from Kitasatospora sp. NPDC004614, assembly GCF_042873675.1. Lineage (NCBI taxonomy): Bacteria > Bacillati > Actinomycetota > Actinomycetes > Kitasatosporales > Streptomycetaceae > Kitasatospora > Kitasatospora sp. NPDC004614. The sequence goes on from NZ_JBIALR010000005.1 coordinate 9,710, forward strand.
GCGAGCGGGGCAGCGGGCTCTCCTCCGGTCAGTCCCAACAACTCTCCCTGGTCCGGGCACTGCTGCGGGACGCCCCGCTGCTCTGCCTGGACGAGCCCACCGCCCACCTCGACCCGGTGGCGGAGGCCCGCGTGGTGGCGGCCCTGCGCACGCTGACGCGCGGCCGGAGCGTGCTGCTCGCCACCCACAGCCCCGCGCTGCTCCCGCTCGCGGACCGGACGATCCTCCTGGACCGGGGAAGGACGCGATGAACGCCTGGAAACTACTGCGCCACTCCATGCCCCGCCGCGACCTGGCCGTCGCCATCGCGTTGGCCGCGGCGGCGGAACTGAGCGCAGCGGCGCTGCTGGGCCTGTCCGGCTGGTTCCTGACGACCTGCGCGCTGGTGACCCTGCTGGCCAACACGACCTGGTCGTGGATGTACCCGTCGGGGACGGTCCGCGCCCTCGCCCTGCTGCGCACGTCGCTGCGCTACCTCGAGCGGCTGGTCAGCCACCGGGTCGTCCTCGCCACGACCGTGACCCTGCGCGGCCGCCTGGTCCGGGGTGCGGGTGAACTGAGCGCGCGCGAGCTCCGAGCCCAGCGCGACGGAACCCTGCTCGCCCGCCTGACCGCCGATGTCGAGACGGTGGCCGGCCTGCCCGCCCAGGTCGTCGCGCCACTCGCCGGCTGCGCGGTCACCGCGGTGCTGGTGGAGGCGCTGCTGCTGCGGGCGAGCCCGACGCTCGGTGCGGCCGAGCTCGCGGTGTTCGCGGGCGGCACCTGGTGGGCGATCCGCACCGGCCGCCGGGCCCGGCGGCACCTCGCAAGCGCGGCCGCCGCGCGGGCCGGCGCCGGGACGGACCTGATCGCCGCCCGGACCGCCTTCAACGAACTGCGCTGCCTGGACGCGATCCCGCAAGCCCGAGGCGTCGTCGCGACGGCGCTGGAGCACGAGGAGGCGGCTGCCGCCGCCGCGGCAGCCGAGCAGCGCAAGGGCCGCCTCGGCCTGAGGCTGCTCGCCGCCCTCGGCCAGGGCCTCGCCCTGCTTCTCGCGCTGCAGGCAGGCGCCTGGTCGCAGCCGGTGGCCGACGCCATCGGCGAGGTGCTGCTGCTCGCGGCGGTGTGGGACCTACTGGAGCGCCTTCCGCAGCTGCTGCAGGAGCTGGCGGCCGCCCAGGACGCGGCAGCGCGTCTCGGCCCGCTCGGTGCGACCACCGCCGACCGGCAGCCGCCCGCGCCGACGCGGCGCGGCCCGGTGCTAACCGTGATGGACCTGCCCGCTGCCAACGGCGGGCGGCCACTGTCGTTCACCGTCCGCGCTCCCCGGCTGATCGTCGTCACCGGCCCGAACGGCAGCGGGAAATCCACGCTCCTCGGGCAACTCGCCGGACGGCTGTCGACCACCTCCGGCCGGGTACGGCTGGACGGCGCCCCTGTCGCGGACCTGCCCGCCGAGGCCGTCGCCGACGTGCTCACCCTGGTCGAGGCCGACGACTGGCTCGCCGACACGACCGTCGCGGCCAACTTGCGCCTGGCCGCACCACTCGCCGACCCGGAGCACCTGCGTGCCGCGCTGGCGACAGTCGGCCTCGGCGCCCTGCCCCTGGACACCCCGGTCGGCCCCGCCGGCCGCGCGCTCTCCCAAGGACAGCGCCGCCGCCTCGCCGTCGCCCGCGCGATCCTGCGCCGGCCGCGCATCCTGCTGCTCGACGAACCCACCGCAGGACTCGACCGGCCGACCGCCGGGGCACTGCTGCGCGAGCTGCGCCGGGCGCTGCCCGACTCGGCCCTGGTCCTCGCCCTGCAGGACCAGGACCTTGCGCTGCTCCCGTGGCACCCGGACGTCGCGGTCGACCTGGCCGGCACGACGGCTCCTCAACCGGCCTGCGAAGCCGGGGGATTCCTACACGGGGCGAGAGTCGCCCCGGGCAGGACGGGGGCCGGGAGGCGATCCGGAACGTCCTGACCGTCGGCGCCCGCACCGACCTCGCCATGTTCGACGGTTACCGGCCCCTCGCCGCCGGCGGCGACCGCTCACCACCGCCAACGCCACCGGCACCGCCCACACTGCCCTCACCCCTGAAACCGTCCAGGCACTCCTGGTCCACGAGGCACGCTGGCCCACCGCGATGACCGACGGCGGCAAAGACTTCGCGCGCAACGTGCTGGCCGCTACGGCTGGGGAGTGCCGACCGAGGTGCGATGTGGGCGGAAGGTACGAGGCCAGCAAACGGGCCGGATCGCGGGGTGGTGCAGCTGCGAGGCCGTCGGCCGCATGTCCGACACGTGCGCGAACGGTTCCTCCCATCTGCTGACGACCCGTCAGAAAAGTCAGCAAAAGGTCAGCATTCATCCACCCACAGCGTGCAAAACCCGCCCGCAGGTGGGAATCGGCAAGGTCTCCGGGACTGCTGTCGGGAGCTCTGCCAGCGACGCTCGCCGGCGTCTCGCCCAGAGCCGAAGGCGGTCGCGGGCCACCCCGCATGGGGCTGATCGCCGCGACCGCCGAGTGCGGCATATGCACAGGTCAGGCGCGATTTCCCCGCGCCTTGAGGGCGACGTTCGGGAGCTCCGGAGCGGGCAGCCGGTCGCCCGGGTAGCCCTGGACTTCGCCGAACCGGACCCCCTTCTCCCAGTCGTTTCGTGCTTGTGTGATCTCCTCACTGGATCGTCCGATGAAGTTCCACCACATGACGATCTGCTCGTCGAAGGGGGTGCCGCCGAGCAGGATCAGGCGGGCGGGGGTGGGGGAGGGGTTGATGATGGTGAGGGTGCTGGGGCCGGGCGGGAGGTAGCCGAGGTCGGCGCGGTGCAGGGGGGTGCCGGCGAAGGTGATGTCGCCCTGGTCGACGAGGAGGCCGTGTTCGAAGGCGGGGTCGACGTCGAGGGTGAGGGTGGCGCCAGGGTCGAGGACGAGTTCGGCGCCGAGCAGCGGGCTGAAGGTGGGCACGGGGGAGGTTTCGCCGGCCAGCGTGCCGAGGAAGACGCGGACCTCGGCGCCGTCGAGCGTGACCGGGCCGGGGACGTGGTGGTGGAAGTCCCGTGCGGTGTGCCGGTGTTCGTCGGGGAGCGCGACCCAGAGCTGGACGCCGTGCAGGGTGCTGGTGGCGGCCGTCGAGGTCTCGGAGTGGGCGATGCCGTGGCCGGCTGTCATGAGGTTGAGTTCGCCGGGCCGGACGAAGGCGTGCACGCCGAGGCTGTCGCGGTGCTCGATCTCGCCGCTGAACAGCCAGCTGACGGTCTGCAGGCCGATGTGCGGGTGCGGGGCGACGTCCATGCCGCCGGTGATGGCGACGTCGTCGGGGCCGTAGTGGTCGATGAAGCACCAGGCGCCGATCAGGGTGCGCTCGCGCTGGGGGAGGGTGCGGCGGACGGTCATCGCGCGCGGGCCGCCGAGCGGGACGTCCCGCGGCGGGAGGACCCGGACGGTGGCCGCGCGGGGGTCGTTCTCGGTGGTGCTCATGGTTGTGTTCCCTCCCGTGCCGTCCGGTTACCGGAGTTCCCGGTCGGCCCGTTCCAACAAATCGTTCCAGCTTCAACTATTATGGAGCGTATCGTCAGACAAATACCAGTACGCAGGCGGAGGAGCTCCAGGTGACCGAGGTGGCGACCACCACGACCGGCCGGCGGGTCTACATCGACAAGCAGCACCCGCAGGCCTTCCGTGCTCTGCGGTCCAACGCCGAGGCGGTCCGCGAGGCCGCTGCCGAGGCCGGACTCGACCGCCGCCTCGTCGAACTGGTCAACCTGCGCGTCTCGCAGATCAACGGCTGCGCCTACTGCCTGGACGTGCACACCAAGGCCGCCCTGCAGGCCGGCGAGAGCGTGCAGCGGCTCGGCGTGCTGAACGCCTGGCGCGACACCGCCCTGTTCGACGAGCGAGAGCGGGCCGCACTGGCGCTCGCCGAGGCCACCACCCACCCCGCCGACGCCACCGCCCAGGACGTGGCGTACGCGCAGGCCCGGGCGGTGCTCGGCGACGAGCAGATCTCCGCCGTGATCTGGGTGGCCATCGCCATCAACGCCTTCAACCGCGTCTCCATTCTGAGCAAGCACCCGGTCCGGCCCGCGCGCGTGGCCGCCGAAGCCGTTGTGAATGCGTAGGCGCCGGTAGGGAGTTGGCGTCACGTCAGCAGCGCGCGCCCAGCTGTCGAAGGGCGGTCGGCTGGCCACCGAAAATGCGTGGCCGGCGGGATCGGGCGAGTGGCAGGGTCGGAGGATGGCTCAGCAGCACAGCTCGCCCCGCCACGCGCCCAATCGGTCGTCCAGTCGGTCCGCCACGTCAGGGCGGGCGTCCGAACTGCACGCCGTGCGCGCCGACTTCGACGACAGCACGATCGTCGTCTACCAGGCCTACGCGCCCGCGATCGCCGAACCCGCGCTGCGGGCCGGACGGTTCGTCGCGCCGTTCTCGTTCCGCCGGATGACTTGGATCAAGCCCTCGCTGCCCTGGCTGCTGCACCGCAGCAACTGGGGCACCAAGTCCGGACAGGAACGCATCCTGGCCGTCCGGATCACCCGGCAGGGCTGGGAACGCGCGCTGGCAGCAGCCGAGTTGACCACCGGCGACCAGCAGCGGCTGGCGGCGGCCCGGGTGCACGTCCAGTGGGACCCGGAGCGGTCGCTGCGCGGGGCGGCGCTCAACCACTACAGCATCCAGGTCGGCCTGGGGCGGGGGATCGTCCGGGAGTTCGCCGAGGAGTGGATCGTGTCCCTCGCCGACCTCACTCCGCAGATCCGCCGCGCCGCCGAACTGGTCCGCGCCGGCCGCACCGAACAGGCCCGCCGGCTGCTTCCGGACGAGCGCCGCTACCCACTGCCCGCCGAACTCGCCGCGCGTCTCTGCCACGTGTGACCTCCCGCCGGCGCAGTGGCCGGGGAGGGGGAGGGGGAATGGGAGGGGGGAGGATCAGGCCAGGTCGGAGGGGCGGATCCGGTAGACCTGGAGATTCAGGTTGTAGTACTTGGTGGTCTCGCCGACCCAGCGCATCCCGAGCCGCTTCGCCACCGCGTGCGCCCGGTCGTTCTTCGGCCGGGCCACCGCGAACACCTCCTCGACGTCCTGGGTGAACGCCCACCTCAACAGCGCCAGACCCGCCTCCGTCGCGTACCCCTGGCCCCAGGCGTGCGGGGCGAGCTGCCAAGTGATCTCCAGGTCCTCGTCGTACGGCGGCAGCGGACGGACGCTCAGCCCACCGACCACCTTCTTGTCCTCCCGCCGCTCCACTGCCCACCGCCCGCGCGGAGGCAGCAGTCCGGACTGCTCCTGCGCCCAGGCCTGCAGCACCGAACGCATCGCATCGACATCGGCGACCTGCGACATCGCCGGCGTCAGCCAGCGGGCGACGTCCGTGGAGCCGTACACGGCCAGCGCGTCCTCGGCGTCGTCGGGCGTCCAGTCGCGGACGACGAGCCGATCAGTGGTCAGTCTGATCCCCATGGCCGGGTCCTCCCTCATTCGATTGGCGGACGTCTCCTCCCCCGGAGTGTGCGCCCCCGGCCCGTCCCCGTCGAGCGGGGGAATCGGCCTTCACTGTCCGTCGCTGTGCGGTTGCCCGGGCCGGTCTGGCGTTGGGGTGCTCGCCCGTTAGTTGGTCGTTGGGTGGGTGTGCGCGGTGGGTCAGGGACGGGCCGGCGAGATGATCTACGCGGAGATTATCTCTGCGGGGATGTTTTCCGTGAGCGGCGATCGGTTTTGATCGGCCGAGGGAGTTCATCTATGCGGAGATTATCTCCGCATAGATGAACTCCCCGCGCCCGACCGACTGAGTGGAGACGGACCCAGCGGCGCGCGCTCAGCGGCGCCCCGCCAGCGGAATGCCCAGACCCTCCGGGCCGCCGCCCTCCAGGGCCAGCGCGGTGCCGATCTCGTCGGGCAGCGTCGCCAGTCCCAGCAGGGCCAGCACCAGTCCGGCGGTGGTGCGGTGCCAGTCGCCGGCCCGGCGCATCAGAGTGTGGCCGCTGCCGAACACCCGGTAGCCGGCCACCCGCGCCCCGTGGTCGCGGGCCCGGAGAGCGAACAGATCGGTGTCGGCGGGCGGCGTCACCCGGTCGCGGTCGCCGTGCAGCATCAGCACCGACGTGCCCCGCAGGTGCTCGGTCGGCTCGTCCTGCGGGCACCACGGCGCCAGCGCCACCACTCCCTGCACGCACGGGTGCGCGGCTGCCCGCAGCGCCGCCCGGCCGCCCATCGAGTGCCCGATCAGCACCGTCGGCACCGGCCCGAGCGTCTCCGCCAACTCCGCCAGCGCCGCCTCCGCGTCGCGGGCCGCGTCCGCGCGCTCACCGTTCCAGCCCCGGCAGCGGTAGTGCACGGTGCCCACCGCCAGCGACCGGCCCGCAGCCCCGTCCGAGCCGGGCTGTGCCGAGCGTCGCACCGCGCGTTCCACGGCCCGCGCGAACGGGCGCATCCGCAGGCCCGGCAGGTTCAGCGCCGGCACCGGTTCCGGGCCGAACTCCCGCCCGCCGTGCAGCACCAGCACCGCCGCGTCCGGCGCCGAAGGCCGCACCCGCCAGGACAGTGCCCGGTGCGCTGCCATTGTCCCGTCCTCGCCGGAGTGCACCGCCAGCCGCCCGTCGTTCATCACACCGTCCCGTCGCCGTGCCCACCTGGGCTGCCACTGTACGCGGACGCCACCGCCGACCGGGAGCGTGCGGATCGCCCGGTGTTCGAGCGCGTGAGTCCGAACCGCACAGCTCCGATGCGGGACGCCGGACCTGACTGCTCGTAGGGTGTCAGCGTGCCCACGGCAGGCCGCGCCGCCCACCGTGCGGCGCCCCCAGTCGCAGCCCCACCGCGCCCCTCGGGCTGTGGCGGGCCTGCGCCCCACCGGCAGAGCCGAGGAGAGCCATGGCCGACGTCCAACCGCCCCGCACCGACGGCACCCCGACCGCCGAACTCGGCGTCATCGGCGGATCCGGACTCTACGCGCTGCTCGAAGACGTCACCGAGGTGCACGTCGAAACGCCCTACGGGCCGCCCAGCGACGCCCTGTTCATCGGCGAGGCGGCCGGCCGGCGTGTCGCCTTCCTGCCCCGCCACGGCCGCGGCCACCGCCTGCCGCCGCACCGCATCAACTACCGCGCCAACCTGTGGGCGCTGCACTCGCTCGGGGTGCGTCAGGTCCTCGCCCCGTGCGCCGTCGGCGGCCTGCGTCCCGAGTACGGCCCCGGAACGTTGCTGGTGCCCGACCAGTTCGTCGATCGGACCTCCGGCCGGGCGGGGACCTACTACGACGGCCGCAGCCTTCCCGACGGTTCGATGCCGGAGGTGGTGCACGTCGCGATGGCCGACCCCTACTGCCCCGACGGCCGGAACGCCACGCTGGCCGCCGCCCGGTCGCTCGCCTGGGAACCGGTCGACGGCGGCACCCTGGTGGTGATCGAGGGCCCGCGCTTCTCCACCCGCGCCGAATCCCGCTGGTTCACCGCCAACGGCTGGTCCGTGGTCGGCATGACCGGCCACCCCGAAGCCGCGCTGGCCCGCGAACTCGGCCTCTGCTACACCTCGTTGGCACTCGTCACGGACCTGGACGCCGGGGTGGAGACCGGCGAGGGCGTCACCCACGCCGAGGTGCTGAAGGTCTTCGCCCGCAACGTCGACCGCCTGCGTGCCGTCCTGTTCAAGGCGCTCGAATCGCTGCCCGCCACCCGCGACTGCCTCTGCTCGCATGCCCTGGACGGCGTGGAGACCGGCCTGCCCGGCGTCTGATCCGGCGGCCCTGCTGCTCCGATTCACGCTGCGGCCCCGGTTTCCCGGAGTTCCGGCCAGGCGACGTCGATCGGCCGGCGCCCGCCGTCTTCTGGCGGTGCGCCGGCCGAACGCGCTCCCTGCGCGGGCGGGTGCGCCCGCTATCGATTCCGTGCGCGCCGACAGAAGTGCGCCAGCGCCATCAGGGCCGCCAGCGCCGTGCCCCAGGCCGCCACCACGGCGACCAGCAGCATCGGCGCCCGCAGCGCCACCGCCAGTCCCAAAAGTCCGAACGACACGACCAGACAGCACGTGATCACCACGACCACCGATCGTGGGCGGGCCACCAGCGACCGCCGAAGCCGCGCCATCCGTGCTGGTCGCATCGTGCGCAGCTCGCGCTCCAGCTCCAGATCGCTTCCCAGCTCGGCCTCGATCTGATGAAGGATCAGGAGCTCACGCGGGGAGAGTGCCGGTCCGTCCATCAACCACCTCCGCGCCGCCAGGCAGGCGCGCCCGGCCTTCCCCGCCGGCGCGTCCCTACGTCCCAGGTAGCAACACATCTGCCCGCTGCACGCCGGTTCTAACATGCGAACGCGGTGCCGAACCGCCGTGCTGCGACCGGCGTTTCGTCCCTCCGCGACCCAAATGACCCGCGCGCCGCGCCCACCCCACCGGCACCGGGCGCACCCCTCCGGGCGGCGTCCGCACGGCCGTTGCGACGGCGCGCGACGTGCACGCGCAGAACCGATTCGCCACCGGGCCCCGCCCCTACGGTAGTTCGCGCCGGGACGGACCCGCCGATCCCGGCGTTCGATCGGAAAGGCCGTACCACCCCCATGCACCTGCGTTCCACGGCTGCCGCCGCCGTCGCCTCGCTCGCCCTGCTGTTCGCCACGCCGTGTCCCGCCGCCGCGGCCGTCGGCGAGTTCCGCTACACCTACTTCGACAACTTCGGCGACCGTGCCGAGGGCCGGCTCGTCGACCCCGACAGCCGGGTCTGCCACACCCTCCCCGAGGTCGCCGACCCCGACACCACCGAACCCGCTTTTGCCCCGCAGAACCTCACCGGCTCTACTGCCACCATGTTCACCGGCCCCGACTGCGACGGCGAGTACTACTCGCTGCGCCCCGGCGGCCGCGCCTCCGACCGCCTCAAGCTCCGCTCCGTCGTCTTCTCCTGACCCGACCCCCATTCGCACACCGCCGTGCGGCTCCGCCCCAGCCGGGGCCGCACGCCCCGCTTCGGGCGCGTGAATCGCCGAAGTGATGGAGCGTCAGGACGCCTTGCGGGGTGCGGCCTTCTTCGCGGCAGCCTTCTTGGCCGGCGCCTTCGTGCTCTTCTGCGACGCCGCCCCGTTCCGCCTCGCCGACGCGTTCCGGGTCCGCTTCGCGGCACCGCCGCCCGAGGCCGCGTCCTGCGCCGCCTCCGCACCCTCGGCATCCGCCGCAGACCCGGCCGCTCGGCCGCCCTTCGGGCCCCGGCCGTGTTCGCCCTTGGCGGCCTTCACACTGCTGCGCAGCACCGCCATCAGGTCGATCACCTCGGCCTCGCCGCCTCCGGCCTGCTCCTCCAGGTGCGGTGCCTCCACCCCGGCCAGCTTGGCGTCGATCAACTCCTGGAGCGCCAGCTGGTATTCGTCGTGCAGCGCCGACAGGTCGAAGTCCTCCGACAGCGTGTCCATCAGCGAACGCGCCATCTTCAGCTCCTGCGGACGGACCGTCACCTTCTCGTCCGGCGCCATCCCCTGGGCCGAGCGGACCTCGTCCGGCCACAGGCAGGTCTGCAGCACCAGGGTGTCCTCGTGCACCCGCAGCACCGCCAGCGACTCCCTGGTCCGCATGGTCACCTTGGTCACCGCGATCTGTCCCGACGCGCGCAGCGCGTCCCGCAGCAGCACGTACGGCTTCGCCGGGGCCTTGTCGGCGGTGGCCACGTAGTAGGCCTTGGAGTACATCAGCGGGTCGATCGACTCGGCGGGGACGAACGCCAGCACGTCCACCACCTTCTTGCTCGGCAGCGGCAGTTCCGCCAGGTCCTCCTCGTCGAGCACCACCTGCCGACCGTCCGCAGACTCATGCCCCTTGGCGATCTCGCCGTACGGAACCTCCTTGTCCTCCGCCTCGCAGAACCGCTTCATCCGGATGCGCGAGCCGTCCTTCGCATGCACCTGGTGCAGGGCCGGCCCACTGTGCTCCTCCGTGGCGGCATACAGCTGGACCGGTACGCTGACCAGCCCGAACGTGATGACGCCTTTCCAGGTGACCTGTGGCATGTCATGGCCCTTTCGCGGGGATTTCCCACGGTATGCCCGAGCGACAGGTCACGGAAGTCGAGGGCCGCCGCCTGGTCCTCTCCCACCTCGACAAGGTCCTCTGGCCCGCCACGGGGTGGACCAAGGGCGAGGCCCTCTACTACTACGCGCAGATCGCCCCCGCGATGCTTCCGCACCTGCGCGGCCGCGCCGCCAGCTTCCTGCGCTTCCCCTCCGGCATCGGCGAGGAGGGATTCTTCGCCAAGAACCCGCCACCCGGCCTGCCCGCCTGGGTGCACACCGTGACCGCGCCCAGCCACGAAGGCCCCAAGCAGCGCGTCGCCGTGGACGACCTGCCGACGCTGATGACCGTCGTCAACGGCTACGCCCTCGAACTGCACGTGCCGCAGTGGACCGCCGAGAGTGGACCCGACGCCCACGACCGCCTGGTCGTCGACCTCGACCCCGGCCCCGGTGCCGACCTCACCCACTGCTGCCGCGTCGCCCTGGTGATCCGCGAAGCCCTCGCCGCCGACGGCCTGGTCTGCCGACCCAAGACCTCCGGCAGCAAGGGACTGCACCTGTACGCCGCGCTGCGCCCCGCCCCCGCCCGGCAGGTCAGCGACTACGCGCACGCCCTCGCCGAACGCCTCGCCCGCGAGCACCCCACCCTGGTCGTGTCCCGGATGACCAAGGCGCTGCGCCGGGGAAAGGTGTTCGTCGACTGGTCGCAGAACGCGACGGCGAAGACCACCGCTGCGGCCTACACTCTGCGCGCCACCAGCGTTCCGGGGGTGTCGGCCCCGGTGAGCTGGAGCGAGGTGGAGCAGTGCACCGACCCGGCCGAGCTGATGTTCAGCCCGGAGGAGGTGCTCGACCGGTTTGCCGAGCAGGGCGACCTGCTGGCCGACCTGCTCAGCGACGACCAGACACTGCCGGAGCCCGACGGCTGATCCCGGCGGCAGGCCGGCCGGCGCCGGGGGAGACCCGGGCCGTGCGGCGGTGGTGTGGTGTCAGGACGTGGCGGCCTCCGCGGCGGGCTCGGCGATCAGGGCGGTGGCGATGCGGCGGAAGCCGACGCTCTCGTATATGCGCGCCACAGCGTCGTCGCTGGCGGACAGGAAGACCGTGCGTATGCCGGTGGCCCGGGCGTGCTCGACCAACTGCGCGGTGACCCGGCGCGCCAGGCCCTGCCGCCGCAGCGACGGAAGCGTCGCCACCGCGACGATCTCGCTGACGTCGCCGACCGGCTGGTGACAGCCGGAGGCGACGGCCAGGCCGTCGGGCCCGGCGATCGCGGCGACGACCGTGCGGCCGGCCTCCATGCGGCCGATCATCCGCGTCACCTGGCCGTCGGCGATCGCCGTCCGGGTGGCGTCGGCGAGCTGCTCCGGGCCGGCCACGCCGACCTGGGTGCCCGGGTCGGCGAAGGCGAGGTGCGGGACGGTGACGGCGCTCGGCAGCAGCGGGTCGTCGATCGTCAGCACCCGGACCTCCGGGTCGTTCTCCGCAGCCGGGGCGGCAGCCGACGGGCCGTCGAGCTCCAGGACCAGCAGCGGGTGCTCGTGCACCTCCAGGCCCGAAGACTCGATCGGGGCGCGCAGACCCGGCGAGGTCTCGTGCACCCATTCGAAGCTCTCCGGTGCGCCCAGCTCACGCTGGCGGGCCCGGACCCGCTCCACGTCGGCCGCGGTGAACGGTCCGTCGCCGCCGAGTTGCGGACGTGCGTAGTAGTGCCAGCCCGGCCCCGTGCGGACGAACAGGGTGAACGGGCCGTGTTCCTCGGCGGTCGCGGAGAACCGGGGAACGGCGTCGAAGAACTCCTCGAGCCGGGCCAGGACGGCCGACGGCCCGCCTGCCTCCGCCCCCGGGGTGGAGGTGAGGTCGGTGTCGTGCTGGGTGTCGCGCATCGTGCCGTCCAAGGGTGTGGTGCGTCCTCTTGTGGAGGTTGATCACGCGGAATCAAAGCAGGGCGATCGGACGCGTGCACCTGTTTTTTCGAACCCTGCGCACGGCCTGTTCGACCATGTCGGTCTGGCAGGGTCTGTGTCGGCGTCGAATGCCGAATCGGTTCTGCGATGAGGCGATTGCCCTGTTGAGGCGCAAAAGTGAGGTGTAATCACCTTCCACGGGTGGCGGCGCGTGGGGCCCTGGGGCTCGAACGGGATGCCGATGTTCACTCGGGGAGGGGATGTGAGGGGTTCGCCGTTGACGTTCGGCGTCAGGCCTTCCACACCTCGGCGAGGTGGGCGATCAGCAGCTCGGCCACCTCGGCCGGGCGCTCCAGAGCGGGTAGGTGGCCGGCCCAGGAGAGCTCGCGGTGCTCGCCGGCGGGCAGCACGGCCGCCGTGTCGACGGCGATCCGGCGGAAGTCGTCCACGTCGTGCCGGCCGCCGAACACCAGCGCGGGGGCGACGGCGTTGCGCAGGTCCACCTCGGGCTCGCTCGGGTGGAACTCCTCCTCGGGCGCCAGCTGCACCTCGTACGCGTTGCGCTGCATCACCCGGACCTTGGCCCTTGAGGCCTCGTCCGCGTCGGGCCCGAGGAAGGTGTCCACCATCAGCTCGACCGCCTCGTCCAGCCGCCCGGACTCGACCAGTTCGACCTCGCGCTCGCCCAGCTCCACCAGTTCGGCGCTCGGCTCGTGGGTGGCGCTGCCCGGGCAGAGCAGCGTCAGCGAGTGCACCCGCTCCGGGCGCAGCGCCGCGAACCGGGCGGCCATGTTGCCGCCGAAGGAGGCGCCGATGAGCGAGACCCGGTCGATGCCGAGTTCGTCGAGCAGGTCCTCCAGGTCGGTCAGGTTGCTGTACGGCGCGTCCGCGCAGGGGGTCTCCCCGAAACCGCGGAAGTCGCACCGCACGACTCGGTACCCGGCCTCGCGCAGCGCGTCCCACTGGCCGTCCCACATCCGCCGGTCGCAGACGGAGGAGTGCAGCAGGAGTACCGCGGGGCCGGAGCCGGCCACCTCGTGAGTGATCGTCATCGCGCCAACCTAGAACAGCGACTCGTGACCTGACCAGGGGATTACCTGTCAGCAGAGACGGTGGGGGTGGGCCGGGCGGTGTCCGTGGCTGACGGCATGATGGGGGCGTGCCCGAAGGAGACAGCATCTACCTGGTCGCCACTCAGCTCAACCACGCGCTCGCCGGCGCGGTGTTGACGGTGGCGGACCTGCGCGTGCCCGCCCACGCCACCGCCGACCTCACCGGCCGTCGGGTGCTGGAGACGGTGCCGCGCGGCAAACACCTGCTGACCAGGTTCGAGGGCGGCGTGACGCTCCACACCCACCTGCGGATGGACGGCCGCTGGCAGGTGTTCCGGCCCGGCGAGCGCTGGCGCAGCGGACCGGCGTTCCAGATCCGGGCGATCCTCGGCACCGAGCAGGGCACCGCCGTCGGCTACCGACTGCCCGTGGTGCAACTGCTGCGCACCGCCGAGGAGGCCCGGGTGGTCGGCCACCTCGGCCCCGACCTGCTCGGCCCCGACTGGGACGTCGCCGAAGTCCGCCGCCGCCTGCTGGCCGCCCCGCAACGCCCGGTCGGCGCGGCCCTGCTCGACCAGCGGAACCTGGCCGGCATCGGCAACGTCTACGCGAACGAACTGAGCTTCCTGGCCGGAGTCACCCCGTGGCTGCCGGTCGCCGAACTGCCCGACCTCGACCGGCTGCTGCACCGGGCGCACCAACTGCTGGACGCCAACAAGCTGCGGCACGGCCACATCACCACCGGCGACACCCGGCCCGGCTGCCAGAACTGGGTGTACGGCCGGGCCCGCCGCAACTGCGTGCGCTGCGGCACGCCGATCCGCACCGGTACCCACGCGCAGGACCGCACCGCGTACTGGTGCCCGCGCTGCCAGCGCGGCCCGGCGCCGATCGGCTGACGGCGGCATGCCGACGCTGGACGGCGTCGGGACGCGGGGGTGTCAGTGCGGCTCGACCAGCGCCGGGTGACGCGGGTCGTCCACCCGGACGGTGAGGTCGGCGAGCTCGGCCGGGTCGGTCTCGGTGCGGTAGCGCTCGTGGGCGGGCAGCGTCCAGTGCTGATCGGCGGGGGTGCGGCGGGCGAGCGCGGCAGCGGACTGGGTGAGGTGCACGGTGAGTTCGAACGGCAGCCAGCGGCCGAGCAGGAACGGGCCGTCCAGTAGCAGCACTCCGCGTGGTGGCAGTTCCAGGTAACGGGCCCGGGTGGAACGGTCGGTGGCCGGATCCCAGAAGGTGGGCAGCATCCGGCCGTCCGCGCCCGGCTCCAGCGGGTCGAGTACCTCGCGCAGCAGCGCGCCCTCGTCCAGCCACAGGTCGTGGAAGGCGTCCGGATCCTGCTTGCCGTACTCGAAGCGGACCGAGGCGGGACGCAGGAAGTCGCCCGCCGATACCCGCTGTACCGGCCGGCCGAGCAGCCGCAGCGGCTCCACCAACGCATCCGCCAACTCGCCCGGGCGGGCGGCGGCCGCGCCGTCGATCGCCACCCGCAGACGGCGGTCCGGATCGTCGGGGCCGGGCAGCCGGTGGATCCGCTCCGCGAGCAGGGCGACCAGGCGCTCCGGGGAGATCGGGGTCACCCGCACCGGACGATCACTTCCTCTCCGTCGACCGGACTTCCCGTCGACCGGACGTTCCGTCAACCGGACTATATTTTCCGATACCTGATCGTCACTCATCCCAGGGGGATCCCGCCGTGCCTTCGCCGAACCTCGCCGACGTGGATGCCCTCGCCGCCCGTGCCCACGCCGGACAGTACGACCGGATCGGGGTCCCCTACATCGAACACGTCCGGGCCGTGGCAGCAGGCGTCGCGGCGTTCGGCACCGGCCTGCAGATGGCCGCACTGCTGCACGACGTGCTGGAGGACACCCCGACCCGCGCCGACGATCTGCTTGTCGCAGGGATCCCCGCCGGAGTGGTCGCCACCGTCCGCCGGGTCACCCGGGAGCCGGGGACGGACTACCGGGCGATGCTGCTCGACATCGTCACCGATCAGGCCGCGACCCTCGTCAAGATCGCCGACAACGCCCACAACTCCCGCGCCGACCGGTCCGCCCGGCTGCCCGAGGCGGACCGCGCCCGGCTGGCCGCGCGCTACCGGGACGCCCGCGCCGTCCTGTGGCCCGCCGTCGCCGACGCCGACCTGCGGACCGTCCTCGCCGCCGTCAACCCCCCGCTGCTGGCCGAACTCGACTGAAGCGTTCGGCGGGAGCAGGCTGGAAGGAGCAGTGGGGGCCGACAGCGAGGAGCCGAGGATGTCCGAGATGAATGACAGGCTCAACGACAAGGCGCAGCGCGACGAGGACGATGTCCGCGCCGCAGACCCCCTGGAAGGCATCACCTCCGACCAGAACATGAGCGCCTGGGGGGAGCCGCCGGCGGAGGGCGAGCGGATCGCCGAACCGCCCCAGCAGGAGGAGCAGCGGTGAACGCGCGAGCCGCGGTGCCCGAACCGCACACCTCCGATTGGAACGTGCGCCTGCGGCTGGTCGAGGTCGGCGACCTCACCCAGGCACACGCCGTCCTTGACACCGGCGTCAACCTGATCGAGGTCGACGCCGAGGCCCATCGCAGCGCCCAGGACCCCGCCGACCCGGCGATCGGCGACGAACTCGCCGTCGGACGCGCACTGGCAGCCCTCGGGCAGCAACTGATCCACCGCGGCTCGACCGCCGCCGAAGCAGTCGAATCCGCCCGTCGGCGCGACATACCGTAGTCACCGAACGGCGGGGCGCCGGGTGTCGGGGGGTCGGCACTCGGCCATGGCGGGCGGTCTGCGGGGTTTCGGCCTGCGGGTTTTTGGCCTGCCTGGGTGCAGGGCTTCGGCGCCCGGGCAGGCCGAAACCCGGGCCGTCGCGCACCTGGCTGTGCCGCCGCGGCCCGGGTTCGGGGGGAGAATCAGGCCTGCGGGGCGGCCGCGCCGCCGCCCGTCTTCACCGCCTCCACCATGTGCTGGTGCACCTCGCGCGCCGCCGCCTCGTCCGCCGCGGCGACCGGGCTGCCCTCCACGGTGAACCAGTCGAGCGCCCCGCTGTACTGCACGGTCAGCCGCGCCTCGCCCTCGATCCACATGGTGTGCACCGTCAGATCCCCGGTGATGACGCCAATCTCCACGGTCTTCACGCCACCGTGGCCGGACAGAATGCCCTGCGTGGTCCAGGTTGCCCAGGTGTTCACAAACCCGCTCCCATCCGCCGCCCTATGGGCCGCTCGGTCCCGACCCCACAGGTACCCAACCCGTGGCGACCGTCTTCCACTGTCACTCGGAAGGCCGAAAACCGCCCCCCGGGCGGGTGCCCGGCGCCGGGAACGGCATCGACGTATGAGAGAGCGAGAGACGGCGCCCCCGCGCCGAAACTGGTCCTCGGAACTGGCGACGACTCGACCGTCATCACCCCGAGCCGCACCTACTCCTCAGGCCGTGACCCCGCTGCCGACATCGTCCTCACCGACCCCCGGGTCTCCTGGCACCACGCGCGACTGCATGTCGGCGACGGTCACTGGATCGTGGACGACATCGGCTCCACCAACGGCACCTGGGCCGACGGGCGGCACATCGTCCACCAGGAGATCGAACCCGGCACCGTGCTCTGCCTCGGCAGCCCCGCCGACGGGCCGCACTGCACCTTCAGCGCTCTGCCGCGGCCGACCGCCGTCCACCGGGTGCCCGGCAGCGGACCGTCGCCCGAAGCCCGGCCGTCCGCACTGACCGCCATCACCGGCTCGCTCCGGCCGCCCTCCAGGGTCCGGCCGCTGCCGACCAGAGTGGTCCGGATCGGGCGAGCCCCGGACAACGACCTGGTGCTCGGCGACCTGTCCGTCTCCCGGCGCCACGCCGAACTGCGGGCCCGCCCCGACGGCCGCTACGAGATCGCCGACCTGGCCAGCCACAACGGCACCTACCTCAACGGCCGGCCCGTGCTGCGGGCCCTCGTCGGGCCCGGCGACCTGGTCGGCATCGGCCACTCGATGTTCTGCCTGGTCGGCGACGAACTCCAGGAATTCGTCGACACCGGCGACATCGACCGGGGTGCCCGGTGACGGGAAGGCGCCGGGTGACTGTCAACAGCCGGGCGCAGGGCCGCCCGCCGCCGACATTCCCACCGCAGACCGCCCCGCTGCCGGGCCGAGGCCGCAGCGCTGGCGCCGACAGGTCGGCACGCTCTGCCGTCGCTACGCCAGTGCCCTCGCCGCCGACCGGACCTTCCTCGCCCTCGCCCCGCGGGGCATTGCTGCAGCTCGACCACATTCCGGTGCTCAACCAGCTCTCCTGGCTGGTCCCCTCCCGCTGGGCGCTCGTCGCGATGGCCGCCACGATCGACCTGCACGCCATCGTCCCCGGCAGCCTCACCGACGATCCCCTGTTCGCCCACCGGGCCGGTATCTGGTTGCTCGACGTGGGCATGCTGATCGTCCTCGCCGTGCTGTACGGCCTGATCGTCGCCCGGCTGCTGCGCCGGCACGAACCGGCCGTGATGCGGCGGTAGCCGATGGGAACCCCCGGCAGATTCCGGCCCACCCACGTCGTCCCCGGCGGCGGCCTGCCCTGGACCGGCCCCGGCCCGGCCGCCGTCAGGGTGCCACTGGACCCGCTGCTGCCCGTCGTCCTCGCCGAGGCCCGCGGGAACTGGGCCCGGATCGTCTGCCCCAACGGCTGGACGGCTTGGGTTGGCGGCCGACTGCTGTGGCCCTCCCGCAACGGCCCCCGGACACCGGCCTCCCGCTCACCGCCGGCGACGACCCGCGCCCGCTGCTCGCCGCTCTGGAGCGCAGCCTCGCCGACTACCGGCGGCTGCTCGACGACTACGCGGCCGGCCGGACCGACCTGGAGACCTTCCGCGACGGCACCCGCGACCTGCGGCTGGGCGCCGTGATCGACGGAGTCTCCGCCTGGCTGCTCGATCTCGAACGGGACCGCTGGCTCTACTGCGCCGCCGCGCAGGTACAGGGCTACGCGGCGGCCGACGGCGCTCGCGAAGGCGGCGACACCGGCAGCCAGGGCGAGCGCGATGACGGTGGGGGTGGCAGCCGTGGCTGAACGGGGCGCCGCAGTGCGGGACAGCGCCGAGCGCGGAGGAAGTTGACGATGACAGGGGAAGAGCCGCTTGCCGCCGCCGGGCAGGACGAACTCGGCGGCCGGACGCTCGCCGGATATCGGCTGGAGCACGTGATCGGGCGGGGCGGGATGGCAGTGGTCTACCGGGCCGAGGACCTCCGGCTGGGCCGCACCGTGGCGGTGAAGCTGCTGGCACCCGAACTGGCCCGCAACGAGACCTTCCGGCAGCGCTTCGTCCGGGCGTCCAGGGTGGCGGCGTCCCTCGATCATCCGAACATCGTCCCGGTGTACGAGGCCGGGGAGGTCGAGGGCGTGCTGTACATCGCCATGCGGTACGTCCGAGGCCGGGACCTGCGCAGCCTGCTCGACCGGCAGGGCCCGTTGACGGTGCGCCAGACCGCACGGATCGCCGTGCAGGTGGCCAGCGCCCTGGACGCGGCGCACGCCCATGACCTCGTCCACCGCGACGTCAAGCCCGGTAGCGTGCTGATCGCCGAGGGCACCGACCCCGACCATCTGGAACATGCCTACCTCACTGATTTCGGGCTGACCAAGGAGTCGCTGTCGCTCACCGGCCTGACCAGCGTCGGACAGTTCGTCGGCACGCTGGACTACGTGGCCCCCGAGCAGATCTCGGGCAAGCCGGTGGACGGGCGCTGCGACGTGTACAGCCTGGGCTGCGTGGTGCACGAAATGCTCACCGGCAGTCCGCCGTTCCGCCGTGACGACGACCTGGCGCTGCTGTGGGCGCACCTCAACGACCGGCCACCCGATGCGCTGTAGCAGCGGGCGGACCTTCCCGGTGAGGTGGGCGCCGTCCTGCGGCGGGCGATGGCGAAACGGCCGGAGAGCCGGTACGTCGGCTGTCTGGAGTTCGTCGCGGCGCTGCGGGCCGCGTCCGACGTCCGGCCCGAACGGCCGCGCCAGGCACCGTCGTTGCCCCCGGCGTGGGCGCGGCCGGTGTTCGACCCGGACGGGACGCGCTGACGGGTGCGCGCGGCGTGCCGGTGAGGGTGGGTGTCGTAACGATCGATGGCATGCACCTATCAATCCTGAGAGTTTGCTGGCAATCTGCCCCTCGGTCAGGGCCCCCACAGACCCTGGCAACCGAGAGGAGCACCGATGAGCGACAGACTCCGCGTCCTCGCCACCCGCGCCGCTGCGCTGCTGAGCACCACCGTGCTGGTGGCCGCCGGCACCGCGGCCCTGGCCGCCCCCACCGCCCAGGCCGTCCAGGGCAACAGTGGCACCGCGGCCGCGAGTTGCACAGCGACCCAGGTGGTGGCGAACGGCGGATTCGAGTCCGGCACCTCGCCGTGGACCTCGTCCAGCGGCGTGATCACCAGCGGGGGAGGCCAGAGCGCCCATGGCGGAACGTCCTTCGCCTGGCTGAACGGCTACGGCTCGGCCCACACCGAGACGCTGGCGCAGACCGTCACCCTTCCCGCAGGCTGCACCAGCGCCAGCCTCAGCTTCTGGCTGCACGTGGACACGGCCGAGACCACCACGACCACGGCATACGACAAACTCACCGCCAAGATCGGCACCACCACCCTCGCCACCTACTCCAACCTGGACGCGGCGGCCGGCTACGTGAAGAAGACCTTCGACGTATCCGCCTACGCCGGACAGACCGTCAGCGTCTCGTTCAGCGGCGTCGAGGACTCCGGACAGCAGACCAGCTTCGTGCTGGACGACGTGGCGCTCGACGTCTCCGCGGGCGGCACCACCCCGCCGCCGACCACCGATGGCACCCGCACCCCCGCACCCACCGGATACACCGTCAACCTGACGAGTGACACCAGCGGCGCCAACTGGTCCGGCCACCAGAGCATCGGCTTCACCAACCCCTCGGCAACCCCGCTGACCGAGGTGTACCTGCGGCTGTGGGACAACTACCACGGCAGCTGCCCCACGACGCCGATCACCGTCAGCAACCTGACCGGCGGCACCACCGCGCCGCTCACCGTCGGCTGCACCGCACTCAAGGTCACCCTGCCCGCACCGCTCGCCCAGGGCGCGAGCGGCAGCGTCGGCTTCGACCTGTCCATCGCCGTCCCCTCCGGCGCGGACCGGTTCGGACGCGACGGCGCGTTCAACTTCATCGGCAACGCCCTGCCCGTGCTCGCCGTCCGCGACGCGGCCGGCTGGCACCTCGACCCGTACACCAACAACGGCGAGTCCTTCTACACGCTGGCATCCGATTACACGGTCACCCTCGACCACCCGAGCAGCCTGCTCGTCCCCGCGACCGGCACCTCGGTGGACACCCCCGGCAGCAGCGGACGGACCGTCACCACCGCCACCGCCAAGAGCGTCCGCGAATTCGCCTGGGCGGCCGGGCCGTTCAGCAAGATATCCGGCACCTCGCCGGGCGGAGTCGCCGTCAACGTGTACTCCGTCAGCAGCATCAGCTCGTCCAGCGCGCAGTCCATGCTGACCACCGCCAAGTCCGCCGTCGACTCCCACGCCGCGCGCTTCGGTGCCTACCCCTACGGCGAACTCGACGCGGTGATCGACAACAACTTCTGGTTCGGCGGCATGGAATACCCCGGCTTCGTGCTCGACCTGGTCTCCACCACCGCCCTCACCCACGAGATCGGCCACCAGTGGTGGTACGGCATCGTCGGCGACGACGAGTACAACAGCCCCTGGCTGGACGAGGCCTTCACCGACTACGCCACCGACCTCGCCCTCGGCGGTACCGGCACCAACTGTTGGAGCAGCGTCTCCTGGGCATCCTCCGCCGAGAAGATCACCAACTCGATGGCCTACTGGGACGCCAACTCCTCCCGCTACTCGACGGTCATCTACAACTACGGCAAGTGCGCCCTGCACGACCTGCGCCGCACCATCGGTGACACCGCGATGACCAAGCTGCTGCACGACTACGCGGCAGCGCACTGGTACGGGATTTCCACCACAGCCGAGTTCAAGGCCGCCGCGCAGGCCGCGACGACCGTGGACCTGACCTCGTTCTGGACCCAGCACCGCATCGAAGGCTGAGCACCCGCCATCGGCCCCGCCCGCCCGTCCCGGACCTCCGCCGGGGCGGGCCGGGACGGCCCGCCCCGTCGAAGTGGTCCGTGCCTGTCTCATCGCTTCTCCTTCTGTTTCTGCATCGGTTCTCGGTCAGTGCGGTGCCCCTTCTTCGGGTGACGCCGGGTGACTGTGGGCCTGCGTGCCGCGACTCCGCCCGGCAAGGCGTGGCGCGAGGATTCCGCCGACGAAGCCCGCAAGGGCGCCCCAGCCTGCGGCCAGCGGGACCAGCGTGAGCAGATTTGGGTCCAGCACCGTCGAGCCCGTTCCTCCCAGACCAAGCAGCGACAGCCCGTACACGGCCGACACCCGGGTCAGCAGGCCGATCGTGAGCAGTGCCAGGGCCAGCACCACAGCGAGTTGTACGGCCGACCGCCACGCCGGGAGTGCCGGACGCGAACGGGCCGCCACCGCCACGCCGGTCGCCAGGATCAGCACTGATGCCAGCGGCAGCAGGAGCCACGCCCAGCCGTTCTGCTCCGCCAGCGACCCGAGGTCCAGCGTCACGTTCTTTCCGGAGTGCAGCACCGCCGCCAGCGGTTGTGGGAACGGCAGGCCCAGGCTGTCGTCCACATGCCCGTGCCAGGACCCGCCCATTCCGATGCCCAGCGCCATCCAGGTCAGGTTCGGAAGGCCCAGGCACAGCACCGCGAGCG
Organism: Kitasatospora sp. NPDC004614; assembly: GCF_042873675.1. NCBI lineage: Bacteria > Bacillati > Actinomycetota > Actinomycetes > Kitasatosporales > Streptomycetaceae > Kitasatospora > Kitasatospora sp. NPDC004614. The sequence continues at coordinate 31,371 of NZ_JBIALR010000005.1, forward strand.
TCTCCCGTGGCTCGCTGCCCGTTGCCGTCGCGACCAGCCCGCTGATGAGGCCCAGCCCGACGCACAGCAGCAGCAACGACAGCACCGCGTGCACCGTCGGACGCAGCGTGCCGTGCCAGCGCACCCAGCGGGTCGGCAACGGCGTGCGGCGAGAGGCGGCCAGCGCCAGCAGGACGACCACCGCCAGCCACAGCAACCCGAAACCGACCGCCGGGCCGGGGTCGGCCCGGAACCCCACGACCGGGGCCGCGCCCAGCGCGCCGCCGAGCTGGTCGATCAGTGGATTGCCCGTTGACACTGTGAAACTGTGCCGCGCCGCCCAGGAGAGCAGCAGCACCACGACCGTCCAGCATCCTGCCAGTGCGAGAACTCGCGCGAGCAGAGCCCGTCCGCCCACCACCGAGTGTCGGCGCAGCGGGCGCAGAAACAGGAACGCCGCAGCGAGCGCCCCCGCCAGCGTGACCGACAGCGGGATGGCGGTGATCCCGCCCTGCGCGGTCGCCACGAAGGCGGCGCTGCCCTCGAGCTGGACCGGCGCCCCCATCGACATCAGTACCGTTGCAGCCAGCACCGCACCGAAACCGTCACCCGGCAGTTCGTCGGCGCGCGCCAGCCACAGCCCGAGTGCGGCCACGGCCGCCATCGCCACCAGCGAGCCCACGGCGGCCACCATGGCGGAGACCAGCACGGCGACCCAGTCGGGCAGCGCCGAGCGGGGCCCGAGGCCCGGCTGCGGGGGAGCAGGAACAGGGGGCACGCGTCTCACCGGCCCTTCGAACTGAGCCCCCCGCGGGCAGCCGACCGGGACCGGCCGACCTTTCCAGCTTCGGACACCCCGCAAGGCAGGGCGAGTTACGGCTCGACCCGGGCGCGAGGCAGCGAGTTCGCCGATGCTGGCGGACAATGGTGGATGCGCAGCGTGTCCTCGGGGGAGTCCGACTGAGAGGCAGTTCCGTGGCTGATCAGCCGACACCTCGGCAACCCGAAGAACCGGACAACGAGAACAACAACGCACCGCCGCCGCCTCACCGCCCCACCGAGGTGGTGGGCGAGTCGACCGACCCGCCGACGGAAGGGGTGGCAGACACGTCCGGGGCCCCGACCGAGGCAGTTGGAGGCCCGGCGCCTGGTCGGGGATGCGCAGCGACCTCGGAAGGACGCATCGGGCGCGTACCGGGTGCGCCGGACGTCGTGGGTGACGGTGCCTCGGGCGCAGGCCCGCCGACGGAGCTGGTGGACGGAACATCGGGGCCTCCTGCAGCGGTAGCTGGTAGCTGGTGGCGAAGGGGCGTCGGTGGGCGACGGCGTCGGATCAGTGGGGCGCTGAGGGCTCTGCGGGATCCGCACGGTCCGGGCGGGGCCCGCGGAGTGATGGCGCGTCGGGTGGGGAGCCTCCGACCGAGTCGGTGGGCGGGACAGTCGAGCCTCCTTCAGGGGCGAACGGTGGGTCGGCGCCTGGGCGGGTGGATGCGCAGGGGGCCGGGCTGCGTGCGGAGAGCGACTGGCCGTCGAGTAACGGACCGGGCGGGTTGAGGTCAGGTTCTGGTACCGGTGGCGGCTCCGGGGCTGAGGCCGGGCCGCCGTCCGGTCCGTTGTCGGCAGGTGGCGCGGGCCAGTCGGACGGGGTGCGGCCGGTTGATGGCCTCGGGCGACGGGACGCCACCGCCGAGTGGTGGTGGGCGAGTGCTGGTCGGGGACGGTGGGGACGGTGATGGGGGGTGGAAGGCGGTCGTGGTGGCGGTAGGGGCCGGCGCTGGCCGCCGCGGTGCTCGTCGTCGGTCTCGGTGTTGCGCTGGGCGTGGTGCTCAGCGGCGACTCCTCCGGTGGCGGGTCCGCCCAGAACGTGGCCCTCCAGCCCGCCGGGGCGGTCGGCCAGGAGCCGTTCACCGACTCCGTTGCCTACGCCGCTGGGACTGGTGCCGGCGGCTCAAGCGGGTACCCGACCGGTGGGGCAGGGACGGCCACCCCGGCCGTCACCCGCGGCACCGTGAAAGGTGACGAACCCGGTCTGTGCGGAGGTACGCGGGAGGTCGCCAGCTGTGACGTGCCGAAGCCGCCGTTCTGGTTGACAACCAGGGTGTGCCCCGGGTGCGGTGCGAGTGCGGCAATCCGCTGCTCCCGCCGAACGGCACGGGTGATACTTATACCAGCATGGCTTGGGCCTCCTTTCAGGCGAACGATGTGGTGACGGTCCAGCCAGCGGCGGCACCGGTGACGCAGATGGTGTTGGTTAACCAGGCCAGGGGCAGCCAGTTCGACTGGCCGGTCGGCGGGACTGGCAATTCGGACAGTTCGGCCACGCCCGGCGAATCCGGCTCAGGACCGTACACAAGCCAGCCCGGCAGTGCGTCGCCGTTCGGTCCTTCGTCCCCTGGCGGGCAGTCGGGGATGCCGTCAGGAGCTTCGGGATCATCGGGGAACAATTCTTCAGGGGCTGGGCCGGGTTCTGAACCTACTTCGCCATACGCCGGTGCCGGGACATCGGGATAGGCGAATACGGGTACAGCTGGGATCGATCGGTGGCGCTCCGGCAGGTGGGACGGCGGCGGGTCCGGGTATGCCGTGGAGCAGCGCCAGGTGTCAGTGGCGCAGGTATCGGAGCATGGTGACACCGCTTTCGAAGGTGTGTGTCTCGGCGAGGACCAGGTCGGTTCGCGTGTCGGACGGTGGAAACAGTGGTCGGCCACGGCCGAGCACCACAGGGTGGACATACAGGCTGTACTCGTCGATCAGGTCGAGCCGTCGGAATTCGGTGGCGAGGACGGCGCCGCCGACCGCGAGGTCGGACGCGGAGGCGGCCTTGAGAGAGGCAATCGCCTGCGGGTCGACGGCTCGGGCGATCGTGGTGTTCCAGTCGGCGTGGGTGAGGGTGCGGGAAAAGACGGTCTTCGGCATGTCGCGCCAGATGCGGGAGAACTCCACCATGGGCGGGGTGGCGGCCGGGTCCTGGTCGGCGGTCGGCCAGTAGCCCGCCATCAGCTGGTAGGTGACACGGCCATCGAGGAAGCCGCTCATCGCTGCCAGCCGTCGGTTGAAGTGCTTGTGCAACTGGTCGTCGATCAACTGCCAGCCGAGATCGCCTTCGGGGCCCTCGAAGTAGCCGTCGAGTGACACCGACATCATCAGGACAAGCTGGGACATCAGTGCCTCCTGATACATATGGCAATCAATGTGGTGTTCGGCAACGTACCCGGGCGATTGGCCGTCATAACGGCCATCGGAGCCCACGATCGCGAAATCTCCCTTCGGTGGACACCGGGGTCAACTGATCGGTTGATGGTCCATCAACTGATCGACAGGGAAGGGATATCCGATCGGCTTGAGAAGGCGTCGCGGCGGCCGGGCACACTCCAGACAACACGGAACAGAAGGTGCGAAGGTGGCACCTCAGTTGAAAGGGGATCAACATGCGTGAACTGCAGAGCATGCTGGACAGCCGGGTCGCGGACGGCACGGTGCCGGGTGCGGTGGCACTGGTGGCCCGAGGAGGGGCGGTGGAAGTCGCGACGGCAGGCGATCTGACCAGGGAGTCCCTGGTGCGGATCGCGTCGATCGGGAAGCCGATGATGGCCGCCGCAGTACTGCAACTGGTCGACGACGGCGCCTTCGGCCTGGACGATCCGGTGGAGCACTGGCTGCCGGAGCTCGCCGATCGCCGGGTGGTGCGAACACCGCAGTCGCCGGTCACGGACACCGTGGCTGCCGACCGGCCGATCACGGTGCGGGACCTTCTCGAATCCCGGGCGGGGTACGGATTTCCGGCGGATTTCTCGCTGCCGGCCCTGGCGCCATTGGTCGGCGAACTGCTGCAGGGGCCACCCCAGCCACAGAAGGTGATGCCACCGGACGAGTGGCTGGCGGCGCTGGCCCGCATCCCGATGCTCCATCAGCCGGGGGAGGCATGGCTGTACAACATCTGCTCGGACATCCAGGGCGTATTGGTGTCCCGCGCAAGCGGGCAGTCGCTCGGCGAGGCGCTGGCAGAGCGGTTGTTCGGGCCGCTGGGGATGGCCGACACCGGCTTCTCCGCACCATCTGGCGAGGCCGACCGACTCAGCCCGCTGTACCGGCCGAACCCGGACGGGGCACCGACCGTGGTGGACCCGCCGGGCGGGCAGTGGAGCATTCTCCCGGCATTTCCCTCGGGGGCCGGTGGTCTGGTGTCGAGCCTGGACGACGTACTCACGTTCCAGCGGATGTTGCTGTCCGGCGGCCGGGCCGAAGACGGACGGCACGTCATGTCCGAGCGCGCGGTCTGGCAGATGACCACCAACTACCTGACGGAACAACAGCGTGCGGACAGCGAGCTGTTCCTGGAGGGTCAGGGATGGGGCTTCGGCGGATCGGTGGACGTGACACGTCGCGAGCCGTGGAACGCACGAGGCCGGTACGGCTGGGTGGGCGGCACCGGGACGGCGGCCCACCTCGTTCCGACGACCGGGCTGGTGACAATTTTGCTCACCCAGCAGGAGATGACTGGCCCCACCCCGCCACCGCTGATGCGGGAGTTCTGGCGCTACGCGGCGGGCGGCTGAGTATCCGGCGAGGCGGCGGCGTCGGAGCGGCGGTAGCTGGATCCGTCCCGGGTGCGGGTCAGCAGTTGGGCCTCGATCAGATAGCGACGAAGCATGGAGGTGTCGGAATGGACGGTGAGTAGCACGTCATTGACCTCGCGCTCGCTGTACGAGCGGTCGGGCTCGAACAGGGACTGTGCGAGGTGGGAGAGCAGGGCGGTGCGACGGGCCGGCTTGCGAGGGATCGACGTCAGACGGCCCTCGCTGAAGAAAGCGGCAAGGGCAGTCGGCGTTGCGTTGGCGGACATGACATGAAGCCTTGCAGGGCTGCTGCTGGGCGGACAACCGGATTTCGACGCGGGACGCCGGCCCGAGGGCCGGCGTCACCGGCAGAGGAGAACATGCATGCGTATGACGAACGTACGGTGGGCTGTTGTGCTGGTATTGCTGCTGCGGCGGCGACGGGGCATCAGCTCAGGTCAGGCCGAACCAGCTGAGGACGGTCTGCACCAGCAGGATGGTGGACATCAGGGCCACCCCGACCACTACCGTGGTCGCGGCGATCCGGTACCGGCGGCCGTTCGCGGCATCGCCGAGCAGCGAACGGCGGTTGGTGAGTACCAGCAGGTACACCAGCACGATCGGGCTGATCAGCCCCTGGAGCACCTGAGTACCGATCAACAACTGAATGACGTCCACGGGCGTCAACGCCACGATCGCACCCAGGGCGAGCTGTGCAGTGAACACACCGAGGAACAACGGTGCGTCGCGGAACCGCCTGGAGACCGAGCGCTCCACCCCGACGGCCTCGCCGATCGCGTAGCCGGCGGACAGCGGGACCACGGCGCCGGCCAGGGCGGAGGCACCCAACAGTCCGAAAGCGAACAGCAGTTCCGCGCCCGGTCCGGCCACCGGCTCCAGAGCCCGGGCCGCCTCGGCCGCGGACTGCAAGGGACCGGTCCCGCCGATCGCAGACGCGGTGGCCACAATGATGGTCAGGCTGATGACGCATGCGAACACCGCTCCGAGTACGGCGTCCGCCCTGATCAGCTTGTAGTCCTCCGGCTTCGCCCCGCGGTCCACCACCCCGGCCGCGGCGTAGAACTGCATGTACGGGCTGACGGTTGTTCCGATCAGGGCCACCGCGAGGAGAATGAAGTCGCTGGACGGCTCGAGGTGCGGAATCACCAGGTGCTTGCCGACGTCGCCCCAGTGCGGGTGGCCGAGGATCATGGCGATCGGGTAGGCGAAGAACGCCAGCGACATCACCAGGAAGATTCGCTCGGCCCACCGGTACGAGCCGAACAGCACCAGCGCCCACAGCAGCACGGCGGCCGGCGGAACGACCGCCCACTTCGGTACGCCGAGCAGTTCGAACGCCGCGCCGATTCCGGCGAATTCACTGACCACCAGGCCGGTGTTGGCCAGCAGCAGGCAGCCGACCGCCAGGGCAGTCAGCCGGAGACTGAACTGCTCGCGGATCAGGGCGCCGAGACCCTTTCCGGTGTACGCCCCGAGACGGACGGCCATCTCCTGGACCATCACCAGGGCGACGGTGACCAGCACCATGAAGAACAGCGTGTTGTAGGTGAACTGGGATCCGGCCGAGGCATAGGTGGCGATGCCCGCGGCGTCGTTGCCCGCGTTGGCGGCGACCAGTCCGGGCCCGGCGATCATCGCCACGGCGGCGATCCGGCGCAACCCGCGCCTGCGGCCGCGTGGCGGTGCAGGGGCGGCGGCCGGCCCGGAGAGGGTTGCGGTGACGCCGAGTTCGGTCGCTGCAACGCCGACCGGGGCCAAAGCGGCCTGCGGCGCAGTGGAATCGGTAGCGATGGGGTCGAGGTGGGCGTTCACTGGCGGAACCTCCGGAAGTGCAGGCGCCCGCGTTCGGGCAGCAGGGCGTCGAGGATGTCGTCGGCGAGGATGCGGCCCAGAGGGCGTCCGTCCTCGCCGACCACCAGGAGGGAGGACTTGCGAGCGGCCATCAGCTGGTCGGCGGCCTGGGCGAGCCGGGTGTCCGGGGTGAGCGTCACCGGCGCACCGAACTGGGCCAGCCAGTCTGCCAGCTCGGAGATTCGGGTGGAGTCCTCGGCCACCGCCAGCTCGAACAGCGGCACGTCGGCTACCAGCCGTCCGGCGGCGTCGAGCACCACCACGGCGTCGATCTCGGCGCGGTGCTCTGCCTGGGCGGCAAGGTCGGCCCGGACTTCCGAAACGGTCTGTTCCAGCCGGACCGTGACCAGCCGGGTCGTCATGGCGCCACCGGCGGTGCCCTCGCGGTGGGAGAGGAGGTCTCGGAGCTCGGCGGCCTCCTCGCTGGGCATCCGCTCCAGCAGACTCTCCCGTTCACGGGGCGCCAGATCGCGCAGCGCGTCGGCGGCTTCGTCGGGCTCCATCGCATCGACCAGCCGTGCGGCATGCTCCGGCTGGGCCTCGCGGAGCAGGTTCTCGAGCTCGGCCGGCACCATTTCCTCCAGAGCGTCCGCGGCCTGCTCCGGCTCCAACCAGCCCAGGAGTTCCTGGCGTTCGCTGCGGCCGAGGTCCTCCAGGATGTCGGCCAGATCGGCGGGGCGGAGCCGGTGCAAGGCGGAGCGTGAGGCACGCAACCGGACTTCCGTGGGGCCGTCGGTGGCCTGCTCGCCGAACGGAGCGACAGACTGCCAGTCCAGGACGCGCTCCGGCGTCGGTCGGACCTGCCAACGGCGCGGGCCGAGTCGGCGCAGCAGCGTCGGCAGCGAGACGTCCACCCCGACCAGGACCACCCGGCCCACCAGCGGGGCCAGGTACAGATCGGCGGCCCTGGTCACCTGGACGCCGTCCACATCGACGAGTTGGTGGTCCAGCACGTCGCGGGCCAGCAGCACCTCACCGGGACGGCGCTGGAAGTCCCGCAGGTCGACCCGGGAGGCGCGCAACCGGACCTGTCCGGCCGTGAGACGTCCGATCGCATTCGCCGGGAGGAAGGCCCGGCGACGTCCGATCCGCAGGATCAGACCGGTCATCGGTGGATACGGCTCCGGGCCGTACAGCCGGGCGACCACATCGGTGAGCCGTCCGACCTCCGCGCCCGCCTGATTGGTGACGGACGCTCCGATCAGCCCGGCCAAGGAGACAAGGGAGGAACGCACCGCACGGCCGGCGGTGGCGCGGTGGCCCAGACCGGTCCGGCGATCGCGGAGCCTGGAAGAAGTCGAATTGAAAAGTGTGTTGGTGGCCATGGCGAACACCCCTCTGCCCCGGCGAGGCGGGGCCGACGGGCGATTCGAGACAGCTCCTCATGAGTGCCGGTCAACTTCCGCGACCAGGTCCCAGTTCGGCCTGGCGGAAACGGCTCGGCCGGGTGCGGTGGGCTCCGGGGTGGCCCGGTCGCGGGCGGTTCACCGAGCGGGCCGACGGCAGCGGACCGCCGAGCGCCCCACAGCAGGCGGCACGAAGCCGTGGCGGAGCCCATGGCGAGGCCGGACCCGACCGGGCCGGACCGCAGCCAGGCGCAGCCACGGACCGGGCATGCCGGAGGACGGCGGACCGCGGCCGGGTACCAGCGGCGCTCGACCGAGCAGGGTCACGGAATCAGTGAAGGAGGAACTGTCTCAAACCGCAGAAAAACGGCGAGGACGAATCGGGAAGGGGCTGACTGTGCCCCGGACTACTGCAGTCCATCTCGCCTCCTCCCGATTCTGACCAGCGAGTCCCACTCGCGGCCGCGCGGCAGGCGACCAGGCCACGACGGCCCGGCGCACCCCAACTCGTCAGAGCTTTGGCACTCCACGGCGTGTCCCCAGGTCAGGGGAAGCCACTTGGGATCACCCCTTGGGCCGGGGAGACCTGTCCTGATCCGGAGCGTCTCTCGACGGGTGGGATCAGTGGCCTGTGTCCGTGAAGACGCCTCACCGAACGAGGTGTCTGTCCTGTGCGACCAGGATAGGGCCACCGCCACCCCCGCAACCCCATGCTTGACCAGGGTTTGACCCCAACGTGGTCGGACCTGGGGAAATGGCGGACACGGGCCGACCGGCCGAAGGGAGAACTCGGGGCGCGCACGGGGGCGGTGGAGGTGGCCGGATGGGCGGGGGTTGTGGCTGAACCGCAATGCGCCGCGTGGGACAGGCGTCAATGTTGACCGGAGATGATGACCGACATGGGGGAGAGGGGGATCGACGTGAAGGAAACGTCGGTGCGCAACGGGTACGTCGACCTATTGCGGGCGGCGGCGATCGTCCTGGTGGTGGTCGGGCATTGGCTGATCACCGCACTGGAACGGGCGCCCGACGGATCGTTGGCGGCACCCGAGTTGATGGCCGTCGTGCCATGGACCCAGTGGCTGACGCTGGTCTTCCAGATCATGCCGGTGTTCTTCCTGGCCGGTGGCTACGCGGCGGCCGGTTCCTGGAGCGCCTGCCGCGCCGAGGGCGGTACTGCGGCCGGGTGGATCCGCGGGCGGGCCTTGAGGTTGCTGATGCCGACCGGTCCGTACCTGGTCCTGGCGCTGGGCGGGCTGTTGATCGCGGCAGCGTTCAGAGCCGATCCGGTGCTGCTGAGGATGATCGGCTGGGCGCTGGCCATGCAGTTCTGGTTCCTGCCGGTCTACTTGATGATCAGCGCCCTGACACCGTGGTTGTACGCGCTGCACCGGCGGTGGGGTCTGAGCGCCGTCGCGGTGACGGCCGTCGCGGCTGTCGGCGTCGATCTGGTGGTTCTCGGGGTGGACATGGAGTGGGCGGGGCGGGCCGGTCTGCTGAACTACCTGCTGGTGTGGACGGTCTCGTACCAACTCGGATTCGACTGGAAGGACGGCGGGGTGACAACTCGGCCGTGGTTCGGTGCCGTTCTGGCCGTGGGCGGCGCGGCAGGCTACGCGGCGCTGGTGGAGTTCGGACCGTTCCCGGTCAGCCTGGTGCTGGTCACCGGGGAGGAGGTGTCCAACACCAACCCGCCCTCGCTCGCCATGCTGGCGTGGCTGGTCGCCCAGTGCGGGCTCTGTCTGCTGCTGGCTCCGCGCGCGGAGCGGGCGTTGCGGTCGGCGCGCCGCAGGCGGTTCGTCGAACCGCTCGGCCGGGTCAGCATGACGCTCTACCTGTGGCACATGGTGCCGGTCCTCGGTGCCGGCGCCGCGTTCTACCTGACCGACCTGGCCCCCGAGCCGGAGGTGGGCTCGGGAGCCTGGTGGGCCTGGCGGCCGGGCTGGATCCTGGTGCTGGCCGCACTGTTCTGCCTACTGCTGCTGGCCCTGCGGCCGGTGGACGGCCTGCTGATACGCCTGGCCCGGCGGGCCCGGCCACAGGCCGCGATCACCGGGGCGTGGCGGACGCTCCTGCTGACCGTCGGCCTGGCCGCCACCGTCTGGGCGCTGGCGCACTGGGCCGTGCAGGGCCTTGCCTGGGGTGGGTCGCCGGACTGGCCGACAACGCTGGCCTTCGGCGCCGGGGCGGCACTGGTCGGCGCTGCCGCCACCCGGCGGGCAGCGGCGGAGACGACGGATATGGCTGCGCGGGCCGGGAGTTGATCGACGTCAGGACTCGAGCGGGAGGCGGAACTCGATGGAGCGGTGCGTGGTGCGGTAACCGAGGGCCTGGTTCACGGCAATCATGCCGGCGTTGTGGTCGGCGGTGTCGGTGAGGAGGCCGGTGATCTCCGGCTGCTCGGTGCGCGCCCAGCGGATGGCCTCGGCCTTCATGGCCCGGGCGAGACCCCGTCGGCGATGGGCGGGCATCACACCGGTGCCGTAGTGCTGGGCGTTGCCGGAGCGGTCGGCGGGGAGGACGAGTTCGGTGAAACCGACGATGCTGCCGGTGGCCTCCTCGACCACGGCGACGGTGTGCAGGAGTTCACCTCGGTCCTCAACGGCCTTCTCGGCCGCGAGGACCCGGGCTTCGTCCCAGACGACCACGCCGAAATCGGTGTCACCCATCGGCGTGTCGTCCATGGCGGTGCGCGAAACGGTGAAGGTGGCCAGCCACTCGTCCGGGCAGCTGCCGAGCCACGAGATCAGCCGGTATCCGGGGTGGAGCGGCACCTCGGTGGCGGCCGGCGCAGAGGTGGGTGAGGTCAGGTCGAGCCGGGCGTAGTCGAGGGCCAGCGCCCGTCCGAAGCCCCGTGCGGTGAGGAAGGCATCGCCCGGGGATCCCTCAACCGCCTGGACGAGCATCGCCCGGCGGCCGTCCTCGCGGGCCGCCGCGGCGGCAGCGGACAGCAGCGCGGAGCCGACGCCGCGCCGGCGTTCGGCGGGGTGGACGTTCAGTGTCAGGGAGCACAGGTGGGCCTGGGCGGGGGAGATGAACAGTCCCAGAACGGCGGTTCCGAGCGGGGTGCCGTCAGGGGCGGACGCCAGCCAGGTGAGACGGCGGGTGAGCGGCGGTGGGACGGAATCGGTGAGGGCGGTCAGACGGAATGTCACGAGTGGTGGACTCCAGAGGGAGGGCGGGCGAGCAATGAGCGTGCATGCGGCACCGAAGCAGGTGAATCCGGCCGGTGCAAGCGATTTCCGGTCCGCTGCCGGTTGTCGAACCGGGCGCGGGGCTGTGGCAGCTGTGGCCTGTGGGCGGTTGGTACGGGGGATGTCGCGGCGGATCAAAGGAGGGCCGAGTGAAAGGAGTTGGTGACTGATGCTGCGTCATATTGCTTGGAAACGTGATGAGCTGACGATGAATCAGTTCGGATCGACACGCGCGCGGCCACTGGTGCGGGCAGGTCCAGGGCGGGATCATCGTCGCTGTGGTGGTCGGCGTCGCGGCAGCCGGACAGGGCTGCCGGGACGCACCCGGGGCGGCGAAGGTGGAGGGCGGATGACCGACGCGCGACTCACGGTGGAGCGCCTGCGCACTCTGGTGGCCGAAGGCGCCGTGGAGACCGTGGTGCTGGCCGTCACCGACATGCAGGGGCGGTTGCAGGGCAAGCGATTGGCGGCGGAGTACTTCCTGAACGAGGTGCTGGCCGGAGGCGCCGAGGGCTGCGGCTACCTGCTGGCGGTGGACGTGGAGATGAACACCGTGGACGGCTACGCGGTGTCCTCCTGGGAGAACGGCTATGGCGACCTGGTGTTCCGGCCCGACCTGACGACCCTGCGGATGGTGCCGTGGCACCCGGCCACCGCGATGGTGCAGTGCGACCTCGCCCACCAGGACGGCAGCCCGGTCGCGGTGTCGCCCCGCCAAGTGCTGCGCCGTCAGCTGGAGCGGCTCGCCGGGTACGGATGGCGGGCGTTCGCGGGTACCGAGCTGGAGTTCATGGTCTTCCGCGACAGCTACGAGCGGGCCTGGGAGAAGCACTACCAGGACCTGACGCCCGTCAACCAGTACAACGTGGACTACTCGATCCTCGGCACCGGACGGATCGAGCCGCTACTGCGCAGACTGCGTACGGGGATGGCGGGCGCCGGGCTGGTGGTGGAGTCGGCGAAGGGCGAGTGCAACCTCGGGCAGCACGAGATCGCCTTCCGCTACACCGACGCGCTGCGCTGCTGCGACGACCACGCCGTGTACAAGACCGGAGCGAAGGAGATCGCCGCACAGGAGGGCGTCAGTCTCACCTTCATGGCCAAGTACGACCAGCGGGAGGGCAATTCCTGCCACATCCACCTGAGCCTGCGGGACCAGCAGGGCCGCCCAGTGTTCCCCGGGAACGGCACGCAGGAGACGGACACGGAGACGGGGATCGAGGGCGGGCACGGGCAGCTGGGAGGGTTCTCCCGGACGATGGAACACTTCCTGGCGGGGCAGCTCGCCTGCCTCGGCGAGTTCGCGCTGCTGCTCGCGCCGACCGTCAACTCCTACAAGCGCTACGTGGCAGGCAGCTTCGCCCCGACCGCGATCGCCTGGGGCCGCGACAACCGGACGTGCGCGCTGCGGGTGGTCGGGCACGGCAGCTCCCTGCGGTTCGAGAACCGGGTGCCCGGCGGGGACGTCAACCCGTACCTGGCGGTGGCCGCACTGATCGCCGCCGGACTGCACGGGGTGGAGCACCAACTGCCGCTGGAGCCGGAATTCACCGGCAACGCCTACGCCTCCGACGCCCCACGCGTGCCGGCCACGCTCCGGGAGGCGATCGAGCTGTTCGACCGCAGCGAGGCCGCCACCGTGGCGTTCGGCAAGGACATGGTCGGGCACTACGCCCACGCGGGCCGGGTCGAACTCGCCGCCTACGACGCCGCGGTGACCGACTGGGAACGCCGCCGTGGCTTCGAGCGGCTGTAGGACGCGGACTCGTGGCCGCCACCACCGGACACCACCGCGTGGGCCCGGCCACCCGGACACCACACCACAGGAGAGCGCCGTGATCGACCAGCCCGATCCGTACCAGGTGGTCAACCCCGCCACCGAGGAGGTGATCGCCACCGTAGAGCTGGCCGGCATCGAGGCCACCGACGCCGCGATCGCCCGCGCCAAGGTCCCGTTCGAGAGCTGGCGGGCAGTCGCCCCGGGCGACCGGGCCCGGCTGCTGCGCCGCTTCGCCGCCGAAGTGGACGCCGACCGTGAGCACCTCGCCGCGCTGGAGGTCGCCAACGCGGGGCACACCATCGGCAATGCCCGGTGGGAGGCCGGCAACGCCCGCGACGTCATCGAGTACTACGCGGGCGCGCCGGAGCGGCTGTTCGGCCGGCAGATCCCGGTCGCCGGCGGCCTCGACGTCACCTTCCACGAGCCGCTCGGCGTGGTCGGCGTGATCGTCCCGTGGAACTTCCCGATGCCGATCGCCGCCTGGGCACTCGCGCCCGCCCTCGCCGCCGGCAACACGGTGATCGTCAAACCCGCCGAGGCGACCCCGCTGACCGCGCTGCGCCTCGGCGAACTCGCCCTGCGCGCGGGGCTGCCGGAGGGCGTGCTGCAGATCCTGCCCGGCCGCGGGCCGGTGGTCGGGCAGCGGTTCGTCACCCACCCGGATGTCCGCAAGGTGGTGTTCACCGGCTCCACGGCCGTCGGCAGGTCCGTGATGGCCGGCTGCGCCGCGCAGGTCAAACCCGTGACGCTGGAGCTCGGCGGCAAGAGCGCCAACATCGTGTTCGCCGACGCCGACCTGGACAAGGCCGCCGCCACCGCCCCGTACGCGGTGTTCGACAACGCGGGGCAGGACTGCTGCGCCCGCTCCCGGATCCTGGTCGAGGCGAGCGTGTACGAGGCGTTCATGGCCCGGCTGGAGACCGCTGTGCGGGCGGTGCGGGTCGGTGACCCGGGCGACGATAAGACCGAGATGGGCCCGCTGATCTCGGCCGCGCACCGGCAGCGGGTCGCCTCGTACGTGGACGGCGACATCGAGGTGGCGTTCCGCGGCAGCGCCCCGGAGGGGCCCGGATTCTGGTATCCGCCGACGGTGCTCGCCCCCATCGCGCCCGACCACCGGGCGTTCACCGAGGAGGTGTTCGGGCCGGTGGTCGCGGTGGTGCCGTTCCGCGGCGAGAGCGACGCGGTACGGATCGCCAACACCACCGAGTACGGCCTGTCCGGCTCGATCTGGACCCGCGACGTGGGCCGGGCACTGCGCGTCGCCCGCGCCGTCGAGGCGGGCAACCTGTCCGTCAACTCGCACTCCTCGGTGCGGTACTGGACGCCGTTCGGCGGTTTCAAACAGTCCGGCCTGGGCCGCGAGCTCGGCCCCGACGCCCTGCACGCCTTCACCGAGACCAAGAACGTCTTCATCGCGACGGAGGAATGAACCCCATGACCAAGCGACTCGACGGCCGGGTGGCCGTCGTCACCGGCGCGGGCAGCGGCATCGGCCTGGCCACCGTGCGCAGGTTCGCCGCCGAAGGGGCGAAGGTGGTGTGCGCCGACATCGACGAGGAAACCGGCGCCAAGGCCGCCAACGAGGTCGGCGGCCTGTTCGTGCGCACCGACGTGAGCGACGAGGAGCAGGTCCGGGTGCTGTTCGACACCGCCGTCGAGCACTACGGCAGCCTGGACGTGGCGTTCAACAACGCCGGAATCTCGCCGCCCGACGACGACTCGATCCTGGTGACCGGGCTGGAGGAGTGGAAGCGCGTCCAGGACGTCAACCTGACCTCCGTCTACCTGTGCTGCAAGTACGCGATCGGGCACATGCGGCGCCAGGGCAAGGGCTCGATCATCAACACCGCGTCCTTCGTGGCGGTCATGGGCGCCGCCACCTCGCAGATCTCCTACAGCGCCTCCAAGGGCGGGGTGCTGTCGATGAGCCGCGAGCTGGGCGTCGAGTTCGCACGCGAGGGGATCCGGGTCAACGCGCTGTGCCCGGGGCCGGTCAACACCCCGCTGCTGCAGGAGTTGTTCGCCAAGGACCCGGAGCGGGCCGCCCGCCGCCTGGTGCACATCCCGCTCGGCCGGTTCGCCGAGCCCGAGGAGATCGCCGCCGCCGTCGCCTTCCTGGCCAGCGACGACTCCTCCTTCATGACCGCGAACACCTTCCTGGTGGACGGCGGCATCTCCGGCGCCTACGTCACCCCGCTCTAGCCGACGCGGGCTCAACGGGACGGCCGGGCGGGTCGCGAGGACACCGCCCGGCCGTTCAACGCTGAGCCGTTCGACCCTGGTTCAAGCCTGAGTCGTTCTGCTACGAGCCGTTCCGGCCCGGCAGGGCGGCACCGGCACTGTTCACTCCGCGGAGAAGGCGTCCCCGCCGATCGCGGCGGCGCTGCCGCCCAGGGAGGCCGCATCGCCCTCGACGCCCAGCGCGTCGCCGCCCGCGGCGAAGGCGTCGCCCCCGAGCGCGGCGGCGTTGCCGCCCAGTGCGGCGGCGTCGCCGTCGATGGCCAGCGCGTTGCCGCGGACGGCCCAGGCGTCGCCTTCGACCGCCACCGCGTCGCCGTCGATCGCCAGCGCGTCGCCGCCGAAGGCGATCGCTCCGTGCGGGTGGTGGTGGTGTCCGTGCGGGTGGTGCTCGTGCGCGGACGCGGTGCCCGCGGCACCGAACAGGGCGAGCCCGGTGAGGATGGTGGCGGTGGTGAGCTTGGCAATGCTGGAACGCATCAAGTCCTCCATGGTTGGCGCCGATCGCGACCGATCGCGACCGATCCTGGAGGAGGGCCGACCCGTGGCGTGGGCCTCCGGCCGTGTCGTCACCCGTCCGGGGCAACGCCACTGCCGTGACGGGTGAGTGAGGTACCGCCGGATGCCGTACCGGGTTGACGGTCCGTCGATTCGCTTGTCGGACAAGGCAGTTGAAGTACCAAGCGGTATGACGATCGGATCAGCGGGCCGGGAGCTCCATCTCGAACCAGACCACCTTGCCGTCCCGGGTCGCCCGGCTACCCCAGCGGAGCGCCAACTCGTTGATCAGCTGCATGCCCCGGCCGCCCTCCTCGTGCGGACCCGACGGCCGCAGCCGCGGCTCCCGGCTGTCCGCGTCCGACACCTCCACCGTCAGCAACGCACCACGGAACACCCGCAGTTGCAGCGGCGAACCGGCATGAACCAGGGCGTTCGTCAACAACTCGCCGGTCAGCAGCACCACCGGCTCCACCAGCGAGGTCAGGCCCCAGCCCGTCAGCGTCCGCCGGGTGAACTCCCGGGCGTGCCGCAGCAGCGCCGGGTCGCCGGACAGCGGCAGCGTCGCCAGCCGGTCCTCGCCGACCGGACCCGCGTGCGCCATGATGACCGCCACGTCGTCCTGCCCCAGCGTCGCGCCGAGCGCGTCCAGCACCACATCGCAGCCCCGCTCCAAGGTGCCCTGACGGTGAGTAACAGTCGAGCGCAGCAACTCCAGGCCCTCGTCCAGGTCCTGGCCGCGCCGCTCCACCAGACCGTCCGTGTACAGCACCAGCAGCCCGTCCTTACGCAGCGGGAACCGGATCGACTCGAACGGCACCCCGCCCACGCCCAACGGCGCCCCCGGCGGCGGCTGCACCAGCCGCGCCTGCCCGTCGCGCTCGGACACCACCGGCGGCAGATGCCCGGCCGAGGCGAGGATGCACTCCTCGTCCACCGGGTCGAACACCGCGCACACACAGGTCGCGAACTGGCCCTCGCCGAGCTGCGCCGTCGCATCGTCCAGCCGGCGCAGCACCCGCGCCGGATCCAGGTCCAGCGTCACCAGCGTGCGCGCCACCGTGCGCAGTTGGCCCATGGTGGCGGCCGCCCGGATGCCGTGGCCCATCACGTCGCCGACGATCAGCGCCACCCGGCCGCCGGTCAGCGGCACCACGTCGAACCAGTCGCCGCCGATCTCGTCGCCCACCGTCGAGGGCAGATAGCGGTGCGCGATCTCCAACCCCGGTGTGAGGTGCACGTCCTGCGGCAGCAGGCTGCGCTGCAGGGTGAGCGCGGTGTCCCGCTCGCGCCGGTACAGCCGGGCGTTGTCGATGCACACCGCCGCCCGCGCCGCCAACTCCTCGCCGAGCGCCAGGTCGGCCGCCGTGAACGCCTCCGGATTGGCCATCCGCGCGAACTCCACTCCGCCCAGCACCTGCCCGCGCGCCAGCAGCGGCACCATCAAATACGAGTGCAGGCCCGCGTCCAGACTGGGCTGGACCCGCTCCGGGTAGGTGACGATCCGCCGCAACGCGAACTCGTCCACGTGCGGCACCAGCACCGACCGGCCGGTACGCATCGCCTGCGCGTACAGGTGCGCGGAACGCGACGCCCCACCGACCTCGTCGGCCGCGTTCACGAGCTTGGCGCGGGCACCCTCGCCGTCGTCGGCCCGCTCACCGACCGCGACCGCGCGCAGCAGCACCGAACCCGACTCGGGCACCGGCTCCGGGTCCTCGTCCGCCATCACCGCCTCACGGATGTCGACGGTGACGAAGTCCGCGAAGCGGGGGATCACCACGTCCACCAGTTCTTGCGCGGTCAGGTGTAGATCCAGCGTGGTGCCGATCCGGGTGGACGCCTCGTTCAGCAGGGCCAGCCGCTGCTGGGCGGTCTCGGCGGCCTCCAGCGCGCGCTGGCGCTGCTCGGCGGCGTCCCGCTCCCGGGTGTACAGCAGCGCGTTGTCGATCGACACCGCCGCCCTGCCCGACAGCTCCGCCGCCAGCGCCACGTCCGCCTCGTCGTACGGGGCCGCGGTGTGCGCGCGCAGGAACGTCGCGGTGCCGAGCGCCGAGCCGCGGGCGATCAGCGGCACCACCATGAACGACCGCACCCCCTGCTCCCGGATCGCGGCGCCGCGCACCGGATCGTCGGTGAACCACTTCATCGCGGGGGCGTCGGTCTGCGGCACCAGCACCGGCCGGCTGTGCGCCAGCGCCCAGGCGTCCGGGGTGCTCGGATGGAAACGCCGCACCGTGCCGACCGGGGCGATCGGCCACATTCCGCTGTCGGGGACGGTGTGGAACGCCAGCCGGCGCAGCACCGCGGACCGGTCGGAGCGGTCCGGCAGCACCACGGCCTCGCCGCGCACCATGGACTCCAGCACCTCGACCACCACGGCGTCGGCCAGCCGCGGCGTCGCCGTCTCGGCCAGCTCCCGGGCGGTGGTGGCCAGGTCCAGCGTGGTGCCGATCCGTGCGGACGCGTCGTTCAGCAGCGCCAGCCGCTGCTGGGCGGCGTCGACGGCGATCTCCGCCTCGAAGCGGTCGGTGATGTCCACGACCGTCACGCACACCCCGAGCACCGTGCCGTCCGGCTCGTCCAGCCGGAAACACGCCACCGACCAGGCGTGTTCGCGCTCCGGGTCGGCCGGCGTCCAGCCGTGGGTGCGGGCGTCCAGCACCGCCCGGCCGTCGGCCAGCACCTTCATCATCATCGCCTCGACCTGCTGGCCGTCGATGGCGGGCAGCACCTCGGTCAGGCGCCGCCGCACGCTCTTCTGCCGGGGCACTCCGTTGATCCGGGCCAGCGCCTCGTTCAGGCGGACGAAGCGCAGCTCGGTGTCGAACACCGCCATGCCGACCGGGGACTGGGTGAAGAAACCGTCCAGCACCGCCAGGTCGGAGGCCAGCCGGCGCACCGCGCTGACGTCGGAGGCCACCGCCAGCACCATCGGGGTGCCGTCCGGGCCGAGGATCGGGAAAGCGCGGAACTCCAGCCGCACCAGATGCCCGTCCCGGTGCCGCACCGGGAAGACCCCCGAGAACGGGCGGCCCTCGAGGATCCGGGAGAACAGTTCCAGCACCTCCGGACGCCGGTCCGCCCCCACCAGCAGGTCCGCGGCGCGGGCGCCCACCGCCGCCGCGGCGGGAAAACCGAGCAGCGTCTCCGCGTCCGGGCTCCAGTGCAGGATCCGGCCGTCGGACGCGACCAGCGCCGTCGCCACCGGAATGGCCAGCAGGCCGTCGGGCAGCTGCGCACCGCCCTCCGCCAGCGGAGAGGTGGCGCGGATCCGGTGACTACCCTGCTTGTCGGTGTCCATCTGGCCACCTGCCGTTCCGGGGGCGGGTACCGCCCTGCCATCGTCGCATGCCGGGCCGCCCGCGCCCAGACGGGTGAGCGACCGCTATCGTGGGCCGGATGGACACCCGTCGGACAGATCCCCAGGTGGCGCCCGGTGGCGCGTAGGCCCCCCGCTCCCGTGAGCCCGCTGCCGCAGCGCGACGGCATTGACGCGGTCCACGTGCGGCTGCCCCTCGAAGGCCCCTGGCCGACCGTCCGCGCCTACCTGGAGGAGCGCTACGGCGCCGCCGCCGGGACCGGACGGATAGTGGCGATGCTCGACGCCGGTGAATTCGTCGGCACCGACGGGCCGATCGCCCCCGACACCTCCTACCGGCCCGGCGGCCACGTGTGGTTCCACCGTGAACCCGGGCCGCCCGAACCCGTGGTGCCGTTCCCCGTCGAGGTGCTGTACCGCGACGAGCGGATCGTGGTCGCCGACAAGCCGCACTTCCTCGCCACCACGCCGCGCGGCAGCCACGCCACCGAGACCGCGCTCGCCCGGCTGCGCCGCGACCTCGGCCTGCCCCAGCTCAGCCCCGCACACCGCCTGGACCGCCTCACCGCGGGCGTGGTGCTGTTCGTCGCCGACCCCGCCCGCCGGGGCGCCTACCAGGGACTGTTCGAACGGCGGGAGGCCGTCAAGACGTACGAGGCGATCGCCCGGCATGACCCCGCAGTGGCCCTGCCGACCA
The DNA here is from genome assembly GCF_042873675.1 of Kitasatospora sp. NPDC004614. NCBI lineage: Bacteria > Bacillati > Actinomycetota > Actinomycetes > Kitasatosporales > Streptomycetaceae > Kitasatospora > Kitasatospora sp. NPDC004614. The sequence continues at coordinate 50,856 of NZ_JBIALR010000005.1, forward strand.
CCGTGCGCAACCGGCTGGTCAAGGACCACGGCCGGCTGGACGCCTACCAGGTGCCGGGGGAGCCCAATGCGGAGAGCCGGGTCGAGCTGCTGGAGACCCGCGACGGTCTGGGACGCTACCGGCTCGCCCCGCGCACCGGCCGCACCCACCAGCTGCGGGTGCACATGAACGGCCTCGGCCTGCCGATCCTCGGCGACCCGATCTACCCTGAACTGCTGCCCGAACAGGACCCCGAGGACTACCGGCGTCCGCTCCAACTGCTGGCACGGTCGCTGGAGTTCACCGACCCCGTGGACGGCACCCGGCGGCGCTTCGTCAGCGGACGGGTGCTGGCGGCGTGGGCCGATCCGGCCGACTGGCACGGCTGACGGACCCTCGGGCCGACGGCGAACGCCTCCTTGTGCGCAGTGTATTGACGGCCAGTCTAATAACTTCTACCTTCGCGGCAGTGGCACCGTTCCACCCCGACCACCCTCGACTCCGCCCCACCGCGAAGGAGCCGGCATGCCGCCCCACCCCGCCGCCACCCCCGGCGCCCCCGACCGCGAGCGCACCGCCCCCGACCGGGAACGCACCGCCGAACGCCTGCTCGCCTCCTCCGCGAAGCTCTCGTTCAACCCGCTCAACGACGTCGACTGGGACGCTGCCCCCGTCCCCGGCGCCTACTACTGCCCGCCCCGCCACCTCTCCCTCTACGGCACCGATCTGTGGGAGCGGCTGACCGAGGACGAGCGCGTCGAACTCTCCAAGCACGAGGTCGCCTCGATAGCCAGCGTCGGCATCTGGTTCGAGGAGATCCTCATGCAGATGCTGCTGCGCCACGCCTTCGACCGGGACCCCACCAGCAACCACGTCCAGTACGCGCTCACCGAGATCGCGGACGAATGCCGGCACTCGATCATGTTCGCCCGAATGATCGCCAAAATGGGTGTCCCCGCGTACGGTGCGGGATTCGTCGCCCACAACCTCGGCCGGCTGTTCAAGGCGATCTCCACCCACAGCCAGACCTTCGGCGGCACCATGTACGTCGAAGAGATCCTGGACGCCTTCCAGCGCGAAATGATGAACGACGACACCGTCCAGCCGCTCACCCGGCAGGTCTCCCGGATCCACGTCATCGAAGAGTCCCGGCACATCACCTACGCCCGCGAGGAACTCGTCCGCAAGCGGCTCGGGCCGCTGCGACGGCGGTGGGAACAGCTGTTCCTCGGCGTGGTCATCTACTACGCCACCACCGCGCTGATCCACCCCCGGCTCTACGCCGCCGTCGGCATCGACCCGAAGATCGGCAAGGCCGTCGCCCGGGCCAACCCGCACTGGCGCACCACCAAGATCGAAATGGCGCAGAAGGTGATCGGCGTGCTGGACCGGGCCGGACTGGTCGGCCGCGCCAACCGCTGGCTGCTGCGCGCGGCCGGAGTGATCGCCTGAGCGGTTCGACGGCGGAGCAGGTCGCACAGTTGTGATCATTTGGTGGCGAGATGGGCTTCCGGTGATCGAGTGGCGCGGATACAGTGCGACGCAGCGAACGATCCGGGGGAATCACCATGCGCCGCGCACCACTCACCACGGCTGCCGCCGTCCTGCTGCTCACCGCCGTCGCCGGATGCGGCGGATCGACGTCATCCGGGGGCGGCGGGACGACGGCCACCGCCCCCGCCGGGGACTCCGCCGGAGGCGCGTCGTCCGGCAGCCCGGGAACGACGGGTGCTCCGAGCACGGGTTCGGGCGACAACGCGCCGAGCGGCGCCGCCGGCAGTATCACCGTGGCCTTCGCGGGCGACGTCCACTTCGAGGGCCGGACCGGCTCCCGGCTGACCGCCCCCGCCGGCGAGACCGCGCTCGGGCCGATCGCCAAGACCCTGTCCGCCGCCGACCTGGCGGTGCTCAACCTGGAGACCGCGATCACCGGCCGCGGCAAGCCCGAGCCCAAGACCTACACGTTCCGCACCAGCCCCAAGGCGCTCACCGCGCTCAAGGACGCCGGGATAGACGTGCTCTCCCAGGCCAACAACCACGCCGTCGACTTCGGTGCCGACGGCCTCGCCGACACCCTCGCCGCCAAGGCCAACTCCCCGATTCCGCTGATCGGCATCGGCAAGGACACGGCCGAAGCCTTCGCGCCCCACATCGCCGACGTGCGCGGAACAAAGGTCGCCGTCCTGGCGGCGAGCCAGGTCGACGAAATCACCAACCAGAAGTGGCGGGCCGGCGAGCACAAGGCCGGCATCGCCTCCGCGTTCGACGAGAAGGCCCTGCTGCGCGCCGTCACCGAGGCCAAGGCGCAGGCGCCCGTGGTACTGGTCTACCTGCACTGGGGCGAGGAAGGCGTGGCCTGCCCGACCGCCGCGCAGACCGCACTCGCCAAGAAGCTCGCCACGGCCGGCGCCACCGCCGTGGTCGGCACCCACGCCCACACCATGCTCGGCGCGGGCATGCTCGGGAACACCTACGTGGCGTACGGCTTCGGCAACTTCCTCTGGTACGGCACCTCGAACTACACCGCCTCCGACGAAACCGGCGTCACCACACTCACCATCAGCACCGACGGACGCGTCACCGGAGAAATGTTCACCCCCGCCCACATCGACGGCCGGGGCGTGCCCGTCCCGCAGACCGGCAGCGCGGCGAAGGCCGCCCAGCAGCGCCGCGACGGCCTGCGCGGCTGCACCGGACTGGCCGCCGTCCCGAAGTGACGGCGGCTCGACCGGGCGGCCGTCAGCCCAGGTTCAGCACCTGGCCCGGGTGGATCAGGTCCGGGTTCTCGCCCACCACCTGCTGGTTGCTCTGGTAGAGACCGCTCCAGCCGCCGTTCAGCTCGTGGCTGCGGGCGATCTTCGCCAGCGTGTCGCCCGGGCCGACGGTGTACGGCTGCGGGGACGGGGTCGCGGCGGACGGGGATTCGGCGGGCGCGGGTGCGCTGCCGGGCGTGGAGGCGCTCGGGGGCGGCGTGGTGGTGGCCGGGTCGGGGGTGGTGGGCTGCTGGGTGCCGCCGTGGCCGTCCTGACCCTGACCCTGGCCCTGGTCGTTGCCGTGGCCTGTGCCGTTGCCGTTCTCGGCGCCGTTCCCGTTGCCGTTGCCGTTGCCGTTCTGGTTGTCGGACGGTGTGGTCGGATTCGGGCTCGGGTTGGTGCTCGGGTCGGTCGACGGCGCAGTCGGCGTAGTCGGAGTGGTCGGGGTGGCCGGGCTTTCCGGGGTGGGGGCCGGGGACGGCGTGGCCGCAGGCGGCTGGGGGTGCGTCAGCTGTATGTAGCGCTCGTACAGGCTCTGGTGGCTGGTCCAGAACCAACCGCCGTTCTTCTCGTACCAGTACACGTGGTACACCGGGTCGTAGCCGGGCAGGCCGGAGAACACCGGAGTGGCGTTCTGCGGGGCGACGGTGCCGTCCGAGGCGGTGTTGACGGCCGCGATGCCGCGGGCGCCGCGCAGCGCACCCGATTCGTCCGCCGAGTCGTTGTTGTCCACCACGCCGGGGGCGCTGACCGTGCGCAGGCCCGCCGTGTCGGCGCAGGACACCCACGGCTGCGGGCCTTCGGTGGCCAGGATCCGTTCGGCGACCGCGATCTGCTGGCTGCGGGTGGCTCCGCTGGGCAGCTCGGCGTACCGGGTACCGCCGTAGTCGATCCAGCGCTGGGCGGTGATCTGGAGGCCGCCGTACAGGCCGTTGCCCGAGTCGGAACTCCAGTTGCCGCCGCTCTCGCAGTCGGCGACCCGGTCCCAGACCGTGCTGGGGGCGGCCTGCGCACCCGTCACAGCGAGCAGCGGCAGGGCGAGGCCGACGCCGGCGACGCCGGCTGCGGCGATCGCCCGCTCGGCGGCTTTCTCCGCCTGGCTCTGCCGACGGTGGCGCCCGGAACCCGTGAAGAGCATGCCAGATCCTCTCCGCACGCCTGCGAGGTGAGCTGTCGGGTTCGGACCGGAGGGAGGCCCGGCCGCCGTGTGCCGGCGGGAGCCGGTGCGGCGGCTTCACCCCTAGCCGTGGGGGCGGCGACGTACCTGGTTCCCCCGTCCCTGTCCAAGGGTTGTGGTGGTCGACCCGGCAACGCGGCGGACAGGGTTCGGCGTTGCCGCGTGCGGGGCCCGGCGGTGCGGGCCGGACCGAGCCTAATCACTCGAACGGAGCAATCACAAGCTCATCGCGGCTGTATTACGGCCGAGTTGCGCCGCCCGGGCGGTCGGGCGGTCGGGTGATCCGGCGGTCCGATGGTCGGGTGCGAAAGTCTGGCCGATCGGTGGGATTGGGGGAGCGGGGGGAGGGAAGGCGGACGGTCCCGCTTAAGCGCTTGGAAGCTGGGTGGTCATCAAATGCCGTGACATTAAAGCGAGTTGAGCGAGATCTGGGCATTGCAGGCGTTGCGGATAAATCGCGCGACAGCTGCTTCGGGAGCTTCCTACCATCGCGGTGATCGCTGTTCCCCGACCCGCTGTGGAGGTGCCCGTGGCTGTGCTGATTCCCGAAGTGCTCCGGGTGGAGCGCCAGTTCGCCCGTCTGTTCGTCGGCCAGTCGCTGTCCGTCCTGGGCGACAGGGTGTCGTTCGTCGCGCTGCCGTTCGCCGTGCTGTCGATCGGCGGGTCGGCCGCCGATGTCGGCCTGGTGGCTTCGGCGGGCCTGCTGCCGACGCTGGTGTTCATGCTGATCGGCGGCGTGTGGGCGGACCGGATGCCAAGACAGCGGATCATGCTGGCCTCCGATCTGGTGCGGTGCGTGGTCCAGGCGGCCGTCGCGGTGTTGCTGCTCACCGGGACGGCCCGGGTCGGGGTGCTGGCACTGCTGATGGTGGTGTTCGGGGTGGCGGACGCTTTCTTCCTGCCCGCCTCCACCGGGCTGATCCCGCTGCTGGTGTCCGGTGAACGGCTGAGCGAGGCCAATGCCTTGCGCGGGCTCGTCCACTCGGTGGGGTTGGTGATCGGCCCGGTGCTGGCTGGCGCGCTGGTCGCCCTTGCCGGGCCCGGCGGTGCCCTGATGGTGGATGCCGCGAGCTTCGCGGCCAGCGCCGCCGTGCTGGCGAGACTCGGTGCGGTGGGCGGGCGGGCCAGTGCGGAGCAGGCCGAGCGACTCGGGTTCCTGGCCGAACTCCGGGTCGGCTGGCGGCAGGTGCGAGAACGGGCCTGGGTGTGGTCGGGCATGCTCGCGATCGCGGTGTACCACGTGGTGGTGCTGCCCTCGGTGTTCGTGCTCGGCCCGGTCCTGGCGGATCGCGAGTGGGGCGGGGCCGGCGCCTGGGCCGTGGTGGTCACCGCCTTCGGCCTCGGCTCGATCGTTGGCGACGTCTGCGCCTACCGCCTGAAACCGGCCCGGCCGATGGCGGTGGCGGCCGTCGGGATGGCGATTGCCTCCTGCCAGGCACTGATCATCGGATCCGGCGCTCCGGTCGCGGTGATCGCCCTGCTGGAGGCCTGCACCGGAGTCGGCGTCTCGCTGTGCTTCGTGCTGTGGGAGACCTCACTCCAGGTGCACATACCCGAGCAGGTGCTGTCCCGGGTCAGCTCCTACGACCACCTGATCTCGGTGGCGCTGATGCCACTCGGCCTGGTGCTCGCAGGCCCGCTCGCGGACGGGATCGGCGTGCACCGAACGCTGTTCGGCATGACCGCGCTGGGAGTGCCCGCCGCCCTCCTCCTGCTCGCGCTGCCGACCGTCCGGAAGCTGCCCGCACGACCACAGGTGGACGCACCTATCCAGTAATCCACGAAAGAGTGGAATATGCTTTTCGTGCACGCCGCTCGGTCAACGCCGGCGGAGCACCGCACCACGCACCACGTTCCACGCATCACGCACCACCCGGGAGCCGCCCATGTCCGTCGAGGCCCAGCGCCCGCTGCCACCCCGGGCAGCCGCGCCGACCACTGCTCCGCCCGCCACCCCGGCCGGCGGGCCCGGTGGCCGCCCGATCCGGCTCGGGCTGCGCGCCAACCTCGCGCAGTTCGGCCTGCTGGTGGCGGTCAACGCCCTGGTCGGAGGCATGCTCGGGCAGGAGCGGACGGTTCTGCCGCTGCTCGCCGACAAGGTCTTCCACCTGTCCGCCTACACGGGTGCGCTGACGTACATCCTGGCGTTCGGCGCGACCAAGGCGGTCACCAACTTCTTCGCCGGCACCCTCTCCGACCGGTACGGGCGCAGGCCGGTGCTGATCGCGGGCTGGCTGGTGGCCCTGCCGATACCGGCGATGCTGGCCTGGGGCCCGACCTGGGGCTGGATCGTCGCGGCGAACGTGCTGCTGGGCGTCAACCAGGGCCTTACCTGGTCCACCACGGTGATCATGAAGATCGACCTGGTCGGCCCGGCCCGGCGCGGCCTCGCGATGGGCCTGAACGAGGCGGCGGGCTACCTCGCGGTGGCCGTCACCGCGATCGGCACCGGCGCCATTGCCGCCCACTGGGGCCTGCGCCCACAGCCGTTCCTGCTCGGCGCGGCCTACGTCGCGCTCGGCCTGGGCCTGACGGTCGCCGCCGTCCGGGAGACGCGCGAGCACGCCCGGGCGGAGGCCGCCGCCCATGCGGTCACCACAAGCGCGGCGCTGGAGCGAGCGGCGGCCGGGGCCTCGCCGGAGGGTACGGTCGCTGCCACGCCGGAGGATGCGGCCACTGCCCGCGCGAACGCCGGTGGTGACGACCAGGCGGCGCTCAGCACCGCCCGAATAGCGCGCACCACCAGCCTCGGAGATCGGGCGCTGTCCAGCGCCAGCTGGGCCGGCATGGTCAACAACCTCAACGACGCCCTCGCCTGGGGCATCTTCCCGCTGCTGTACGCCGCGCACGGTCTGGAGATCGGCCGGATCGGCATCCTGGCCGCGCTCTACCCGGCGGTCTGGGGCGCGGGGCAGATGCTCACCGGCTGGTGGTCCGACCGGATCGGCCGCAAGCACCTGATCACCGCGGGCATGCTGCTGCAGGCCGCCGCCCTCGGCCTGGTCGCGGTCGGGACGACCTTCCCGGTGTGGGCCGCCGCCCAGGCACTGCTGGGTGCGGGCACCGCCCTGGTCTACCCGACGCTGCTGGCCGTCATCGGCGACGTCGCCCACCCCGCATGGCGGGCGCGCGCCGTCGGCGTCTACCGGCTGTGGCGTGACGGCGGCTTCGCGGTCGGAGCGCTGGTGGCGGGCATCCTCGCCGACGCCTACGGCGTGACCACCGCGATCTGGGCGGTTGCCGCGCTGACCGCAGTGGCCGGCGTCACCGTGGCGGTGCGGATGTACGAGACGCACCCGCGCAACTGATCAGCCCGCGCAACTGGCGGTTGTCGCCGGCGGTGGCGAGGGGCGGCAACCCCGGGGTCATGGCCCCGGGGTCGCAGTCAGAGGACGAGCGATGCGATGCCGTGCGGGTGTCGGGCAGCGCGGGGAACGGAGGAGGTCCAGGCGGAACAGGATGCTGCGGCGGGTGCGTCGCGGCAGGCCGGTGCGACGGTGCCGGGAAGGCCCTACGGGCAGGCCGTGGGGTGGAACTCGGCGCGCAGGGAGGCGAGTTCGGAGGTTCGAGCGCCGTGGGCGCGCAGGTGCTCCTCGAGCGTGCCGTGGTGGGAGCGGACGGAGATCAGGGCGCGTCGCAGGTGGACGGCCGCGACCGGGCGGTCGGCGTGGCCGGGGACGTCGGGGTCGTGGGCGGTGAGTCCCAGTGCCGCGTTGGAACGCAGGAAGTCGGAGAGGATCTCCGGCTCCCCGGCGCCCAGCAGCGACTGCACCAGCGCGACCACCACGCCGGTGCGGTCCTTGCCGGACGCGCAGTGCACCAGGACGGCCCGGCGCTCGGCGGCCAGCAAGGTCCGGACGAGCGCGACGGCCGGGCGTCCGGCGAGCTCGGCCATCAGCGGGTACAGCTCGGCCTGCTCCTCGGGCCAGCGCCGCTCGGCGAAGACGGGGACGTGCAGGTGCCGGATGCCGCTGTCGCCGAGCGCATCCGGGCGGGCGGTGACCTCCGGCGTGCTGCGCAGGTCGAGGACGGTGCGCACACCGAGGCCGAGCAGCGTCCGGGCGCCGTCGGGCGTCAACTGGTCCAGCGCACCGGAGCGGTAAAGGATGCCCTGGGGCAGTGCCCCGAGCCCGCCCGCGTCCCGGAAGTTGCGCACCCCGGGAAGGGCGGTCCCGTCCGCTTCCGCTGCCATCGGTTCGTCCGCGATCACGCCGGCCATCCTAGGCGGCCCCGGGGCGCCGGCCCACGGCACTCCTAGGTGGGGACGACGGCCAGGATCACCGCGGTGTTCTCGCGGATGGCCCGGCCGTCCAGCTCGACCGCCACCCGGGCCGATTCGGTGCTGGTGACGGGCTTCAGCGGGACCGAGACCGCAGGAACCTTCGCGGTGTTGCCGCACAGGCCGGCGTAGTCCGCGACGTCGCCGTGCGGGTAGGCGCTGTCGTCCAGGTGCGCCAGCTGATCGGCCGTCAGGCCATGTTGCTGCAAGTAGTCGGTCATTGCGGCGCGGGTGCTGCGAAGCGCCACCGCGACCTGCAGCCGGCCGCTCTCCGGATCGACCCGGGCGAGGTAGTGCAGGTCCGTCGCCCCGGCGGGCAGGTCGAGTTCGTAGGTGGCCAGCGCCTGGTCCAGCGACAGCACGGTGCCCTTGCAGGCGCGCCGGTCGCCGGCCGGCAGCCCTTCGGCGGTGAACAGGCGTGCCACCCACAGACACATCAGGGTAAAGACGGTCAGCAGTGTGAGGCCGATCGCCCATCGCACTGCGCGTTCCCTGGTCTCCGACACCTTCGCCCCCGCCCCCTGCATGCCCACGCACGCGGTCCGCGCGACGCTAGCAGAGCCGCCGCGTCGCCGTCGGCCTTATCGGGCAACGGAATTGGCCGCGGGGCCGGCTTGCGGGCGTCGGGGACATGCAGGGATGCAGGGGGAGGGACGGTCGGTCAGTCGAGGGTGATGCCGGGGTAGAGGGGGTGCTCGGCCAGCAGGTCGACGGCGCGCTTGGCGACCGCGTCGCGGATGGCGGGGTCGAGGACGTACTGGGCCTTGGAAGAGCCGGCGGCGGAGGTCGCGGCCAGGACGGTGTGGATCAGGTCCGCCACCTCGTCCAGCTCCGCGGTGCCGAGGCCGCGGGTGGTGAGGGCGGGGGTGCCGAGGCGGATGCCGGAGGTGTACCAGGCGCCGTTCGGGTCCTGCGGAACGGAGTTGCGGTTGGTGACGATGCCCGAGTCCAGCAGCGCCGCCTCGGCCTGGCGGCCGGTCAGGCCGTAGGAGGAGACGTCCGCCAGCACCAGGTGGTTGTCGGTGCCGCCGGTCACCAGCCGGGCGCCGCGCTTCAGCAGGCCCTCGGCCAGTGCGTGCGCGTTGTCCACCACCTGGCGGGCGTACACCTGGAACTCGGGACGCCGGGCCTCCGCGAACGCGACGGCCTTCGCGGCCATCACGTGCGACAGCGGGCCGCCGAGCACCAGCGGGCAGCCCCGGTCGACGTGCTCGGCCAGCTCGGAGGTGCACAGCACCATGCCGCCGCGCGGGCCGCGCAGCGACTTGTGGGTGGTGGTGGTGACGATCTGCGCGTGTGCGATCGGGTCGAAGTCGCCGGTCAGCACCTTGCCCGCGACCAGGCCCGCGAAGTGCGCCATGTCGACCATCAGGGTCGCGCCGACTTCGTCCGCGATCTCCCGCATCTTCCGGAAGTTCACCAGCCGCGGGTAGGCCGAGTACCCGGCGACCAGGATCAGCGGCTTGAAGTCGAGGGCGATCCGCCGGACCTCGTCGTAGTCGACCAGCCCGGTCACGGGGTCCGTCCCGTAGCTGCGCTGGTCGAACATCTTGCCGGAGATGTTCGGTCGGAAGCCGTGCGTCAGGTGGCCGCCCGTGTCCAGAGACATGCCGAGCATCCGCTGGTTGCCCAGTTCGCGGCGGAGCTCCGCCCAGTCCTGCTCGCTCAGGTCGTTGACGTTGCGCACCCCGGCCCGCCGGAGCGCCGGGCTCTCCACCCGCTGCGAGAGCACCGCCCAGAACGCCACCAGGTTGGCGTCGATACCGGAGTGCGGCTGCACGTAGGCGTGTTCCGCGCCGAACAGTTCCCGGGCGTGCTCGGCGGCCAGCGACTCCACGGTGTCGACGTTCCGGCAGCCCGCGTAGAACCGGCGGCCCGGGGTGCCTTCCGCGTACTTGTCGCTCAGCCAGTTGCCCATCGCCAGCAGCACGGCGGGCGAGGCGTAGTTCTCGCTGGCGATCAGCTTCAGCGAGGCGCGCTGGTCCTCGATCTCTCCACCGATCGCCGCCGCGATCCGCGGCTCGACGGCGCGCACCACGTCCAGTGCGCTGCGGAAGGCGGTGTCGGCGGCGGGGCTGCCGAAGGTGTGCGGGGTCAGGGACTCGGCCAAGGCGGTCTCCTCGTTCGGAATGGCGACGATTCGGACGGCCCAGGCGCTCGGCTACAGCACGTCGGAACCCGCGGGTTCCGTGCGGAGCCGCTCCCCGATGGTGAAATCCATCCCAGCGCGCCAGTCACGGCTCACCGCGACTCTACCAACCACCCACGCCCGGTCCGGACCAGCCCCGGCCAGGGCACATCCCCGCCCGGCGGCGGAAACTCCCTGGTGCGCCCGTGCGCCCGTGCGCATGACCTTGACCGTTGAGGGACACAAGCACGCCGACTTCGACCTGCTGGACCCGGCCCGTGCCGAGCAGGAGTACCGGCAGTTGCTGGAGGAGCAGTCGCTGGGGATGACGTTCCTGCACTTCACGACCGAGTACGCCCGTCACAACGGTCACGCGGACCTGCTGCGTGAGCACCTCGACGGGGTGGCCGGCGCCTGAGAGATGCCGAAATGCCGTGCGGGGCAAGGGGGATGGGGCGGGCCCGATCGAACGGCGCGTCAGGTGACCGGATAGCATACTGAGTATGGGACCTCTCGAACCGAATGTGCCCGAGCTGATCCTCGGCCTGACTCTCTTCTTCTTCCTGTCCGCGGTGCTCGGCAAGGTGGTGCTGCCGCGCATCGAACGGACGCTCGCCGAACGCCACGACAAGACCGACGGTGGTCTGGCCCGCGCCGAGGCCGCCCGCGCCGAGGCCGAACGCATACGTGACGAGTTCCAGTCGGAGCTGTCCGCCGCCCGGCACGAGGCCGCCGCGATCCGTCAGACCGCCGCCGAGGAGGGCGCGGCCCTGGTCGCCGCCCTGCGCGCCGAGGGCCTCCAGCAGCGCGAGCAGTTGGTGGCCGAGGCGCACGTGCAGCTTGCTGCCGACAAGGTGCTGGCCGAGGCCGAGCTGCGCGAGGACGTCATCAAGGTGGCGACCGAGCTGGCCTCCCGGGTGGTCGGCGAACCGCTGGCCGACCTGCCCTCGACCCGCGCCGTCGTGGAGGAGTACCGCAACCGCGCCACCGTCTGACGCGCCGTCACACCGACTGCCGACAGACACCGACGGGCCGTCCGCCCCCAGAAGTCCTGGGAGTGGGCGGCCCGTTCGGCGTTCCGAGGGGCGCAGGGGCTCAGGTGCACGGGCCGTCGTCGGCCCACACGCCCCACTGGCCGCTGGCGGCCGGGTTCTCGTTCAGGGTCCACCACTTGGCGTGGTAGTTGTGGCCGTTGTAGCTGGCCTTGTCGCCGCCCACGTAGGTGGTGGTCGGCTGCCAGACCGGGCTGCACGTGGTGGTGCCGGGCGAGGAGCTGGAACTGCCGCTGGGCGAAGGCGAGGACGAGCCGGTGGGCGGGGTCGCACCGGCGAACCGCACGGTGAACTTGGTGAAGTCCCAGTCGTTCTGCGCCACGCTGGAGCACGACCCGGACAGGCCCGGGTCCACCGTGCCGGGGCACTGCCGGTCCCGGTTGACCGACCAGTAGGTATAGCGGGCCAGCCGGTGCGCGGTCGCGAAGTCCAGCACGGTCTGGAAGTCGGCCTGCCTGAAGTACTCGGCGGCGTCGGTGCGGCCGTTCATCATCGACACGCCCTCGTGGGCGTACGCGGTGGCCTCGTTCCAGCCGAAGGTGCTCTGCAGGATCTGATTGAACTTCACCAGCGCGTCGGTCTGCGCCGCGGCCCCGTTGAAGCCGCCGTCGAACGGCATGATCGAGTAGTTGTTCGGGGTGAAGCCCTGCGACTTGGCCTCCAGCAGCATCTGGGTGCCGAACCAGCCGGTGCCGGCGTTGGTGCCGGCGGTGGTGACGGAGATGTAGATGCCCGGGTTGTTCTGCTGGAGGATCCGGGCCGCGCCGATCTCGTTGTGGATCGCGGCGGTGTTCTCGTACTCCGGCTCCTCCAGGTCGAAGTCGATCGCCTTGAGGTTGTACTTGGTGACCACCTTCTGGTAGGCGGCGGCGGTCGCCTCCGGAGTGCCGCAGGTCTGGCCGAGCTTGGTGCCGCCGTAACCGCCCACCGAGACCGAGACGTCGCCGCCCTTGGCGCGGATGGTCTGGATCACCGCAGGCATGGTGGTGTCCGAGTCGATCGAGGAGGTTCCGCCCCAGGACGGGCTGCAACTGCTGCCCTGGGCCAGGATGAACGCCAACTGGAAGGCCTTCTGGCCGGTGGCGTCCATCACCGCGGCGGCGTTCGGCGGGCTGTTGTCCTCCGGCATCAGATACGGCGCGGAGGCGTACCAGTTGGAACCGAGCCCGTCTGTGGTGGCGGCGTTCGCCGACCCGGACGCGGTGACGGCGGCCACCCCGCCGGCCAGCAGGGCGAACACGGACAGCGCAACCGCGAGGGCGCGGCGCGGGCGGTGGCGCGCCGGGGCGACGGCAGGGGGGTGTGGGGGGAGTGCGCGTTCCATCGAAGACCTCTCCAGGAGGCGGCGAGGACGGCGGCCCGGGGGCGCGAAGTGGGGGCGCGCGGCCGGGTCAACGGTCGGGTACCGAGCCGAGGTTGACGTGACTGCCCACTGGTATAGACCTGCGCCGGATGGTCGTCAACCCTTGCTGACGCCTGACGCCTGACGCCTGACGCCTGACGCCTGACGCCCGGCGCCCGGTGCCCGGCGCGCGCGACGTCGAATGCCGGGCGCCCGGAGGGTTTCGGTGCCCCGTCAGCTGCCTGTGCCGTCCGCCCCGCCCGACGGGCCGTGCCAGGCGGGCCCGTCGGACGCCGGGCCGGGGCCGGGCTCTGTGGCGACGGCGGGGGCCGGTGCGTTCGCCGGGAGGTAGGACTCCACGCCGCGCAGGAACACCTCGATCTTGAACGCGTACCGCTGGTCGCCGTCGCCCGTCATCATGGTGCCCGCCAGGCGCTGAATGGTCGGGAAACGGTCGGTCGGCAGATCGTCCAGGTAGCCGCGCAGCTGGTCGAAGTAGGCGCCGAGGTCGGTTCCCCGGGCCATCCGGTCGGTGTACACCGAGGCCTCGTACGCGTCGGTGTCGATGATCTGGCCGAGCGCGTCCAGCGCCCAGGCCGCCACCTGCGGTGGCAGACCGACCTGGAGCAGCAGGTCGAGCAGGAACTCGGTGATCCGCAACTGGCTCTCACCCACCGGGATGCTGCCCAGCGACACCAGCGACACGTCCCGATGGGCCGTCAGCACCCGCTGCGCCTCGAAGCAGATCTCGGTGATCTGCTCCTTCCAGCGCTCGGGCTCTGGCCGGAGCGGCAGCCGGATCTCCGACACAACCCGCTCCAGCATCAGGTCGAACAGCTCCTCCTTGTTGGCCACGTGCGCGTACAGCGAGGCCGGGCCGGTGCCGAGTTCCTGGGCGATCCGGCGCATCGTCACCCCGGCCAGGCCCTCGGCGTCCAGCACCCGGACGGCGGTCTCGACGATCAGCGAGCGGCTGAGCGGCTGGCGCGGGTCGGCCTTGCGTGGCTTGTGCCACGGGATCGAGGGCATCTGCGCGGACATCGGGCCACCTGCTTTCGCTGAACGTCCAATGTCGATCATCGTACTCGGGACGAACGCCGTTCGACCGGTGGGCGAAGCACCCGGCTCGAGAGCCGATCGTGGGAGCCTCGGGAGCGGGTCAGGGGCAGGTCGGGGGCAGGTCGGGGGCGGGTCAGGGGTGGGTCCGGGGCAGGTCGGGGGCGGGGCAGGGGTGGGTCAGGGGTGGGTCAGGGGTGGGTCCGGGGCGCCCTCCGGGAGAAGTCGGGGTTAAATCGTTTGACGGGAACGCTGCTCGACTCGTAGAACAGTGTTCGTTAGAAGAAACACCGTTCACTGCGCGGCCCACCGTCCACCGCGCCCTGGCATTCAGCAGGAGTTAGCAATGACCGATGCGGTCGGACTTACCACCTCGGCGAAGCCGCCCGGCGCGGCCGAGCCCTACCGTTGGCGCTGGGTCGCGCTGTTCGTCATCCTCGCCGCCGAGGTGATGGACCTGCTCGACTCGCTGGTGACGAACATCGCCGCGCCCGCGATACGGCAGGACATCGGCGGCGGCGAGTCCACCATCCAGTGGCTCGGCGCGGCCTACACGCTGGCGATGGCGATCGGCCTGATCACCGGCGGCCGGCTCGGCGACATCTTCGGTCGTCGGCGGATGTTCATGCTCGGCGCGGCCGGGTTCACGCTCGGCTCGCTCGCCTGCGGCGTGGCCCAGGAGCCGTGGCAGCTGATCGCCGCCCGGATCGCCCAGGGTCTGCTCGGCGCCGTGATGCTCCCGCAGGGCCTCGGCATCATGAAGGAGATCTTCTCGCCGAGCGAGCAGGGCACGGCCTTCGGCCTGTTCGGTCCGGTGATGGGCCTGTCCACGGTCGGCGGCCCGATCCTGGCCGGCTGGCTGATCGACGCCGACTTCGCCGGCACCGGCTGGCGGATGATCTTCCTGATCAACATTCCGCTCGGCCTGTTCGCCCTCATAGGCGGCCGGGTGTTCCTGCCGGCCCAGGCGGAGGGGCGCACGGTCCGGCTCGACCTGGTTGGCGCGCTGCTCGCGGCGCTCGGCGCGGCCACCGTCATCTACCCGCTGGTGCAGGGCCGTGAGCACGACTGGCCGCTGTGGGCGTTCGCGCTGCTGGCGGTCGGCGTGGCGGTGTTCGGAGTGTTCGGCTGGTACGAGGTGCGGCGCAAGGCCACCGGAGCGGACCCGCTGGTCGAGCCCAGCCTGTTCGCCAAGCGCGGCTTCAGCGGCGGCATGGTGCTCGGCCTGATCTTCTTCACCGCCATGACGGGCTTCTGGCTGACGTTCAGCCTCTACACCCAGCTGGGTCTGCACTACAGCCCACTGAAGTCCGGCCTGGCCGGGGTGCCCGCCTCGATCGGCATGGTGATCGCGTTCGTCACCTCGCAGGCGCTGCAGCGCTTCGGCCGCAAGGTGATGCACGCGGGCCTGCTGGTGATGCTGGCCGGCGTGCTCGGGCTGATGTACACGCTGCACAGCCAGGGCGC
Organism: Kitasatospora sp. NPDC004614; assembly: GCF_042873675.1. Classification (NCBI taxonomy): domain Bacteria; kingdom Bacillati; phylum Actinomycetota; class Actinomycetes; order Kitasatosporales; family Streptomycetaceae; genus Kitasatospora; species Kitasatospora sp. NPDC004614. Next base: position 66,089 of record NZ_JBIALR010000005.1, read on the forward strand.
GGGCGTCACCCCGTGGCAGACCGTGCTGGCGCTGCTGGTGACGGGCCTCGGCATGGGCCTGGTGATGGCACCGTTCTTCGGCATGGTGCTCGCCTCGGTGGACACGCACGAGACCGGTTCGGCCTCGGGCACGTTGACGGCCGTTCAGCAGCTGGGCGGCGCGCTCGGCAGCGCCATCCTCGGCACGGTGTTCTTCGAGCGGCTGAAGACCGCCGACTTCGCCAACGCCGAGCAGCTCACCCTCTGGTTCGAGATCGGCATGATGGCCGTGGTGTTCGCCGCCATCTTCCTGCTCCCCAAGCACGCCCGCCCCGAGGGCGCCGAGGGTGCGCACGGGGAGAGCGCCGAGGGTGCGGAGGCACCGGCCGAACCCCGCAAGGAAGGGGAGCACCAGGCGGTGTGACGTCTCGTCAATGACGGTCCGGCCGATCGGCCGCCCCGGGCATCAAGCGCCAGGGGCGACCGACCGGCCGGTCACTCGGATCGGATCCGCCGTCGGCCGTCGGCCGACGGTCAATCGGGTCCGCCGTCCGCCGGCGGCCGTCGATCACCGGCCCTCGGCCGTCAACGTTCAGCCGTTGTACGCGGCGAACATCTTCGAGAACTGGTAGGGGGTCTGCGGAATGTTGGTGCACTTGGGCAGCGAGCCGGTGCAGGCGTTGGCGTCCCGGGTCATCTCCCAGAAGGCCAGCTCCCCGAGGTGGTTCTGCTGGGCGAAGGTGAGCAGCTGCTGGGCGTCGGAGATGCCGAACACCTCGGAGCTGGTGTCGTTCTGGCCGAGCATCGGGGTGACGCCGACCATGGCGTACGCCTGAGCGTCCGTCAGGTTGGTCCACACGGAGCGGATCTGCGCCTGGGTGGACTGGGCGGACTGGATCGCGTAGGCGCCCATCTTGCCGGCGGGGCTCGGGGCGGCCCAGTCGCCGAAGTCCATCGCCATGACGTTGACCAGGTCGACGGCCAGCCCGGCGTTCTTGGCGGACTGCAGGATGTAGACGCCGTCGGCGGTGAGTCCGCTGGGTAGCACCGGCAGGGTCAGGCTGACCTTCAGGTCGCGGCCCTTGGCGCGCTGCGCGGCCTGCACCTGGGCGAGGGCGGCGGAGCGGCGGTCGACGGAGGCGTGGTCGGTGACGGCGGTGCCCTCGATGTCGAAGTCGACCCGGTCCAGCGTGTAGACGTCCACCACCTTCTGGTACTGGGCGGCGAGCGAGGCCACGGTGGTGCAGGACTGCGCCAGTTCGGTACCGTTCGCGCCGCCGAACGACGGGCGGACGTCGCCGCCGGCGGCCCGGATGGCGTCCATGTCGTCCTTGTCCCAGCCGGTGGCGGGGTCGTACGCGCCGAACCAGCTGGCGGTGCAGGGCTGGCTGCCGTTGATGATGAAGGCCAGCGAGAACTCCTTGAGTCCGCTGGCGGCGGAGAGCGCGGGGAGGCTGGGCGTCGGGTAGGCGCCGAGGTCCACGTAGGGCGCGGCGGTGCCGGGTGTGGTGCCGGTGCCGGCGGTGGCGGTCACGGCGGTGGAGGCGGCGGACTCGTTGCCGGCGGCGTCGAAGGCGCTGACGGTGAAGGTGTGGCTGCTGCCCTGGAGCAGCCCGCGGACGGTCGCGCTGGTGCCGGTGGCGGTGGCGACGACGGTGCTGCCCTCGCGCAGGTGGTAGCCGGCCACGCCGACGTTGTCGGTGGCGGCGTTCCAGCCGAGGGTGATGCTGCCGGGCCCGGTGGCGGTGCTGCGCAGGCTGCCGGGGACGGTCGGCGGGGTGCTGTCGGCGGGCGCACCGGCGCACGGCAGGTTGTTGATGGTGCAGTTGGCGGGCGCGGTCTGGGTGGCACCGCTGGTCACGCCGAAGCCGACAGCGGGGGCGCTGGCGCCGGGGGCGAGCGGCGAGGCCCAGGTCGGCGAGGTCACCGTGTAGTGGGTGCCGGTGGAGGTGCTGGTGGAGGTGAGGGTGCCGTTCCACAGGCTGGAGACGGTCTCGCCGGTCGGCAGGTCGAAGGAGAGCAACCAGGTGTTGACGGTGGTGTTGGTGTGGTTGGTGACGGTGTAGCTGGCCTGGAAGCCGTTCGACCAGCTCTGGGTCACGGCGTAGTCGGCGACCAGTCCGGAGATCCCGGCGGCGTTGGCCGTGCCGGCCGAGGTGGCGGCCAGCGGCGCGACGAGCAGGGCCGTGGTGGCGGCGAGAGACAGGGTGACGCGCCTCATGGGCGGGTTCTCCTCGACGGTGTGGGGGAGTGGGGTGGTGCAACGGGTGCATGGGGTGCACCGGCTGCGGTGCGGCGCGGTGCGGTGCGCGGTGCTGGGGGCGGACTCAAGATGGTCCAGACCAATTGGGGCCGTCAAGGTGAAAGCCTGTGGTTTTGCAGAGAGTTGACGGTTCGTCGAGGCGCGGGCGGGACGGGACGGGCAGGCGGCGTCGGGGCGGCGTCGGAGGCGGCGTCGAGCCAGCGTCGGGGCAGCGCCGGGCTCCGCGGCGGGTCGGCTCCGGGCCGGTTCTGGGGCGCTCCGGCAGGCCGTGGTGTGGGGAGGGTGCGGCAAAGGGAGTGCGATGGCTCCGGCAGGCCATGGTGACGGAGGGCGCGGCCCCGGAGCTGTGGGGGATGGGGCCACGCCACCCGCCTGACTCGCGTCAGGCGTTCATGGGCCGTCAGGCGGTGACGGCGGCGTTGCGCATCCGGCGGGCCAGGTACACGCCCGAGGCGGTTGCCGACAGCAGGCCGGCGCCGGCCAGGCCGAGCAGGGCGTTGCTGCTGTTGGTGTGGGTCGACGCGGCGGTGCTGGTCGCGGCGGTGCCGGCGGCGGCCTCCTGGGCGGTCAGGGCGTCGCCGCCGTGGCCGGTGTGGGAGACGGAGGAGTGGTCGGCGCCCGCGGCGATCTGCGCCTCGGTGGGCGCGGACGGCGTCTGGGCGGCGAGCGCGCCGGCCGCGGCCGCGGTGCCCGAGCCGAATTCGACGTCCGAGCAGCCGAAGAACGCCTCCGGGCTGTCGGTGCGCTGCCACACCATGTAGACGATCTGACGACCGGTGCGCTGCGGCAGGTTGACGTTGACGTTGTAGTAGCCGTTGTCCGAGGTGCGCGGGCTGGCGAAGGTGGCGATCGGGTTCGCCAGGTCCAGGTTGGACCACTTCAGCGGCTGGGTCGGGTTGTAGCTGCTGTTGGTGATGTACAGCGTCATGACGCCCTGGTGGGGCGCGGTGACGCGGAAGTTGAAGGTCTTCGCGCCAGCCGCCACCGAGGTGGCCGGCCAGTCGGTGCGGGCCCAGTCCAGGGCGCGGTACTTGTCGCGGTTGGCGGAGCACAGGTGGCCGTCGGGGATGATCTGCTGGGCCTGCCCGTTGGCGCTGGCGATGTTGACCTCGTTCCAGTCGTACAGCGGCTGGGTGCCGCTGTCCGCGACGAGGTCCTTGCAGACCTGGGACTTGGGGGCCTCGGGGCCCTCCGCGTAGCAGGCGGCGACGCGGCTGGCGGGGCCGAACATCGCGCCGTGGGCGCCGGCGGTGCCGGCGGCGAAGGTGGTGGCGACCAGGGCGCCCGCGCCCACCGCGGACGCGGTGAGCAGACGACGGGACCAGGACATGGTTCTCCTCGGAAAAGTGCCGGGTCGATGGTGGGGGAAGGGGCGGACGTACGTCCGCCCGACGCCCAGGGAGCGACCCGTGGGCGGCGCGGTGTGGACCCGGCACACCGCGAACGGACCGAAGGCTACGATTGGCCTATACCAATTGACAAGTGTCTGCCACATTCGGCCGGTGCCCCGATGGCGGCATCCGGCCACCCGCAACACCGTTGGCGAGCCGCCGACCTGGCGTTGCGTCAGAATCCGCCGACCGCGCGCTCGGCGAAAAGCACCAGCGGAATCGGCCTCCGACCAGGCCCGGAACCTACCGCCGCCGTACCCGCCGGGCTACGTCCACCCGCCCGCGCGGCCACCTCCACCCTCCGCGCGCGGTGTGCGACGGCTCCGGCGGATAAGGAGGTCATAAGCCACCGATAACCCGCAGCCAACCCGCCAAAGGTCCGCCGAAGCCCCGCCCGGCGGCCCACCCAAGGCCCCGCCCGGCGGCCCCGCGCGCGCCCGCCCGATGCCTCGTCAGCTCCCGGGCGCGGTCAGCGAGCTGAGCAGGCGCGCCGTGTCGAGACCGGTCTCCAGGTAGGCGACGAAGAGTTCGTTGTTCAACGCCCAGGGCGAGCGCCGTGCCCGTACCCGGCGGATCGCCCCGGCGGCGTCCGCACCCAGCTCGACCAGCGCCTGGGCCACCACCAGCCCGGACCGGTTGTAGCCGGAGTGGCAGCGCACCAGCACCCGGCGCCCGGCTGCGACCGCCGCCGCCGTGTACTCGGCCGCGGCCTGGACGGCGGCCAGCTGCCCGGCGTCCAGCGGGTCGTCCGGCACCTCGGCGACCAGGTGTTCGACGCCCGGGTCGGGCCCGTGGCCGGGTGCCGTGAACAGGCTGACCACCAGGTCGAACTCGGCGCCGACGCAAACGAACTGGAGCTCACCGGTGGGGTCGTGCCAGTAGTGGCCGCCCATCCACAGGCCGGGTGCGACCTCGTTCCACGGCTCCTCGGGCGGCCCCGGCAGGTCGGGACCGTCCTTCCGTCGGGTCTTCATGTCATCGCCTCCCCGCCCGACAACGCGATCGGTCCGGGCACAGTTCCCGCAAGCACCGGGGCCGGGGCGGGGTTCGCCGGGCGTTCATGCAGGGAACAGGTCGCGGTGGGGCTTCGTTGGGGCGGGGTCGGGAGGTTGGTCGGCGCCGTGTTCACACCGAACCGAGGGACGGAAACCGTGATCGAACCGCGCGCCCCGAAGTGGCGTCGTCGCCTCTCGCTGCTGCTGGCCGCCGTCGCGTTGCCGGCCGTCGGCGTGGGAGTGCTGACCGCCGCGCCCGCCGCCGCCGCGCCGACCGACGACATCCGCCTGAACGAGGTGGTGACGACCGGGTCGGTGAACGACTCGATCGAGCTGTACAACAAGGGCACCGCGACGATCGACCTGTCGGGGTGGATCCTCAAGGACGACAACGACAGCAACAAGTACAAGATCGCCTCCGGCACCAGCCTGGCCCCGGGCGGCTTCAAGGCCTTCGACGTGCACGGCAGTTTCGGCCTCGGCTCCGCCGACAGCGCCCGGCTGTACCTGGCCGACGGCACCACCCTGGTCGACTCGTTCAGCTGGAGCTCGCACTCCAACCCCTCCTGGTCGCGCTGCGCCGACGGCACCGGCGACTGGACCCAGGCCGCCACCCTGACCCTCGGCGCCGCCAACAACTGCGGCTCCGGCGGCGGCGGTTCCACGACCCCGGTGGCCTGGCCCGGCGGTTCGACGGTCGCCACCGCCGACGCCGCCAACGTGTTCGGCACCGACCTGTCCGGCCTCTACCAGGAGGGCGGCGTGATGTGGGGCGCGCAGAACTCCGGCAAGCTGTGGCGGCTGGTCCCGAACGGCTCCGGCGGCTGGACGCCCGACACCGCCGGCGGCTGGGGCTCCGGCAAGGCGCTGCGCTTCCCCGGCGGCACCGGCACCCCCGACGACGAGGGCGTCACCCTGACCGGCGCGGGCTCGGTCGGCGGCGTGTACGTCTCCAGCGAGCGCAACGCCGACGCCTCGTCCACCAGCCGGCTGTCCGTGCTGCGCTACGACGTGTCCGGCACCGGCAGCACGCTGACCGCCACCCGGGAGTGGAACCTCACCCCCGACCTGCCCGCCACCGGCGCCAACCTCGGCCTGGAGGGCATCACCTGGGTGCCCGACAGCTACCTCACCGGCGCGGGCTTCAAGGACGCCGCCACCGGCGCCGCCTACGACCCGAGCCGCTACGCCGCGCACACCGGCGGCGTGTTCTTCGTGGGCGTCGAGGGCTCCGGCACCGTCTACGGCTACGTGCTGCTGGAGGCCGGCGGGTTCACCAAGGTCGCCACCCTCAGCAGCGGCATGGCCGGCGTGATGGAACTCCAGTGGGAGCCGCAGGCCAACCGGCTCTGGGTGGTCTGCGACGACACCTGCTCCGGCCAGCACCGGGCCTTCCAGGTGAACACCGCCGGGTCCTTCGCCGTCACCGCCGTCCACAACCGCCCCGCCGGTATGCCGAACATCAACAACGAGGGCTTCACCCTGGCCGGCGCCGACGAGTGCGTGGGCGGCAGCAAGCCCGTCTACTGGTCCGACGACAGCAACACCGGCAGCCACGCACTGCGCAAGGGCAGCATCAACTGCTGATCCGGCATCAGAGGTCGGCGGGCGGCGAGGTCTCGGCGACCGGGCCGTACTCGGCGAGGCCGGTGGTGGACCGGAGACGGTAGCCATCGGCCTCGCAGGTCAGCGTCAGTACGGACAGCCGGCCGTCGGCGTCGACCAGCAGGTCGGCGACGCAGTCCGAGGCGTGATGCTGGGCCAGCTGCGAACGGGAGGCGGTGTCGAACGCCCCGGCGACCGTCGCGAGCGGGAGTCGCCCGACCAGGTGGAAGCCCATGCCGCCGCGGAGTGTCCGGATCCTCGCCCGCCCGCGGAAGGACCCCGGGTCGTTCCGCAGCAGTTCCCGGGCCAGCACGCGGTGGTCGGTGAGCAGCGGCTCCGGCGGGCGCGGCGACCGCACCCACGCGGCGTCGTCGGAGCGGGTGTACGCGGCTTCCCGGGTGATCGTCAGATATGCCTGGCTTCGGGCCTGTTGCTCCGCAGAAGCCGATATCACGCTGAGTGCCCCGGTCTGCTGGTCGTCCGACACGTTGACCACGCCCTGCCGCCGCACGGTGCGCGTGCCGTCCGTGACTTCGACGTTGAGCACCGCGGAGAACGGCTGCGCGGGCAGCGCGAGAGCCGCCCGGAGCTCGGCCAACTCCTGGTCGGGGCTGACCGGCCACGCCGCGCCGGCCGACGCGGGTACGGCCCGTGCGCCGGTCGGCGCGGGCAGCGGCCTCGGCGCGGACACGCCCCCCGAACACCCCGTCAGCGCGGCCGCCAGCACCCCTGCGGCCACCGTGACCACCACACCGCCCCTGTGCGTCACCACGGACCCCAACCCCCACCGCAACCCTCGACTTGATCAGCGACCGACACGTTGTCGCAGGTCAGGGGTGGAGCGCAAGGGATTTCGGCCGGTGGACCGAGAAAGTTCTCAGGAGGTGAAACCGGCGTGAACGTGGTCGTGGTGGGTCGGGTCGCTGAAGAACTGGCTCGCCGCCTGTCCGCCGGACAGCAGGCGCGGGCCGCCCACGTTGTACGAGCCGGCGGCCGCGGCGGCGCGCATGAAGGAGTCGACCAGGTCGGTGGGGGTGGCCGGGTCCACCACCGGGTGGCCGTCGATCTGCCAGGTGTCGAAGGCCTTCCCCAGCGGGTGGTCGCTCGGCCGGTCGGTGCCGAACACCAGCAGCGGATGGCCGGAACGCACCACGCTGACCTGGAAACTGTACGGACCGGCCAGCGTCAGCATCGCGCTCAGCACCGAGTCGTGGACCTGCCCGCTGCGCACGTCGGCCGCGGCGGCGGGCGGCAGCACGATCCGGGGCTGGGCGAGCACCCGGGTCGCCGGGTCGGAGAGGGTGGCCGCCGGCGGGCCGGGGTCGGCGGGGTGCAGGGCGGTGACGTCCCACCGGGGGTCGGCCCGGGACAGCCGCACGTCGACCGTGGTGCCCGCGGACTGCGGGGCGCCGTTCGGCCCGGCCAGCCACTGGCGGCACACCACCAGGACGCTCGCCGAGTCGCTCAGCAGCCCGCCGTACTGGGCGTCGATCACCTCCACCGCGGCCTGCGGGGCGTCCGCCAGCAGCGCTCCGCCCTGTTGGGCGAGCCCGGCCGGCAGCCCGAGCGCCGCCACCCGCTGCCCGGCCGCCGCCGCGCCCTGCCCGCCCGGCGGCCAGGTGCCGATCGCCTCCACCACCTGCACCGCCCGGAGTTTGACGTCCGGTTGGAGTTCGCCCGGCCCGGGCTGCCAGGCGGCGGGGGAGGGGAACGCGGACCCGGCCGGGGACGGGGACGGCGAGCCGAAGGATCGGGCGATCGGGTGGGAGGCGGAACAGGCCGTCAGCGCGGCGCAGCCGAGTCCGGCCAGCAGGGCGGCCCGGCGGGGGAGACCAGGTGTGCTCATCCGCCCACTATCGGCGGCGGCCTGGCGGCGGCGTGAGGTGACCCGCCGTCAGGTCAGCAGATGGCCGAGGTAGCCACCGGCGGCGATCAGCCCGGTGGCGAGGCAGTACGCCTGGGCGAAGCGGGTCAGCCGGGGGTCGCGGAGGAACGCGTCGTGGGTGGGCGCGAGCAGGCGGATGCCGCGACGCAGCAGGCCGGTGAGGCCGGCGCCGCAGGCCAGCAGGCCGAGGCCGACCAGCGCGGCGCGCCCCGCCCAGTCGCGGAAGGCGGCGGCGGTGCAGGTGCCGTCGTCCGCGCAGTGCACGTTCACCACGGCGCCCTCCGCGAACCTCCTTGGCGCGTCGATCAGTTGTGCGGGACCGGCGGGGACGGTGCCGTGGCAGGTGGTGGTGGCGAGGCGGAGGGTGCGGACGGTACTGCATGAGGAGACGGTCATCGGCACCTCGGGCCGGCGGCGGGCGTCCGCCAGCTCCGTGAGCCGGGCCGCGCCGGTCACCAGGATGCCGACGCCGACGGCGGTGAGCAGCAGCGTCATCAGCAGGCCGACCGCGTTCGCCCGGACCGAGAGGCGCCCGCTGGTATTCCGGTTCCGTTCCTGGGTCATGACGGGCCATCACCTTCTTCTCGTGCGGGTGCGCCGGGTGCGAGCCGCGGTGTCGGACGACTCCGTGCGACTCCGGATTCCGGAGGCAAGCCTGAGGCCGGGAGGGCTTTCGCTTATACCCCTGGGGGGTATATCGTTCAGTCATTGAGAGGGCGACGAGCCCCCCGGGGACGCAGTACTCACTCGAGGAGATGCCATGAACAGCCACGCCGGACACGAGCACGCCGCACACAGCCACGCGGGCCACGGCGGCCACGCGGGCCACGGCGACGCCCAGGCCGGGGGACTCTCGGTGTCGGAGAGCGGCTACACCTTGGAGCTCGACGCGACGATCCTCGGTGCCGGTCCGCAGACGATCACCTTCCGGGTGACCGGCCCCGACGGGCGACCGGTGACCGAGTACGTCTCCGAGCACGAGAAGGAGCTGCACTTCATCGCCGTGCGGCGCGACACCACCGGCTTCCAGCACGTGCACCCGGTGCGGGACGGCAAGGGCGTCTGGACCACCGAGCTGACCCTGACGCCGGGCGACTGGAAGTTCTTCACCGACATCCACCCGGCCGCCCACACCGGAACCCTGACGCTCGGCGCCGACGTCGCCGTCGCCGGTGCCTACGACCCGCGCCCGCTCCCGGAGACCACCGGGATCGCCCGGATCGGCGACTACGCGGTCACGCTCGACGGCGAGCTGCTGGCCGGCGAGGCGAGCGAGCTGACCCTCACCGTCAGCCGCGACGGACACCCCGTGACCGACCTCGAGCCCTACCTGGCCGCCTACGGACACCTGGTGGCGCTGCGCGTCGGCGACCTCGGCTACCTCCACGTCCACCCGGAGGGCGCCCCCGGCGACGGCGTCACCGCTCCCGGCCCGGAGATCTCCTTCATGGCCGTCGCGCCCTCGGCCGGCACCTACCGCCTGTTCCTGGACTTCCAGCACGAGGGCACCGTGCGGACCGCCGAGTTCACGGTGCGCACCACCACGAAGACCGCCACCGCCACCGCCACCGCTGCGCCGGAGCACGAGCACCACGCCCACCACGGGCACCACGGTCACCACTGAAAGCGCGACCCCCGTCCGCTCCGAAGAAAGGAGTACGCACATGCCCCGCCTCACCGCCCTCACGCCCGACACGGCAGTGGGCGCCTCGCGCGACCTCCTCGCCGACCTGGTCTCCCGGCACGGCAGCATCGGCGACATGGTCTCCACCATGGCCCACTCACCGGCCGTCCTGGGCGGATACCTCCAGCTCAGCCGGGCCATGGGCCGCGCCAACCTCGACCGCAGGATCAGCGAACGGATCTCCGTCGCCATCCAGGTGCAACAGGGGTGCGGCCGCTGTCTCGACGCCCACGTCGGCGCCGCCCGCGCGCTCGGAGTGGACGAGGACGAGATCGAGCGGGCCCGCAAGGGCACCTCGGCCGATCCCGCGATCGCGGCGATCATCGCCCTCGCCCTCCAGGTCTACCGCGAACCGACGTCGATCACCGACGAACAGGTCACCGCGCTGCGCGCGCACGGCTACAGCGACCGCGCGATCGCGGATGTGGTCGGCGTCGTCGCGCTGAACATCCTCACCGGTGCCTTCAACCTCCTGGCCGGCCTCACGCCGGGAAACGAGGGCGACACCGATGAGTAGCGACAACACCCCTGCCTGTATGTGCGGGGCACGGCCGCCACCCCGGAGGCCGTGCCCGGCCGCATGGACCCGGAAGGAACCCGTCATGCGACTGTTCGCGATCCGTGACTACCGCCACCTCTTCGCCGCCCAGGTCATCGCCCTCTTCGGCACCGGACTGACCACCGTGGCCCTCGGCCTCCTCGCCTACGACCTCGCCGGGCCCCGCGCCGGCACAGTGCTGGGCACCGCACTGACCGTCAAGATGGTGATGTACGTGGTCATCGCGCCGCTGGCCGCCGCGTACATCGACCGGCTCCCCAGACGAGCCGTGCTCGTCGCGCTCGACGTGATCCGCGGCTCGGTCGTCCTGCTGCTGCCGTTCGTCAGCGAGATCTGGCACGTCTACGTCCTGATCGGGCTGCTCCAGGCCGGTTCCGCGGCGTTCACGCCGACGTTCCAGGCCGTCATCCCCGACATCGTCACCGACGACGCCGCCTACACCCGTGCGCTGTCCGCCTCCCAGGTGGCCTCCACCATGGAGAGCCTGCTCAGTCCCGTGCTGGCCGGCCTGGCCTTGACGTTCCTGAGTTTCGACCGGCTGTTCCTCGGCACCTCCGTCGGGTTCCTGCTCTCCGCGCTCCTCGTTCTGTCGACCCGCATCCCGAACGCCCGCCCGAGCGCCCACAGCAAGGCCTGGGACAAGGCGGCGGCAGGGATCAGGACCTTCCTCACCACACCGCGGCTGCGCGGCATCATGGCGCTGAACCTGACGGTCGCCGCCGCCGGTTCGATTGTCGTGGTGAACACCGTCAACTACGTGCGTGACGAGCTCGGCGGCTCGCAGTCGGACGTCGCCTGGATGCTCGCCGCCTCCGGCACCGGAACGCTGCTGGCCGCGCTCGCGCTGCCCCGGGTCCTCGACCGGATCGCCGCCCGCACCGTGATGATGGCCGGCGCCGCCGTCCTGGTGGCCGCGACCGCCGCCGCGGCGACCGTCATCGCGGCCGGGATCGCCACCTGGGCCGGTACGGCCGTCATCTGGATCGCGACCGGGATCGGCATGGCGCTGATCATCACCCCGACCGGCAAGGTCCTGCGCGCCTCCGTCGGACGCAGCGCGATTCCCGAGGTGTTCGCCGCCCAGTTCTCGCTCTCGCACCTGGCCTGGCTGATCACCTACCCGATCGCGGGCTGGCTCGGCACGACCGCCGGCTACCCGGTGACCTGGACCGTTCTGGCGGGCCTCGCCGCAGCGGGAGCCACCGGCGCCCTCGTCCTGTGGCCGCGCCACGACGGGCCGGAGACCACCAGTACGACGGTGGCAACCGCCCGGCACACCCCGGAGAACCTGGTCAAGGCCGCGTGAAGCGCCATTGCACAGAACGGGCCCGGACCGCCGACGCGGTCCGGGCCCTTCTGCCGACGGGGCGTCAGGTGAACACGTGGACCAGGAACCCGACGAGGCTGAGCAGTACGGCGGCGATGGCCGCGGTACCGGGTCGGTCCAGGAAACCGCGCAGGCCGGTTCAGACGAGGACGCCCGCGACGATGCCGAGCACGAGGACCGTCGCGAAGAATGCGAGCGTCGCCACCACGGTGGATCGGCGGCGGAAGAAGTCGTCGTGCCAGGGCGCGTAGCGGTGGGTCAGGACGCGGCTGCCGGTGTAGACGCCGGCGGAGAGGAGCAGCACGCCCAGGGTGATCTGGAAGACGCCGGGGAGGCCCCAATCGCCGAGGTCGGTCCGGCACGAGCCGCCCGGAGTGCAGCGGACGTTCACCACTTGGCCGCTCTGCAGGACGTCCGGAGCCTCGTTGAGGTGCCACTGCTCGGTGGTGACGCCGGACGGTCCGTCGGTGCCCCGGCCGTAGCAGGTGATCTCCGGCTGGCGATTGCGTGAGCTCGGGGGAGGCGTGACGCTCTCGCAGGAGCTGACGGTCATTCTCAGCTGGGGGAGGGAGGCGGCGTCGTTCATGGTCCGGAGGTTGCCCGTTCCGAGGACGAGCGCGACGGTGCCGAGGCCCAGCCCGATCAGGCTGATCGCGATGCCGAGGCCCGGTCTGTCGGGATCGAACCGGTCCGAGCCGTTCCACATCCGCGGCCGCTTCTTCTCCTGCTCGCGCCGCGCGGCAGCCCGGTAGGCGTGCGCTTCCTGTCTGCGTTTTGACATGACGGTTTCCCCAGCCCCTGGTGCACGTGACCGTGCGGCCCACAAGTTACTCGCGCCGCAGCACCGTTGTGGTGTGGTTGTCAGAGGAATATGAACAACAGGGATCCGGTGACGGCGAGCAGGACGGTGCCGATGCCTGTCCGGGCGAGGCCGCGGCGGACTCGGCGGGTGCGCAGGAGTTCGGAGCGGTGCGGGGCGAACCGGTCGACGGCGCGGAGGGTGAGGGCGACCAGGGTGGCGCCCACGATCAGGAGTCCGGCGACGGTGGTGAGGAGCGTGATGAAGAGCCTGCCCGCGGTGATGACGTCACAGATGCCGTCCTGGGCACAGCGGACCTTCACCACGGTGCCGGCCGGGTATTCCTCCGGCGCTTGGCGCAACAGCAAGCCTGCGCCGGTGACGGGTGCGCCAGGGTCGCCGGTGCCGTAGCAGCTGGTGACGGAGTCCTTGCTCCCGTGGTGGGTCTCGCACGCTCCGACAGTCATCCGCAGCTCCGGCCTGCTGTGCATGTCGGCGAGGGCCAGCGTCTGCAGCGCGCCGCCGAACAGAAACAGGGGTCCGATCACCGCCCCGATCAGTTGCAGCAGCCACGCAGGCGTCGGCGTCCGCTTGGGGGCCGGCGACAGATCGCGGCGTTTCGGGGTGAGCCCGTGCTTCGTCCGGTTGCGCTTCTTGTGGTGCTTCTTGGTGGCCATGACGGGCCCTCACCTGTTCCTTGTGGTACGAGGCCGTGGGGCGCACAAGTTACTCCCGCGAGCGGGTCGCGGATAGGATCATCGAATGACCGAGTTCCGCATCGTGGAAGCAGTGGCGCTGTCGCCCGAGGAGACCTGGCGGCGCGTCACCGACTGGCCCCGGCACGGGGAGGCGGTGCCGTTCACCGTGGTCACCGGTGACGGCCGGACGGTGGTGGGGCGGACCGGGATCGGGCGGTTCGGGTTCGCGGACGTGATGGACGTCGAACGGTGGGAGCCGCCGCAGGGGAGTTTCGGGGCCGGGCGGTGTCGGCTGGTCAAGCGTGGGCCGGTGGTGACGGGGTGGGCCGAGATCGAGGTGCGGCCGTACCGGGGCGGCAGCGTCGTCCGGTGGCGGGAGGAGCTGCGGATCGGGGTGCTGCCCGGCCTGTTCGACCGGCCGACGGCGTGGTGCGGCCGGGTGGTGTTCCGGCGGGCGCTGCGCACGCTGCTGCGCGGATGAGGAAGGCCCGGACCGCCGCCGCGGTCCGGGCCTCCTCAGTGGCAGGGCGTCAGATCAGGCCCTGGGCGAGCATCGCGTCGGCGACCAGCTCGAAGCCGGCGATGTTCGCGCCGACCACGTAGTTGCCCGGGCTGCCGTACTTCTCCGCCGTGGTGAAGCAGGAGTCGTGGATGTGCTTCATGATCTCGCCGAGCCGGTGCTCGGTGTGCTCGAAGGTCCATGAGTCGCGGGAGGCGTTCTGCTGCATCTCCAGCGCGGAGGTGGCGACACCGCCCGCGTTGGCGGCCTTGCCGGGCGCGAACGCCACGCCCGCCTCCTGGAACACCCGCACCGCCTCCGGGGTGGTCGGCATGTTGGCGCCCTCGGCGACGGCCTTCACGCCGCCGCGGACCAGCGCGAGCGCGTCCGCCTCGTGCAGCTCGTTCTGGGTGGCGCAGGGCAGCGCCACGTCGCAGGGGACGTTCCAGACGCCGGTGCCCGGCACGTACTTGACGTGCTCGCCGCGCGCCTCGGCGTAGTCGGAGACCCGGCCGCGACGGGTCTCCTTGACCTCCTTGAGCAGCGCCAGGTCGATGCCCTTCTCGTCGACCACGTAGCCGGTCGAGTCGGAGCAGGTCAGCACGGTCGCGCCCAGCTGCTGGGCCTTCTCGATCGCGTAGATCGCCACGTTGCCGGAGCCGGAGACCACCACGCGCTGCCCGGCCAGGCTCTCGCCGCGGACCCGCAGCATCTCCTCGGTGAACATCACGCAGCCGTAGCCGGTGGCCTCGGTGCGCGCCTGCGCGCCGCCCCAGCCCAGGCCCTTCCCGGTCAGGACGCCCGACTCGTAGCGGTTGGTGATGCGCTTGTACTGGCCGAACAGGTAGCCGATCTCGCGGCCGCCGACGCCGATGTCACCGGCCGGGACGTCGGTGTACTCGCCCAGGTGGCGGTGGAGTTCGGTCATGAACGACTGGCAGAACCGCATGATCTCGGCGTCCGAACGGCCCTTGGGGTCGAAGTCGGAGCCGCCCTTGCCGCCGCCGATCGGCATGCCGGTCAGGGCGTTCTTGAAGATCTGCTCGAAGCCGAGGAACTTGACGATTCCGAGGTTGACGGAGGGGTGGAAGCGCAGTCCGCCCTTGTACGGGCCAAGTGCGCTGGAGAACTCCACCCGGAAGCCCCGGTTGACGTGGATACCGCCCTTGTCGTCGGACCACGGCACGCGGAAGATCAGCTGCCGCTCGGGCTCGCAGACCCGCTCGATGATCCGCGCGTCGACGAGTTCGGGGCGCTGCAGCAGGACCGGGCCGAGCGTTTCGAGGACCTCACGGACCGCCTGGTGGAACTCGTTCTCGCCCTGGTTCCGCCGCAGGACTTCCTGGTACAGCGGCTCGATCAGGCGGGCGCCGGCGTCGGTGGACGCGGCAGAGCTGTGGGTGGCCGGCATCAAGGCACAACCTTCCGTGAATCGGATGGTGCACGAGGGCGCCCCGCGAGGGGGCCGCCCCTGGTCCTCCTCGCCGTTGAGGATCGCCGCCGGCATGCCTGACACGCGCCGCGCGACGGGGTGGGACCTATGGTCCACACCATTGTCACAGTGCTGACCTGTATTCATCGACAGCGTGTCCAGCATGTGAACACCCGATCGGGTGAATTCGGCCGCTCGGCCCCCCTCAATGCCCAAACTCAAAGAATCGTGCGGATCCGGTGACGGTTCGGTGATCAGCGCAGGAGGACTGCGACGCCGT
Organism: Kitasatospora sp. NPDC004614; assembly: GCF_042873675.1. Lineage (NCBI taxonomy): Bacteria > Bacillati > Actinomycetota > Actinomycetes > Kitasatosporales > Streptomycetaceae > Kitasatospora > Kitasatospora sp. NPDC004614. The sequence continues at coordinate 81,485 of NZ_JBIALR010000005.1, forward strand.
TGCGCTCGAAGATCTCGTCGATGATGCGGAGCACGGATCCGCGCCCGGGCTCGGCCGGATCCAGCAGCTCCGCGTCGAGCGCCGTCCGGCTCGGGCCGGAGTGCTCCCACTCCAGCGTGACGGAGGCCGCGCCGCCCCAACTGGGCAGGCAGAGGCAGTCGTTCAGGGCGTCGAGGTTCCAGCCGAAGTAGCCGCCGGGGCCGTTCACGGCCTCGCCCAGTGCGCAGTAGAACGCGTACTCGTCCACGATGTGCCGCCCGTCGAGCCGGTAATGGCCGTGCGGCGGCCACTGCTTCTCGGGTGCGGGCGGCCGGTGGGAGAACAGTGCGGCCCCCGCCCAGGCCATCCGGCCCGCCCGGTCCAGGCCGTGCCAGAGGCCGGGGCGGTCGAGGGTTCCCGATCGGCGCAGGCGCCAGGGCAGTTCGCAGGCCGGGGAGAGACTGTCTCCGCACAGTTCGACGGTGATGTCCCACAGCCCCGCGCCGCGCTCGGACGGCTGCGCGGCCAGCACGGTGACCCCGTAGACCGACAGCCGGCCCATGCGGCGGTCCTTCGCGTCGTGCAGATACAGGTCGGCCCAGCCTTCGAGCGCGGCCCTGCGGGTACCGATGCGGTCGAGGGCGGCGAGCAGCGAACCCGCGGGTGTGCAGCCCAGCAACTGCACGTCCCAGAGGTACTGGTCCTCCTCCGGGGTTGAGTAGTCGTACCCCGCGAACAGGCCGGCGAACTCCTGGACGTGTCCCCAGGAGTCGTCGTGCTCGTCGCCGATCAGTTCCCCGCCGATGCTGTGACCCGCCAAGTCCCTGCCCCCTTCGTCGTGTTCGGGGCAGGGTACCTGGCGGGGCCCGTCACATGCGGGGCTGGAGCCACCAGGCGGTGGTGGCCGGGGGGAGGATGCCCGGGGGGCAGGGGGCGGAGGAGAGGAGGGGGGTGCCGGTGACGGGGGCGGGGGCGGGGGTGGTGCCGAAGTTGGTGGCGACCAGGATGCCGTCGCCGCGGGTGAAGGCGAGGACGTTGGGCGGGGTCTCCAGCCAGCGGAGGGTGCCTTCGCCGAGTTGCGGGAGCAGGCGGCGCAGGTGGAGGGCCTCGCGGTAGAGGTGGTAGGGGGAGGTGTGGTCGGTGAGGGCGCGCTCGGCGGTGTGGGCGGCGAAGGACGGGGGCTGCGGCAGCCAGGTGGGGGCGGAGCCGTCGGGGCTGAAGCCGAACGGGGCCTCGGTGCCGGCCCAGGGGAGCGGGACGCGGCAGCCGTCGCGGATGCCCTTGCGGCTGCCGGTGCGGTGGAAGATCGGGTCGGTGATCACATCGTCCGGCAGGTCGTCGACCTCGGGCAGGCCGAGTTCCTCGCCCTGGTACAGGTAGGCCGCGCCGGGCAGTGCCAGCATCAACAGGGCGGCGGCGCGCGCCCGTTCGGGGCTGCCGAAGCGGGTGGTGGTGCGGACCTGGTCGTGGTTGTTGAGCACCCAGGTGACGGTGGATCCGGTGGCGGTGATGTCGCGCACCGCGGCGTCGATCACCTGGTGGAAGTGCTCGCTGTCCCACGGCGCGTGCAGCAGGTGGAAGAAGAACGCCTGGTGGAGCTCGTCCGCCCGGACGTACATGGCCTGTTCGGCGGGGGTCGGCACGGAGGCCTCGCCGACCAGCAGCCGCTGCCGTCCGTCGAGCGCGGTGTACTCCTCGCAGATCGCCCGCCAGGCGCGCCAGATGTCGTGCACCTCGGGCTGGTTCCAGGCCAGCGGGTTGACGGAGTCGCGGGTGCGCTCGTCGGCCTCCGGGTCGGGGGAGTCGGGGAGTTCGGGGTGCTTGAAGAGGCCGGCGGCGACGTCGATGCGGAAGCCGTCCACGCCGCGGTCCAGCCAGAAGCGCAGGACCTTCTCGAACTCGGCCGGCACCTCGGGGTTGCGCCAGTTCAGGTCCGGCTGTTCGGGGGTGAACATGTGCAGGTACCACTGGCCGGCGGTGCCGTCCGGTTCGGTGATCCGGCTCCACGCGGGGCCGCCGAACATGGCCCGCCAGTTGTTGGGCGGGAGTTCGCCGTCCGTGCCGCGGCCGTCCGCGAAGTGGAAGCGCGCCCGCTCGGGGCTGTCGGGGGCGGCGAGCAACGCGTCCTGGAACCACGGGTGTTCGGTGGAGCAGTGGTTGGGCACGGTGTCGAGGACGAGGCGCAGGCCGAGCTTGCGGCAGTCCTCGACCAGCAGGTCGAAGTCCTCCAGGGTGCCGAACATCGGGTCGACGCCCTTGTAGTCGGCGACGTCGTAGCCGTGGTCGTGCTGCGGTGACGGGTAGAACGGGTTCAGCCAGACGCCGTCCACGCCCAGGCGCTTCAGGTAGGGCAGCTGGGCCCGCACGCCCGGCAGGTCGCCGATGCCGTCGCCGTTGGAGTCCTGGAAGCTGCGGACGTACACCTGGTAGATCACCGCGGACCGCCACCAGAGCTCGTCGGGCGCGCCCGGAGCCGTCTGTTCGGCCGGGAGTCGGCGTTCCGCGGGGGCTTCGGCGGACTGGCCGGGGAGCTGGGCGGGGCGCGGCGGATCGCCGGGGACGACGGGCGTGATCATGCGTCACCTTCACGGGAGCGCGCGAGGGAGGTCGCGCTGGCAGGCGTGGGAACCGGCTGACAGGCCGTCAGTTCCTCGGGGATACCTGCATGTTAGGTATACGCCAAAGAGTGTGTCCAGGAGACTGGGGGGACGTCTGTCACCTTCTGCGCCACAGGGTGCCACCACTTGGGCCGTTTCGGATCGGGTTCCGGACGAATAACCGGGCGCGCTCGGGGGTAGGGCACGCCCAGGAGCGCCGCCCGGCGCGCGGCCGAACACGGTCCGACCGCCCGGCGCACCCCCCTGAAGTTCAAGGAGGCACCCGCGTGCGGCTACCCCTGCTCGCACTGCTCGCCACGGGCCCCGCGCACGGCTACCAGCTCCGCCGGTCCCTGGAGAACACCTTCGGCCCGGCCTGGCCGCCCACCAACGATGGGCAGGTGTACATCACCCTGGGCCGGCTGGAGAAGTCCGGCCTGATCGAGGGACAGGACGTCGCCCAGGACGGCCGCCCCGCCAAGCGGGTCTTCGCGCTGACCGACCCGGGGCGGCGCGAGCTCGCCGACTGGTTCGCCCGGCCGTCCGAGGGCGCCAAGGTCCGCGAGGAGTTCTTCCTGAAACTCGTGCTCGCCCCGCAGACCCGGCTCGCCGACCGCCGCACCCTGATCGACCTTCAGCGCTCGCACTGCCTGGCCACCCTGCGCGGACTGGACGCCAGTGCCGACCGGTCCCGCGAACTCGGCGCCTCCCGGCTGCTGATCGAGGGCGCGGTGCTGCAACTGAAGGCCGAGCTGGACTGGTTGGAGCGCTGTCAGCAGGAGTTCACGTAGCGGGGTTCGCGAGCCCGGCCGCCATGCCGGCCAGCATCCAGTCCAGGGCGCGGTGGAAGTGCTGTTCGCGCAGCAGCTTTTCGGGTTCGTCCGGCCGCTCCACCAGTGCGCCCGACTCGGCGATCTCCGGAACCTCCCGCACCGCCTCGGTGATCTCCTCGATCAGCCCGTCGACGGTGGCGCCGGCCGCGGCCGCCTTCTCCTGCCAGTTGACCTCGTTGGCGGTGAAGCCGTACGTGTACTGGAAGATCGCCGACAGGGCGGCCATCGCGTCGGGCTCCGGCAGCGGCGAGCTGCGCGCCACCTCCACGGCGCGAGCGGAGTAGCGGACCGAGTTCGGCCCGACGTTCAGGTAGTCGTTGTAGATCCGCACCGCCCACGGGTGCGCCAGCATCGTCGCCCGCCAGGTCGCGGCCAGCGCCCGCAGGCCGTCCTGCCAGCTCAGGCCGTCGCCGGGCCGGGGCAGCTCCATCTCGCCCGCCACCACGTCCAGCGCCAGCTCCAGCAGGTCGTCCTTGTCGGCGACGTACCAGTACAGCGACATCGGCGTGACGTCGAGCCGGGCCGCCAGCGCGCGCATCGAGAACCTCGCCTCGCCCTGCTCGTCCAGCAGCCGCACCGCCGCCGCCACGATCACCTCGCGGTCGAGCCCTCCCGCGCCGCCCGCGGCGGCACCCGCCGCGCGGCCGCCGCGGCGGCCCCGGGCGGGCTGCGGGGTGAGCCAGACGCTCTTCTTGATCTGTGAGGCGCGCTTGGCGGCCACGTTGCTCCTTCGCCTTCGGTGGGACGGGCTTCGACGGCCCCCACCGTACGCGTTCGGGCCCGCGCGCGGTGCGCGGGCCCGGGGTGCTCGGTGCTGCTAAGCCGCAGGTGAGGGCTCCGGTACGGCAGCGGGAGCGGTCGGCTGCTCGGTGCCCCGCAGCAGGGCCGCCGAGACCAGGCCGCCGAGCAGGATCGCGGCCGCGCCGATCAGCTGGCTGGAGGTCAGTCCGTCGGAGAACGCCGTCCGCACCACCTCGCGGAGGCTGTCGTCGGGTGCGGCGGCCAGCGCGTCCGGCAGCGACTTCGCGGCGGAGTCGGGCACCTGGGCGGGCAGGCCCGCCGCGAAGCGCGAGCCGAGCACCGCGCCGAGGACGGCCACGCCGAGGCCGCCGCCGAACTCGGTGGCCGTGCCCTGCACGCCCGCGCCCGCTCCCGCCCGCTCCGGCGGGATCGCGCCCATCAGGGCCGTGGCCATGGCCGGCTGGGCCACCGCGATGCCGGCGCCCATCAGCAGCAGGCCGGCGAGCAGGCCGGTGTACCCGTGCGCCGAGCCCGTCAAGGCGATCACCGCGAGGCCGCCGGACAGCAGCGCCATGCCGAGCGCGACCGCCCCCGGGAAGCCGAGCTTCGGCAGCAGCCGGGCGCCGACGCCCGTCAGGTTGAGCACCACGATCGCCAGCGCCAGCGGGGTCATCCGCAGGCCGGCCTCCAACGGGCGGTAGCCGAGCACCAGTTGCAGGTACTGGGTGAGCAGGAACAGCGAGCCCGCCATGCCGAAGGCGACCAGGACGCCGCCCGCGGCCGCGCCGTTGAAGCGGCGGTTGCGGAAGAAGTCCATGTCGAGCATCGGCGTCGGGGTGCGGAACTCCCAGGCCACGAAGGCGGACAGGGCGGCCGCGCCGATCGCCGCGGACAGCAGCACCCGGCCCGAGCCCCAGCCGTGCAGCGGGCCGGAGATGATCGCGAACACCACGCCGACCATGCCGACGGTGGACAGCACCGCGCCCGGGATGTCGGGTCGGCGGCCGGCCGGGTCGCGGCTCTCCGGCAGCAGGCGGGCCACCGCGAACAGGCCGATCAGCGCCACCGGAAGGTTGATCAGGAAGATCGAGCCCCACCAGAAGTGCGCCAGCAGCACGCCGCCGAGCAGCGGGCCGCCCGCGAAGCCGAGCGAGCTGACGGCGCCCCAGATGCCGATCGCCTTGGGCACCTCCTCGCCCTGGAAGACCTGCATCACCACGGCGAGCGTGGTGGTCAGCAGCAGGGCGCCGCCGATGCCCATGCCGGCCCGGGCGGCGATCAGTTGGCCGGTGGACTGGGCGAAGGCGGCGGTGGCGGAGCCGATGCCGAACAGTGCCAGCCCGGCCAGCAGGGCGCGCTTGCGGCCGTACCGGTCGGCGAGGCTACCGGCCGTCAGCAGCAGGCCGGACTGCACCAGCGAATAGGCGTTGATCATCCACTGGATGTCGGCCGTGCCCGCGCCCAACTCCTCGGTCAGCGACGGGATCGCGACGTTCAGCACGGTGTTGTCGAGCAGGACCACCAGGGTGGCGAGACACACCACCGCCAGGATCACCCAGCGGCGCGGGTGCGGAGCGGTGGCTGGGACGGACGTTGGTGACAAGAGGGCTCCCCCGGAATGGACGCGGACGAAGGCGCCCGGTGATGGCCGGGCATGTGTTGTACACCGTAGAGGAATCCTTCTACGGTGTACAACGAATATTCGCGCCAAGGGTCCGGCGGGTTGACGGCTAACGCTATTAGCCTTAGCTTTTGGTGGCGTGACGGCAGAAGGGATGCTCTCCATGGGGAAGTTGACGGATCGACGGCCGGACGGACCCGGCCCGGCGAGTCGGCTGGGGTGGGCGGTCCTGGCGCTGTTCTCGGCCGCCTTCGCGGTCTTCGAGACCGCGGTGCACGGCTGGTGGACGGGCCTGGCCGGTGCCGTCCTGCTCATCGGCCCGCTGCTGGTCCACCGGGCCGCGCACCGCGCGCTGCCGCCGGTCGTCGTGCTGGTCGCCTACAGCCTCTCGCCGCTGGACCAGCCGTGGATCTTCACCGCCGCCCTCGGCCTGCTCACCGCCGTCGCGGTCAGACGTGCCAGCGCTGGTCGGCCGCGTCGTTGCAGTACCACTGGATGATCGGAGTGCGGAGTGCGGAGCTGCCGCCCTGCACGCTGACGCACAGGCCCGAGTTCTTGTTCTTGAAGCGCATGTTCGAGCTGTCGATCATGTAGTTGTCGATGTAGAAGGTCTGGTTCGCCCCGCCGTGGCACTCCCACTGGCCGAGCTGGGCACCCGGCTGGGTGGTCCAGCCCGGCGCCTCCAGGCACAGGCCCCAGCGGTTCACGATCTCGTAGGCGCCGCCGCCCGTGTTCTCGAACGTCCACAGCTGGTCGTTGTTGCCGTTGCAGTCCCACTGGAACGCCGGGAGGCCGTTGCCGTCGCCGCCGCCGTCCAGCGCCAGGCACTTGTTGGTGGCGTTGCTCTTCAGGTTCCCCTGGAAGTCGCTGGCCGCCGACGCGGAGCCCGCCGAGGTCAGCGAGAGCGTCACGGTCAGCGCGGTGACGGCGCCGGCGGTGGTGAGCAGACGGCCGAGGCCGGTCCTGCGGGTCATGGGTCCTCCAGATCGGTGCTGCTGGTGCGGTGCCCCGCAAACCTAGGGCGACGCCCCGGCCGGCCAGGTGCGACGGTGCCCGGTGAGCCCCGCCGGACGGTGTCGAACCGCACACCGAGCGCGTTGATCTTCCGCTCGTGGCGCGGATAGCCTGGGGGCGAATCGACTTCGGATGTCACTCGGGGGAAGCGACATGCGCGAGACGCCCCTGCCGGGGGGTCGGACCGTCCAGCGCCTGCGCCGGGCCGACGACGTCCTCGACCTCCAGGCCGCCGGACGCCGCGGCGGAACCCCCGCCGTCCTGCGCCTGCTCGCCGCCCGCACCCGGGCCGGCGTCCTGCTGCTGCACCCCTCCGGTACCGACGCCTGCCCGCCACCCGCACCCGTCAACGCCGCCGAACGCGCCCTGGCCCGCAGCGCCGTCCGCGAAGCCGTCACCCGCGGCACCGGCTCCGCCGCCGTCGGACAGACCGCCCTGACCTGCCTGGTCGTCACCCTGCCCGGCCGCCCCGGCACCCGACTGCCCGTCCTCGCCGCCGTCGCACCCCGACCCGCCCCGCCCGACCTGCCCGTCCTGCTCGCCGACGCCGCCACCGTCCTCAGCCTCACCTGGGACGCCGAACGCGGCCGCCAACAGGCCCACCAGGCGCAACTCGCCGACACCGGCACCCGCGAAGCCGTCCTCCAATTGCTGATGGCCGGCCAGGTCGCTGTTGCCCGCCGACTCGCCCGAACCCTGCGCAGCGCACTGCCCGACACCGTACGGATGTACGCCGTCGAAGGACCCGCAGCCGCCCGCCGGGACGCCGCCGACTGGGCCGCCACCACCGCCGCCTGGGTCGGCCGCGAACCCGGCGGAGCCGGCCGCACCCTCGTCCTCGAACCCGCCACCGGCACCCGTCCGCTCGCCGCCTGGCTGCACCACCCCGCCGTCGCCGACACCTGCCACGTCGGAATCAGCGACGCCGTCCCGCTGCGCGACACCGCCCTCGCCCACCACCAGGCCCTCCGGGCCCTCACCGCCGCCCGCCGGCACCCCGAACGCCGCGCCGCCCACGCCCAACTCGGCGACCTCGCGCCCGCGCTCGGCCCCGCCGGCGCCGCCTGGGCCGCCGCCACCCTCGCCCCCCTGCACACCCACCGGCCCGCCCGCCCCCAGGACCCCGACGGCCCCGCGCTGCTCGCCACCGCCACCGCGTGGCTGCACCACCCCACCGACGCCGCCGCCCGCCTCGGCATCCACCGCAACACCCTGGCCGCCCGCCTCACCCACCTCCACCACCGCCTCGGCACCGACCCGCACCGCCTCGCCGACCGGGCCGCGCTCTCCCTGGCCCTGCGAGTGCGGACTGACGGGCACTCAATGTGCGTTGGTGGAGCCGGACTTGACGAACTTCTGGCCCAGCCGCAGGTGATCGACTGGGCTTCGAGCCGGCTCCACCCGCTGCACGCCCCCGACGCCCCGCCCGCGCTGGCCGACACCCTCGCGCGCTGGCTGCGCCACGACGCCCGAATCGGCCCCACCGCCCAGGAGTTGGCGCTCTCGCCCTCGGCCGTCCGCAAACGCCTCGGCCGGATCGAGACGCTGCTCAACTGCGCACTGCTGCGCCCACCCACCGCCGTCCACGACCTGTGGCTCGCCCACCGTGCCCTGGAGCTGGCCGGCCGACCTTAGGGTCCGGCCGGGGTCAATTGGCGGAACCGGCAAGCGGCGCGCCGGGCGGCGTGCCTAACGTGGCCTGCCGGGGGGCAGTTCAGAGCACGTTCACGGGTCGGGACCGCCGATTGCGCAGGTCCGGCCCGCTCCTCAGGAGGCAGTACATGAGATTTCGGGCATGTTCGAGCGCGCTGGCGATCGCCGCGCTGACCTTCGGCCTGACCGCCGCCGCGCCCGCGGGCCACGTGATGGGCCCACGGCCGTTCCTGGACCGGCTGAACACCGTCACCCCCGGCCCGTCCACCGTGCCGGGGAACGGTGACCAGAACCCGTACGGCACGTTCACGATCAAGGAGAACGTCGGGGACCTGCACCGGGGCAGCGTCCTGGTCAGCAACTTCAACAACGCGGCCAACCTGCAGGGCACCGGCACCACCCTGGTGCAGGTCGCCCCGGACGGCGCCGTGACGACGTTCGCCACCATCGACCCCGCCCATCTGCCCGGCCCCTGCCCCGGCGGCGTCGGCCTCACCACCGCGCTCACCGTGCTGCCCGGCGGCTGGGTCGTGGTCGGCAGCCTGCCCACCGCCGACGGCACGGCCGCCACCGCGCAGGCCGGCTGCCTGCTGGTGCTCGACCGGCACGGCACCGTCCGTGAGACGTTCGTCGGCGGCGGCATCAACGGCCCCTGGGACATGACCGCCGTCAGCCACGGCAGGCACAGCGACCTGTTCGTCACCAACGTGCTCAACGGCACCGTCGCCGGGGGCGGCGCGGAGGTCGACGCGGGCACCGTGCTGCGGATCTCCCTGACCACGAACGACGACCAGCCGCCGCAGCGCGGCGACACCACCGTGATCGGCTCCGGCTTTCCCCAACGGACCGACCCCGCCGCGCTGGTGATCGGCCCGACCGGCGTCAGCCTCGGACGTGACGGCACGCTGTACGTCGCCGACACGGTGCCGAGCCGGATCACCGCCATCCCGCGCGCGCTCACCCGCGACGACAGCGCCGGCATCGGCCGGGTCATCACCTCCGACGGGGACCTCAACGGCCCGCTGGGCATGACCCTCACCCCCAAGGGTGACCTGCTGACCGTCAACAGCCAGGACGGCAACATCGTCGAGACCACCCCCCGCGGCGAACAGGTGGCGGTGAAGCAGATCAACAACGAGGGCAACCCGGCGGGCGCGGGCGCGCTCTTCGGCCTCACCCTGGACATCGACTGCGACGCCGTCTGGTTCGTCAACGACGCCGACAACACGCTGGACCTGCTGCACTGAGACCGCTTTCGGCGCGCGGCGGCGGGCCCTCCCGCTGCCGCGCGCCGCACGTGCGGTGGGGAACTCCGTTGGTGCGGTGGGGCGTTGAGACCGGCATGGTGGCACTGGTGGCGGTGATGGGCAGCCTGGTGTTCCCCGCGGCGCTGGTGCTGCTGGGGTTCGCGGCCTCGGCGGCGCGACGCGCGGCCGTGCGGTGGACCGGCCCCGCGGAGAGCGGTCGCGGGGTCGGGGCGCAGGCGGGGGAGGAGCTGCACGCGCTGCTGTACGCGGGCAAGCGGGTGCAGTTGGAGCAGCGGCGGATCGAACTGGTGCTGCGCGACGACGAGCACGACGGCGCGCCCCCGCGCACCGGGATCGACCTGGCGGCGGGCACGGCCCGGATCCGGCCGCCGGGCAGCGGGAGTTGACGGGTCCTACTCGTCAGTGCGCCGCGATCCGAAGGTGCAGGCGGCGCGGGCGCAGCACGGTGGCCAGCGGGACGGGACGCAGGTCGGCGTCCGGCTCCGGGACGAGGCGCCGGCGGGAGAGCAGGGTGGCCAGCACGAGGACGCACTCGGTGCGGGCGAACAGGTCGCCCACGCACTTGCGGGCGCCCGACCCGAACGGCAGGAACGCCCGCCGGGCGGCCGGGGTGACCCGTTCGGGCCGCCAGCGGTCCGGGTCGAACTGGGCCGGCGCGCGGTACGCGGACGGGTGCCGGGACACCGCCGCCGGGGAGAACACCAGCGTGGTCCCCGCCCGGAGCGTGCGGCCCGCCAACTCGGTGGGCGCGGTGGTCACCCGGGTGAACAGCCAGCCCGGCGGGTGCAGGCGCAGCGTCTCCGACACCACCCGGTCGACGGCGCCCAGCCGCGGCAGGTCCGCCCACCCCGGGGCGCGGCCGTCCGGCAGCACCTCCGCCAGCTCCGCCCGGACCTGCTCGGCCGCCGCCGGGTGCTGGGACAGCCGCCACAGCGCCCAGGTGAGGGTGGCCGCGACGGTCTCGGTGCCGGCCGCGAGCAGGGTGATCACCTGGTCGTGCACCTCGGCGTCGGAGAGCCGCGCCCCGTCCTCGCCGCGGGCGGCGAGCAGCGAGGACAGCAGGTCGGGCTCGGTGCCGGTGCCGGTGCCGGTGGGGTCGGGCGCGGTGGGGTCGGGCTGGGGGAGGGGCGCGCGGTAGGTGGCGATCAACTGCCGGGTGGCGTCGTGCAGTTGGGTCAGCGCCCGGCGGTAGCGAAGGTTGCCGGGCAGTGGCAGCTCGCGCACCGGCGTGGGCAGCAGCATCTGCCGGAACACCCCGTTCAGCACGGTGTCGAACGCCCGCTCCACGCTGCGCGCCAGCTCCGCGTCGATCGCCGTCGCGCAGAGCGTGCGGCCCAGGGTGCGTAGCGCGATCCCGTGGAAGGTGGGGAAGGCGTCGATCACCTTGCCCGGCTGCCACCCGCCGGTGGCGAACTCGATCTCGGCCTGCATGACCTGCGCGTACCTGGCCAACTGCGGGCGCCGGAAGGCGGATTGGACCAGTCGGCGCTGGTGCTGGTGGTCGCGGTACGGGCAGGTGACCAGGCCGTTGCCCGCCACGTCGCGGGCCCGGTCGTAGAACGCACCGCCCTTGTCGAACAGCCGGTGGTCGGCCAGCACCTGGTTCAACAGCTCCGGGTGGCACGGGACTTGAACGGTCGTCGGCCCCAGCCGCATCGCCACCAGGTCGCCGTGCTGGTGCAGCGAGGACAGGTACCCCGCCGACCCGCGCAGCAGCCGGTGGCCGTGACCGAGCAGCGGCAGGGCGCCCGGCGCGACGGCGGCGGAGTAGGTCGGGGGCTGCGACGGGTGCTGCGATGAGCGCTGCGATGAGTGCTGCGGCGAGTGCGGCATCCCTCCACGGTAGGCAGCCCCGGTCGGCGGCGGACCGCGCCCGGTAGCCCGTCGCCTGCCGGGCCGGTCGGGCGGCGGGCGTGGCGGGGCATGACGAACGTGGGTTCGTGGGGTGGGGTGTTGTGCGTCAGGTTGACGGGGCGTCAGGGGCGCTGTTGGCGGGTGCGGTCGAGGCCGAGCAGTGCGGACGGGCCGCGGCGTTCCGGTGCGAACGGGATGCCGGAGGTGAGGCCGCGCAGGCCGACGGTCAGGGCCTCGCCCAGGAAGCCGATGCCGATGGACAGTTGGGTCGGGCGGGCGTCGGCGGGCAGCCCGGCGTGCTCGGCGAGGAACGAGAACCCGGCCATCACCGCCAGCGAGCCCGCGGCGACCAGGAACGTCCAGCCGGTCCAGCGCTGCCAGAGCACGCCCTGGCGCGCCTCGACCCGGACGGTCGCGCCGCGCAGCGCGCCCGTCGCGAGGCCGAGCACGAGGCCCGCCGCGATCCAGGCCCAGTCGACCGCGCCGAGGCCGTGGCGCAGGTCGTGGTGCAGGTCGTGGTGCTGCCAGAGCGACCACGCGCCGAGCGCCGTGAGGACCACCGGCGGTCCGAACAGGTCCCGCGCGTTGAGCGGTTCGCCGCGCAGCCGCCGGACCGCCACCGCGACGACCACCGCCGCGATCAGGACCGCGCTCATCCATCCGTGCATCGTTCCGCTCCCCCGAAATCTTTTTAGCTCGACTGTGCCAAAACGCAATTTAGCTCGCCCGTGCTATAACGGCAACATGCCGAAGATCGTGGACCCCGAGGAGCGCCGCCAGGCCGTCGCCGATGCCGTACTGCGCGTCGCCGCCCGGGAAGGCCTTGAACACGCCTCGCTGCGCAACGTCGCCGACGAGGCCGGACTCGCGATCGGCTCGGTCCGGCACTACTTCGCCGGCAGTTCGGAGCTGATGATCTTCGCGATGGGGGAGTTGGCCCGTCGCATCGAAGCCCGCATCCGCACCCACGCGGCCGCCCTGCTCGACCCCGCCGCGACCGGCGACCGGCGCGAGCTGACACTGCAACTCCTCGCCGAGACACTCCCGTTGGACACCGTGCGCCGCGAAGAGTCCGCCGTCTGGCTGTCCTTCGTCACCGCCGCCCGCACCCGCCCCGAACTGCGCGGCTGCCTCGCCACGATGCAGTCCGGCCTGGACGAACTCATCCACCGCGTCCTGCTCGAGACCCGCCGCACCGGCGCCCTCGCCCCCGGCCTCGACCTCGCCGTGGAGACCCGCCGCCTCTCCGCCCTCCTCGACGGCCTCACCCTCCAAGCCGTCCAGCACCCCCTCCTGGTCGGCCCGGACGAGCTCTGCGCCGTTCTCCGCAGCCACCTCGACTCACTGGCCGGTGCACGGCCTTGAGGCGCTGAGCCCGCCGCCCCGGCCCGCGGCACCGTCGCAGCGCGGTGCCCGCGCGAACCCGCCACCACCGGCCTACCCTTGGCAGGCACGGAAGGACGTGCCTTGGCGGCACGGAAGGACGTGGCGAACGTGGCACACCGGATCGACGGCAGCGCGGGGGACGTTCTCACCGCACGCCTGCGCGAGCAGACCGCGAAACTGGTCGCCCTCGAGCCCGACGTCCGCGCCGACCGGCCCGACGCCGTCCACCAGATGCGCGTCGCCGCCCGCCGCCTGCGCAGCGCCCTGCGCACCTACCGCCGCCACCTGGCCGGCGACCACACCGGCCTGGAGAGCGAACTGCGCGAGCTCGGCCGGAACCTCGGCCGGGCCCGCGATGCCGAAGTGCTCGGCGAACGCCTCCTCGCCCAGGCCCGCGAACTCCCCGACGGCGGCGACCGCGAACGCGTCCTCGCCGAACTCACCACCTGGAGCAGCCGGGAGGCCCGCGAAGGCCGCGCCGCCGTCCTCGCCGCACTCGACAGCCAAGCCTTCCGCGAACTGCTCGACGCCCTCACCGCATTCGCCGACGACCCCCCGCTCAACGCCCGCGCGACACGGCCCGCCGGGCCGGAACTCACCCGCATCCTGCGCCGCGAACACCGCCGCACCGCCGAACGCCTCGCCACCGCCGAACACACCCCCGACGGCCCGGCCCGCGAACACGCCCTGCACGACGCACGCAAGGCCGCGAAGCGCGCCCGCTACGCCGGCGAGACCGCCGGCCGCCCGGCCCGCAGCTTCACCCGCCGGATGAAGGCCCTGCAGGACGTGCTGGGCCGCCACCAGGACGCGATCGTCGCCCGCGGGGCGGTGCGGGGGCTGTCGGACGGGGGTTTTGGGTACGGGGTGTTGTTCGGGCGGCAGGTGGGGGAGGCGGTGTTCGCGCGGGAGTTGCTGTCGGGGGTGTGGGAGCGGGCGGGGCGGCGGCCGAAGCGGATGCGGTGACGGGGGTGTTTGGCGGTCAGGGCGCGAGGTGGCGGAGGGTGAACTCGGGGAGGGCGTACGGGCCGGCCTGGGGAGCGGTGGGGTCGGCGGGGTGGTCGGCGCCGGGGATGGCGGGGGCGTGGAGTTCGGCGTCGTCGACGGGGGCGTAGTCGAGTACCGCCGGGTCGGGGAGCTGCCAGAAGCGGCGGGTGTTGGCGGAGACGGCGTACGCGGTGGCGAAGCGGACGGTGGGCGGGGCGGTCAGCGCGGCCCGCACAAAACCGATCGCGTCGCGGGGGCTGAGCCAGGTCGCCAGGTGGCGGGGCTCGGTGGGGGCCGGTTCGAAGCTGCCGATGCGCAGGCAGATCACCGACAGGCCGAACTTGTCGGCGTAGAGCCGCCCGAGGGCCTCGATGGCCGCCTTGCTCACGCCGTACAGGCCGTCGGGCCGGACGGGATCCTCCGGGTCGGTGTGGTGGCCGACCGGGTGGAAGCCGGTGACGCGGTTGCTGCTGGCCAGCACCACCCGGTCGATGCCGGTACGGCGCGCCGCCTCCAGGACGTTGTGGGTGCCGAGCACGTTCACGTCGAGCAGTTCCGGCAGCGGCGCTTCGTCCGGCACGCCGCCCAGGTGGAGCACCTGATCGGCGCCGGCGAGTGCCGCCTCCACGGCGGCCGCGTCGCGCAGATCGACGGTGCGCGCCTCCTCGTTGGGAGCCTCCGGCCGTAGCGGCACCCGGTCGAGCAGGATCAGCCGCTCGGCCTCGTCCCGAAGTGCCTTGCGCGCAACGGTTCCGATGTTTCCTGCCGCGCCGGTCAATGCCACCGTACCCAGCCGCACTCTGCCTCCTCAGGCGATCCGTCCGTTGCATTCTGGGCGCCGGGCTCCCACCGATCAAGCGATATGCGGTGGGCGATCGCGGTCGCTCGATCATGGTGTCCGGCCGTGGTTCAGCGCACGCAACGCGTGGGCGGGGGAGGGGCGATGGCGCGCGGACGGACCCGGGTGGCCGGGTGGGCGGCGGTGCTGGGCAGCGTGTTCGCGGCCGGGCACGGGGTGGCGGTGGCGCTGCTGCCGTCCGGGCAGCGGGCCGGGACGGCGGAGCGGCGAACGGCGCCGAGCTGAAGGACGCGCTGCTGAAGGTCGCGGGTTCGCCGACGGCGGAGCGGGTGCTGCCCACCCTGGTCGCGGTGCTGTGCGCGCTGGCCTGGTTGGTGGCCGCCGTGCTCGACCGGCGGCGGGCCGACCTGGGCAAGTCGACGCCGTCGTGGTTGCTGGCAGGGCTGCTCGGCGTCGGCCTGGTGCTCGCCTCCGTTGCCGCGCTCGCCCAGGCGAACGGGCCGGACGAGGCCGACGGGCGGCAGGTGCGGCGGATCGCGCAGGCGGGCGGGGTGAAGCGGAAGTTGCCGATCGTCGCGGTGCGCTCCGAACCGACGGTGCTGGGGCGGGTGAACCGCCACCAGGTGTACCGCGCGACCGTCGATCTGGAGGTGCCGTACGCGGCCGGCCCGCGGACCGTCACCACCCGGGTGGAGACGCTCGGTGGCTGAGCGTGGTATTCGCGACCCGGCCCGACGCGTGTCGTACGGCGATCGGCCGGGTGGTGCGCGGATCGGCCGCATAGGGCGGCGAGTTGGGGGCACTGGCGGGCCGGGTCGGCTGCTGGGTACGGTCGGTGCCATGTCCGAAGCTGTCAGCAAGCGCAACGTCGAGGTCGTCCGCCGCTACCTCCGGGTCTTCGAGACGAAGCAGGTCGCCGAGTTCGAGGAGCTCGTCGCCGAGGACGTGCTCGTTCACGGCGCGGGGCTGCACGGTCAGGGGCGGCACTACCCCGAGGGGTCGGTGCTGACCCCGGGCCTGTCCAACTGCCGCGTCCAGGTGGACGATCTCTTCGCGGCCGGCGACCGCGTCACCGTGGCCTTCACACTCACCTACACCCACGACCGCAGCGGCCGGGACCTCACCATGACGGGCGTCAAGTCCTACCGGCTCCGCGACGGGCGGATCGTGGAGTTCTGGGGCGAGACCGACCTCTACGGACTCCTCCGCCAGGCCGGACTCGTCCCCGAGCAGATTCCGCCCCTCTGACCGGATCGCACAGCCTGACCGGATCGCACAACGGACCTACGGCGCGGTCGGGTTCAGGCCCGCGGTGGTCGCGGCGGTGCGGAGGAGGTCGTCGACCATGGTGGGGGTGAGGCGGCCGGTGTAGGTGTTGCGGGGGCTGACGTGGAAGCAGCCGTAGAGGTGGAGGGGCGGGCCGTCGTCGGTGGCGGGGAGGATCGCGTGGGCGCCGTGGGTGAACTGCGGGCGGGGGCGGGGGACTTGCCAGCCGGCGGCGGCGAGGGCGGGGAGGACGGCCTGCCAGGCGAAGCCGCCGAGGGCGACCACGGCGCGGACGGTGGGGCGGAGGTACTCGAACTCGCGGACGATCCAGGGGCGGCAGGTGTCGCGTTCGGTGTTGGTGGGCTTGTTCTCGGGCGGGGCGCAGCGGACCGGGTCGGTGATGCGGACGCCGAACAGTTCGAGGCCGTCGTCCCGCCAGGTGGAGTGCGGCTGGGAGGCCAGGCCGAGTCGGTGCAGGGAGGCGTACAGCAGGTCGCCCGAAGGGTCGCCGGTGAAGATCCGGCCCGTTCGGTTGCCGCCGTGCGCGGCGGGGGCGAGGCCGACCAGGACCAGGCGGGCGTCGGTCGGTCCGAAGCCCGGGATCGGTCGCGCCCAGTAGTCCTGGTCCTGGAACGCGCGGCGCTTCACCCGGGCCGCCTCCTCCCGCCACTCGACCAGGCGCGGGCAGGCCCGGCAGCCGACCACCAACTCGTCCAGTTCGGCCAGCCCGTGGACACGTCCGACCAGTTCGGAGGGCAGGGCGGAGGACGGTTCGGAGGGCAGTTCCATGGCGCCGATCCTAGGGGCGCGCAGACCGTGACAGGCGGGACGGCGAGTCAACGGGAAAGCGTTTTCCCGTTGGGTCTCGCGCGGCCCGGCCGGTGGGGGCGGGGGCGGAGTAGCGTAGAGATACGAGTCTGCGTGCCGTACGGGTCGAGGTGACGGCGATGATCGTGGTTGACGCGTTGATTGCGGTGCTGGTGCTGTTGGCGGTGCTGGCCGGGCTGAGTGTGCGCATGGTGCAGCAGTACCAGCTCGGCGTGGTGTTCCGGTTCGGGCGGGTGCGGGACGAGATCAGGACGCCGGGGCTGGTGCGGATCATGCCGATCGCGGACCGGCTGCGCCGGGTGAACGTGCAGATCATCACCATGCCTATCCCGGCGCAGGAGGGCATCACCCGGGACAACGTGACCGTCCGGGTGGATGCGGTGGTGTATTTCAAGGTGGTCGACCCGGTGAAGGCCATCGTCAACGTGCAGGACTACAACTTCGCGATGTCGCAGGTCGCACAGACCTCGCTGCGGTCGATCATCGGCAAGAGCGAGCTCGACGACCTGCTGGCCAACCGCGAGCCGATCAACCAGGGCCTGGAGCTGATGCTGGACAGCCCGGCGCTGGGCTGGGGCATCCAGATCGACCGGGTGGAGATCAAGGACGTCGCCCTGCCCGAGTCGATGAAGCGCTCGATGGCCCGGCAGGCCGAGGCGGACCGGGAGCGGCGGGCCCGGATCATCACCGCCGACGGTGAGTACCAGGCGTCCGCGCGCCTGTCGGAGGCCGCGAAGGTGATGTCCGCGACCCCGGCCGCGCTGCAACTGCGGCTGCTGCAGACCGTGGTGGAGGTCGCCGCGGAGAAGAACTCCACGCTGGTGCTGCCGTTCCCGGTGGAGCTGCTGCGCTTCCTGGAGAGCTCCACCGAACGCAACACCGCGCAGGCCGTCGAGGCCACCGAGGTCGCGGCGCAACTCGCCGAGAACGAGGCCGAGGGGACGCTGGAGCCGGATCCGGACGTCGAGCAGCTGGAGCTGCCGCAGGTCGCGGCGGCCGCCGAAGTGGGCCGTCCGGAGCGCCCGTTGGACGTCGCCCCGCGACACGCGGCGTGACCCGCCGGACGGACGGTCGGGGCCTCAGCGGTGGCGGGCGGTCCGGTGGCGGGGCCAGCATGGAAGACGGCCAGTGGACACAACCAGCTCGGGAGGTCCGGCCATGACCACCGCGAAAGAGATCATGCACCCGGGAGCGGCGTGCGTCACCGGTGAGCAGACCCTCGGCGACGCCGCCCGGATGATGCGCGAACGCGGCGTCGGCGCGCTGCCGATCTGCGACGAGAACCAGAAACTGCTGGGCATCGTCACCGACCGGGACATCGTGCTCAGGTGCGTCGCCGACGGACGCGACCCCGGCACCGTCAAGTGCCTCGAACTCGCCCTCGGCCGCCCGATGGTGATCGAGGAGGACGAGGACGCGGAGTTGGTGCTGTCGGTGATGGAGGACCACCGGGTGCGCCGGCTGCCGGTGATCAACCACCCCGACCACAAACTCGTCGGCATGATCAGCGAAGCCGACATCGCCCGGCACCTGCCGCAGGAGCGGGTGGCGGAGTTCGTCACGGCCGTCACCGCCGTCACCTCCCACTGAGAACCGGTAGGGCGACACCCCGCCACACCGGGTGGTGCGGCGGGGTGATGGTGTGTCAGTGCATGTACTGCTTCGGCAACTTGGCGACGAAGGCATCAGCGATCACCTGGTAGCCCGCGTCGTTGGCGTGGATGTCGCCGCGCGCCATGTTGGTCCACTGCATGACCCGGGCCACGTTCAGCGGCACCTGCTGGTTGCCCAGCGGCACCAGCGGCGCGAACGAGGTGGTGGAGAACGCCCCCGCCACGTCGGCGGTCGGGACGCGGTGGCGCGCGTCCACCGTCTCGATCACCGAGTTGAGCGCGTTGGCGAGCGGCACCGAGGCGGTGGCCATCTCCTTGCCCTTGTCGCCCGTCATCCAGGCGGCCAGGAACGGGTCGTACAGGTTCATGCCGACGATCCGGGTGTGCGGGCCAGCCGCCTGCTGGAGCTCGCCAAGGATCCGGTCCAGGCCGGTTCGGACCTGCTCGATGCCGTTCATCGCGCAGGGCAGGTCGAGCGAGCCACCGGCCGCGCAGCGCTGCACGTCGTTGGCGCCGATGTCGATCGTCACCAGCACCTCGTCCTTCCAGTGCGCCTTCAAGTAGGCGACCGCCGCCTCCAGTTGGGAGCCGTCGAAGGAGTGCGGGTACGGGCAGCCGCCGTTCGCCATGGTGCCGGTGGTCTCGCCCGGGCAGCCCAGGTCGGTGAACTCGAACGGGCGGTGGTCGTCCGCCGCCCGCTCACCCAGCGTCCGCGCCAGGTCCTGGGCGTAGCCGCGGCCCACGATGTGGCCGCCGGTCGGCGTGGACTGGTAGCCGGCCGCCAGCGAGTCGCCGATCGCCAGGTAGTACGCCGTGGCGTGCTGCCCGCCCGGCGCCGCCGAAGCGGGAACGGCCGCCGCGCCGGTGAGGGTCAGAGCGGCGAGCGCGGCCGCAACGAGCGCGCGGCGGCGGGGGATCGGGCGCATGGAGCCTCCAGGGCGAATGATCGCGATCAGACGGATCCGAGGAGGCTACTGCTCGGTACACCCGCAGGAACAGGGGTGTGCACGTACTTGATCTTCCGGGGCGAGGTGGTTCAGCCCGGGAACGCGTAGACCGTGGTGGCGTGCGCGACCGGGTCGTCCGGCGCGTCCGGCGTGGTGAGGGTGATCTCGGCGAACGCGATCCGGCGGCCCAGCTTGGTCAGCCGCGCCGTGACCAGCAGATCGGTGTCACGCGCCGCACGCTGGAAGGTGATCGACTGCTGGACGGTGGTCATCGGAGCGAACCCGCCCAGCGCCGAGGACACCGCGATGACCGTCGCCGTGTCGGCCGCCGCCATCATCGCCTGCCCCGACAGCCCGCCGCCGTCCCGGGCCAACTGGTCGGACCACGGCAGCCGCAGCACCGCGTGCCGCGTCCCCGTCTCCACCACGGAGAGCCCCAGGGCCCGCACCCACGGTGCGAATCGCTCGGCGAGGATCAGGTCGCCCTCGGCGGGCTCCAAGGGGTTCTTACCGGCTTCGGCAGCCTTCGGCGGGGTCGTCATGGCGTGATCGTAGGAGCTGCCGGTGACGCGGCGCCATACCCCGGACGCGGAGTGTCCACCGGTCGTGGGCAACCCCGCGGCGAGGCATGGTGGTGGGGTGGGAGTGCGGCGGCGGAGTCTGGCGGAACTGCGGAGCGAGTGGCGCGCCGAACACCTGCTGGTGCTGCTGCCGATCAGCCTGATCGTGCTGATCTCCGTCATCGACATCTCGATCTCCCCGAACATCCACCTCGGCCCGCTGCTGGTGGTCGCCCCCGCCATCACCGCCTCGTTCGGCGGTACCCGGATGACCGCCCTGATCGGCGCGCTCGCACTGATCGCCCTGATCCTCATCGCCGCCTTTCACGGCGGCCTGTTCACCGCCAACCACCAGGCCCAGATCGGCGCGCTCGCCCTGGTCACCGTCGTCGTCGTCGCCTTCCGCCGGGCCCGCGAACGCCACGGACGCGAACTCACCCGGGTCCGTACCGTCTCCGACGCCGTCCAGCGCGTCCTGATGCGCCCGCTGCCCGAACAGGCCGGACCGCTGCGGATCGCCACCCGGTACCTCGCCGCCGACGACGAAGCGAACGTCGGCGGCGACCTGTACGCGGCCGTCCGCACCCCGCACGCCACCCGCCTGCTGATCGGCGACGTCCGCGGCAAAGGACTCGACGCCGTCGGCGACGCCGCCGCACTGCTCGGCGCCTTCCGCGAGCTCGCTCACCTGCACCAGGACCCGGCACAGCTGGCCGACGCGCTGGAGACCTCCTACCAGCGCCATCTCGCCGAGGTCGCCGACGCCGGCCACGACGTCCGGGAGAACTTCGCCACCGCGCTCGTGCTCGACCTGCCCGACGACCGCCCCGTGATCCGGCTCGCCGACTGCGGACACCCGCCGCCCCTGCTGCTCACCCCCGGCCACGCCCACCTGCTCCCGCTGCACCGGAGCGGCCCCCCGCTGGGCATGGGCGACCTCGCCCCCGCCGACCGCCGCACCGAGGAGTTCGCCTTCCCGCCCGGCAGCACCCTGCTGCTCTACACCGACGGCGTCACCGAGGCCCGCAACCACGAGGCCGTCTTCTACCCCCTGCCCGCCCGCGCCGCCCACCTCGCCCCGGAGCCCATCACACCCACGGACTTCCTCGACCGCCTCCGCCGTGACCTGCTGGCCTACGTCGGGGGACGGCTGATGGACGACGCGGCGATGGTGGCGGTCGGGCGGGAGGGCTGACGGGGGCTACTCGTTCTGCCGGGTCTGCTCGAGCGCGCGGAGCAGGACTTCGGCGAGGTGCAACGGCCGGGCGGACGGCTCCAGTTGGGTGAGCTGGGTGCGGCAGCTGAGGCCGTCCGCGAGCAGCAGCGTGCCGGGCTCGGCGGCGCGGACGGCGGGCAGCAGGGCGCGTTCGGCGGCGGCCACCGACACCTCGTAGTGGCCGCGCTCGAAACCGAAAGCCCCGGCCAATCCGCAGCAGCCGGCGTCGAGTTGACGGTTCGTCAGACCGAGCTCGGCGGTGATGCGCCGGTCGGCGTCGGTGCCCAGGGCGGCGTGCTGGTGGCAGTGCACCTGGGTCATCGCCGTGCCGCCCAGCCGCGGCAGGGCCACCTCGTTTTCGTCCAGGAACTCGGCCAAGGTGCGGACCCGGGACGGGAGTTCGGGGCCGTCGAGGAGTTTCGGCCAGTCGCCGCGCAGGGTGGCGGTGCAGGACGGCTCCAGGCCCACCACTGGGAGGCCGGGCGGCAGTTGGCGCTGGGAGCGGCGGATCACCCGGCGCGCCGCGCCGAGTTGGCCGCTGGCGATCAGCGTGAGCCCGCAGCACACCGGCCCGGTCGGAAGCTGCACCCGGAAGCCGAGCCGCTCCAGCACCTGGACGGCGGCCATCGCCGGTGCGGGGTCCAGGAGTTCGGACATCGAGTCGGGCCACAGCAGCACCGCCGGCGCCGCCGGGTCGGCCGGGTGGGCGGCGCGGTAGCTGCGGAACCAGGAGGAGAAACGGCGCTCCGGGAGGGCGGGGAGCGAGCGCCGGGGGTCGATGCCGCCGAGGCGCTTGAGCAGGGCGCCGCTGAACCGGCCGCGCAGGGCGGCGTTCGCGGCGCGCGGCGCGAGATGGGCCAGGCGGAGCCACAGCGGCAGCAGGCCGAACGAGTAGTGGGCGGCCGGGCGGGGCCTGAACCGGTAGTGGTGGTACAGGAATTCGGACCGGTAGGTGGCCATGTCCACCTGCACCGGGCAGTCGCTCGCGCAGCCCTTGCAGCCCAGGCAGAGATCGAGCGCCTCCCGGACCTCCGGCGAGCGCCAGCCGTCGGTTACCAGTTCGCCGCGCAGCATCTCGCCGAGCAGCCGGGCCCGGCCCCGGGTGGAGTGCCGTTCCTCTCCCGTCACCATGTAACTCGGGCACATCACCCCGCTGTTGGTGTCCACGCACTTTCCGACGCCGACGCAGCGGTGGACGGCGTTCAGCAGACTGCCGGCGTCCAGCGGATACGCCAGGGTCAGCGGCAATTCCCGTCCGGGGAAGCGCAGATCGGCGTCCAGCGGGCGCGGGTCGACCAGCAGGCCGGGGTTGAGCAGGCCGTCCGGGTCCCAGATCTGCTTGAACCGGGCGAACAGGTCGATCACCTGCGGCGGGAACATCCGCGGCAGCAGCTCGGCCCGGGCCTGCCCGTCGCCGTGCTCGCCGGAGAGTGAACCACCGTGCGCCACCACCAGATCCGCCGCCTCGGTGAGGAACTCCCGCATCACCTGCGGCCGTTCACGCACGGGGAAGTCCAGGCGCAGGTGCACGCAGCCCTCGCCGAAATGCCCGTACGGCACCCCGCGCAGCCCGTGACGCTTCAGCAGGGCCCGCAACTGCCGCAGGTAGGAGCCGAGTTGCTCGACCGGGACGGCCGAATCCTCCCAGCCCGGCCACGCCGCGCCACCCGGTCGGCCGCCCGGCCCCGGAGGCAGGCGGGTGACGATGCCGGCGCCGGCCTCCCGGATCGACCACAGCGCACGCTGCTCGGCCGGGTCGGTGACCAGCGCGACCGTCGCGGTGCGCTCCCGCCGTACGGCGTCGGCGAGTTGACGCGCCCGGTCGGCGGCCTCGGCGGCCGTGGCGCCGCCCGTCTCCAGGAACAGCCAGCACGCACCGTCGGGCAGCCGGTCCAGCACCGGCGGGCGCGGCCCCGCCGCGAGCAGCGCGGCGACCAGGTCGGCGGCCATGCCCTCGCAGGTCAACGGTTCGAGCGGCAGCAGCGCGGGCACCGCGTCGGCGGCGGCCGTCTCGTCCCGGTAACCCGCCACCACCAGTGCGCGGTACGGCGGTTCGGGCACCAGCCGGACGGTGGCGCCGAGCAGCAGGGCGCACGTCCCCTCGGTGCCGGTGACGGCCCGCACCAGGTCGAAGCCGCGCTCCGGGAGCAGCGCGTCCAGCGGATAGCCCGAACCGCGACGCGGCAGCACCGGCATGGCGCGGCGCAGCAGCGCCAGATTGTCGGCGGCCAGGGCCTGCAACTCCCGGTGCAGACGGCCGAGTCGGCCCGGCGCGGAGGCCAGGGCGGCCCGTGCGGCCGGTGGCAGCGGGCCGGTGACGGTCAGTTCGGTGCCGTCGGCGAGCAGCAGGTCCAGGCTGTGCAGATTGTCGGAGGTGCGGCCCCAGGCCAGCGAGTGCGAGCCACAGGCGTCGTTGCCGATCATCCCGCCCAGCGTGCACCGGCTGTGGGTGGACGGATCCGGCCCGAACCGCAGCCCGAACGGCCTTGCCGCGCGCTGGAGTTCGTCCAGTACCGTGCCCGGTTCGACCCGCGCGGTGCGGGACTCCGGATCGACCGCCAGCACCTTGCCGAGATGCCGCCGAAAGTCCAGCACCACGGCGCCAGGCCCGATCGCCTGCCCCCCGATGCTCGTCCCCGACCCGCGCGCCACCACCGGCACCCCGTACTCCCGGCACACCGCGAGCGCCGCCCGCACATCGTCCGCATCGGCCGGCTTCACCACCCCACGCGGCACCTGCCGGTAGTTGGACGCGTCCTGCCCGTACACGGCCCGCTCCGCGGTGTCGAAGCGGACCTCACCACGGACGGCGGCGGCGAGAGTACGGGCGAGATCGGAAGCCATCCGCCGATCATCCCAGCCGGGGGCGTCCGGCCCCGGTCGCGGGCCTGTGAACGGCGGGTCGGAGCTCGACGGGCGGTCGCGGTTCCGCGCTGTGTCCGGCCGACGGCTACCTTGGCGGGCATGGAAACCGAACATCCCTTGGTCCGTGACGTCTTCCCCGAACTCGTGGACGAACTCGCGGCGCTGCTGGAGCAGGACGGCGAACCCGAACTGGCCGCCGGCGCACGGGAACTGCGCCTGGTCGCACCGTGCGAGTGCGAGGACACCTCCTGCCAGAGCTTCCGCACCGCCCCGCACCCGGCCGGACAGCCGTACGGCCCGGGCCACCGCTGCCTCGAACTGCCCGCCGAGGAGGGCATGGCCGTCCTGGACGTGGTGGACGACCGGATCACGTACGTCGAGCTGATCGACCACCCCCCGCTGCGGGACGCGCGCACGCACCACGCCACGCGAGCATGAAGATCGGATCATCACGAGTCGCGAACCGGACCCGGCCGCCCTCTCGGTTGAGCCGGTGAACGGTCAACTCCCGGTGGTTTGCGCCGATTCGGAGACCGGGCTTGCCTGCTTGGGGATGGTGGCCACGACCGGTTCGGTGGGCTGCGGCCCGGATGCGGCGGATGCGGCGGGTGTGGTCGGTGGAGTCGAGGCCGTGGGCGAAGTCGGGGCGGTGGGCTGGATCTTGTCGTCGCGTTCGTCGTCGCCGGCGCCGTCGCGGGTGGTGAGGACGGTGTCGAAGATCTCGCGGAGCTTGTCGGTGGCCTGCTTGGAGAACAGGCCGCACAGGCCGGCGATGCCGGCGAAGCCGTACGGGTTGGTGGCGGTGCCGTCGGTGCCGTTGGCGAACAGGCCGCCGCGCAGCAGGAAGTAGACCAGCAGGGCGAGTGCGCCGCCGATCGCGGTGCGCAGCAGGTACCAGGGCAGCCAGCTGGGCAGGAGTTGGCGGTTGCCCGCGTAGGTGGCGAAGGACGTCGCGGCGTGCACGAAGCTGCCGAGCCCGCTGGCGGCCAGGACGGCGATCAGCATCGCGGTGTTGGACGTCAGGTGCCAGGGGCCGAGGCCGAGCACCTCCCAGGTCGCGGGGACCTCGGACGGGGCGCGTTCGGCGGTCAGGGTGGTGAGCGGCGTCCAGACGCTGATCAGGGCGGCCACGCAGACGAATGCCTCGGCCAGCAGCAGTACGCCGAGCAGCAGCACAGCCCAGCCGGCCATCTGCTGCTGGGGCGGGAGTTGGCCGACCGGCCCCGGAGTGGGGCCGCCGTCGGCGGCGGAGAACGGGTCCGTGGTGGGATCGGCCGACGGGGAGACAGGGGAGGTCATCGAGAGTTCGCCTTCCGGTCCGGTGATGCACGGAGGTGCACAGGGTGCACGGAGGTGGCGCGGCAGAGGTTGGCGCGGGGAGGGACTCTACCGTCCGCCCGGGGCCGACGGTTCGTCAGGACCCCCTGGTCCAGGTCAACCGCATGCTCGTCAGGAGGTTGCCCGACGGATCGTCAAGGCACGCGGCCCGGGCGGAAGATTTCCGAAATCCCTGCCGCGAGCCGACGTACGCCGTCCCCACTTCCGGCGCGTCTTCGCGCGAGGGCGCGCTCAGCGGTGCACGCGCCTCGGGCCTGCGGGGGTGCGCTCAGCGGCGCCCGCGCCTCGGGCCTGCGAGGGCGCGCTCAGCGGCGCACGCCCGCCAGGCGGGAGAACTTGGCGACCTCGAAGGTGGCGTACGAATTCGACGCCAGCAGCGAGAACTTGATGCCCTCGCGGCCGTCCGGGCGCTTGTAGCCGTCCGGGAGGAAGCGCTTGTAGTGCTCGGCG
Source organism: Kitasatospora sp. NPDC004614 (assembly GCF_042873675.1). Lineage (NCBI taxonomy): Bacteria > Bacillati > Actinomycetota > Actinomycetes > Kitasatosporales > Streptomycetaceae > Kitasatospora > Kitasatospora sp. NPDC004614. The sequence continues at coordinate 107,300 of NZ_JBIALR010000005.1, forward strand.
GCGCGCTGGAAGAACTGCGGGCGCTCGGTGCGGGTCAGGGCCCCCGGCAGGTCGAAGACGAACAGGTAGTGGCGGATCATCCGGGTGAACAGGTGGGTGCGCACCTCGGGGTTGACCGGCGAGGCCTCCTCGGGCTGCGCGTCCAGCAGTTCGAAGGTGCCCTCGTAGCGGTCGAACAGGTCGAAGTGGCTTGCTCCTTCGCCGCCCGCCGGGTGCAGGGTGTGGCGGCGGCGGATGGTGACGCACTCGCGGTTGAGCACCGCGATCCGGGAGGCGGCCAGCAGCGTGCGGTGCACTGCCGGGACCTCCTCGTAGAACCCGTCGGGGAAGGTCGGGGCGGTGGCGGTGCGCACCAGCCGGTCCCAGATCAGCGGTGGGGCGCCGAAGAATTCGGGGTGCTCGGCGGGGGTGAACACGTCGGGGCCGGCGGCGTCCAGCAGTTCGGCCGCGTTGCCCGGCCACACCTGGCCCCGGTACTCGCGGTTGTGGCCGAACAGCAGCAGATCGACCTCACCGGTCTCGGTGAGCCGGGCGTCCATCGCCTCGAACGCGTCCGCCGGCAGCAGGTGGTCGGCGTCCAGGAACAGCAGGTAGTCGCCGCGCGCGTGTGCCGCGCCCGCCATCCGGGCCCGTCCGATGCCGGGCTCCGTGTCCAGCCGCAGCACCCGAACCCGGGCGTCGCGCAGCTCGTACGCCTCCAGCAGCCGCTCCTCCGGGCAGTGCGGGGAGGGCGTCTGGACCACGATGATCTCGAACTCGCGGAAGGACTGTGCGAGCAGGGAGTCGAGGCACTCCTTCAGTTGTTCCTGCTCGTCGTAAGCGGGGAGCACGACGGTGATCAGTGGTGGGGCCATGGGCGGGAGGCTAGGGGCGGGGACAGCCTCAGGCAAAGGTCGGAAGCCGCTCTAAAGCGGCTATTCCGGACAGCAGTCATGGGAAGTTCGCTGAATCTTCACCAAACGAACACGAGCGTGCGATGAAATGTCCGGATAGAGGGCGGAACGCCGCGACTTGCTGACGTATCGTCAGATGTACGCATGGTGGTGGAGCTGCGCACACACCGTGCCGAATGTCCCTCCGGGGCAAGGACCAACGGCCCTCAGTACCAGTTGTGAGCCTGCCAGAACGCCCACGCCGCACACGGGCTGCCATAGGTCTGGTTCATGTACTGCAGGCCCCACTTGATCTGGGTCGCCGGGTTGTCCCGCCAGTCCGCGCCCGCCGACGCCATCTTCGAACCCGGCAGCGCCTGCATCAGCCCGTACGCACCCGAGGACGGGTTGGTCGCATGCACGTTCCAGCCGCTCTCGTGCTCCACGATGTTGTTGAAGCACTGCAACTGCCCCGCCGGCACGAGCTGCGCCGCGATCTGCTGCGGCGTCCCGCTCAGCGCCTTGGCGACGGCCGACGCGGACACCGACGCGGACGCCGACGGGGTGGCGGACGGCTTGCTGCTCGCCAGCGCCTGGCGCTGCTGCGACCGGGACGCCGCCTCGGCGTCCGCCCTGGCCTTCGCCTCGGCGCTCGCACTGGCGCTCGCGCTGGCGCTCGCACTGGCCTCCGCTTCCGCCTTGGCCTTCGCTTCCGCCTCGGCCTGCGCGGACGCACTGGCGCTCGCGCTCGCCTCCGCCTCGGCGCGCGCCTGCGCGGACGCGGCGTCCGGCGAGGGGAGAGCGCCTGTCGCCAACTGCTCGACGCTCGCCGGCCGGGCCGCCGCGTCGGCCGGGGCCGAGTGCTGCGGCAGGATGATCGCCAGGGCGGCGGCACCCGCGACCGCGACGGTCGCCACACCCGCCACCATCGAGTGGCGGTTGCGACGGAGCGTCCGCGAAAGGCGGGACGGGCGGCGGTGCGGGCGGCGCTGCGGCATGGCGATCTCTTCTTGTACGGGCCGGACGGCCGGTGGGACACGGCGGCCCGCCGACCGGCACGCACGGCACCGGCCCCGCACCGTGGAACACGGCGCAGCGCGGCAATCGGACGAACGTGGCAGCGGGATGGTGGCCGGAGCGGCCGGACTGCCCGGCGGACGGGGGACATTCTTGGCAGATCACGCAGAGTGGCTCAAAAGCCCCGGCAACTATGCCTCGTAGTAGCGGGTCGGTCGGAGGGTGGGTGGTCGGGCGGGCTTCGGCGGCCCCGGGCCGGGCTTGGTCCGTACCATCGGCCGGTGGCCACCGGAATGCCTCTGACCTGCGAAGTTGCGGTAAGCTTCGGCGGGCAGACAGGAAGGCGACGTGGCCGCCCGCGAGGCTGGTTCGCGCACCGACTATTGAGAGTCGTAGAAGCCCGCCACGATGTGGGAGGGCTCACAGGAACCGAACGCGCACCGGCACGCCCCGCACCCGGACGAACACGCCCGGTCGAACGGAACGGCACCCCGGTCACAGCCCGCGATCACCGGGCCCCGATACTTGCCCGCATGGTGATCGTGGTGGTGGGGCTGGTGGCAGTGCTCGGCCTGTTCGGGGCGGCGCACTGGTACGTGTGGCGACGACTGGTCCGCGACGTCTCCCGCCCCGGCAGCCGCTACCGGCGCGCAGGCACCGTGCTCGCCGTCCTGCTGCCCGTGCTCTCCCTGCTGGCCCTGGTCGGCGGCCGGGCCTTCCCGCTCGCCGTGGAACGCTGGTTCGCCTGGCCCGGCTACCTCTGGATGGCCGTTCTCCTCTACCTCCTGCTCGCCCTGCTGGCCGGCGAACTGCTGCGCCCCCTGCTGCTCCGGCTTCCGCGTCGCCGCGAGAGTGAGCCGGCGGTGGCTGTCGAGCCCGTGGCGGTCCCTGCCGAAGTGGTGGCGGTTTCTGTCGAGGCGGCGGGGCCTGCAGGGCCTGCTGCTGGGCCGGCGGAGCCCGAAGAGTCCGCGGCGGGGTCTGCTGGGGCGGGGAAGGCGGTGGAGCCCTCGCGGCGGCTGTTCGTGTCCCGGGTGGTGGCCGGGGCGGCCGCCGGAGTCGCCGTCGGCGTGGTGGGCAACGGTGCGTACGAGGTGCTGCGCGGGCCGCAGGTGAAGCGTGTGACGGTGCCGCTGGCGAAACTGCCGCGCGCCGCGCACGGCTACCGGATCGCCGTGGTCAGCGACATCCACCTCGGCCCGATCCTCGGCCGCGCACACACCCGGCGGATCGTCGACACCATCAACGCCACCCAGCCCGACCTGATCACCGTGGTCGGCGACCTGGTCGACGGCACCGTCCCCGAACTCGGCCCCGCCGCCCGCCCGTTGGCCGACCTGCGGGCCAAGGACGGCGCGTACTTCGTCACCGGCAACCACGAGTACTTCTCGGGCGCCGCGCCCTGGGTCGACTTCGTCCGCGAACTCGGCATCCACCCGCTGGAGAACGCTCGCGTCGAGCTGCCCTGGTTCGACCTTGCCGGGGTCAACGACATCGCCGGCACCTCGCAGGGCCAAGGCCCGGACTACGCACGGGCGTTGGGCGACCGAGACCGCGGCCGGGCGGCCGTCCTGATGGCCCACCAGCCGGTGACCGTCCACGACAGCGTCCGCCACGGCGTCGACCTCCAGCTCTCCGGCCACACCCACGGCGGCCAGCTCTGGCCCGGCAACTACCTTGCCGAACTGGCCAATCCGACCGTGGCCGGCCTGGAACGGTACGGCGACACCCAGCTCTACGTCACCCGCGGCGCGGGCGCCTGGGGCCCGCCGGTCCGGGTCGGCGCACCGTCCGACATCACGGTGGTCACACTCGCCTCGCTCCAGGCCTGAGGCCGCTCCAACCGACCCGACCCCGCCGGGACATGGCGCGAGGCGGCCGGGTGCAGGCAAGCCGATGCCGCACCCGGCCGCCCGCTACCTGGCCTCGAAGTCGGGCCAGGCCACCGCCGTTTCGACATCGACGCCGTAGTCCACACCGGGGACGTCCCAGCCGTACAGCGCGCGGAACTGGCCGTAGAACCACGCCGCGCCGCCCGGCTCCCCGGCCAGCGCGCCGGCCGGATCGGCCCACAGCTCGCGCACCCGCTCCTGCACCTTCTCGTCCAACTCCCAGCCGTCCAACCGGATCCGGCCCCGCTCGTCCAGCACCAGCGGCTTCTCGCCGGTCAGCTGCGACCACAGGTCGACGGCCTGGTCGGCGGTGCTGCGCCAACCGTCCGCACCGAGAACGTTGCGCAGCAGCGAGGTGTACAGGGCGATGGACGGAATCGCCGTGGACGCCTGCGTGACGGCGGCACCGGCGACCACGGTGAACGCCCGGCCCGCGCCATCGGCGAGAACACCGTCGGCCAGGGTGCGCGCGGTCGCCTCCAGGTGCTCCTTGGCGGCGCCGATGGTGCCCTGCCGATAGACGGGGGCAGTGATGTCGGAGCCGACGTAGGACAGCGCCACCGTGGTGAACCCGCCGCCGAGCAGCCGACGTTCGGCCAGCGCCTCGACCCACAGCCGCCAGTCCTCGCCGCCCATCACCTGCACCGTGGCACGCTGCTCCTCCTCACTCGCCGCGGTGAGCTGCACGGTGCCGACCGTCGCCACCTCGTCCGGGAACACCAGGGACGCGGCCTCGTACGCTTCGCCGATCGGCTTGATGACGGAGTGGTGCACCTCGCCCGTCACCGGATCGGTGCGACGCGGTGCGGCAAGGCTGTAGACCAGATGGTCGACCGGGCCGAACCGCTCCGCGATCAGATCGAGCGCCCGCTCCTTGGCGGCCGCGGAGAAGGCGTCGGCGTTGACGAAGACGAAATCCGCGTCGGCGCCCAACTCCGCGGTGGCCGCCGTGCGGTACCAACCGGCCGTCGCCGTACGGCGCTCGGTCGGCGCGCCCTCGAAGGCGACGCCGACGCCGCGGATGCCGTGACGCCGCAGGCCCGCCAGCAGAATCGACATGCCGTACCCGGCGCTCGAGCCGAGCAGCAGCACCACCGGGGCGCGGCCCTCGGGAGTGCGCGCCGGGATCGACTCCCAGGTGCGCTTCACGACCTCGGCGCAACCCGCCGGGTGGGAGTTGACGATCAGATAGCCGCGCTGCTTCGGGGTGATCTGCTGGAGGGTCACTCGGGGGTCCGTTCCGGTGGGGTGGCCGACCTCCTGGTCCGGGACGGCCACGGTCAGCTGCTGCGCCAGGTGCACGACGGGCCCGTGCAGCGCGAGACTGCCGAGGTCGTACGCCTCCGTTTTCGGGGAGCGTATCCGGGCCACTGCCCGCCGCCCGTGCGAGCCGCGCCACGGAGGATCGGCGCGGCGCTTGTGGGTGCCGCTATTGCGAGAACGCTCCTTCGTGAGCTATCGGACGCAGACCAGGGTCGGGCGGCGCAGCGGGGGTTCGCCCCGACCGCCGCTGCTCACGGGTGCATGCGCGCGCCCTTGAGCACCTTGTCCACGGCGTTGCGCGGCCCGTGCAGCGCCAGCCCCACCAGATCGAGCGCCCCCGTCGGCACCGCTCGCACCGCCGCCCGGTTGTCCCGGTCGTTGCCGGTGCCGAACAGCTCCGCCGTGAACACCGCCACCGGCAACAAGCGCGACAGCGCCCGCGCGTGCGCCGACGTCAGCAACTCGCCGCCACCCTCGAACACCAGCACCGGCTGACGGAACATCGGCAGATACGCCGTCCCGTCCGCGTCCGCGTACGGCTCACCGATCAACTCCGGTACGGCGGTGCCCAGTCCGCTCACCAGAAAGGCCGTCACGTTCAGGCGCTGCCAGGGCTCGAGGTCCTCGCGCAGCAAGACGGCGATCTTGCTGTCGAAGCGCGGGGCGGTGTCGGTAGGGGTGTGAGTGTCCATGGAGTGAGCGTGCCGTCCGGGGCGGGGCCCGGTCTTGTACGTTCTTTGCATGACAGCGGCGCCCTCGCAGGAGATCACAGCCTGGCGGCCGCGCGTCCCCGGCGTCGTCGAGGTGCTGCACGCACGCCTCACCGAACACCGCTACCCCATGCACGTCCACGACTCCTGGACCCTGCTGATCGTCGACGACGGCGCCGTCCACTACGACCTCGACCGCCACCGCCGCGGCACCCCGCACGACACCGTCAGCCTGCTGCCGCCGCACGTCCCGCACAACGGTTCGCCGGCCACTGAGGCAGGCTTCCGCAAACGAGTCATCTACCTCGAACTCGGGCAACTCGGAACGGAGTTGATCGGACCCGCGGTGGACGGCCCCGATCTCGCGGACCCACTGCTGCGCCGACGGGTCGGGCAACTGCACGCGACGCTCGGCACACCGGGGGAGGAGTGGGAGGCAGAGAGCCGGCTGGCGCTGATCAGCACACGCCTCCGGGAGCTGCTCCACCTGCGAACAGCGGTGCCCGCCAAGCCCGTTGACCGCGGCCTGGCCCACCAACTGCGCGACCTGCTGGACGCCCGCCTCACCGAACGCACCACCCTCGACGACGCCGCGAGGCGTCTCCACGCCCACCCCGCCCATCTGGTCCGCGCCTTCACCACCGCATTCGGCCTCCCCCCACACCAGTACCTCACCGCCCGCCGCATCGACCGCGCCCGCCACCTCCTCCTCGACGGCCACCCCCCAACCACCGTCGCCACCACCCTCGGCTTCCACGACCAACCCCACCTCACCCGCCACTTCCGCCGCATCCTCGGGACCACTCCTGGTCGGTTTGTGCGTCGGGGGCGGTAGGGGGAGGTGGTTGCGCTGCGCGCGGCTGTGGGGCGTGGAGTTGAGTGTTGCCGGCCTGAGGCTCAGCGACCGCTGGGGCGGCTGGACGCGCACACCGTTCACCGAGGACAGTGCGCAGCACGCCGATCGGCTGAGGTCGCACGCGTCTCTGTGGAGAGCGACTTCGAGGCGTCTGGAATGCTGGGCGGCATGCGGATACGAGCGGTGTTGTTCGACGTCGACGGTGTGCTGCTGGACTCGGCAGCGGCGCACCGTCAGGTCTGGGGCACGTGGTCGAGGCTGCACGGGCTGGACGAGGACCAGGTTTGGGAGCTGACATTCGGCCGCAGGCCCCAGGACACGGTTCGCGATGCCGCGCCGCATCTGGACCCGCTCCAGGAACAGGCAGTCCTCGACTCCCTGCTGCACGAGTTGGGCCTCAGCTGTCCGCCGATCGTCGGCGCGGACGGCCTCCTGCGCCGAATCCCCGCCGACGGATGGGCCCTTGTGACATCCGGTGACCGGTCCTCCGTGCACCGCCGCTTCGCCTCGGCCGGCCTCCCGCTTCCCACCGTCCAGGTGTACGCGGACGACGTGGCGGCAGGTAAGCCGGCAGCCGACTGCTACCTGCTGGCGTCCCGGCTCATCTCGGCCGACCCCCGGGAGTGCATGGTCGTCGAGGACTCTCCGGCCGGAGTCGCGGCGGGCAGCGCAGCCGGCTGCACGGTCATCGGAGTCACCACGACGCACAAGGCGGCGCAGCTCGCCCATGCCGACGTCTGCGTGGCGAATCTCCACGTCGCAGCGGAGGAACTGGCGAGGCTGGGGTTCGTTCTCCTGGGTTCCGACGGGCGGAACTGAACAGTCACGTGTGCCTTCCCGGGGCAGCGGCCGCGTGCCGCGACGCTCGGTCGGGATTGGTGATCAGCAGGCGCAGAAGGCTGAAGCCAGGGGCCATCTTCGTCCCGGTCTAGACCCACCCCTTGTCGAGGTAGACCGTCCAGGTGTCTCCCACCGCCCGGCGCAGTTCAACCAGGGCCGCAACATCCGCGAGGCTGCCGGAGCGGCGGACAGCCGCAAGGGGGAGTCCGGGACACTGTTGCGGGTGTAGACCGGCAACTCGCCGTTGCAGTCGAAGACATGGAGCGGTGGGGGAGCTCTGTCGAGCTACGCAGGGCGGTTCTCCTCCGCCCACGCAGCCGCGGCGTCGACGCGATCCACATGCGCCAGGAGATGCTCGGGAGCAGGCCCGTTGCTGAACTGCACCAGGAACCCCTGAGTGTCCACTGCCCACCAATCCCACGTGAATCCAGGTCGTGGGTGCCGCAGAACTGTCGTCATGCCGTCACCGTATCCAGGCCGGGCAGGGGCCACTGAAGAGGGTCGTTGGGGCGCTGCGGCGGCCCTACTACCTTCGCGGTGCGCCGTAGTTGGCGGTCAGTTCGGCGGCGAAGGCGGCCGGGACGGACCGGCCGGCGAAGGCCAGTCGCAGCCAGGAGGCCAGTGCGCCGGCTACGTCGTGGCGAGGGCCGGCCAGGCGTCCGGGGCCGAGGTCATGACGGGACGCTCCGGTCCGAGCTCTGGTGGTGGGCGACGAGGCTGCGCATGGAGGTCAGGCGGCGTTCGAGGGTGATGTGTTCGGCGGGGGTGCGTTCAGCGGGGACGGAACCGGACGGTCCCTGGGAGTGGTGACACTGGTGAGGGTGGGCCCGGCGGGCGAGGGAGGGGTGGAATGGGCTGGCCGAATTGCGCCCCCACCGGCGGCTTTACTGCTCGTTTTGCTTCCGTTGACGAAGGTTTGTGGGAACGTGGCGATGGTTCGTTCAGAGCCGAACCGCAAGGTCAAATCCTTCGCACAGGGGGGTACTTGAACATGCGTATCGGAAAGCGTCTAGCCACCTTCGCGGCCGGCGGCCTGCTGCTCGCCGCCGCGATCGGTTTCGGAACCGCGGCTCCCGCGCAGGCGGTGGAAGTCTGCGACGTGCCGCCGGTGGGCAGCATGTGCCTGCACATCCACAACACGTCCGACAACTCGTGGTACTGGCTCGGCCCGTGGTACGCCTGCACGGTCCACAACCTCGGCAGCACCGAGATGCCCACCTGGATCAACAACAATCAGACCGGTGGGGTGCGGACCACGTTCTACTGGGATCGTGACGGCGTCAATCCCATCGGCAGCGTCTCCCAGGACTACTCCGGCCGCCCGCCTGGCTACGAGCACGCCAACTACTCCGCTGCCCTCTCCGTGCGCGTCTGTTGACACGCATTCCGGCAGACCGGCCGGGCGCTGCTCCAGGGCGATCGGCCGGCCGTCAGTGGGCGTGGCGGGCGACGAGTGACCGCATGGAGGTCAGGAAGCCTTCTACAGCGGCGAGTTCGGCGGGGGAGAGGCCGTCGACCAGGGCGACGGTGTCGGCGATCAACGGGCCGAAGAAGGTCTCGCCGAGGGCGATGGCCTGCTCGGTGACTTCGAGCAGGACGCGGCGGCGGTCGTGGGGGTCGCGGGTGCGCCGGAGGTGGCCGTGGCGTTCGAGGCGGTCGAGGACGGCGGTGGTGCCGGCCGAGTTGAGGCGGAGTTCGCGGCCGAGCAGGCCGGGCGTCGCGGGGGTGCCGGCGCGGGCGGCGTCGAGGAGGGCGATCAGGGCGCGCAGGTCGGTGGGGTGGAGGTTGTTGCGCTGGGCGAAGGTGGCGGCGAGCAGGTCCAGTTCGACGGTGAGGGCGCGGAGTTGATGCACCGTCTGGAGTCCGTGCTGGTCGGTCATGGGGTGCGGCCTTTCGGCGGGGGTGGGTTCCTGGGTGGAGATGCGGGTGCATAGTATCTCGCCGAGCGAGACACTTGCTCAGCGAGACAACTCTGCCCGTGGAGGCTGCCGCCATGGCGTTCGACCGTTCCGCCTTCCTGTCCGCGTACGACACCCTGCTGGGCCGCTGGCCCGTCCCGGTCGAGACGATCGACGTCGAGACGCCGTACGGAATCACCCGGGTCAACGCCGCCGGACCGGCCGGCGGTCCGCCGCTGGTGCTGCTCCACGGGGGTGGTGCCACGGCGGCGAGCTGGTGGGCCAACGTCGGCGAACTCGCCCGCACAGCACGGGTGTTCGCGGTGGACCGGATCGGCGACGCGGGCCGCTCCGCGAGCAGCGGGCGGCAGCCGGTGCGCCGCGTCGAGGACCTGCACGGCTGGCTGGACGCGGTGCTGGACGGGCTCGGGCTGGACCACGTCGACCTGTGCGGGCACTCCTACGGCGGGTGGATCGCGCTGAGCCACGCGCTGCGCCGCCCCGAACGGGTCGACCGCCTCGCGCTGCTCGACCCCACCGGCTGCTTCACCGGCTACTCGCTCCGCTATCTCCTGCACGCGGCGCCCATGCTGGCCCGGCCCGGCGAAGCCCGCGCCCGGGCGCTTCTGGCTTGGGAGACCGGCGGCGTCCCGCTCGACCCGGACTGGGCCCGCCTCTACGGCCTCGCCGCGACCTTCCCCGCCGCCCGCCCCGTCACCGGCCGCCGCCCCACCCCGGAAACGCTCAAGAGCCTCCGCGCCCGCTGCCTGCTGCTGGTCGCCGCGAACAGCCGCTGCCACGACCCGCGCACCCTCACCGCCCGGGCCGGACGGCTGCTCCCGCAGGCCGAGATCCGCACCCTCGACGGTGTCTCCCACCACGCCCTGCCGTACACCCGGGCGGAGCAGGTGAACGCCGAGCTGACGCGTTTTCTGCGGCGGTGAGAGTCACCAGCCGGTGCGCAGGCGGTAGGACGGGGTGAGGTCGCGGACCTCGGCGGAGCGGACCACCTCGCGGCCGAGGACGGGCCGCAGGTGCTTGTCGAGCAGGCGCAGCACCTCCTCGGACAGCCGCGCCTTCAGCCCCTCCGGCCGTCCCGGCAGCAGGCCGATGGCGATGTGCACGAAGGCGGTCAACTGGCCGTCCGCGTCGCCCACCCAGGTCTCGGCGGCCTGACGGAAGAAGGTCTTGCACACGCCCCGGGAGGACACCCGGTCGCGGACCAGGGGGTGCAGCTCGCGGACGAATCCGGGGCGGTCGAAGGAGTCGGCCAGCTGTGGTGAGTAGTCGACGGTGATGTGGGGCATGGCGGACCTTCTTCGCGCAGATGCTGATGCTTGGCTTCTACATCTGCCATCTAAGCCCCGCCCCGCTCGGGTCCTGCGTCCGGGGTCCCACATGCTGGACAGGGCGGCGTCGAAAAAGATCAGTCGGCGGCGGGAGGCGTGTCGCGGATGCCGAGGCGCAGGTGTTCCACGTGGTAGAGCGCCTGGTCGAGCAGTTCGGCGACGTGGTTGTCGTACAGCGCGTAGACGATCGAGCGGCCGTGGCGCTCGCCGGTGACCAGGCCGAGGTTGCGCAGCAGTCGCAGTTGGTGCGAGCAGGCGGAGGCCTCCAGGCCGACGGCTTCGGCGAGGTCGCCCACCGAGCAGGGGCCTTCCTGGAGGCGGGCCAGGATGTGCAGGCGGGAGGGGGTGGCCAGGGCCTGGAGGGTGGCCGCGACATCGGCCGTTCCGACGGCGTCCAGGCGTTCGCGGGTGGTGGCGCTGCTGGCGGTGTCGATTCCGTGGCCCATGACGTCATCATACCGGTGACACCTGAAGACCTGTTCAGATGTTCCGGTATGGTGGAGGAGTCCTCCCCGCCCCGCGAAGGGTTGCCCCGCCATGTCTTCCGTCCTGGACCGGCGGCCCGCGCCGCCCGCCGCCGAACCCCGCCCGGCCCCGCCGAAACGGCGCACCCGCGTCCTCGCGCTGCCCGAGGCCCGGTGGGCGCTCGCCGCACTGCTGCTGTTCCTGGTCGCTCTCCCGCTGGACCTGGCCGGCGCCCCCGCCTGGACGTGGGGCCCGCTGTACGCCCTCGCGTACGCCACCGGCGGCTGGGAGCCCGGCTGGGCAGGGCTTCAGGCGCTGAAGGAGAGGACACTCGACGTCGACCTGCTGATGATCGTCGCGGCGCTCGGCGCGGCAGCGGTCGGACAGGTGCTGGACGGCGCGCTGCTGATCGTCATCTTCGCCACCTCCGGCGCGCTCGAGGCGATCGCCACCGCCCGCACCGCCGACTCGGTGCGCGGCCTGCTCGACCTGGCCCCCGCCACCGCCACCCGCCTCACCGGCGCCGGAGAGGAGACCGTCCGGGTCGAGCAACTGGCCGTCGGCGACACCGTGTTGATCCGGCCCGGCGAGCGGATCGGCGCGGACGGCCGGGTCCTGGACGGCACCAGCGAGGTCGACCAGGCCACCATCACCGGCGAGCCACTGCCGGTCGCCAAGCGCAGCGGCGACGAGGTGTTCGCCGGCACCCTGAACGGCACCGGCGCACTGCGGGTACGCGTCGAACGCGACGCCGCCGACACCGTGATCGCCCGGATCGTCGCCATGGTCGAGGAAGCCTCCGAGACCAAGGCCCCCACCCAACTGTTCATCGAGAAGGTCGAACAGCGGTACTCGCTCGGCATGGTGGCCGCCACCCTGGCCGTGTTCGCCGTCCCGCTCGCCCTCGGCTCCGCGTTCACCGACGCACTGCTGCGCGCCATGACCTTCATGATCGTCGCCTCGCCGTGCGCGGTGGTCCTCGCCACCATGCCGCCCCTGCTGTCCGCGATCGCCAACTCCGGCCGCCACGGCGTCCTGGTCAAGTCCGCCGTCGTGATGGAACGCCTCGGCCAGATCGACACCGTCGCCCTCGACAAGACCGGCACCCTCACCGAAGGCACCCCCCGCGTCACCGACATCCGCCCGCAGGCCGACTCCGGCCTGACCGAGAACCAACTGCTCGCCCTCGCCGCCGCCGCCGAACACCCCAGCGAACACCCGCTCGCCCGCGCCGTCGTCGACGCCGCCCGCAGCCGCCGGCTCACCCTGGCCACCGCCGCGGACTTCAGCTCCACGCCCGGCGTCGGCGTCACCGCCACCGTCGACGGACACACCGTCACCGTCCACGCCCCCGACCACGACTGCCCGGCCACCGGCGCAGCCGTCGCCGAACTCGAGGACGCCGGGCGCACCGCCGTCGTGGTCGCCACCGACGGCACCTCCGTCGGCGTCCTCGGCATCGCGGACCGGCTGCGCCCCGACGCCGCCGCGACCGTCCGCGCCCTGACGGTGCTGACCGGCACCACCCCCGCGCTGCTCACCGGCGACAACCCGCGCGCCGCCCGGCAGTTGGCCGCGGAGGCCGGCGTCGGCGAAGTCCGGGCCCGCCTGCTGCCGCAGGACAAGGCCGCCGCCGTCAAGGAGTGGGAGACGGCCGGGCGGAAGGTGCTCGTGGTCGGCGACGGCGTGAACGACGCGCCCGCGCTGGCCGCCGCGCACACCGGCATCGCGATGGGCCGGGCCGGATCCGACCTCGCCCTGGAGACCGCCGACGCGGTGATCGTCCGCGACGAACTCGCCACCGTCCCGGCCGTGGTGGCGCTCTCCCGCCGGGCCCGCGCGCTGGTGGTGCAGAACCTCGCCATCGCGGCGACGTTCATCACCGTCCTGGTGGTGTGGGACCTGGTCGCCGCCCTCCCGCTGCCGCTCGGCGTCCTCGGCCACGAAGGCTCCACCGTCCTGGTCGGCCTCAACGGCCTGCGCCTGCTGCGCGAATCCGCCTGGACCAAGGCCCGACGGGCGGGGAGCACCGCATGAGCCGCCGCACCGAGACCGAGTCCCGCTGCACCGTCACGGTCTGCCGCGGCTGCTGCTGCGGCACCACCGCGAAAGTCCCCCGCCTGGACCACGAGGCCCAGCTCGTCGACCTGCGCACCTCGCTGGCCGGCATCGCCATGATCCGGCGCACCGACTGCCTCGACGCCTGCGAGCGGGCCAACGTCATCGTCGTCCAGCCCTCCGCCGAGGGCCGCCGGGCGGGCGGACGCCCGGTCTGGCTCGGCCAGGTCAACGACCGCGACGCCGCCGCCGACATCACCGCCTGGGTCGCCGCCGGAGGCCCCGGCCTGGCCGAACCGCCGGACATCCTCGACCTGTACGCCTTCCAGCCCTCCCGCCGAGTGCGTGCCGAACTGGAAGGCAAGTAGTCCTACGGCCGCGACAAGGGCCAGTCAAAGGCGGCACATCAGCGCGCGAAATCCGGGTGCTGCCATTGGCCCGGTCGGAGCGGGGAGTGTAGGAATGGGCGTATGACCCGGTTTCGGGCAGCACCCGGCGGACAGCGCGCGGCGGGCCGGACCTCCGCGCGCCGGACGTCCACGAGCCCCCGCTCCGGCCCGCCGGCCCCGGTGACCATCGCGCAGACCGGACGGCACGGATGACCGACGACACGCCCCGGCACGCGGACCCCGAACCGGCCGTCGTCCGCGAAGGCCTGCTGCTGATCGACGCCGACCGGCACCTGCTGTACGCCAACGACGAGGCCCGACGGCTGCTCGACCTGCCCACCGACTGCGAGAGCCGCCCCCTGCGCACCCTCGGCCTACAGGACGAACTGATCGCCCTGCTGGACGGCGGAGCCGACCTCACCGACACGCCGATCACCGCGCACGGCCGCACCCTCGCCCTCGACCTGCGCCACACCGACCGGGCCGGCGGCCCGGCCTGCCTGCTCGCCACCCTGCGCGACACCACCGTCGCCAACCCCGACACCGCCCGCCGCCGCCTCGAACTGCTCTACCGGGCCGGCGGCTCCATCGGCACCACACTCGACATCACCCGCACCTGCCAGGAACTCGCCGCCGCACTCGTCCCCGCCTTCGCCGACTACGCCTGCGTCGACCTCTGCGAAGGCGTCCTCGACGGCGGCGAACCCCGCCCCGGCCGGCGCGGGGCGATGCACCGGGTCGCACTCACCGGAATCACCGCCCGGCCCCCGCTGCTCCCCCCGGGCTCGTCCGTGCCCGTCGTCCCCGACACCCCGCGCGCCCGCGCCGTCGCCACCGCCCGCTCGGTGGTCGAACCCGACCTGTCCGCGGCGCTCGACGTCTGGGACGAAGTCCGCCCCGGCGCCGTCGACGCCATGCGCGACGAGCAGGTGCACACCCTGATCGCGGCGCCGCTCAACGTCGGCGACACCATGCTCGGCGTCGCCACCTTCTGGCGCGCCCGCCCCCGCCCCGCCTTCGACGAGGAGGACGGCACCCTCGCCGAGGAACTCACCGCCCGCGCCGCCGTCCTGGTCGACAACGCCCGCCGCTACACCCGCGAACACACCATGGCCGTCGCGCTCCAGCACAGCCTGCTCCCCGCCGAACTGCCCGAACAACAGGCCCTGGAAGTCGCCTCCCGCTACCTGCCCGCACAGGCCGGCGTCGGCGGCGACTGGTTCGACGTGATCCCGCTGTCCGGCGCCCGGGTCGCCCTGGTGGTCGGCGACGTGGTCGGCCACGGCGTGCACGCCGCCGCGACCATGGGACGGCTGCGCACCGCCGTGCACACCTTCTCCTCGCTCGACCTGGCCCCCGAGGAACTGCTCGGCCACCTCGACGCCCTGGTCAACCGCCTCGACCAGGAGAACCCCCGCCCCGACGGCGGCGAACGCCCGATCACCGGCGCGACCTGCCTGTACGCCGTCTACGACCCCGTCACCCGACGCTGCACCTTCGCCCGCGCCGGACACCTGCCGCCCGCCGTGGTGCTCCCCGACGGACACGTGGACATCCCCGACCTGCCCGGCGGGCCCCCGCTCGGCATCGGCGGACTGCCCTACGAGACCGCCGAGTTGGAACTCCCCGAAGGCAGCCGGCTGGTGCTGTACACCGACGGCCTGGTGGAATCCCGCGCGCACGACCTCGACCACGGCATGAAACTGCTCCGCGCCGCGCTCGCCCACCCCGGCCGCAGCCCCCGGGAGACCTGCGACGACCTGCTCGACGCGCTGCTGCCCGCCAACCCGGCCGACGACATCGCCCTGCTGGTGGCCCGCACCCGGGCGCTCCCCGCCGACCACGTCGCCGACTGGGACGTCCCCGCCGACCCGGCCGCCGTCGCCCGGGTCCGGGCCGCCGTCACCCGACGGCTCGACGACTGGGGCCTGACCGAGCAGGCGTTCGCCGCCGAACTCGTGCTCAGCGAACTGATCACCAACGCGATCCGGCACGCCAGCGGGCCGATCCGGGTCCGGCTGCTGCGCGACCGCGCCCTGATCTGCGAGGTCTGGGACGGCTCCGCGACCTCCCCGCACCTGCGGCACGCCACCGACACCGACGAGGGCGGGCGCGGCCTGTTCCTGGTCGCCCAGCTCGCCGAGCGCTGGGGCACCCGCTACCCCGCCAGCGGCAAGGTCATCTGGGCCGAACTGCCGATCGGCACGCCGCCCGGCGGGGCACCGGACGGCACGTTCGGCGGAGTGGAGCCGTCGTTCACTCCTCGCACAGCTGCTTGAACAGCTCCAGATCCGTCCGCACCGCCTCCTCCACCGCCTTGCTCTGCGCGAACCCGCGCGGACCGCCGACGGCGTCCTTCAGCTCCTCCGGGTCGTACTCAAGGCGCACCTGCACCTGGGTGTGCGCGGCGTCCAGCGGGCGCAGCGCGAAGGTGCCGCGCAGCGGCGGGCCGTCCACGGTCTCCCAGCTCATCACCCGGCCCCGGCCGTGATCGGTCAGCTCCGCGTCCACATGGTGCCGCTCGCCGCCGATCTCCACCTCCAGATCCGCGTGCCGCCGCCCCCGCGCGCTGGCGTGCACCACCCCGCCGACGAACTCCGGATACTCCGCCACCCGGTGCAACTGCGACCACGCCGTCCCCACCGGGGCGGTCACCTCGATCTGCTCCTCCAACGTCCGCATCGCGCGCACCTCCGCATTCTCGACGCCCCCCTCCAGACTGACAGGGGACAGGGACGCCTGCCGAGTGCGGACAGCACACCGCCCCCGGCGGGCGGGAACCCGTCGGGGGCGGTGCGCTGTCGTCAGTCCTGCGGGAAGGTGCCCTCGAACGCGGCGGCCAGGCGCAGGTACGGCACCGCTTCGGCGTGGCGGCCCTGGCGCTCCAGGACGCGGCCGAGGACGAGGTGCGCGTAGTGCTCCACCGGGTCCAGCTCGATCACCTTGCGCAGCTGCTCCTCCGCGCGGCGCAGCTGGGCCGAGTGGTAGTACGACCGGGCCAGCAGCAGGCGCGGGCCGACCTGCTCCGGGGCCTCCTCGACCAGCTCGGCGAGGATCCGCGCGGCGTCCGCGTACGCCTTGGAGTCGAAGAACAGCTGGGCGCGCACCCAGCGCTCGGCGACCGTCCCCTCGTGGAGCGCCGCCTGCGCGGTGGACAGGCCCGTGGTCTGCTGGCGGAAGTCGGTGGTCATTGCCGTGCTCCTTGCCGTTCCGGTTCCTCTGCCGGGCCTCCGTGGCCCGACGGGTGGTTGAACGTTCACCTATCGGCCCCTATTCCAGGAGCGATTCAGGCGTTTTCCGCCAGGTCCAGCAGCCGCAGCATGAACGACACCGGCAGCGCCCGATTCGCCGCAGCCGCAGCCGGGTGCGCATCCGCCTCCAGCAGCGCCAGCAGCGCGTCCAGCGGCAGCCGTGGATCGCCCGCCGCCGCCCGCGCCACCGTCCGGTCCGGATCCTCCGCCAGCCGCGCCAGCACCTCCGGTGCCAGCTCCGGATCGCGCAGCGCCGCCAGCCGCAGGGCCGGCTCCGGCCGCTCCGCCCACCGCGCGAGCCCCGGCGCCGCGAACCGCTCCAGGGCCGGCAGCGAGGACGGGCCCAGCAGCTCCGCGTACACCGACCGCAGCAACTCGCCCGGCGCGTCCGCGCAGTGCTCCGCCAGCGCGAGCCGCACCGCCGGCTCCGGGTCCTGTGCCAGCAGCGCCACCACCTCGCCCGGCAGACGCTCCAGCGCCGCCACCGCGCGCCGCACCAGCGGATGCCCCGAGCGGGCCAGCCGCAGCAACTCCGCCGGATCGTCGGCCCTTTCGGCCACCCAGGGCAGCTCGGGCGGCGCCGCGTCCGGCACCTGGTAGTCCACCGCGGAGCGCTGCTGCTCCGTCAGGTCCGAACGCAGCGACACCGTGAGGCGCACCGCCGTGTCCGGGTCGGCCGCCAGGGCCAGCGCCAGGTCCGTCGGCAGCTGCGGATTGCCCGCCGCCGCCCGGCGGATCCGCGGGTTGTCGTCCAGCACCAGCCACTCGCCGAGCGCGCGTTCCAGGGCGGCCCCCGCCGCCGTCCGCTCCCGGCGCACCGGGTCGCTCTCCGCGATGTACCCCGCCAGCGTCACCGGCAGCGGCCGGTCCACCCGCAGCGCGCGCTGCACCGCCGCCCGCACCGCCGGATCGCGGTCCGCGCGCAGCGACGTCCGTACCCGGGCCGGCAGTTGGGCCCAGCTGTCCGCCGCCACCGCCGCGGCCCGCACCAGCGGCGAACCGTCCTGCGCGAGGCGCACCAGCAGCTCCTCCGGCAGGCCCGCGCAGCCCGGCACCAGGCGGCGGGTGTCCGGATCGCGGTCGGCCGCCAGCGCCAGCAGCGTCCGCTCCGGCAGTGGCACCGAGTGCGCCGCCGACGTCGCGGCCCGGCGCACCCGGCGCTCGCCGTCCCCGGCCAGCGCCGCCAGCACCACCGGCGACAGCCCCGGCCGCTCGGCCAGCGCCGCCCGGACCCGCCAGTGCGGGTGCCGCAGCGCCGCCTCCACCACGCGGTCGGGCAACTCCGGCCGGCGGGCCGGCCAGGTCGAGTCGCCGCCGTCGGCGATGTCGTCCAGCAGCCGGACCAGCACCTCGGCCGGGGCCGCCGGATTGGCCGCCAGACCGGCGCGCCACTTCCTTCCCGGCGGTGGGCCGGACAACGGTCGCCAGACGGCGGCCGGCTGATGGGCGCTCAGATCGAGCACGTGTAGTACCTCCCCCGGAACGGCAAACGTCACCGACCCTACCCGCGTGGTGGCGCTCCGTGCACGGGATCGGGCCACGCCCACACCCTCGGATCGCGGGGTGTGGGAAGTGTGTGCGCCCTGCGGGCCGTTGGGGTGGGGGGGGTGGCCCTGTGCGGCCGGGTTTGGTGGCACTCGGTGCCAGGAGGGGTGGAGCTGGCGGTTCGTCAGGTACGGGGGACCAGGCGGAAGGTGAGCACCCGGCCGCCCTCCTCGCTGGTCACCAGCTGCACCCGGGCCCCGATCGGCACCGCGCCCGGCAGCCCGCCGAGCACCGAGGCCTGCACGGTGAAGCCCTCGTCCAGCACGATCAGGTACGGGCGCCCCAGGTGCGGGCCGCGGCGGATCGGACGCAGCAGGCGCTGCACCGTCCCCTGCCCGGACGCCACCGCCGGCTCCAGGTCCGCCGACCCGCACACCGGGCACAGCAGGCAGGTCACCGCACTGGCCGAGTGGCACCAGCGGCAGCGGCGGTAGCGCAACTCGGTCTCGGCGACCGGGAGTTCGGGCTGTGGCCGGAAGGCGGACGGGGCGAAGTCCGGGTCGAACAGGTCGGTGGTGGGGGTGGTCGTCGCGGTCGGGGCCGTCGTCGGCGCGGCCGGGGCGAGAGTGAGGGTCATCATGGCCGTCTCCTTGCTGAGCCGGTGTGCGCCGCCGTACCGCCACCCGGGCGGGCGTGCGGTCGGGGCGGCCTGCCAGAAGGAAGGTATGGCACTCAGTGCCCCGTGTAAAGGTACCGAGTGCCAGGCGGGTAATCGGATCATCCGCGTGGCGAATGGGGCCTGTGAGGACGGCCGGGGGAGTGGCCGCCGGGCCCGGTCACGGCTCCAGGGCCGCCTCGACGCCCTGCACCACCCGCCACATCGGGGTACCCCGGCGGGCCACCATGACGACCACCTCCTCGTCCTGCGACTCCGCCCGCCCCTCGGCCGCGCCGTCGCCCCAGGTGTCGATCACCAACTGCAGCGCCTCGTCCACCGCCGCGCCCACATCGCCCTCGCCGCCCGAACGCAGCCAGGCCCGCAGCGCGTAGTTGTGCGCCGCCACCACCGCCGCCGCGATCACGTCCGCGCGCAGCGCGCCGTCCGCGCGGGCCGCGTACCGGGTGCGCAGATGGCCCGCCAGGGTGCGCTCGTAGCGCCACACCACGGAGAGCTCGTGGGTGCGCAAGTTCGGGACCTTCTTGGTCAGTTGGTAGCGCCCCACGGAGAACGCCGGGTTCCCCGCGTACATCCGCAGCACCAGCCGGGCCGCGTCGCAGACCTGCTCCACCGGGTCGCCCGAAGGATCCGCCTGATCGAGGAGCGCCGTCATGTCCGCCAGGCAGCCGTCGTGATCCGGGAAGACCACCGCCTCCTTCGACGGGAAGTACCGGAAGAACGACCGCCGGCCGACCCCCGCGAGCGAGACGATGTCGTCGACCGTGGTCTGCTCGAAGCCCCGCTCCGAGAACAGCTCGAACGCCGCCTCCACCAGGGCGTCCCGCATCGTCGGCCGGGTCGCCGTGGTTCCGCCCTGCTCATGCACCTCGCTCATACCCCGGACGGTAGCACCGACCCGGAGGAGAAGGCTGGGCGAGGCGATACTCAGTGTGCATAATCGGGGGTACTGAGTGCCATCACCGAGGAGACTGCCATGACCCAGGACTTCGACCTCTACCGGCTGAGCGAGGAGCACGACATGCTCCGCGAGGCGGTGCGTTCGCTGGCGGAGGCGAAGATCGCCCCGTTCGCGGCGGCGGTGGACGAGGAGGGGCGGTTCCCTTCGGAGGCCCTCGAGGCGCTGCAGGCGAACGACCTGCACGCGGTGCACGTGCCGGAGGAGTACGGCGGCGCGGGTGCGGACGCGCTGGCGACGGTGATCGTGATCGAGGAGGTGGCGCGGGTGTGCGCCTCCTCGTCGCTGATTCCGGCGGTGAACAAGCTGGGTTCGCTGCCGGTGCAGCTGTCCGGTTCGGAGGAGCTGAAGGCCAAGTACCTGGGGGCGCTGGCCCGCGGTGAGGGCATGTTCTCGTACTGCCTGTCGGAGCCGGAGGCGGGTTCGGACGCGGCTGGTATGAAGACCCGGGCGGTGCGGGACGGTGACTTCTGGGTGCTCAACGGTGTGAAGCGGTGGATCACCAACGCGGGTGTGTCGGAGTTCTACACGGTGATGGCCGTGACCGACCCCTCGCTGCGGTCGAAGGGCATTTCGGCGTTCGTGGTGGAGAAGGGCGACGAGGGCGTGTCGTTCGGCGCGCCGGAGAAGAAGCTCGGCATCAAGGGTTCGCCGACGCGTGAGGTGTACTTCGACAACGTGCGGATCCCGGCGGACCGGATGATCGGCGCGGAGGGCACGGGTTTCGCGACGGCGATGCGGACGCTGGACCACACCCGGGTGACGATCGCGGCGCAGGCGCTGGGCATCGCGCAGGGCGCGCTGGACTACGCGAAGGGCTATGTGAAGGAGCGCAAGCAGTTCGGGAAGGCGATCGCGGAGTTCCAGGGCGTCCAGTTCATGCTGGCGGACATGGCGATGAAGCTGGAGGCGGCGCGGCAGTTGACGTACGCGGCGGCGGCGAAGTCGCAGCGCGGTGACGGCGATCTGACGTTCTTCGGGGCGTCGGCGAAGTGCTTCGCGTCGGACGTGGCGATGGAGGTCACCACGGACGCGGTGCAGCTGCTGGGCGGGTACGGGTACACGCGGGACTACCCGGTGGAGCGGATGATGCGCGACGCGAAGATCACCCAGATCTACGAGGGCACCAACCAGGTCCAGCGCATCGTCATGGCCCGCAACCTGCCGTAACGGCAGCCCCGGCCCCCTCAGGCGCCCGTCCACCGGGTCGCTCCCACGTGCAGCTCACTGCCCGTGGCGCGACCCGGTCGGCGGGCGCCTTCCGTTTTGCGCTCCAGGCCGGGGTGGTTCGTCGGCGTTGACGGGCTCGGGTCTGACGCCGGGTCATGGGGTGTGGTGGGGGCGGGCGGGGCTCTCTCGGGTGGGGGTTTCGCGGCCGGCAGGGTGAACGCGTCCGGCTAGTGGGTCAGTAAAGGTATTTGACAGATTTTCAGACGAGATGCCCGATTGTATGGTCGCGGTGAGTAGCCACTCGTGTGTGTTGCGTGCGTGAATCGCGGGCTTGCCGCCCAGGTCGCCACCCTCACCGTCACCCCGTGTGACACCGGACCGCCCGATCGGAAGGATTCGTCATGAGACGCCGTCGACCTCCCTGCGAACGCCCGCCCGGACGCTATGGGCCGGCGGCGATCCGCGGCCGCGCCGTGAAGGCCTTGCTGCCCCTCGTCGTCGCGCTCGCCACGGCGTCGGCATCTTTCGCCTGGCCCGCCGCAGCGCATTCGCCGGTGGCCGTGCACACCGTCGCCGGTGACGACCGGGCGGTCGAGGCCCCGGTGCCGGTGACGCTGAGCAAGACCGGAACCGACGTCGCCACCGGGAGCACGACCCAGACCGAGCACGGCGGCACCGTCCGCTGGGTGGTCTCCAAGACCAATCCGGCCGGCGTCCCGGTCGACGCCACGATCACCGATGTGATCCAGGGCGGACCGGGCACCGTCCCGCAGCGTCAGACCTACGTACCCGGCTCGCTCCAGGTGCCGCCCGGCTACAGCAGGCAGTGGTCCACCGACGGCGGCGCGAGCTTCGCCGACACCGACCAGGGCACCGCGACCAACGTCGTCCAGGCCCACAACCCCGATCTCGCGTCGCCCGCGACCGGCGTGGTGGTGCAGATCCCGCCGCCGTTCACCCCGGTCAACACGGCCACCGGCGGCGACGGCTTCACGCCCATCCTGTACACCGCCACGATCAACGGTGTCTCCACACCCGAGGTCTGGAACATCTACCACCACGGCTTCTCCAGCCCGGAAAGCGTGGTCTGTACCGACCTGCTCACCAACGGCCCCTGTCCGGCCCCGGACGGATCCCCCGCCAGCTGGCCCCAGGCGCTGAATTCCTCCGTTCCCGGAACGACCACCGGTGACCTCGGCAGCACCCGCACCCCGACCTACGTGCAAATCGGCTCCAAGCTGTACTACGCAGCGATCAGCCGGGACACGTCCGCACTGATCGGCGTCGGCTGCATCGACCTCCAGGCGCAGGCCAGCTGCGGCTTCACCCCGCTGCAGACCGGCGAAGGGCTGGTGGTCGGCGGTGTCGTCCAGGCACCGAACCAGCACCTCTACGCGGTCTCCGGCACCGGCGAGATCCTCTGCTACGACGCCGCCGCCAACGTCCCCTGCGGAACCTTCGACATCGGCCTGCCTCCCAACGAGGGCCAGGTCTCCTTCAGCGGCGACTACGCCGGCATCATGCGGACCATCGAAGGAAAGATCTACGTCACCGACAACCAACTGGCCCCGCTGCCAACGGTGATGTCCTGCTTCGACCCGTCCACGAACGCCGCGTGCGCCGGCTGGCCCACCCCCAAGATCGTGGCCACCCCGACCACCGACGAACCCGCCCGGGCCGACAACGTCTTCGAGATGTACGACGCGGCGGGCACCGTCACCGGCGTCTGCACGATCGTCGGCGGCTTCTACCAGGCAGTCAACCCGGCCGTCGGCACCGTCGAGTGCTTCGACCTGACCGGCAACCCCATCGCCGCGCCCCCCGGCCTCAGCGCCCTGGTCAGTACCAACCTCGCACTGGGCGAGGCCAACTTCCAAGTGCCGCTCACCATCACCGCCCCCAACGGGCACCTGGAGACCGAGTTCCCGTTCTGGATCTACCGGGGCATCACGCCGACCCTCAACAGCACCTCGTACTGCTACGACTGGAACATCCAGGGCCCCTGCGCCCAGTACGGTGCCGACGGCGTCCTCGACGGCCCGCCCAACGTCAACGGCGGCAACACCAGCCCGTACGGCTACGCCTACGACGGCCAGTGCAAGTACGGACTCGGTGACACCGGCTACCTGTTCTCGATCGACCCCGTCACCGGCGCCTCGCCCTGCCAGAAGACCAGGGCGCAGAGCACCATCAACCCCGCCGACTTCTACTGCGACGGGGCCTCCGGGCATGTCCAGTCCTACGGGACGGTCAAGCTCTTCGGCATCGATCCGAGCGTCATCGACTTCACCCAGTCCTCGGTGACCGTACTGGCGGCGGACGGCAGCACCGTCGGCACCTTCCCGTTCAACCCCGCGACCGAAACAGCGGACATTTCCTCCGTCCCGGTCGCCGACTCACCGATCCAGGTCATCGCCAACCTCACCCTGAACGGCGGCGAGACCTTCCCCGCCAACGTGCGGATGGAGGTCACCTTCGTCGGCGACGCGCCCCAGATCTGCTTCGAGACCACCGTGGCGAACGACTGCACCGTCACCTCCGTCTCCAACCAGGCCAGCGCCGTCACCAACGGCCAGCCGCCCAACTTCTCCAACACCGTCACCCTCCAGGTGCCCGCCGGTCCCGAGTGCACCGCGGACCTGACCGTCCTCAAGGAGGTCTGCGCTTCCCCCAACGCCGGTGACTGTGGTCCGGGCGGCCCAGGCCCGTGGGCCAGTACCACCACCCTTCCCCCCGGAGGCACCGCCTACTGGCGCATCACCGCCACCAACGTGGGCCCCACCGACATCACCGGCATCACCCTCGATGACCCCGTGACCCCCTCCTGTGTCACGAGCGCCGGCACCTTCGACCTACCCGTCGGCACCAGCCATCAGATCTTCTGCAACCTCCCCGGCATCACCCAACCCACCACCAACACCGTCACCGCCAGCTTCACCGGCCCCGACGGCAGTACGTTCATCACACCGCCCTCGGAGGCGACCGCCGATGTGGCGGGTGTCGGGGCGCTGGAGATCCAGAAGACGCCCGACGCTTCGGGCCCGTTCCGCCTGGACGACAAGATCCCCTACACGTACACCGTGACGAACACGGGTACGGCGCTCGTCCACGACATCACGGTGACGGACAACCTGATCGCGCCGGTGATCTGTGACCTGACGACACTGAACCCGGGCCAGAGCACGCTCTGCCACGGTTCGTACGTCGTCACGGCGGCGGACGTGCAGGCCGGGCACGTGACGAACACCGCTCAGGCGAACGGCACGGATGCGAATGGCGTGGACGTGCACAGCCCGCCGGTCGATGTGACCGTTCCGGTGGTGGGCACCGCGGAACTGGCCATCCAGAAGACGGCGGACTCCGCCGGTCCGTTCCACGTGGGCGACACCGTCACCTACACGTACACCATCACCAACCTGGGCACTGCGACGGTGCACAACCTGGCTGTCACGGACGACCACGTCGCCTCGGTGACCTGTAACACGACGGTGCTGAGTCCCGGTGAGAGCACGCTCTGCCACGGTTCGTATGTCGTGACGGCGGCGGATGTGTCGGCCGGGCATGTGACGAACACGGCTCACGCCGAGGGTAGGGATCCTGAGGGTCAGCCGGTGGTGAGTCCTCCTGGTGAGGCGACTGTTCCGGTGGTGGGTATCGCGGAGCTGGCCATTGAGAAGGTGGCGGACTCTGCTGGTCCGTTCCATGTGGGTGAGACGGTCTCCTACACGTACACGGTGACCAACACCGGTACGGCGACGGTGCACAACCTGACGGTGTCGGACGATCACGTCGCTGTGGTGACCTGTGGCACGACGACGCTGAACCCCGGTCAGAGCACGCTCTGCCACGGTTCGTATGTTGTGACGGCGGCGGATGTGTCGGCCGGGCATGTGACGAACACGGCTCACGCCGAGGGTACGGACCCCGAGGGCGGGACGGTGCTGAGCCCGCCCGCCGAGGTGACTGTCCCCGTGCTGGGTGAGGCGCTGCTGACGATTCAGAAGGCTGCGGACAGTGCCGGCCCGTTCCACGTGGGCGACACCGTCGAGTACACGTACACGGTGACCAACACCGGTACGGCGACGGTGCACAACCTGACTGTGACGGACGACCACATCGCGGACGTGGACTGTGACACGGCGACGCTGAACCCCGGTGAGAGCACGCTCTGCCACGGTTCGTACGTGATCACGGCGGCTGATGTTCTGGCCGGGCATGTGACCAACACGGCTGTCGCGCACGGCACGGACCCCGAGGGCCAGCCGGTGCAGAGTCCTCCCGGCGAGGCCACGATCAACATCGCGGGTGACGCGGTGCTGACGATCCAGAAGGTGGCGGACAGCGCCGGCCCGTTCCACGTCGGTGACACCGTCAACTACACGTACACCGTCACCAACGCGGGCACCGCTCCCGTGCACGACCTGGACGTGAGTGACGATCGCATCTCGCCGGTGACGTGCGACAGGAACACGCTGCCCGCCGGTGACAGCACCCTCTGCCACGGTAGTTACGTCGTCACGGCGGCGGACGTGCAGGCCGGGCACGTGACCAACACGGCGGTCGCGAGCGGCCTCGACCCGGAGAACGAGCCGGTGGTGAGCCCGCCTGCCGAGGCGACTGTCCCGGTGGTGGGCGAGGCCGAGTTGGCCATTGAGAAGGTGGCTGACTCTGCTGGCCCGTTCCATGTCGGTGACACGGTCAACTACACGTACACGGTGACCAACACCGGTACGGCGGCGGTGCACAACCTGACTGTCGCGGACAACCACGTCGCTGTGGTGACGTGTGACGCGACGACGCTGAACCCGGGTGCGAGCACGCTCTGCCACGGTTCGTACGTCGTTACGGCGGCGGATGTCGCGGCGGGTCATGTGACGAACACCGCTCACGCGGAAGGCACCGACCCCGAGGGTCAGACGGTGCTGAGCCCGCCTGCCGAGGCGACTGTTCCGGTGGTGGGCGAGGCCGAGTTGGCCATTGAGAAGGTGGCTGACTCTGCTGGTCCGTTCCATGTGGGTGAGACCGTCAACTACACGTACACGGTGACCAACACCGGTACGGCGGCGGTGCACAATCTGACCGTCGCGGACGACCACGTTGCCTCGGTGACGTGTGGCACGACCACGCTGAACCCGGGCGCGAGCACGCTGTGTCACGGCAGTTACGTGATCACTGCTGCGGATGTTGCGGCTGGTCATGTGACGAACACGGCTCACGCGCACGGTACCGATCCTGAGGGTGAGCCGGTGGTGAGTCCCCCTGGTGAGGCAACGGTGACGGTGGTGGGCGAGGCCCGGCTGTCGATCGAGAAGACGGCGGACAGCGCCGGCCCGTTCCATGTGGGTGACACGGTGCAGTACACGTACACCGTGACCAACACCGGCACGGCGGTCGTGCACAACGTGACGGTCGCGGATGACCACGTTGCTTCGGTGACGTGTGATGCGACGACGTTGAACCCGGGCGCGAGCACGCTGTGCCACGGCAGTTACGTGATCACCGCCGCGGATGCTGCGGCGGGCCACGTGACCAACACGGCTCACGCGAACGGCACCGACCCCGAGGGCCGGCCGGTGGTGAGCCCGCCCGGGGAGGCTACGGTCACGGTGGTGGGCGAGGCACAGATGTCGATCGTGAAGAAGTCCGACAGTGCTGGCCCGTTCCATGTGGGTGACACGGTGCACTACACCTACACCGTCACCAACACGGGCACGGTCGTCCTGCACAACGTGACCGTCTCGGACGACCATGTCGCGTCGGTGGCGTGTGACGCGACGACGCTGAACCCTGGTGCGAGCACGCTGTGCCACGGCAGTTACGTGATCACCGCGGCGGATGCGGCGGCGGGTCATGTGATGAATGTGGCGCATGCGAGTGGCATCGACCCCAGTGGTGACTCGGTGGAGTCTCCGCCGGGTGAGGTGGATGTTCCGGTGGTGGGCGAGGCCCGGTTGTCCATCGTGAAGAAGGCCGATGGTGCTGGTCCGTTCCGTGCCGGCGACGTGGTGCAGTACACGTACACGGTGACGAACACGGGTGCCGTGGCTGTGCATGATGTCGCGGTGTCGGACGACCATGTCGCGTCGGTGACCTGCGATGCGACCACGCTGAACCCGGGTCAGAGCACGGTGTGCCATGGCTCGTACACGATTACTGAGGAGGACGTCGAGGCGGGGCATGTGACGAACAAGGCGACCGCGAACGGTACGGATCCGGAGGGTCACCCGGTGGTGAGCCCGCCGGGTGAGGCGACGGTGGAGACCGTCTCCGGCGCGTCGTCGCTGTCGATCGTGAAGGAGTCCGACGTGTCGGGTTCGGCGAAGGTGGGTGACACGATCACCTACACGTACACGGTGACGAACACCGGGTCGACGGTGCTGACGGACGTCTCGGTCAGTGACGACCGGGTGTCCCCGGTGGTGTGCGAGTCGGCCACGCTGGAGCCGGGTCAGAGCACGACCTGCCGCGGCACCTACGTGGTGACCGGGGAGGACGCGAAGGTCGGTCATGTCACGAACATCGCGACGGCTTCGGCGCGGGATCCGCAGGGGCAGCTGGTGGAGAGCCGGCCGGTGTCGCTGTGTGTCACGGTGTCGGAGTGCCCGGAGAAGGAGAAGGGCGAGGGCTGTGTGAAGGTGCCGCGTCCGGGTGGTCCTTCGAAGCCGCCGCACGTCGGCGGGGGTCATCTGCCGGACACGGGTTCGCCCGCGGGTCTCGCGGCTGCGGGTCTGGCCGGTGGCGGGCTGCTGACGCTGGGCGGTGTGCTGCTGTATCGGGCACGGCGTCGGGCTGGTGCGGACCGGTTCGTGGGGTAGTACCCGCTCATTCGCCGCTTGTTCGGTGAAAGGGACCGCCTCCGGGGCCTGCGGGCTTCGGGGGCGGTCCCCTGCTGTTACGGGCGGACCGTAAGGGGGCGGTGGCTTCCCCGGGGCCGGGTTCAGGCCCAACCGGCCGGGAGCGCCGGCGGGTTGACCGGATTGCGGCGGTCAGTGGGCGAACGGCCCGCGTCGCGTCGTGGACGGTTCGCCGCCGGCACCCGCTGAACAACTGGGTTCCCGGCCTGGGCGGTTGTCGGCCGGACCGGGAGTGCGGGTGCTCAGGCGGGGACGGGCTCCGGCGTCCGGTCGTGGGTCCGGGGTGTCCGTTCGTCGCGGGTGGTTGCTGCGGCCACCGCGCAGGCCACCAGGGCGAGCGCTGCCGCCGCGAGCGGGAACCAGCGTCCGCCGAGCAGGCCGATGGCTGCCGAGCCGGCCACGCCGCCGGCTGCCGTGCCCAGGTACAGGGCGCTGCTGTTGAGCGAGATCAGCAGCGGCGCGCTGTTCGGGTCGATCGAGGCCAGACGGTGCGGCAGAGCCACCGAGACCGCCCATCCCGCGAGCGGCACCACCAGGGCGTACCCGAGCGCCCCCGGCATCGAGCGCCCCAGCCACGGGAGCGCGGCGAACGCTGCCGCCGCTGCCGCCGAGCCGGTCAGCAGCACCCGGCGCACTCCGACGCGGTCCACCAGGCGGCCGCCCAGCCAGCTGCCGGCCACCGACATGACGCCGCAGGTCAGCAGGATCGCGCTCAGCCGGGCGCCGTCGCCGCCGGTGGCGCCCGAGACGGCGGTGGCGAGGTAGATGTAGACGCTCTGGAAGGCGAGGAAGAACACCAGCGTGGTGGCCGCCGCGCCGAGCACCCGGGGTCGGCCCAGCGGCGCGAGGCGTGCCCGCAGGGTGGGGGCGGCGAGGGGGGCGGGCAGGTCGCGCAGCAGGAGGGCCAGGCCCGCGAGCGCGGCCAGGCCCAGGGCGGTGACCAGCCACATCGTCAGCCGCCAGTCGGCGCGTCCGACCCAGGTGCCGAGCGGCACGCCCAGCGCGGTGGCCACTGTCATTCCGCCGAGCACGGTGGCCAGCGCCCGTCCGCGCCGCTCGGGGGCGACCAGGGTGGTGGCCACCGCGTTGGCGGTCGGCGTGTAGAGGGCGGCGCCGGCCGCCGCCAGCACCCGGGTGGCCAGCAGCAGCCCGTACGTGGGTGCGAGTGCGCTGAGTGCGTTGGCCGCGCTGAAGATCGCGAGCGCAGTCAGCAGCAGGCACCGGCGCGGCCAGCGGGCGGTGAGGGTGGCCAGCACAGGGGCCAGCAGCGCGTAGCCGAGCGCGAAGACGGTGACCAGTTGGCCGGCGGCCGGCACCGAGACCTTCAGGTCGGCGGAGACCGGGCCGAGGATGCCGGCCACCACCATCGAGTCGGTACCCACGGCGAAGGTGCCGAGGGCGAGCAGGAGCAGACGTATGGGCACGGGAAAGCCCCCCGGGGCGCAGGAAACGGTTCGTCGTAAAACGGTTCGTCGTACGGGCGGCAGGGCTGTCGCAGCTCTGTTGGATGAGGATGCAACAGTTTGACGCTCGCCAAACATTCGAGGATTGGTGGATGATTGTCAAACTGTCCTGATCCCGCCCCGGCCTCGGCCCCGAGGAGCACGTGCCACCATGAGCGACACCGAGCGGCTTCCCCAGCCCGCCCTCGCCGACATCGACCTCGTCACCGTGCTGCACGCCCTCGGTGACCCCGTCCGCATGACCCTGCTGCTCAGCTACGCGGACGGCGCCGAACACTCCTGCGACCCGCGCGGTCTCGGCCTGGAGCACCTGCACAAGTCGACCGTCTCCCATCACATGCGCGTCCTGCGCGAAGCTGGCGTCACCACCACCCGGGTGGCCGGCCGCAACCGGTTCGTCAGCCTGCGCCGCGCCGACCTCGACTTCCGTTTCCCTGGCCTGCTCGACGCGCTCCTCGTGGCTGCGGCTGCCTAGGGTCTGTCCGTTTTGCCGGAGTTGACGGAGGGTCTGAGCGTGGCCCCAGTCACATCCGAGGGGGGTGGGGCAGGCTTGCTGGGGGTGAACTGGCTTGGTGGGTGGGGAGGTTGGCCGAAAGGTGCAGGGTGGTGGGGTGGGGTGGGGTGAGGGGGATCTCGACCCCGGGTGATGGGCGACATAAGGTATGCCTTAGCTTACTGAGCGGCGCCGGGGTTCAGGCCTCGAGAGCCGCAGAGTCCGCCGTACCCTCGTCCTTGGAGTGAGCATGCCCGCCCGCCGTACGACTGCCGCGACTTTCCTCGTTCTCGCTGTGGCGGGTGCCGCGTTGGTGGGGTGTTCGAAGAAGGACGACGGGAAGGTTTCGGCGGACGGCAGCGGGCCGGTGCAGGTGACGGCGACGGACAGCAAGTGCGAGCTGTCGAAGACGACGTTTCCGGCGGGGCACGTCGAGCTGGCGGTGGCGAACAAGGGGAGCAAGACCACCGAGGTGTACGTGTACGCCGAGGGGGACAAGATCGTCACCGAGCGGGAGAACATCGGCCCGGGCACCAAGGTGAACATCAACGCCGAGATCAAGGCCGGTACCTACGAGGTGGCGTGCAAGCCGGGTATGGCCGGTGACGGTATTCGGCAGAAGATCACCGTGACGGCGGCCGGCGGGGCTCCGGTGAAGACGGACGACCGGCTGACGCAGGCGGTCGCGGACTACCGGAAGTACGCGCAGGAGCAGGCGGACGCGACCATCCCGGTGGTGGAGCAGTTCGCGGCGGCGATCACCGCGGGCGATGTGGAGAAGGCGAAGTCGCTGTACGCGCCGTCGCGGGTGGGCTGGGAACGGACTGAGCCGGTGGCGGAGAGCTTCGGTGACATCGACCCGAAGACCGACGTCCGGGAGGACGCGCTGGAGGGCGGCGCGCAGTGGACCGGTTGGCACCGCCTGGAGAAGGCGCTGTGGGTGGACGGCAAGATCGGCGACGAGGAGAAGACCCTCGCCACCCAGCTGGTCACCGACCTGAAGGACTGGCAGAAGCGCGTCCCCAGCGCGGAGATCACCCCGACCGGCATGGCGAACGGCGCCAAGGAGCTGCTGGACGAGGTGTCCAAGAACAAGATCACCGGCGAGGAGGAGCGCTACAGCCACACCGACCTGTCGGACTTCGTCGCCAACGTCGAGGGCGCCCGCCAGGCCTACGAGCTGCTGAAGCCGGTCGCCGCCGAGAACGACCCGAGCCTGTCGAAGACCCTGGACGCCGAGTTCGAGAAGATCGCCGACCTGCTGGCCAAGTACCGCCAGGCCGACGGCACTTACACCTCGTACGACAAGGTGACGGAGGGCGAGCGCAAGACCTTCACCGACGCGGTGAACGCGCTGAGCGAGCCGCTGTCGAAGCTGGCCGCCGCCGTCGTGGTCAAGTAGCCGACGCGGCCGGCGTCGGCGAAGTAAGGGCAGCGTAAGCTAAGTCCCTGTCTGGGGATCGGCGGGTCGGTGGACCAGCAGGTCGGCAGGGCTTTCGAGCAGGTCACACGTGCGAGAGGGAACGTCAGAGATGGACGCCGAGAACGAGCAGCAGGCGGCTCCCGCCGAGGCCGGTGGGGCACAGCAGGGTGCCGGGCTCAGCCGACGGGCCGTCATCGGCTGGGCCGGTGCGGGTGTCGCGATCGGCGCGGCGGGGGTGGGCACGGTGGCCGCCGCCACGCGGAGTGCCGACAGCCCGGCCGCCGCGCCGCAGAACCAGGACGTGCCGTTCTGGGGCGAGCACCAGTCGGGGATCTCGACCCCCGTTCAGGACCGGCTGCACTTCGCCGCGTTCGACGTGATCACCGAGGACCGTGACGCGCTGGTCAAGATGCTCAAGGAGTGGACGAAGGCGGCCGCCTCGATCACCGGTGGCCGCGAGGTCGGCGGCGGTGCGGTCGGCGTGGTGCCGCAGTCACCGCCGGACGACACCGGTGAGGCGCTCGGCCTGCCGGCGTCCCGGCTGACGCTGACCATCGGTTTCGGGTCGACGCTGTTCGAGAAGGACGGCCAGGACCGGTTCGGCCTGAAGGCGAAGCGGCCCGAGGCGCTGGTGGACCTGCCGAAGTTCAAGGGCGACCGGCTGGAGGCGAACCGCAGCGGCGGTGACATCTGCATCCAGGCGTGCGCGGACGACCCGCAGGTCGCGGTGCACGCGATCCGCAACCTGGCCCGGATAGGCATGGGCGTGGTGAACGTCCGGTGGTCGCAGCTCGGCTTCGGCAAGACCTCGTCGACCACGCCCGACAGCCAGACCCCGCGCAACCTGATGGGCTTCAAGGACGGCACCCACAACGTCGCCGGGACGGACGCGGACTCGCTCGCCAAGCACGTGTGGGTGGCGCCCGGCGACGGCCAGGACTGGATGACCGGCGGCTCGTACCTGGTGGCCCGGCGGATCCGGATGACCATCGAGACCTGGGACCGCGCCTCGTTGCAGGACCAGGAGGACACCTTCGGCCGCACCAAGATCGAAGGCGCCCCGTACGGCAAGCAGAAGGAACGCGACGCGCCCGACCTGTCCGCGATGCCCGCCACCTCGCACGTGCGGCTCGCCCACCCGGACAGCAACGACGGGCTGATGATCCTGCGCCGGGGCTACTCGTTCACGGACGGCACCGACGGTCTCGGCCGCCTCGACGCCGGCCTGTTCTTCCTGGCGTACCAGCGCGACACCCGCAAGGCGTTCGTGCCGCTGCAGACCAAGCTGGCGGCCAGCGACAAGCTGAACGAGTACATCACGCACGTCGGATCCGCCCACTTCGCCTGCCCGCCCGGGGTCCGCAAGCCCGGCGAGTGGTGGGGCCAGACCCTGTTCGGCTGACCCCCGCCCCCCTCACCCTCACTCCCCACCCGAGGAGAACCGCCGTGTTCGCCAACTACCTGATCGGCCTTCGAGAAGGCCTCGAAGCCAGCCTGGTGGTCTGCATTCTGATCGCCTACCTGGTCAAGACCGGCCGCAAGGACCGGCTCGGCCCGGTCTGGATGGGCGTCGGCAGTGCCGTCGCGCTGTCCATGGCCTTCGGTGCGGTGCTGCAGTTCGGCTCCAACCAGCTGTCCTTCAAGGCGCAGGAGGCGCTCGGCGGCAGCCTGTCGATCCTCGCCGTCGGTCTGGTCACCTGGATGGTGTTCTGGATGAAGCGCACCGCCCGGCACCTGAAGAGCGAACTGCACGGCAAGCTGGACGCCGCGCTCGCGATGGGCACCGTCGCCCTGGTCGTCACCTCCTTCCTGGCCGTCGGCCGGGAGGGCCTGGAGACCGCGCTGTTCATCTGGACCGCCGTCCAGTCCACCGGCGACGGCTGGAGCCCGCTGGCCGGCGCGATCCTCGGCCTGCTCACCTCGGCCTTGCTGGGCTGGTTCTTCTACCGCG
The DNA here is from genome assembly GCF_042873675.1 of Kitasatospora sp. NPDC004614. Classification (NCBI taxonomy): domain Bacteria; kingdom Bacillati; phylum Actinomycetota; class Actinomycetes; order Kitasatosporales; family Streptomycetaceae; genus Kitasatospora; species Kitasatospora sp. NPDC004614. The sequence continues at coordinate 140,630 of NZ_JBIALR010000005.1, forward strand.
GCGCGCTCAAGATCAACCTGGCGAAGTTCTTCACCTGGACCGGCGGCATGCTGGTCGTGGTCGCGGCGGGCGTCCTCGCCTACGGCGTGCACGACCTGCAGGAGGCCGGCTGGATCCCCGGCTTGCACGAGCTGGCGTTCGACATCTCTTCGACGATTCCGGCCGACAGCTGGTACGGCACCCTGCTGAAGGGTGTGTTCAACTTCCAGCCGAACCCGACGGTGATCCAGGTCGTGATCTGGCTGATGTACCTGGTGCCGACGCTGTACTTCTTCTTCCGCAAGCCGAAGGCGAGCGCTTCCGCGCCGAAGCCCGCCGCGCCGGTGGGGGCGAAGACCGCCTGACGGAGGAGCTCAGCAACGAACCGCCCGGGTGCCGCAGTTGATGCGGCAGCCGGGCGGTTCGGCGTTGCAGGGGGGTGTTAGTGGTGCCGTCGCCGTTGGAGACGAACTTCCAGCGCTGCGAGGCCATGCTGTTGTTCGGTGCGGCGAACACGGCCACCGTCGGGAGGACGTTGGTGCAGGTGCCGTTGCGCTGGAGGGCGACGCCGCCGCCGTTGGTGAGCTGGTGGTAGCCGTTGTCACCGACGTGTCCGTGACACGCTGCCCACCAGGGGAGCGCGGGGCGCAGTGTGGTTGTCGCATGCGCCCTCTGCTTGGGTTGACGCGCCGTCAGGCCGAGGGCCAGGTGCTCAGCGCGAATTCGACGATGCGGTCCAGCTGTTCGGCCGGGGTGCCGTCGGCGGCGCGCACCGCGAGGCCGTGGGTGAGGGTGGTCAGGTAGTCGGCGAGCACGGCCGGATCGGTTCCGGGTGCGAACTCGTCGGCCTCGGCGGCCAGTTCGAGGCGTGCGCAGAGCGCGGCGCGCGCCCCCGCGCGGCGGGCGACGGTATCGGCGCGGAGGGCGGCGGAGCCCTCGCCCGTTGGCGTCAACGAGGTTGGAGGGTCAGGGGAGTTGGCCCGGGGGGAGGGTGTTGATGCCGGCGGTCAGGAAGGACATGGCGGCGTCGAGGTGGGCCTCGGTGGGGCGGAGGTAGAGCTCGCAGACGACGGCGGCGGCGGTGGCGGCGACCATGCGGGGGGCGAAGTCGTCGGGGGCGTCGCCGCGTTCGGCGGCGAAGATCCGGGCGCCCTCCTGGATGGCCTCGGTCAGGCGGCTGTTGGCGACGGCGCGCAGTTGGGGGTTGCGGTCGAGCATCGCTTCCCAGAGTGCGTCGAGTTCGTTGTCGGCGGGGTTCTCGGCGAGGTCGGTGCGCAGCCAGTGCTCGAGTGCTTCCAGCGTGGTGGTGCCGGGTTCGCGGTGGTTGAGGGTGTGGCTGAGGCGGTCGGTGAACTCGGCGATGTGGGAGGTCGCCAGGTCGAGCTTGGTCGGGAAGTAGAGGGTGACGGTCCGTGCGGACACCTCGGCCCGGTCGGCGATGTCGGCGATGGTGGTCGCCTCGAAGCCGCGTTCCGCGAACAGTTGGTAGGCCGCTCGCAGGATCGCCTCCCGGCGGCGGGCCTTGCCGCGTTCCCTCGCACCCTCGGTCATGCGGGCCATGCTAGCCCAGTCTTTACCAGTGGCGGTAATTTTGCAGTCGGATGCAAAGTTACCTTAGGGTGCAAAAATCCACTGGTTCTGAGCACGAGGGGGCGCGATGGCGTCGGTCCTGTACACCTGGGGACGATGGGCGGTACGCCGCCGAGGCCGGGTGATCGGCCTGTGGCTGCTGCTTCTCGCGACCATCGGCGCCCTCGGCACCACCTTCGCCGGGCCCGTCAGTAACGAGTTCACCGTCCCCGGTATCGAGTCCCAGCAGGCCCAGGACCTGCTGGAACGTCAACTGCCGGAGTCCGCCGGCGGCACCGCCCGCCTGGTCGTCGCCGCGCCCGCCGGGCAGAGCCTGGACACGCCCGCCGCCAGGGCCGCACTTCAGGACGGTCTGCACCGGGCGGCCGGGATACCCGGCGTGGTGCACGTCGCCGACCCGTTCGAGAGCCGCACCGTCTCGCCGGACCTGCGGATCGCGTTCGCCGACGTGCAGTTCGCGCAGTCCGCGAGCAGCGTTCCGCAGAGCGCCAAGGACGCGCTGAACGACGTCGCCGTGCCGCTGCGCGAGGCCGGGCTCCAGGCCGAGTTCGGCGGCACCGTGATGGCGCCGGACATCGAGGTCGGCGGCCCGGCCGAGGCGATCGGCGTGCTGGTCGCGTTCGTGGTGCTCGCCGTCGCGCTCGGCTCGCTGGTCGCCGCCGGACTCCCGCTGCTGACAGCCCTGGTCGGCGTCGGTATCGGTGTGTTGGGGGCTCAAATCCTGGCCAACGTGGTCGAGATGACCAACACCGCGACCGTGCTCGCGCTGATGATCGGCCTCGCCGTCGGCATCGACTACGCGCTGTTCATCATCGCCCGGCACCGCGAGCAACTCGCCGATCCCGACAGCGAGATCGAGGAGTCGGCGGCCCGCGCCACCGCCACCGCCGGCAGCGCCGTGGTGTTCGCCGGCGCCACCGTGATCATCGCGCTGGCCGCGCTCGCCGTCACCGGCATCCCGTTCCTGACCGTGATGGGCCTGGCCGCCGCCGCGACCGTGCTGCTCGCCGTGCTGGTCGCCGTCACCCTGGTGCCCGCGCTGCTCGGCCTGCTCGGCGAGCGTCTGCGGCCCCGGGGGAAGGTGAAGGCCGCTCCGCAGGGAGGTACCTGGTCGGCGGCGTGGGCGCGCATCGTCACCCGCAAGCCGCTGCTGGTGCTGCTGGCCGGCGTGGTGGGGCTGCTCGCCCTCGCGCTGCCCGCCCGCGACCTGCGGCTCGGCCTGCCCGGCAACGCCTCGCAGCCCGCCGCCAGCACCCAGCACAAGAGCTACGACCTGCTCAGCGAGGGCTTCGGCCCCGGCTTCAACGCCACCCTGGCCGCCGTGGTCGACGCCACCGGCATCCCCGCCGAGCGCCGCGAGGCCGCGCTTGGCGAGCTGCACGCCACGCTCTCCGCGGACCCGGGCGTCGCCGCCGTCGGCATGCCCGTGACGAGCGCGGACGGCAGCACCGTCGCCGTGCCCGTCGTCCCCCGCACCGGGCCGGACGACCAGGCCACCAGCGACCTGGTCGACCGGCTGCGCGCCCACAAGGCCGAGGTCGCCGCGACCGGCGGCACGCTGTACATCGCCGGCGCGACCGCCGCCGCGATCGACGTGTCCGGCAAACTCGCCGACGCGCTGCCGCTGTTCGTCGGCCTGATCGTGATCCTCGCGCTGGCTCTGCTGACCGTCGCGTTCCGCTCGGTGCTGGTGCCGCTCAAGGCGGTGCTCGGGTTCCTGCTGTCGGTGGGCGCCGCGCTCGGCATCACCGTGTGGGTGTTCCAGGACGGCCACCTGAACGGCCTGCTCGACATCCCGTCCGCCGCGCCCGTCACGAGCTTCCTGCCGGTGCTGCTGATCGGCGTGCTGTTCGGGCTCGCGATGGATTACGAGGTGTTCCTGGTCAGCCGGATGCGCGAGCACCACCAGCACACCGGCGATGCCGCCGGGGCCGTCACGCAGGGCGTCGCCAGCAGCGGGCGGGTGGTCACCGCCGCCGCGCTGATCATGGTCGCGGTGTTCGGCGGGTTCGTGTTTAACCACGACCCGATCATCAAGTCGATCGGATTCGCGCTCGCCGTCGGTGTGTTCATCGACGCGTTCGTGGTCCGGATGACCCTGGTGCCAGCCGTGATGGCCCTGCTCGGCCGTCGAGCCTGGCAGTTGCCGCGCTGGCTCGACCGGATCACCCCGGACGTGGACCTGGAGGGGGCGAGCCTGCCTGCCGCCCCGGAGCGGTCGGAGCGCGTCGCCGAGCGGGTCTGACGGGACAGAACGCGGGCCGGGCCCGGGAGTTGCTCGCGACTCCCGGGCCCGGTTCATGTCTGCTCGGGGTCAGCAGGGGACCACGGCGTTGACGGTGACCGGGGACGGGCCCCAGCCGAACTTGCTGACGCCGAAGGTGCCGCTGACGGTGGAACCGCACGCGACGGTGGCGGTCGGGCCGTTGACGGTGACCGTGCTCGCGAGGAAGTTCACGTTCTGCGCGATCGAGCCGAGCGAGGCGCCGCCGACGACCTGGCCGGAGAGCGTGGTGGAGAGCGTCTGGGGCTGCGGCGGGAAGTCGGGGGTGGGCGGGCCGGCCAGGGCGACACGGCCGAGGAACTGGACGCTGTCACCGGTGATCGCGGCGCAGACCTGGGTCATCAGCCCGGACTGGAGCGACCACGGGCTGCAGGTCTCCGTGGTCGTGGTCGCGGCGGCGGTGGTGGCGGCCTGGGCGGGAGCGGTCATCAGGGCGCCGGCGGTGGCCACGCCTGCGGCGAGCAGGGTCAGCCCCTTCATCGAAGGTCGGTTCATCGCGAGTTCTCCTCCATGTGGTGGTGCCCAGCTGGGGGCACGTGTTAATGACCTGTCACATGTGAAATGTCACAGGCGCGGGACTTAAGTTGCCACAGGTTCGAATGCCCGACGAGCCTTTTGGGGAGGAAATGAGGTGCTCGGCCGGAAAATGACCATGGATGGCTAGATTGCATGGTGATTGCCGACGATTGGTGAAGTCTTGGTGCAGCCTCCTCCCGGGAACCTTGCCGACCGTTCGGACAAGGTTCCCGGGGGCAGTGGCGGAGCCGGCCGCTCTCCGCTACGCCGGGCCGTACACGACGTGCACGGTGCCGCGGGCGAACGCCGTGCTGGAGAGCAGCTTCAGCTCGATCGGCTCGGCGATCCCGTCGAACAGGCGCATGCCGGTGCCGCGGGCCACCGGGTGGATGAACAGGTGCAGTTCGTCGATCAGGCCGGCCGCCAGCAGCCGGCGGACCACGGAGACCGAGCCGGACATGCCGATCGTCCCGCCCTCCTCCTGCTTCAGCGCGCGGACGCCCTCCACCAGGTCGCCCTTCAGGACCTCGGAGTTGCGCCAGGCGAGGTCGAGGTCCTGGTGCGAGACCACGACCTTGCGCATGTCGCCCAGCGACTTCGCGAAGCCCGCGTCCTCACCGCCCGCCGCCTCCCGCTCCGGCCAGGCGCCCGCGAAGATGTCGTAGGTGGTGCGGCCCAGCAGCAGGGTCTCGGACACCCCGACCTGTGCGCCGACCGCCGCGCCCACCTCGTCGTCGAAGTACGGCAGGTGCCACTGCTCCGGGCTGCCCACCACGCCGTCGGCGGAGATGAACAGGCCTGCGGTGATCTTCCTCATGGTTCGGTGCTCCTTGCTCGGTAGGGAGGGTGGGTTATTCGGCGGTGGCGGACGCCGGGCCGTACACGACGTGCATGGTGCCGCCGGCGAACGCCGTGCTGGAGAGCAGCTTCAGCTCGATCGGGTCGGCGCTTTCGTCGAACAGACGCATGCCGTTGCCGCGGGCCACCGGGTGGATGAACAGGTGGAGTTCGTCGATCAGGCCGGCCGCCAGCAGCCGGCGGACCACGGAGACCGAGCCGGACATGCCGATCGGGCCGCCCTCCTCCTGCTTCAGCGCCCGGACGCCCTCGATCAGTTCGCCCTTCAGCTGCTCGGAGTTGCGCCAGGTGAAGGAGAGGTCCTGGTGCGAGACCACGATCTTGCGGGTGTCGCCGATCGCCTTCGCCATCTCGGCCTCCTCGCCGCCCGCCTCCTCGACGGCCGGCCACGTGCCCGCGAACACGTCGTAGGTGGTGCGGCCCATCAGCACGGTGTCCGACGCGCCCAGCAGCGCGCCGACCGCCGCGCCCAACTCGGCGTCGAAGTACTTGAAGTGCCACTGCTCGGGGCTCTCCACGACGCCGTCGGCGGAGATGAACAGACCGGCGGTGATCTTCCTCATGGGGTGGTGCTCCTTGCTCGTTCCCGGTGTGCGTTGCTCGCTCACAACCGGTCAGACGGAGCCCGCGCACCGGACTCATCGGTCCCGGCGAGGAAATCTGAAGAACTTTTTTGATCCGAGGGCTCGCCCCACCGATGAGTCCGCGGCCGCCGACCGGTCAGCACCGGCATGAGCCTTGATGACACCGTCGAGTTCGACGTACCACCCCACCACGCCGCCCACCCCGCACTGGAGGAGCAGTACACCGCGCTGCTGGACGCCCACCAACCACCCGTACTGGTCGCCCTGCTGGTCGGAAACGTACTGCGGCCCGCCCCCGGCGACCTCCAACGCCTCTGCAGGCTCGGAGTACTCGCACGGCGGGCGGGCCACCAGGTGGTACTGCGCGGGGTCGGCCCCCGGTTGAGAATCGTGCTCGACCTCACCGGGCTGGCCGACACCCTCCACGAGGGCTGACGGGATGTCAGCCGCGCGGATCCTCCGTCAACCGCATCGGCAGACCCCACAGCGGGAACAGCCGATCCACATCCATGTAATTGGTCATCATGGCGATCCGGCCGTCCACGATCTCCAACACCATGATGCCCCACGGCGTCCAGCCGTTGCCGTCCTCCGCCACCCGGTACTGCGCGAAGGCCGGCGAACCGTTCGCCTCCACCGGCAGCATCCGCGAATTCACGCAACCGCGGCCCGGGCCCTGCCACCACACCTCGAGCTCCGCGAGGCCCTGCAGCCACATCCGGAACGGCGGCATGTTCAGCACCGCGTCCTCGTGCAGCAGCCGCTTCAACCCCTCGATATCGAAGGACTCGAACGCCTGCACATAGCGGGCCAGCAGCGCACGCTGCGCCTCGTCCAGCGGCTTGAACGTGTCACCCGCCGACCCCGCGCCGTCCGCCAGCGTCGCCCGGGCCCGCTGCAGCGCGCTGTTCACCGACGCCACCGACGTCTCCAGCAACTCCGCCGTCTCCGCCGCCGACCAGGCCAGCACCTCGCGCAGGATCAGCACCGCCCGCTGCCGGGCCGGCAGCTTCTGCAAGGCCGAGACGAACGCCAACCGGATCGACTCCCTGCCCAGCGCCACCTCCGCCGGATCACCCGCCAGCACCCGGCCGTCCGGCACCGGACCCACCCAGATGTTCTCCTCCAACTGCGTCAGATCCGGCGCCCCCGCCGAACACGGCGACGTCAGATCCATCGGACGCGCCCGCCGCTGCGCGGCTGGACCCATGTCCAGGCACACATTGGTGGCGATCCGGTACAGCCACGTCCGCAGCGCCGCCCGGCCCTCGAACCCGGCGAACTTCGACCAGGCGCGGACCATCGTCTCCTGCACCGCGTCCTCGGCCTCGAAGGCCGACCCCAGCATGCGGTAGCAGTACGCCGTCAACTCGCGGCGGAACGGCTCCAGCTGCTCCGCAACCCCATCACGATCCATGATCATTGACACGCCGGACACCCTAGTACGAGGCTCCGACAATCGAGCCGCCGCGGGGCCATGGACCATGCCCAGGGTGGAACTCGAGGCGCACAGAGGCGAACTGACGGCCAGTTGCTACCGGATGACCGGCTCCTTCCAGGGCGCCGAGGACCTCGTCCAGGACACCCTCGAGCAGGTCGGGTCGATGCTCCACGCCCGCTACCGGCGCGGCTGACGAGCGATGGGGGAGTGGGCCGGGTGTGGTGCGAAACCGCACCCGGCCCGGCGGGACGGCAGGTACAGTCCGAGGCGCTCACGCGCGTTCGATCAAGCACAGTACAACTGACCTGCCGGAGGCCGATCCTGATGGACACTCAGCGCTGCCCGTACCGCCTCGACACCGTCGGAACCGACCTGCCCGCCGAAGCCGTCGCCCTGCGCGCCCTCGGGCCCGCCACCCCCGTCGAACTCCCCGGCGGCATCCCCGCCTGGTCCGTCACCGACCCCGCCCTGATCAAGCGCCTGCTCACCGACCCGCGGGTCTCCAAGGACGCCCAACAGCACTGGCCCGCCTACATCGACGGCGAGATAGCCGAGGACTGGCCGCTGCGGATGTGGATCGACGTCCGCAACGCGCTCACCGCATACGGACCCGAACACGGCCGGCTGCGCCGCCTGATCAGCCCCGCGTTCACCGCGCGGCGGATCCGCGTCCTCACCCCCGAGATCGAACGCATCACCGCCGAACTCCTCGACCGCCTCGCCGACCGGCCGCAGGACCAGATCGTCGACCTGCGGGGCGAATTCACCTGGGTGCTGCCGTTGATGGTGGTCAACACCCTGCTCGGCGTCCCCGAAGACCTGCACGATGCCTTCCGCGCCTGCATCGGCCGCATCTTCGACACCGACGCCACCCCCGAGGAAGCCGTCCGCAACGGCGAGGCCGTCTACCTCCAACTCGCCAACCTGGTCGAGGCCAAGCGACGCACCCCCGGCGAGGACGTCACCAGCGCGCTCATCCAGGCCCACGACGAGGAGACCGGCACCGGCCTCACCGAACGCGAACTCCTCGACAGCCTGCTGCTGTTGATCGGCGCAGGCCACGAGACCACCGTCAACCTGCTCGGCAGCGCGATCATCGCGCTCGCCGCTGATGCCGAACAGCTCGACGCCGTCCGAAAGGACCCGGCCCGCTGGGCCGACGTGGTGGAGGAGACGCTGCGCCTGCGGCCGCCGGTCTCCAGCATCCTGCCGCGGTTCGCCGTCGAGGAACTGCACGACGAGGCGACGGGCATCACCTTCGCGCGCGGCGACATGCTGGTCGTCAACTTCACCGCCGGCGGCCGCGACGCTGCTCTGCACGGCCCTGACGCCGACAGCTTCGACCACACCCGGGAATCGCGCCGCGAACACCTCTCCTTCGGACACGGCACCCACTACTGCCTCGGCGCCGAACTCGCCCGCCTGGAGGCCCGGATCGCGCTCGCCGCGCTCTTCGACCGGTTCCCGCAGTTGGCTCTCGCCACGGCGGAGGTCAAGCCGCTGGAGTCGTTCATCTCCGACGGGCCGCGCGAGCTGCCGGTCCGGCTGCACGGCTGACCCCGCTGACCCCGCTGACCCCCGTCCTGTCGACCTGCGGGGGTGAGGGGTCTGCCGAACTGCGGGGGTGGGGAGTCCGTGGCAGCCTGGCAACTGCCCGAATCCCCTACTGATCGCAGGGAGTAACCATGGGTATGAGCGACAAGTTCAAGGACAAGGCCCAGCAGGCTGCGGAGCAGGCCAAGCAGCGGATGAGTCAGAAGCCCCAGCAGGGCGACGACCAGCAGAAGGCCGCCGACCAGCCGCAGGACCAGCAGAACATGGACGACCGGCAGGACGACCAGCAGCAGTGACGGCTCGTGCATCAACTCCCGGCGTGGCTTCCGTGCCGGGAGTTGTGCCGTCGCCGGCCGGGGTCTGGCCGGTGGCATCGGTCCGGAGTAATTTAGTTCACATCAGCTAATTATCATCTGGCTTCCAGGGGTGGGGCAGGAGATGGCCGACGTGACCGAGGGAACGGGCAGGCTGGGCCGGATCGGCGTGGAGCACCCGCGGTACAAGTGGATCGCGCTGTCGAACACCACGCTCGGGATGCTGATCGCCACCATCAACTCCTCGATCGTGCTGATCTCGCTGCCCGCGATCTTCAACGGCATCCACCTGGACCCGCTGCAGCCCGGAAACGTCAGCTACCTGCTGTGGATGCTGATGGGCTACATGCTGGTCACCGCCGTGCTGGTGGTGACGCTCGGGCGGCTCGGGGACATCTGGGGGAGGGTGCGGATCTACAACGCGGGATTCCTGATCTTCACCTTGACCTCCGTGGTGCTCTCGCTCGACCCGATGAACGGCGGCGGCGGTGCGCTCTGGCTGATCGGCTGGCGGGTGGTCCAGGCCGTCGGCGGCGCGATGCTGATGGCCAACTCGGCGGCGATCATCACGGACGCGTTCCCCGCTCGGCAGCGCGGCATGGCGCTGGGCGTCAACATGGTGGCCGCGATCGCCGGTTCGTTCGTCGGACTGGTGCTGGGCGGCCTGCTCGCCGAGTGGAACTGGCGGTCGATCTTCTGGGTCAACGTCCCGATCGGCATCATCGGCACCGTCTGGGCCTACCGCTCCCTGCACGAGACCGGAATCCGCCGACCCGGCCGGATCGACTGGTGGGGAAACATCACCTTCGCCGTCGGCCTGACCGCGCTGCTCGCCGCGATCACCTACGGCATCCAACCGTACGGCGGCCACACCATGGGCTGGACCAACCCGTGGGTGCTCGCCGGGCTTATCGGCGGAACGGCCACGCTGGTCGCGTTCTGCGTGATCGAGACCAAGGCCGCCGAACCGATGTTCCCGCTGCGCCTGTTCCGCGACCCGGTGTTCGCCGGCGGCAACCTGGCCACCCTGCTCGGCTCCATCGCCCGCGGCGGCCTCCAATTCATGCTGATCGTCTGGCTCCAGGGCATCTGGCTGCCGCTGCACGGCTACGACTACGCCGACACCCCGCTCTGGGCCGGCATCTACCTCGTCCCGCTGACCATCGGATTTCTCGCCGCCGGCCCGATCGCCGGCCACCTCTCCGACCGTTTCGGCGCCCGCCTGTTCGCCGCCGGGGGGTTGGTGGTGATGGCCGCCTCGTTCGCCGGACTGCTGCTCCTGCCCACCGACTTCGGGTACCTCTGGTTCGCGCTCCTGGTGTTCCTGAACGGGCTCGGCGGCGGCCTCTTCGCTGCTCCCAACACCGCGCTGGTGATGTCCAGCGTCCCCGCCGCCGACCGGGGCGCCGCCTCCGGCATGCGGGCCACCTTCCAGAACGCCGGCATGGTGCTGTCCATCGGCGTGTTCTTCTCGCTGATGGTGGCCGGCCTGGCCGGCTCCCTGCCCGGAACCCTGACCGACGGTCTCACCGCCCAGGGCGTCTCCCCGGCGGACGCCCACGCGGTGGCCGGACTGCCGCCCGTCGGCACGCTGTTCGCGGCGTTCCTCGGCTACAACCCGATCCGCGAACTGCTCGGCCCGCACGTGCTGTCCACGCTTCCGGCCTCCAACGCGCAGACCCTGACCGGACGCGAGTTCTTCCCGCACCTGATCTCCGGGCCGTTCCACGACGGGTTGATGGTGGTGTTCTCGCTGGCCATCGCGATGTCGCTGGTCGCCGCCGTCGCCTCGCTGCTGCGGGAGCGGGTCGCGGTCGTCGACCCGGAGGTCGACCCGGAGGTCGATTCGGCGGTCGATCCGGCGGCCGATTCGGCCGTGGCGCCGGATGTTTCGCCGTGAACTCCGGGGTAGAGTACGGGAGTTCGGCGGAGGGTGGGAGTTCGACAGTGGAGAGCGGGCTCGACCCGGCGGACCTGGTGCGGCTGCGGCTTGTCGTCGCCCGGCTGCACCGGCAGCTCGCGCAGGCGTCCGGACGGCAGGACTTCACGTTCGCGCAACTCTCCGCGCTGGCCCGGATCGAGGCGCACGGCCCGATCCGGCTCGGCGAACTCGCCACCCGCGAACGCGTCGCCGCCCCCTCGATGACCCGCACCGTCGCCCCCCTGGTCGCCTCCGGCCTGGTCACCCGCCACCCCGACCCGGACGACCGCCGCTCCGCGCTGGTCGAACTCTCCACCGAGGGCGTCGAGTTGCTCGCCGAGATCCGCCAACGCCGCTCCGAGCTACTGGCCCGCCGCACCGCCGAACTCGACGCGCGGGAGCGCGCCATGCTGCTGGAGGCGCTGCCGGTGCTGGAGCGGCTGGTGGCGTTCGAGGACTGACTCCGCTAGGGGGCTCCGGGCTTTCGGGGCTCCGGGCTTTCGGGCTCGGGGCGTCCGGGGATTGGCGATCCGTCAGTATCGCCGGACCGGTTGGGGCGCGAAGCGGCGCAGCTGCACCGTCGGGCCGAATCGCCAGTGGCGCACCATCAGGCCCAGGATCGCGGTCATCACCATCACGCCCAGCCAGGCCAGGAAGGCGTGGATCCGCCAGATGCGGTCGTCGTTCGGCCGGTACACCGTCCTGCGGAGGTCCTCGCCGGCCGTCCGGTCGCCGAGGCGATGCACCCCCAGACCGTCGTCCGCGACCTGGGGGTAGGCCAGTTCCTTCCCGGTGTCGTCCGGGACGAAAGAGCCGACGACGTCGCACGGGTTGCCCCGGGCGCCGCAGTTGTCGGGCGCCTCCTTCGTCACCGTGAAGAACCCCGGTCGGCCGGCCCCGGTCGCCACCTGCCAACCCGTTCGGCCCTGGACGGTCTCCACCACCGTGAAGGCGGCCGTGACCAGCAGCGCGCACAGCAGGACCCCCGAAACCCGACGCACCCACCACGCCTTCACGCCCGCTCCGAAGGTCTCGCCGACCATGCTGCGCCCCCCAACTCCCAGTTGTCGGAGGGTCATGGTGGCACGGCGTACGGGCGGTCGGAGAGGGGGGTTGGGTGCGGTTCGGTCGACTTGAGCTGCATGTCCGGGGCGGGATTCTCTGATGACCGGTCTTGGAGGCTGCGTTGCCGATAGCCTCGCTGCCGTGGTCAAGAGCGAAGGCACAGAGCTGGTCGGCGGCGATCTCGAGGAGCAGGGCTGGGCCTTCACCAGGTCCTGGGTGGAGCGGAGACTCGCCGCCGGGGAACGGATCGAAGCTGTCGCGCGCCTGCGTGGCGGCTGGACCTCGGAGATGCGCCGACTGAGCATCAGCGGACCGGAAGGCCGGCGTGCTCTGGTGCTGCGGTCGTTCGTCAAGCCGTTCTTTCTCCAGCACGCGGACGGCCTGTTGTCGCGTGAGGCCGCGATCCTCCGCCTACTCGACGGCACGGACGTCCCAGCGGCAGTGCTCGTGGACGCGGACCCGACGGCGACCTCCTGCGACCACCCGTCACTGCTGATGTCGCTGCTGCCGGGAACCGTCAGCGTGGACGACCAGGGCGCCGAGCATCGTGCCGACCTGTTGGCCGCGCAGTTGCTGCGCATCCACCAGGTCGAGGTCCCGTTGGAGACGAGGCCGCGCGCCTGGCAGGCATGGACCTCCACGGATCGGGTGCGGTTGCCCGAATCGACGGCACGACCGGACCTCTGGCAGCAGGCCGTCGACGTCATCCGGCAGGAACCGCCGGCCCACCGGCCGTGCTTCCTGCACCGGGACTTCCACCCGGGCAACGTCCTGTTCGAGGGGGCCGGCGACGATGCCCGGATCAGCGGTGTCGTCGACTGGGTGGAGACCTCGTGGGGCCCGGCCGACCTGGACGTCGCCCACTGCTCGACAGCCCTGGCCCTGCTCCACGGCGTCCCGCTGGGCATGAGCTTCGCGGACCGGTACGTCGCCGCGGGCGGACAGCTCGACGAGGACCCGGCGGCGCATCTCTACTGGCGCCTGATCGACGCCCTGGCCTTTGCCCCGGACGCCGAGAAGGTCGCCGTCCCCTGGCGAGAACTCGGTCGCGCGGACCTGACTCCCGCGGTGCTGGCCGGCAGGTTGGAGGAGTACATCCTGGCTCTCGTCGAGCGTTACTCGTAGTTCCTGGCTCCCGGGCGACTTGGGCGCCTTGAGGCGAGAAGGCTCGGACGTCCGGGGCGAAGTGCGGCAGCCCCTCGGTGAGTTGTGGCCGCACGCCGTACCCGCCCGTCCGGTGAGACCGGCGGGCGGGACGGCGGGGCAGCGCTCACCAGCGTTGCGGCGTTGCTGCGCCCCGGCAAGCCCGTTGGTGGTGAATGGCCGGGCGAGCGCCGGCCTGGCCGGGGATGTTCGGCCGCCTGCCCGAAAGAGCCCCCGGGGTAGGGCACTTGTGCGGTGATGCTGTGCGGGCTTGACGCCGCTCACCGGAGCACGGAGGCCGCATCGTCGCTCTCCGCCCGGTAGACGGTCACGATCGAGGCGACAGCGTCGACTTCGAGCGGTCCGGTGATCCGCAACCAGACCAGCTCGGGCAGGTCCCCGGAGCGGTCGAGCCGGCCGACCGCGTCGGCGGGCCAGGGCGACGGCAGCTTCGGCAGATGGACGAGGGAGATCCCGTCGATGAAGGAAGGGGTCGCTTCGGGTTCCCACGGGCGGACCGAGTGGAGACCGGACAGTGAGATCACCACATCGGGCTGCTGGGGTCCCTCGCGCAGCCACACGTCCAGTGTGTTGTCCTTGCGGTTGGCGTTGGACTCGTCCAACGAGATGCGGTCGAGGAAGTAGTTGGCGCAGGACTCCAGTGCCAGCGCCGCATTGGTGCAACGGTTATTGAAGGCGTCGGTTGCCCGGTGTTCGTCGGTCACGGCATGAGACTAGGCTCCGCCGGATCGCGCCGCTGAGCACCCGTCCGGAGCGCGATCCCGGCCGGGTCCGGACGGGCCGGGGGCGGCTCCGCGTCGCCTTCACCGGTGTCGACGGCCTGCTTGCCGTGGTGAACCAGCTGTGGGACCGCCTCCAGGTCTGGTTCTGACGGCCCCTTCGTCTCCCGGCGTGGAATGCTGGGCCGATGAGGCTGATCGACAACGACGGGCATGGTGTCGAACTGGGCCTTGTGGGCTACCAGTTCCCCGATGCGGTCGACCCGCGGCAGCGGCAGAGCTGGCTGGTCGTAGAAGGGGCGGCCCACTGTCCGCAGGGGACGTGGTCGTTCCGCTGGCAGGCGCTGACCGCCGACGACGCCGTCGAGTTGGCGCGATGGCTCGGCCGGGCAGGCGTCCGGCCCTCCGGCCCTGGGCAGGCGGGTGGAAGCCAGTTGGGCTTCACCGAGCCGAACTTGACCTTTGCCGTCAGCTGGACCGATGAGGGTTTGGTCGAGCTGCGCGTCGGCCTGGATCTCGAGTTCTCGCCTCCCTGGCAGCGCCGGGCCCGTCCGGGCGAGCCGTTCGTGGTCGCGTGCCGGCTGACGGCCGAGTCGGTGTTGCAGGCGGCGGCAGAGTGGGCGGCCGAGATCGAGCCCTGGCCGCCTGCGGTTGACGCCAGCGTGTGGTGAGGTCAGGTGGCCGGGGGTGGGGGAGGGCGGGACGATCTCGGCGTAGACCGCGTCCGCGAGGAGGCCGAGCAGCTCGTCCTTGGTGTCCACGTACCCGTACAGCCGCATCGGGCCGACCTCCAGCGCCGCTGCCACCCGGCGGATCGAGACGCCCTCCAGGCCGTCCGCGTCCGCGAGTTCCAGTGCCGCGCCGACGATCAGTTCGCGGCTGAGGGGGTGCGGGGTTCGTCGGGCCGGGGGTTCGGGGCGCTTCCAGATGCTCACCCCGGCGATCCGGGGAGGGCGTTGCGCGTCTACGAGTCCGAGATGTTCGCCCGCACCGCCGAGGTCGCCGCCGAGTCCGACCGGGTGATGGCGCTGGTCCACTCGCCGGCCGGGGCCCGGAGTCTGGCCGCGTTCTTCAACGGTGAGGGAACGAGCGGCGAGGGCGTGGCGGGCGAGTAGGGCGCTTCTTCGCAGGGGCTGTCGGGTGGGTTGGGTGGGTCAGCGGACGAGGAACCAGCTCTGGTACGGGTTGTTGCGGTTGCAGCCCTCCTCGTGGAAGAGGTAGGGGCTGTTGTTGCCGTTGTCCAGGCAGGAGCGGACGGCGAAGTTGAAGAACTGGGTGCCGATCGCGCCCTGGGTCATCGCCCAGATCTGGAAAGGGTCCTGGCTGTTGCAGGACTTCATCTGGACGACGGAGGAGCTCATCGCCCGGATGCAGCGCCCACTGCTGTCGTTGCGGATCTGGACGTTGGGGTATCCGGTGTCGGGCGCGGCGGAAGCGATCTTCCAGCGGAGGTTGGCCGCGCTGGTGCTGTAGGTGGTCGAGCTCAACTCGTAGCTGCCGTACACGCTTCCGAGGTGGTGATCGATGAACTCGCTGCTGCCGATGACGATGTTGTCGACGTTCACATAGGCGTGGGCCGTGCCGGAGCCGGCGACCAGGGAGACCAGCACAGCCGCCGTACCGAGCGCGGCCGCAACACGCAGCTTCATGCTCCGACCCTCCGTGGGGGATGGGGTCTTGACCTGCCTCCAAGCTAGCGGCGGGCCCCTGGCCTGCGGCAGCGGCGGGTGGTGCGCGGACGGAGTGTTCGGTGAGGGCGGAGCGCCCCCTCCGGCGCGGAGTGAGGGGGCGCGGTCTGGAATCCTGTGGGTATGAGCACACTTTCGAGCACGCCGCCGGACGGACTGCCCCGCTACCGCGTCCTGACCGGGCCGGACGACGCCGCTTTCTGCCACCGGGTCAGCGAAGCGCTCGCGCTGGGCTACGAGTTGCACGAGGGGCCCGCCGTCACGTTCGACGGCGAGCGGGTCATCGTGGCTCAGGCGGTGGTGTGGCCGAAGAGGTAGCGGGAGGACTTCAGCCGGCGGGGCGCAGTCGGCAGGAGTGGATCAGGTAGGGGCCGAGCAGGCCTTCGCGGTCGCCGTTCTTGAGGGCGATGGCGCGGCCGGTCAGTTCGGCGCCGTTCGTGCGGAGTTCCAGTCCGAACGACGGGCTGTTCACCCGGGCGTCCGTGGTGGGGAGTTGGAGGTCGGCGATGAGGCGCACGTCCCAGAGGTTGGAGGCGATCGCCGGGACGGTGGCCGGGGGAAGGTCGGCGAGGCGGACGCGGATCCGGCGGTCGGCCAGGGCGTCCAGGTGCAGCGGGACTTCGCCGTCGGGGGTGTCGATGTGGCCGGTCCAGCTGCCCGGGGGCAGGGTCAGCTCGGTGTCCTGTTCGGTGACGGGGGCCAGGTGGGCCGGGTCGAACTCGGGGGCCAGGGCGTCCATCAGGTGGCGGACCACGGCGTCGCGGGCGGCCTTGTTTGTGCTGTTGGTCAGGACGGCGAGCGAGAGTTCGCGATCGGGCAGGTCGATCATCATGGCGGCGACGCCGCCCATGCCGCCGCCGTGGCTGCTGATCAGCGAGCCGTTCTCGCGCTGGACGATCCGGCCGAGACCGTAGCCGAGGCGGTCGGTGATGGGCAGCGCGTCGAGCACGGCGGCCGCGGTGGCCGGCCGGAGCAGCCGCGCGGAGCGGCGGGCGAACAGTGCGATGTCACCGGCCGTGGCCCAGCCCGCCCCGGCGGCCGGGACGCTGGTGCGGCAGCCGGGGTAGCTGCGGCCGTCGGGGGTGTAGCGCTGCGCGACGGGCGCGGCGGCGGGCGGGAGGTCGGCCAGCTCGAAGGAGGACAGGCCGAGCGGTTCGGCGATCTGCTCGCGCAGGAAGGTGCGCAGGGGCTGGCCGGTGGCCTGCTCCAGGAGGCGGCCGAGTGCCTGGTAGCCGTGGTTGGAGTACTCGAAGTCGCCGCCCGGCTCGCGGACTTGGCGCCGGTAGAAGGCGGGGTCGATCGGTGACGGCTCCTCGTCGTAGTAGAAGTCGTAGTACGCCGGGAACCCGCCCCGGTGCTGCAACAGCTGACGCGGCGTCGGCACCGTCGCCCACGGGTACTCGCCGGGCAGCGGTGCGTCGAGGTCGATCAGCCCGCGATCGGCGGCCAGGCACACGGCGACCGCCGTGAACGACTTGGTGACCGACGCCAGCCCGTAGACGGTCTCCGGGGTGGCGGCGACGTCCGCCGCGACGTCCGCCAGCCCGTAAGCCCGCGCGAACACGATCTCGTCGCCCTGCGCCACAGCCACGCTCGTCGACGGGCAGCCGTGCGCCGCAAGCGTCTTCTCGCAGAACTCGTCCAGTCCGTCCAGCACGTCAAGCTTGTCCAGCACGTTCATGCCTCCCCTTGATCGCTCCTGTTCGGATCGTAGCCGTCCGACTTCGAACGGCCTTGACCGGACCGCCCGTTCGGCACCGGACGGGCTCCGCCGCAGGGGCCGCCGGGCCTATCGGATGGGCGTGGCGCGGAGGGCGACCTCGAGTTCGAAGCGGGCGTCGGGGGAGGCGAGGGACGGGCCGAAGAGACGGTGGACGCGGTGGAGGCGCTGGCGGGCGGTCTGGGGGTGGATGCCGAGGCGGGCGGCGACCTGAGGGGCGGTGCCGCGGCCGGTCTGGAGCCAGGCCAGGAGGGTGGCGGCGAGGCGTTCGCGTTGCTTGGGGGTGAGGGGCGCGAGGGGGGCCAGGCGGCGTTCGGCGATCAGGCGGACCAGGGCCGGGTCGGTGAGCAGCAGCAGGTCGGAGAAGCGCTCGCGGCAGTCCACCGGCTGATCCGGGGCCTGCGGGAGGGAGGCGCGGACCAGCCGGGCCCAGCGCAGCGACTGCGCCGCCAGGGCGGGCGGCACCGGCGGGCCGATCACCGCGCCGCGTCCGTGCAGCGCCGCCGCAACTCGCGGGTCGGCGAGGGCCGTTGCCGGGTCGGGCAGCAGCAGGTGCGGCTGCGGGCCGTCCAGGTTGACCAGGACGTGCTCGGGCAGCCGTCCGCCGCCGGCGGGCCGGGCGCCGAACGCGGCGACGCGGGCGAGGGGTTGACGGGCGGTGGGGAGCGGAGCGGGGGAGCGCGGGTCGAGCGACACCCCGGCGAGCAACGCGGGCAGCGGCCAGTCCGCGGACTGCGCGGCGGCGGCGAGTTCGGCGGGCTCGGCGCCCGACAGCAGGAGGTCGAGCAGCCGGTGCCGGGCCCGGCCGAGCGCGCCGGCGCGGTCGGTGCGGGCGTCCATGTAGCCCTGGACGCTGGCCGCCGCGACCTCGTCGATGTGCGCGAACACCGCCTCGGCCAGCGTGACCAGCTGCTCCGGGCCGAGACCGCGGCGGCGGGCCACCCGGGCGTACCGGCGCCAGGCGATCCGGGCGCCGAGCCGGAACGCCGCCTGCAGGGCGTCCAGGCTGCGGCCCTCGGCGAGTTCGCCCCGGCCGAGCGAGCGGTACACCCGCACCTGCCGCAGGCCGGGGGCGGGCAGCCCGGCCACCCGGTCGACGAACTCGGCGAGCGCCGTCTCCACGCCCTGCTGGATTCCGGCGCCGAATTGGCCGGAGAGCGGGCGGGCGAATTCCGGGACGGCGGACCTGATCTCCCGGATGATCTCGGAAGCCAAGGATTGCTGCTCCGCCCTGAGTTCGGCCGACAAATCGCGCGGAAGTCCCTCCCACGGCCCAGCCAATTCCGATCCTCCAGGTAGCGATAATCCGTTCCACCGGAGTCCCCGCGAATCCGACGGTGGTCGGGGACAGGGGGAGTATGCGGCGGCGCAACCCGGGGGTCAATAGGTTCGGCGCAGGCATGCGGGCCCCGCCCGGGAGGCCCGACGGGCGGAAACGCTCACCGGGGTGACAGCTCCGCTGGAGGGGGAAGCCAATTCCTGGCACCCGCCGATGGCCTTTTCCGGCTCCGTGGGCGACGAGTTGACGGAGCGTCAGGTTCGAAGTCGCTCGAGGTCGATCGTGGGCGGTGGAATTCCGGGCCGGGAGGAAAGCGGGGGCGTGGCGGAAAACGAGGGAAAGTGCGGTGTTTACGGGCCGGCCGGCCGCCCGTTGAAGGGCGTCAGGCCGCAGCTGCCGTTCCGGCGCGGAGCTCGGGCGTCAGCAGCAGGGTGACGGTCAGGGAGGCTGCCGCCAGCACGGCGATCGCCGTCGCGGGCGAGGTGCGTTCGGCCACCGCGCCGGCCAGGGCGGCGCCGACGCCCCGCATGGCGAGCAGGCCCGAGCCGTGCAACCCGAAGGCGTGGCCGCCGAGTTCGTCCGGGGTCAGCTGCGTCAGGCCGTCCTGGAAGATCAGGCCGGTCGCGTAGCCGAGCGCGGCGACTGTGACGGCGGCGAGCAGTACGGACAGCGGCGGCGAGCAGCACGGGCAGTGGCGGGTGCAGGGCGAACAGCAGGAACGGCGCGGCGAGCAGCAGGCACAGCGGGACGCCGAGCCGGTCCTGCCACTGCCGGGAGACGAAGCGGCCGACGGCGATGCCCCCGGCCGGCGTGTCGACCGCGCCGCCCGCGAGCAGCAGGCCGCGGCCTCCTTCGGCGCGTAGCGGACGTAGCAGGACTCGCAGCCGACGACCAGCCCGTTCGGCACCCAGAGCGCCAGGAAGACCGTCCGCCGCGGCCGCGAGGCGCTGGGCCGGCTGCTCGGCCCGGCCCGGGCGGACGTCCTGGTGCTGCTCGGCGCCCGGAAGGCCACCACCCAGCTGGTCGCTCTGACCGGGCAGGGCCTGGGTTCGGTGGGCCGGCACCTGAAGGTGCTGCTCGACGCCCGGCTGGTGCAGCGCCGGCGTGCCGGGCGGTCGGTGCTCTACCTCCGCACCGGCACCGGTGAGGTCCTGGTTCGGGTGCAGCCGGAGACCCGCTGACGGAGCGCCGGGCGGCGCTGTGGCCTCCGGGGCGGGTGGTTCGCGGTCAACCTGAGTTGCCGCGCGTCCCCCGAATGGCAAACCGGACGGAGGCAGTCCCAATCCTCGCGGGGGCAAGATTCACCTGATCGGGTGCACCATCGGCCTCGGGGGCAGTGCTGGGAGTGGCAAAGATCTACTGTTCGGGAGGCAGTGGGCGGCCCGGTGACCCGAAGGCCCTCCGACACCCTCAGCCATCCCCTCGTTACCTTGCCAAGACCCCAACACACCCACGGATCTGACGCAGCGTCAGCTCACGTGGCGAGACGAAGGAGAGCCCGGCCCGATGTCCGTGGACAGCAGCCCGGAGACTCAGCAGGCGCAGCGCCAGCAGACCAGCCTCACCACCGCCGCCGCACGCAACCTGGCGACGACCACCAAGTCCGCACCGCAGATGCAGGAGATCACCTCCCGCTGGCTGCTGCGGATGCTGCCCTGGGTGCAGACCTCCGGCGGTACCTACCGGGTCAACCGCCGTCTGACCTACACGGTCGGCGACGGCCGGATCGAGTTCATCCAGACCGGCGGCGATGTCCGGGTCATCCCCCGGGAGCTCGGTGAACTCGCCCTGCTGCGCGGCTTCGAGGACGACGACGTGCTGTCCGCGATCGCCGACCGCTGCGTGCAGCGCGACTTCCGGGCCGGGGAGACCCTCGTCGAGCGCGGCACCCCGTCCGACAAGATCCACCTGATCGCGCACGGCAAGATCAACCAGATCTCCACCGGCAAGTACGGCGACGACGCGGTCATCGGCGTCCTCGGCGACGGCGACCGGTTCGGCGAGAACGCCCTGCTGGACGCCGACGCCAGCTGGGACTACACCGCCACCGCCAAGACCTCCGGCACCCTGCTCACCCTCACCCGGTCCGACTTCGAGTCGGTGCTCGCGCAGTCCGAGAGCCTGCAGGCCCACATCCGGGACTTCGCCAGCCTCCCGCTGCAGCGGCAGAACGAGCTCGGCGAGGCCGAGATCGCGATGTCCGCAGGCCACGAGGGCGAGCACCTGCTGCCCACCGCGTTCGTGGACTACGAGCTCAAGCCGCGCGAGTACGAGCTGTCCATCGCGCAGACCGTGCTCCGGGTCCACTCCCGCGTCGCGGACCTCTACAACCAGCCGATGAACCAGATCGAGCAGCAGCTCAAGCTCACCGTCGAGGCGCTCCGCGAGCGCCAGGAGCACGAGCTGATCAACAACCGCGAGTTCGGTCTGCTCTCCAACTGCGCCTTCGACCAGCGCATCCAGACCCACTCCGGCCCCGCCACCCCCGACGACCTGGACGAACTGCTCAGCCGCCGCCGCGACTCCGAGTTCTTCCTGGCCCACCCCAAGACCATTGCCGCGCTCGGCCGCGAGTTCAACTCGCGCGGCCTGTACCCCGACACGGTCGACATGCAGGGCCACAAGGTGCCGGCCTGGCGCGGCGTCCCGATCCTGCCCTGCAACAAGATCCCGATCACCCCGGAGAACACCAGCTCCATCCTGGTGCTGCGCACCGGCGAGGACAACCAGGGCGTCATCGGCCTGCACCAGACCGGCATCCCCGACGAGTTCCAGCCCAGCCTGTCGGTCCGCTTCATGGGCATCGACGAGAAGGCTGTCATCAACTACCTGGTCACCGCGTACTACTCCGCGGCCATCCTGGTGCCCGACGCGCTCGGCGTGCTCGAGAACGTGGAGATCGCCGTCCGCTGAGGCAAGGCCGAGAGCTGTCACGAGGAAGACCAAGGGTGAACCGTCGGAGGCCGTAACCAAACGGCGGTCCGCCCAGTTGAGGGTGCGTCGGATTGATCATGCTGTTCCGTTTCTGCGCGGAACGGCACCGGTCCTCCGGTGCACCCTCGACTGCGCTCCGGCCCCGGCCGCGGCCAGTTCGACGGTCCACAGCCACCCGTCCCCAGCCACAGGAAGGTTGGACCACGCCCATGCACACGCCCAGGCAGCGGAACGACCGGCCGCCCGCGAGCGGCGGGAACGCGGCGGAGACCTTACCCACCCGGACCAGACGCCGGGCGGCCCGGGCGGCGGGAGTCCGGACGGCCGGGGCGCTCGCCGGGGTCGTCGTGGTGTGCGCGGTGCTCACCGGTGCCACCCAGGCCCGCACGCAGGCCGGTACGCAGGCCGCCACGACGGTGAGCGAACGGGGGGACGGGGGCGAGGGGCGGTGGCTGGAGATCTGCGTCCACGTGCACACCTCCGTCGACGCCGCAGGGGCGCACGTCGAGGTGGATGCCGAGGGCGGGGCCGACGTCCAGCTCCCGACGGCCGGATTGCAGGGGGGCCAGGGGGGCCAGGGGGGCCACGGGGGCCACGGGGGCGGTGACGGGCACGGCCACGGCGGGGGAGACGATCAGGACGGCGACGGCGACGGCGACGGGGACGGGCACGGGCACGGGCACCACTGCCACCCGCGGCCGACGCCCACGCCGACGCCCAAGCCTTCGCCAACTCCCAAGCCCAGCCCGACAGTCGAACCAAGCCCGTCGCCGAAGCCAACGCCGACGCCGGTGCCGACACCGCCGAAGCCCGCGCCGCCGGCACCCCTGCCGCCGCGGCCCGCGCCCACCCGCAGTGCCGCGCCGATCGCGCCCGCGCCGCCCACCCCCGAACCGGCGACGCCCGCCCCGGCCCCCGCGCCGACGTCGTCCGTCCATCTGCCGCCGCCGGTGGTGCACGCCGAACCGCCCAAGCGCCACGGCGCCCCCACCACCACCCGCATGCTGGTGGTCACCATCCCCGCCGTCCTCGCCGCGGCGGCGCTGCGCCCGAGCGGGAAGTCCCGGGCCCGAGGCCGTTCCTGACGAGCCGTCAAATTCCTTTCATTTCAGCCGAGTTGTTGATCCAAGCAACAGGAGAGGACCTGTCATGTCCGAATGGG
This sequence comes from Kitasatospora sp. NPDC004614, assembly GCF_042873675.1. Taxonomy (NCBI): domain Bacteria; kingdom Bacillati; phylum Actinomycetota; class Actinomycetes; order Kitasatosporales; family Streptomycetaceae; genus Kitasatospora; species Kitasatospora sp. NPDC004614. The sequence goes on from NZ_JBIALR010000005.1 coordinate 163,402, forward strand.
TGGCGCTCGCCATCGCGATGGCCGGGGCCTGCCTGGTCGTCGTCGCGGTCATGCTGGTGAGGCACCGCAAGACCGACCTGCACGCCGACACCTCGGAGACGCCCGACGTCATCGAGTACATCACCATGATGATCGGCGTCGTGTACGCCATCGTGCTGGGCCTGGCGATCGCCGGCGTCTGGGAGACCCGGTCGTCCGCGCAGGACGACGTGCAGCGCGAGGCGCAGTCGCTGCACGAAGTCAGCGCCCGGGCCGAGGTGTTCCCCGCCGACTACCGGGCGACGGTCGTCAAGGACGTCGACGCCTACGTGGCGTTCGTGGTGAACACCGAGTGGCACCACATGCGCACCGACGGGGAACTCTCCCCGGAGGGAACCGAGTTGCTCGCCAAGCTGCGCACCGACGTGGCCTCCCGGGCCCCGCAGAACGACATCGAGGCGCAGGCGTACCAGGCGATGATGGACAAGATCGCCATCGCCGACGAGACCCGCAACTCCCGTGGTGGCAACACCGGTCCGACCATGCCCGGCGTGGTCTGGTTCGGCCTGATCGTCGGCGCCCTGGTCACCGTCGGCATGCTGTTCGCGCTCCAGATCCGGCGCTCCGGGCGGGAGTTGGTGCTGGCCGGCACGTTCAGCGCGCTGATCGGCTTCCTGCTGTTCCTGATCTGGGACTTCGACGACCCGTTCGGGCGCGGCATGTCGGTCACCACGCAACCGTTCCTGGACCTGTTCCCGTCCCTCAACCAGTAGCCGGAGCGGCGGAGATGACGGACATCCGCGCGCCCCGGTCCGGTTCGCGCATTACGCTGGGCACGGCCGCCCCCGAGGGGACGGGCGGCCCGAACGGGGAGGTCGCGCGGCGGGCCGCCATGGGCGGTGCGGGCGCGGCGGTACAACGTGCAACGGGGAGACACGGCATGGGGGCGCAGGACGCGGAGGGGCGGCGCTGCGGCGATTCGCCCGCGGCGGGGACGGGAACGGACCCGGTGAAGACGGGCTCGGAGGGGTCAGTTCCGGAGGCTTCAGTTTCGGAGGCGGTTTCGGGAACGACGGTTTCGGAGGCGACGGTTTCGGAGGCGACGGTTTCGGGAGCGGCGGTTTCGGGGCACGGCCCGGTGCAGGCCGCGGCCGGGAGCAAGTACGCGCGGGTGGAGCGGGAGCGGCGCTTCCTGCTCGCCCGGGTCCCGGCGCCGGGCGCGGTCACCTGCGCCCGGCTGATCACCGACCGGTACGTGGACGGCACCCGTCTGCGGCTGCGTCACGTCGAGCGGATCGACACCGGGGAGTGCGCGCACAAGCTCACCCAGAAGATCCCGGCGCCGCCGGGTACGACCGGCCCGGTGCAGGGCCTGATCACCAACCTGTACCTGTCGGGGGAGGAGTACTCCGTGCTGCTGGACAGCCTGCCCGGCCGGGAGTTGACCAAGACCCGGCTGAGCGTCCCGCCGCTGGGCATCGACGTCTTCGACGGCCGGCTGCTCGGACTGGTGCTGGCGGAGGCCGAGTTCGAGACCACCGAGGACGCAGAAACGTTCGTGCCCCCGGCGAACTGTCTTGCGGAAGTCACCGACGACCCGCGCTTCACCGGCGGCTCGCTGGCCCGCGCCGAACGGGCCCAGCTGCGGGGCTGGCTGGCGGACTACGGGCTGGTACTGGCTTGACGGGTCGGGCCGATTTGCCGCTGGTCGAAGTGAATTGACGGGTATTCGGACAGCGGACCCGTTGTGCGAAATTCAATTTCGTGCCCGGTCCCGGGGGCGCGTACGGTCCGATTCATGGACTGGAACTTCAAGTCGGCCGAAGCACTCGCCGCTGCCCTGCGCGCCGGTGAGGTGACCTCGGTGGAGCTGACCGACGAGGCGATCGCCCGCATCGAGCGGGACGACAAGACGATCAACGCGATCTGCGTGCCGGACTTCGACCGCGCCCGGGCCGCCGCGCGCGACGCCGACCAGGCACGCGCCCGCGGCGAGGACCGGCCGCTGCTCGGCATCCCGGTGACGGTCAAGGAGTGCTACGACATCGCCGGGCTGCCCACCACCTGGGGCCTGCCGCCGCACCGGGACTTCGTGCCGGCCGAGGACGCCCTCCAGGTGTCGCGGCTCAAGGCCGCGGGCGCGGTGGTGCTCGGCAAGACCAACGTGCCCCCCGGGCTGCAGGACATCCAGAGCTTCAACGAGATCTACGGCACCACCAACAACCCCTGGAACCACGGCCGTACTTCGGGCGGATCCTCCGGCGGATCGGCGGCAGCCCTGGCGTCCGGCTTCGGCGCGCTGTCCATCGGCTCAGACCTCGGCGGCTCGTTGCGCACCCCCGCGCATTTCTGCGGTGTCTACGCGCACAAACCGACACTCGGGCTTTTGCCGAGCCGCGGCATGGTTCCGCCGCCCGGGCCGGCCCTGCCGTCCGAGCACGACCTCGCCGTCGTCGGCCCGATGGCACGCACCGCCCGTGACCTCACGCTGCTGCTCGACGTCATGGCCGGGCCGGACCCGCTGACGCACGGTGTGGCGTACCAGCTGGCGCTGCCGCCCGCGCGCCACGACCGGATCGGCGACTTCCGGGTCCTGGTCGTCGAGGAGCACCCGTACATTCCGACCGGCTCCGCCGTGCGGGCGGGCCTGAACCGGGTGGCAGACGCGCTCGTCGCAGGCGGCGCCCGCGTCGACCGGCACAGTCCGCTGCTGCCCGACCTCGCCGACGCCGCCCGGATCTACCGGCAGCTCCTGTTCGCAGGCACCATCGCACGCTTCCCCGTCGAAGCGCGTGAGCACATCCAGGCCCGCGCCGCCGGGCTGGCGGCGGACGACCAGAGCCTCGACGCGGCGGGGCTGCGCGGCATGGTGCTCAGCCACAGCGACTGGATGGGAGTGAACTTCCGCCGCGAGCTCCACCGCCACGGCTGGCGGCAGCTCTTCGCCGAGTACGACGCCGTGGTGTGCCCGATCACGCCCACGCCCGCGTTCCCGCACGACCACAACCCCGACCCGCTCCAGCGCCGGCTCGACATCGACGGCGCCGAGTACCCGTACTTCGATCAGCTCGTCTGGGCCGGCGTGGCCACCATGCCCGGCCTGCCCGCCACCGCCGTCCCGACGGGACCGTCACCCGAGGGCCTGCCGGTCGGCGTGCAGATCATCGGACCGATGTTCGAGGACCGCACCCCGCTGCGGCTGGCCGAACTGCTGGAACGGGAGATCGGCGGCTTCCGGGCACCGAGGTGAGCCGTCGGTCCCGGAGCTATTGAGCGGCCCGAATACACAGTTCGCCGCTACATCCGGCCGCCGGGAACCTAGGGTGACCCCCATGAGTGAAGACCCGGAGGTGAGTGAAGACCCGGAGGCCGCACCGTCCGCCGTGCAGGCCTCGCAGCAGGTGCGGTCGGTGATCGGCCGCCTGCGCCGGCGGATCCGGGCCGCCGCCGGAACGGGCGACCTGACGCTCACCCAGGCCTCCGCCATGGGACGGCTGCTCGACAACGACGGCCAGGGCCTGACCACCAGCGACCTGGCCGTCGCCGAGGGCATGCGCCACCAGTCGATGGCCACCACCATCGCCGCCCTCACCGCCCAGGGCCTGGTGGAACGCCGCCGTGACCCCGACGACGGCCGCCGGATGCTCATCGTGCTCACCCCCGAGGGCCGCCGCCGCGCCGAGGACGGCCGACGGGCCCGCAGCGAATGGCTCGCCGCCGAACTCCAGACCAAGTGCACCGAAGCGGAACGGCAGACGGTGATCGCGGCCATGGCCGTCCTGGAACGGCTCGGTCACGACTGACAGCTCGTTCGCCTCACTTGACGGGACGATGCGTCGGGGGAGACTTGGGGCACCGTACCCTTGAAGGAGTTGTGATGCAGGTAGCCGTGGTCACCTTCGACGGATTCAACGAACTCGACAGCTTCATTGCCTCCGCCATCATCAACCGCTGCCGCAAGGACGGCCTGGAGGCCTTCATCACCACCCCGACGCCGCAGGTCACCTCCATGAACGGCGTGGAGGTGACCGGACAGCGCCCGATGGACTTCGTCACCGAAGCCGACGTCGTCCTGATCGGCAGCGGCGTGAAAACGCGCGACGTGGTCGCCGACGACCGGCTGATCTCGCGGCTCCCGCTCGACCCCGCCCGGCAGTTGATCGGCGCACAGTGCTCCGGCGCGCTGGTGCTCGCCCGGCTCGGACTGCTGAACGACATGCCCGCCTGCACGGACGTCACCACCCGGCCCTTCGTCGAAGCGCGCGGCGTGACCGTCCTGGACGCCCCGTTCCACGCCGAGGGCAACATCGCCACCGCGGGCGGCTGCCTGGCATCCCAGTACCTCGCCATCTGGGTCATCACCCGCGCACTCGGCACCGACGCCGCGCGCGGCGCCATCGGCTACGTGGCCCCGGTCGGCGAACAGCAGGAGACGGTCGAACGGGCTCTCCGCGCCGTCCACGCGGGCGAGGCCGTACGGGGCTGACGCCGGCCCGATTCCTACTGCTCGCGCAGCCCGCCGGTGACGGCGAGGCCGTCCATGTAGTCGCGGGCGTGAACGATCAGCCCGTCGCGGACCCGCAGCACCAGCAGCCCCGGGATGGCGAACTCGCCGCGCCCACCCGCGATTTCACCCCGCACCGTCTGCTCGGCCACCAGCACCTCCGGATCGGTCGACAGATGCACGCCCGTCTCCTCGATCCCCGTCGGCCGCGCCGGAGTCCCCGACCACGCCGCCTTGTACCCCGCCCGGATCTCCTCCCGCCCCTCGAACCGCGCCGGAAAGCCCGGGAACCGGAACGGGAACTCGTGCACCCCGTCCGGCGCATACAGCTCCGCCAGCGCATCGGCGTCCAGCCGGAGCATCGCCCGCTGGTAGCGGGCCAGTACGTCCAGGAGAGGCGAATCGGTCATGGCGGTACCCCCAAGGTGTCGTTCGTGATGGATTGACTCGGAGCCTACGCCTGATTGACGAACCGTCAGCCGAGAACCTGACAGCTCCGCGCAAGTCGGGTGTCAGCGGCGTTGTTGCTCCGCACGCTGGGACGGTACGTCGGGAGTTGCCTGTTCCGCCCGGCCCGCCCGCAGCGTTCGGCAGGCGTTTGAAAGACTCACCTCATGTGGCGCGAACTGATTCTTGAGATGGCACCGAACGCCGAGCTCGGTGCGCCGGCCGATGAGGCCTCCCTGATTGCGGTCGAGCAGGTCCTGGGCCAGCACCTGCCGGAGGATCTTGCGACTTTGCTGCGAGAGTGCAACGGAGTGTCCCGCAACGGTCTCGACACGATCTGGAGCGCCGAACAAATCGCGAAAGGCAATGCCGAATTCCGCGATACCCCGGGCTTCGCCGGCCTCTACATGCCCTTCGAGCCGCTGATGTTCTTCGGGGACAACGCCTCCGACCAGTTCGCCTTCATCCGCACGCCCGAGCGGGACGAGGTCTTCGTCTGGGACCACGAGACGGACAGCCGGTACATGGCGACAGCAAGCCTGCGGCAGTACCTTGAGCGGGCTCTGCGCGAGAGCGGAGACTGGTACCGCTAGACACACGACGGTCGCAGCCGTCAGTTGCCGGTGCTGCCGTTCGGCCAGGTGAGGCCGCGGGTGAAGTGGGTCAGTACGGTCAGGACCACGAGGCCGGACGTGATGCCGGCGAGGGTCATGACCGTGGATGGGGAGGTGTGGTCCACGATGCTGCCGCCGGCCAGTGCGCCGAGCGAGATGGTGGCCTGGAACGAGGCGGTGAAGAGCACCGACGCCGCCTCGGGTACGTTCGGGGCCGCCTTGGCGAACCAGGTCTGCGAGGACACGGGCACCGCACCGTAGGCGACGCCCCACACGAACAACAGGCTCACCGCGCCGGCCTTCGAGCCGCCCAGCACCGGCAGCAGCAGAGTGGCCCCGGCGAGCAGGGCCGCCGCCGCGCCGAAACCGGTGCGGGGGCGCCGGGCGACCAGGGAGCCGCCGAGGAAGTTGCCGAGGATGCCCGCGGCTCCGTAGACCAGCAGGAAGACGGTGATCAGTGCCGGGCCCGCATGCGTGACCTGTTCGAGGAACGGCGTCACATAGGTGTACGCCCCGAAGTGGGCCAGCACGATGAGCATTGTCAGCAGCAGCGCGAAGCGGACGTTCACGCTGCGGAACAGGCCGCCCAGCACCCGCAACCGGGTGGCCCCGGCCGGCGGCAGGGGCGGCACGACCACCAGCAGCAGGACGAACACGCCGGCCGACAGCGCGCCCATGACGGCGAACGCCGCACGCCAGCCCGCCACGTCGCCGATGAACGTGCCGACCGGCACCCCGAGGACGGACCCCAGCGGGACGGCCGAGAAGATCACCGAGACGGCGCGGCCGACGCGGTCCGCAGGCACCAGCCGATCGGCGACCCCGGCCGCGATCGACCAGAAGCCGCCGATGGTGACGCCCACCAGGACCCGTGAGACCACCACCAGTTCGAAGCTGGGCGCGACAACCGCCAGTCCGTTCGCCAGGGCCAGCAGGAGCATGAACGCCCCCAGCATCGCCCGGCGGTCGATGCGGGCGGTGGCTGCGGTGACCAGCGGCGCCGAGACAGCGGCGAGCAGGCCGGGCGTGGTCATCATCAGCCCCGCCACCCCGTCCGAGACCGCGAAGTCGGACCCGATCGAGGTGAGCAGGCCGATCGGCAGGATCTCGGTCGTGACGATCGAAAAGATCCCCAACATGACCGCCACCACGGACAGCCACCCGACCATGGGAGATCGGGCCGGCCGGTTGGCCGTGCGGGGGCGTGAAGCAGCGGAGGTGGCCATGAGTTCCGTCCTGTACCGGATCGTTCGATGTCCGGTCAGTTCAGCAGGGCCCCCGGGTGGAGGCTGGCGGCTTTCCGTCATCACCGTTACGGGGGACGGGGGCAGGCCCGGCGGGAAAGCCGAGGTGATTGGCCGTCGGCGGGGCGGTTGGGCGAGGATGGGCGAGTGGACCTGCCCAGAGTGATGCCGGAGATCGCGGCGGAGAACGGATTCCGGCTGCGGCGTTGGGAGCTGACGGACCGGGCGTTGCTGCGCGAGGCCGCCACCGACCCGTACATTCCGCTGATCACCACCGTGCCCGCGCCCTACTCCGACGCGGAGGCCGACGCGTTCGTGCAACGGCAGTGGCGGCGTACCGAGATCGGCACCGGCTACCCGTTCGTCATCGAGGACCCCGACGGGCGGGCCGTCGGGAACGTCGGCCTGTGGGTCGGTGAACTGCCGCTGCGCGGCAGTGCCACCGCCGGCTACTGGGTGCCGGGGAGCGGCCGGGGCAGGGGCGTCGCGCTCGTCGGGCTGAAAGCCGTCACGGACTGGGCGTTCGGCGAACTCGCCGTCCCGCGCGTCGAGTTGTACGTGGAGCCGTGGAACACCGGCTCGCTGCGCACCGCCGAACGGGCCGGCTACCGGCGCGAGACGCTGATGCCCGCGCACCAGGAGGTCGGCGGCGAACCGCGCGACATGTGGCGCTTCGCGCTCCCGTAGCACAGGCACCAGCACAGGTACCACGGAGACCCGGTGCCTCGGCAGGTCGAGCGGTGGTGCCGTGTGTGTTCGCTGAGCGAAGTCTGCCGGGCCGGTCCGGCCCTGTTTGTCCACGCGCGCCCACGGAATTTTCCTCTCGGCGCACAGATCACCGGTCGAACTGGCTTGGGCTTGCGGGAAGTTCGCGGCGCGGCCCAAGATCGAATGGTCCAGCGGCATCGGGCCCGGTGGCGGAGAGAGGCATGCAATGCGAACTGACGAGGCAGCCAGGGCGGTGATCGTCGGGGGGTCTTTCGCGGGCCTGGCGGCGGCGCACGAGTTGCGGGGTACGGGTGCCGAGGTGGCGGTGTACGAGCGTTCGGGCGGCCAGATAGCGACCCGCGGCGCCGGGATCGTCATGCAGCCGGAGGTGGGGGCGCTGCTGGCCAAGCTGGGCAGCTCCGCGCGAGAGGTCAGCGTCGAGTTGACGGAGCGCCAGTGGCTGCACCGCCGGGGCAGGCCCACGCGTTACGAGGCCCCGCAGTTGATGAGCGCGTGGGACGTCCTCCACCGCACGCTGCGAGTGCCCCTCGACGAGGTCTGCTACCGGATGGACAGCGCACTGCGGCACGTCCGGGTGGAGGACGGCAAGGTCACGGCCGAGTTCGCGGACGGATACACGACGCAGGGGCACTTCCTGGTGGGCGCCGACGGAATCGGCTCGACGACCCGCCGGCTGCTCGACCCCTCCTCCCGCTCCAGGTACGCGGGGTACGTGTCCTGGCGAGGCCTGGAACCGGAGTCCGCGCTGCCCGGCGAGCTGCTCGAACTGCTGGCCGGCAGGTTCACCTTCTTCGGCGCGGACGGCCTGCAGATGCTGTGCTACCTCGTCCCGGGCCCGAACGGCGAACGCACTGAGGGGTCCAGGCGGGTCAACTGGGTCTGCCACATGACCGTTCCGGAGACCGAACTGCCCAGGCTGCTGGCGAGCCGCTCGGGCAAGGCGTACTCGACCTTCCTGCCGCCCGGTGAACTGCTGCCGCAGATCGAAGCCGAGCTGGCGGCCACGGCGGAGCAGGTGATGCCGGCGCCGTTCGCGCAGTTGGTCAGGCTGTCCAAGGTCTTCATGCAGCCGATCTTCGACCTCGCACCCCACCGGATGGTCGCCGACCACGCCGCGCTGATCGGCGACGCCGCCGGCACGGTGCGCCCCCACACCGCCTCAGGAGCCGCCAAGGCGGTCGGTGACGCCGCCTCGCTCGCGACCGCCCTGCGCGGATGGGTACCGGGCCGGGGCCTGCCGCACGAGCGGCTCGCGGGCTGGGAGCGCGAGCGGCTGACCCACCTGGCCGCCCTCTCGCAGGCAGGGGTCTCCTTGGCCGCCCGGTCGTCGCTGGGCACGCCGGCCGCCCGCCGCTACTTCGCCTCCACCTGACCGCCCTCGGCTTCCCGGCCGGAACGGAGGCCGACCGCAGGGCCAGGCCGGGTCGCTGCCGGCGCGCAGCGATCCGACTGGCAGCGCGTACCAGGCGAATGTCCCGGCGCGTGCCTGCACCGGGGGAGACGGCACGACCTCGCGTTGCTCTCGCCGCGTCGGAACTCCGAGCCCCGGCAGGCGAGTTACCCGGCGACGGTGTACCGGTGGACCGTCGAGTTCCTGGTCCGGAACCCGGCCCGCTCGTAGAGGCGGTTCGCCGCTCGCCGCGACGGACGGGACGTCAGATCGACGGTCCGGGCGCCCGCGTCCTTCGCCAGCCGGACGGCCTCGTCGGTCAGTGCGGCACCGACGCCGTGTCCGCGGGCGGCGGCATCGACCACCACATCCTCGATCCGGGCCCGCAGCCCGGACGGCAGCGGCGACACGACCAGCGTCAGCACACCCACGATCACCCCGTCGAGCCGGGCCACCAGCAGCGTGTTCGAGTCGCAGGTCACCAGGCGGGCAACCGCGTCGTGGTCCAACGGCGCGGCTGTAGCGGACAGTTGGGGGAGTAGGCGGGCGAATGCGGTCACCAGTTCGTCATTCGCCTCGCGGGCGATCGCGATGTCGGTACTCATGGGCCGAGACCATAGTGGGAAGAGCCGGGAGCGAGCGGGATCGCGGCGGTAGCGGCAGCGGATCGAATGCGACGGGAGACGGGCGTGGCGGACGGCGGGAGCCTGGCCGAGCTGGCTCGGGAGCGGCTGCGGTCGGGGGCGGAACCGGCCGTGGTGTGCGGCGAGTTGGCCGTACGGACGGTGCGGTGGTGGGACGCGGCAGTGGTGGTCGGCCTGGCGATGGGGATCCCGGAGGCGGAGTTGCGGCAGCGTCTGCACGACGATCCGGACGAGATGCAGAGTCCGTTCGAGGACGGCGACGAGCCGTTGTTCGGCGAACTGTTGGAGATGGCCGGCGTGTTCGACATCCACCGGCAACTCGACGCGCGGGAGTTGGCGGTCGCGGAACGGCTGCGGGCCGCGGTGGCTGCCATGGGAGGTTTGGGGAGTGGGCACGCGCTCGGGCTCTCGCGCCGGTTTGCGAAGGGCGAGTTGGACTCGGTCCTGCGCTCGCTCGCGCGCTTCGGCCCGCGTACCGGGCGGGGCCGGCCGGTGGAGTTCTGGGAAGCCCTGGTGGCGGCCGGCGAACTGCTCGTCGAACTGGCGGACGGGGACGAGGCGCGGGCCGCGGTGGCGCAGGTCCTCGACGAGTGCCGCCTGAAGCTGGCCTCCTGCGAGCCGCACGGCAGTTGAGCCTGTCGAACCGGGCCACCACCGCGTCTGCCGGTGGGCCCGCGCCGTCCCCGCAGGCGGGTGTCCTCGGCGAAAACCGGGCGCGGGCCGGGGCGTGCAGCGCGTGTTGACCGGTGGGGACGGTGGTGTCGTGGCTACCGTGGGGGCGATGAACGAGCAGGTGGAGGACATCGCGGCGCAGTTGCGTGCGCTGGGCGAGGCCAGGGACCGGTTGCAGGGGCTGCTGTCGGCGGTGCTGGCCATCGGGGGTGACCTGGATCTGCCGACGGTGCTGCACCGGATCGTCACCACGGCGATGGAACTGGCCGGCGCGCGGTACGGCGCGCTCGGGATTCTCGCGCCGTCCGGGGACCGGCTGGAGCAGTTCGTGACGGCCGGGCTGTCGCCGGAGGAACGCGCGGATCTGGCCGGGGTCGACTTCCCGCGCGGACGCGGGGTGCTCGGGCACCTCATCCGGAACCCCGAACCGCTGCGGGTGACGGACATCGCCGCGCATCCGGCGTCGGTCGGCTTCCCGCCGGGCCACCCGCCGATGCGGACGCTGCTGGGCGTGGCGATCACCGTCCGAGGGGCGATCTACGGCGACCTGTACCTGTCCGAACGCCGGGACGGGCGGCCGTTCGACCAGGCCGACGAGGAGGTGGTGCAGGCACTCGCGGGCGCGGCCGGCATCGCCATCGAGAACGCCCGCCTGTTCGGGTACATGCGGGACAGCGCCGCGCAGTTCCAGCGGATGCTGCTGCCCACACTGCCGGACCTGTCGCCGTTCACCGGGGCCGCCGCGTACCGCACCGCCGCCGACCCGGCCGGCGTCGGCGGGGACTGGTACGACGCCGTCATCCTGCCCGACCACGCATGCGCGGCCGTCATCGGCGACGTCGTCGGCCACGACCTGAACGCCGCGGCCGCCATGGCCCAGGCCCGCAACATGCTGCGCGCACTGCTGTACGACCGCCGCAGCCCGCCCAGTTCGGTGCTGACCCAGCTCGACCGCACCGTCGAGGCCATCACCGACCTGCCCGTCACCACGGCCTGCCTGGCCCGGATCGAACCCGCCGCCGGGGACGGCTGGACCATGCGCTGGAGCACCGCCGGGCACCCTCCGCCACTCGTCCTCGGGCCGGACGGGCGCACCTGGTACCTGGAAGGCGAACCCGGCATCCCGATCGGCGTCGACCCCACCCTGCACCGCCCCGACCACACCCACCCGCTCCCCAGCGGCGCCACCGTCCTGTTCTTCACCGACGGCCTGGTCGAACACCCTGACCGCGACATCGACGAGGGCCTCGCCGCCCTCGCCACCCTCGCCGCCGCACACGCCGACCTTCCACTCGACGAACTGGTCCACCTCCTCGCGGACCTGCACCCCGGCGACGGCCACGACGACATGGCCGTCCTGGCCATCCGCACCCCGCCCCGGGCCTGAGCCGGGGGCCGGTCGCGGCCGCTGCGCCAGGATGCCCGATTGTCCGTGCCGCCCGCTAGCGTTCGGCCATGACGCCCCACCAGCTGGTTCTGCGCCTCGCGGCTCCCGACGACGCGGACCGCCGGGCCGCCGAGGACGCGTTGGCCGCGCTCGGCCCGGCTGCTCTGCCGGCGTTGATGGAGCACCTGGGCGACGCTGCTTCGCCGGTGAGCGAGGCCGCGCTGCTGGGTGTCCTTCGCCGCATGGGCCCCTCGGCGTTTCCGCTGGTGCTGCACGTTCTGCAGAGCGTGGCCGCGGGGCAGACGTACTGGCGGGCGTTCCGGGTGTTCACGGGTCTCGGGGCAGTGGCGCTGGACGGTTACAACGGTGCGCTGACGCATGAGGACCCGGTGGTGCGTCGCGCGGCGGTCGTGGCCATCGGCGAGTGCGGGGACGACGGACTGCGGTTCGCCGAGCGGGTGGTCCCGTTGCTGGGCGACCCGGACGCGGAGGTGCGGCGGGCGGCCCTGCGGTCGTTCGCGTGGTGGGGTGACGCTGTGGTGCCCCTGCTGCAGGCGGTGCGTCGCGATGGCCCCGGCGCCGCGCGGGCGGGCGCGCTGGAGGCGCTGGCGGAGATCGGCGGGGAGGCGGTGCTGAGCGCGCGCGACCTGGCGGCGCTGGAGCGGTTGGTGCGGATCAAGCTGCCCGACGACGTTCCCACTCCCATCTCTTGCTGCTACCTCTCGTGGATTGCGGTGAGTACGGGTGACCAGGCGGGGGTGCTCGAGTTGCTCGGCCTGTCGTCGCCGCGTCCGGTGCCGTTCGCCACCGGTGTGGACGCTGCCGACTGCGACAGTCACGCCGGCCTGGACGAGAACCCGCTCGATCAGTACCGCCGCGTGTTCGTCACCCCTGAGCTCGCCGGTTGGACTCTGGTGGTCGGGTCATGGTGCGACCCGAGCTCCGCCGAGCGCGAGGACGAGGTCCTGGAGGTGTGTGCGCAGCTGAGCGCCAAGTACGGGAGAACCCAGGCCTATTGGCACAGTTACCAGGGCGACGGCTCGGCGGTTCTGGTCGCCGAGCAGGGCACGATCGTGCGGCGCTTCGCCTACATACCCGGCGAGGACGCGCAGGACCTGGAACTGGGGGCGCCGCTTGCCTACGAGCAGCAGCGTCGAACCGCTCTGGGCCTGCCCGCGCTGGCAGGCGGCCACGTGAACGTCGAGGAGGAGGACGACGAATGGGTATGGGAACTGCTCGAGTTGGCGCCCGGCCTGGCCGCTGAACTGAGCCTGGACCCCCGGTCGGTCGACGCGAGCACACCGGCTCGGGGCACCGGCGTCCTCGCTCTCACCGAGTACGGTCGCAGGCTTGGCGCTCCGGCCGGGGCGCTCACGCTCTGACCGAAGGGCGTCGGGTGCGTTCGGGTAGCGTGGGCCGGTATGCGAACTGAACTGGTGGGGACGGCATTTCGGGTCGAGGCCGGGGCGCTCGGGGCCGCGATGGCCGGGCTGGAGGACGCTGACTGGGCGCGGGCCACGCGGTGCGAGCCGTGGACGGTGGTCGAGCTGCTGGCGCACGTCCGGGTCGCGATCGGGCGGGTGGAGGCGATGGTGGCGGCGCCCGAACCGGAGCGGGCCGAGGTGACGGCGGTGGGCTACTACCGTCCCGACGAGCGCTTCGACGCGGCCACCAACAGCGCGCGGATCGCGCTCGCCCGCGATACGGCCGGCGGCACCGAGCCGGTCGGCGAGTTCGAACGGACCTGGCGGGGCGTGGCGGACCGGTTCGAGGCCGAATCAGAGGCGCGGGTGGTACGGACCCGGCACGGCGACCCGATGCTGCTCACCGAGTTCATGATCACCCGAGTGGTCGAACTCGCCGTCCACGGCCTCGACCTGGCCGACGCGCTCGATCGCCCGGCCTGGCTGACGAACCAGGCCTCGGACGTCCTGGAAGACCTACTGCTCGCGGACGCCGACGGTCCGTCCGTCCGCAAGGCGCTCGGCTGGGACCGGGCAACACTGCTGCGCAAGGCCACCGGCCGTGCCGAGCTGGACGCCGCCGAACAGGCCGAGGTGAAGCGCGCCGGGATCACCTGGCTGACGCTCGGCTGAGAGCGAGCAGTTGGGCACGGCCTCCCGGGCGGCGGTGGTCCGGGAGGCCGTGTCGCGGTGGTCGTCACGCCCCGAGGGCCTCCTCGTGCGGCCACTGGACGGCGGGCAGGACGGACTGGCGCACGGCCCACAGGGCCTTGCGTTCGGTATGCATGAGGATGGGGTGGCTTTCAGGGCTGGGCGGGAGCGCTCAGCGGCCGGCGCGCAGGCCGGAGCGGGCCCCCCGCGGATAGGCGGGTGCCACACGAGGGCGCGATGCATCGCCCCGCTGGGGGCCGCGAGGTCGGTCGCGCGACAGGTCGGCTGTTCAAGGCCTGTCCGGCCCCGATGCGTGGCATCCGCTAAAAGTCCATGCGGTGATCGTGATCGACGCCACGCCCCTACGGCTACTCAATTTCCGTTGGCCGCACGATCGTTCGGGCAGTGATAAATATGCTGAGCGGATGAGCGACTCGAACAGCAAGCCCGTCGAACTGGTGATCTTCGACTGCGACGGCGTCCTGGTGGACAGCGAGCGGATCGCGGTACGCGTTCAGCAGGAGGTCGGCGCGCAGCTCGGCTGGCCGCTCACCGAGGCCGAGGTGGTGCGGCACTTCATCGGACGCTCGCACGCCGCCGGCTGGCAGGTGGTCGCCGAGCGCCTCGGCAAGACCGTCGCCGCCGAGTGGGAGCAGCGCTTCGAACAGCGGCACCGCGAGCTGGTGGACACCGAACTGGAGCCGGTGGACGGCATCGTGGAGGCACTCGCCGCGCTCGGCCTGCCGTCCTGCGTCGCCTCCAGCGGGACGCACGACAAGATGCGGCACACCCTCGGCCGGACCGGCCTGTACGAGCACTTCGAGGGACGGATCTTCAGCGCCACCGAGGTGGAACGCGGAAAGCCCGCCCCCGACCTGTTCCTGCACGCCGCGCAGCGGATGGGCTTCGCCCCGGAGGTGTGCGCCGTGGTCGAGGACAGCGGCCCCGGCACCCGGGCCGCCCGCGCCGCCGGCATGCGCTGCTTCGGCTACACCGGCGGACCCACCGGCGCGGACGCGCTCACCGGCCCGGGCACCGTACTCTTCTCCGACATGCGGCAGCTGCCCGCACTGCTGCGCGCCACCACCGGCTGACGCCCTGCACCCGCCCGCACTGCTGCGCGCCACCACCGGCTGACACCCCGTCCGCACCACCGAAGGGAATCCCCATGGCGCAGGTCGAACTTCCCCCCGGCCACACCGCACGGCCGATCGACCCGGCCACCGACCTCCCCGCCGTCCAGGACCTCGTCCACACCTGCGAACGCGCCCTCGACGGCACGGCCACCACCGACGCCGGCGCGCTCGCCGCCGTGTTCGCCCGCCCCGGACTCGACCCGGCCACCGACACCCTGCTGGTGCACGCCCCCGACGGGCGACTCGCCGGCTGGGCCTGGACGGACCGGCGCACCGACGCCGATGTGCACCCCGACCACCGCGGCCGCGGCATCGGCACCGCACTGCTGCGCTGGATCGAACAGCGCGCCCGCGAACGCGGCACCGCCGAACTCGCCCAGGTCGTCCCCGACCGCGACACGGCCGCCACCGCTCTGCTGCACGCCCACGGCTTCCGCCCCGCCGTCACCAGCTGGCTGCTCGCCATCGGCCTCGACGACCTGCCCGAGCAGCTGCCGCCCGCACTCGAGGGCATCACCGTCCGCCCCTTCCGGGCCGGCGATCCGGCGGACGAGCAGGCCACGCACCGGCTCATCGAGGACGCCTTCGACGAATGGCAGCAGCGCCGCAAGGACTTCGACGAATGGGCCGCCCACACCGTGCGCCGCCCCAGCTTCGCCGCCGACCGCTCCCCGCTCGCCTTCGCCGCCAACGGCCAGTTGGTCGGCGCCGCCCTCGCCCTCGATCTGCCCGACACCGGCGAGGGCTATGTGGAGAACGTCGCCGTCCACGGCGGCCACCGCCACCGCGGCATCGCCCGCCACCTGCTGCGCCACACCTTCCACGCCTGCCGCGCCGCCGGCCTGCGCAGCTGCACCCTGTGGACGCACTCCGGGACCGGCGCGCTCGACCTCTACCTGAAGACCGGCATGACGGTCCGGCACAGTTCCACGGTGCTGAAGAAGACCCTTCAGTAGTCCAGCAGGGCCAGCAGGCGGGCGGCCTGCCGTTCGGTGGTGCCCGGCGGGTTGCGGGCCGCCGTCGCCGGGTCGGTGGCCAGGAACACCAGCCACAGCAGGGCGAACAGGCGCCGGCACTCCAGCAGCCGGGCCTGCTCGGCGGGAGAGAGCGTGAACCGGCCGAGGAACGCCGCCGCGTCCAGGTCGGTGTCCACCCACGCCGAGAGGTGCTCGACCAACTCGGCGAGCTCGTACGGGCGGTCGCTGCGCCCCGAGTCCTCGAAGTCGACCAGCCGGACGTCGGCGCCGTCCCAGAGGAAGTTGGCAAGGTTCCCGTCCGCCTGCCCGAGCACCGGCGCCCACGGTGCTGACAACGAGGCCTCCGCGCCCGCCAGCCAGCGCAGCCCGGCCACCAGCGCCGGCAGCGAGGGTAGCGAGGGCAGCGAGGGCCGCGCCGCGCGGCGGCGGATCGCGGCCACCGAGTCGCCGACGTACCAGCGGCGCTCCGGGAGCGCGGCCACCTCCTCGGGCGGGACGGCGTGCAGCAGACGGTCGGTGGCGCGGGCCAGGGCGTCCAGGTGCGCGGTCGTCAACTCGGTGCCGCGCAACGGGATTCCGCGCAGCCTGGACATGGTGACGGTGCGCCCGTCCAGCGACAGCGGGCGCGGCGCCAGGCCCGGCGCGTACCGGTCGAGCAGGGTGAGCGCCCGCCACTCGCGGTCCGGGTCGCCGTCCGCGTCCGGGCGGAAACGCTTGCGGACGGTGTCGGGGAGGAACTCGACACCGTGGGTGGTCCACGAGGTGGTCATGGCGTCAGCTTTCGGTACCGGTGGGAAAGCGGCGTCGGGGGTCGGTGTGCGTCACTAGGCTAGGGGGAGCAGCACACGGACAACGAGGGGCGGCAACGACATGGTGGGGACCGAACTGGCCGAACTGGCGGCCTCCGGGGCGACGGCGCTGGTCGGCGCGGTGGCCACCGACCTGTGGGGGCAGGTGCGCGACCGGGTCGGCCGGCTGCTCACCCGCGGCCGGGAGAGCCGGGTGGAGGACGCCCGGATGGAACTCGCCTACGCCGAGGTCCTCGACGCCGAGGAGAACGGCCTGCCCGCGGTCCGCGAGACCGTCCGGCAGGACTGGGAACAGCGGCTGCTCACCGTCCTGCGCGAGGACCCGACCGCCGTCGCCGAACTGCGCGCCCTGCTCGACGAGATCGCCCCGCAGGGCGCCGGGCCGCGCATCGAGGTGACCACCATCCACAACGAGATCACCGCCGACGTGCACGGCATCGCCCTGCAGATCGGCCGGGTCGACACCAGCAACGTGACGGTGCGGCAGCCGGGCGATCAGCAGTCCCGGTGACGTCTACGGCCGTCGCGGCAAGTGCTGTTGCGGGGGCTGCCGTACCGAGGCTGAACGTCACATCGAGCCACCGTCAGTGCCGGACCCCGCAGGATCACTGCGCCCGGGTGTCGAGTGCGGCCAGCAGTTCGGGCCCCGACCAGGACGGCGGGGTCGGCGCGGACTCGGCCTCCCGGACCAGCTCCAGCAGCCGCCGGTTCGCGGGCGCCGCCAGCCCGTGCCGGGCGGCGAGGGCCAGCACCTCGCCCTGGAGTTCGTCGACCTCGGTGCGGCGGCCACGCTGCAGGTCCTCCCACATCGAGGACCGGGCCTGCGCGTCCACCCGGAGACTCGCCGCCGCGAGCCGCCGGAACAGCCCGTCCGGCAGCCTCAGTACGGCGGGCATCCACGACGCCGGAACCGGACCGAGCCGGGCCGGCACCAGCCCCGCCGCCCGCAACGCCGCCAGACCCTCACGCTGACACCGCGCCAGCACCAACCGGTACGGCCTGCTGCCGAGTTGCTCGCGGAGCGGCCGCCCGGACAGCGCGTTCACCGCGTTGTTCAGGTTGAGCAGCAACTTCGCCGCCTGCACCTGCGGCATGTCGCCACGCAACTCCACCGGCAGCCCGGCCGCCAGCGCCACGGCGGCGAACCGCTCTGCGGTGTCGGCGCGTTCGAGCATCAGGCGGCCGTCGGTGCCCTGGTGGAACGCGCCCGGCCCGGTGCGGACCACGTTGTACGGAACCATCCCGGCCAGCACCCGGAGCCCCGGGAGGGCTTCGGCGAGCAGGCGGGCGTTGTGCAGCCCGTTCTGGAAACTGATCACGGTGGTCCGCTCGTCCAGGTGCGGGGCGAGCTCACGGGCGGCCTCGGCGGTGTCCGACGACTTGACGGTCACCAGCACGTAGTCGGCCCCGGCAGCGGCCGAGGCATCCACCGCGGTGCCCGGCCGGGCCCGCAGCCGACGGTCGCCCGGCCCGGTCAACGTCAGCCCCGCACGGTCGAGTTCGGCCATCGCCGCCGGACGCCCGATCAGCGTCACCTCGGCGACGGCCGACAGCGCCCCACCAAGGCGGCAGCCGATGCTGCCCGCCCCGAACACGGCGATCCGCAGCGGGGAGGCGGAACGGTCATCGGACACCGGAGGCTCCTTCGTCGATGGCAACGGCCCCGAGGTTACCGTCCGGTCGCCTCCCCGTCAGTGCAGGTGCCGCTGGGTAAAACGCTGGCAGCCGGGGTTCTTACCGGGCGAAGATGCAGCCATGCGTCGTCCCAACACCGACCCTGAGTTGATGGACCTGGTCCGGCGATTCGCGGCCTGTGGCAGCAGTGGACCGAGGCCACAACGAACACGGTGCGGAATCCGCAGGAGTACCGGAAGGTCGTCGAGCAGCTCTGTGCCTTCGCCGCCGAGTGCGCCGGGCTTTTTGTCGGAAGGGAAACCGGCTGCTGAGACCTTCGAACCCCTCAGTAGGGTAAGGATCATGACGATGAACCAGGGCCGCGGGCCGAAGACCGACCAGGACAGTGGCGTCGAGGACGTGACGCTCCTGGTCCTGGAATGGCTGGGCGAGCAGGGCGTGAACGCGATGATCAGGGTGGACGCCGAGCGGGTGGCCGACAACGCACCGGCGTGGACGTTCGCCGCAAGCGGGGGTCCCCTGGAGCACGGCATCCGGGCGGACGGGAGGACGGTGCAGCACTGCATGTCGGCGGCCCTGGCCCGGCTGCGCGAGGCCGGGCTGCCGGTTCCGTTCTGATCTCCTAAGGATCCTTCCGCTTCGCGCAGTTCCCCGCGCCCCTGTCGAACGGATCGACGGTCCGTCAGTGCCCGGACGGGCCGTCAGGTTCGGTGTGGCGGGTGGCGAGGAGGGCGGCGACGTCGTCGTCGGGTGGGCCGCCGGCGTAGTGGCGGAGGTCGCGGCGGAGGTTGTGGAGGACGGTGGGGGAGGGGTCGGTGGTCCAGCCGGCGAGGCGGTCGGGGAGGGGGTAGAACTCGCCGTGGCGGTCGCGGGTTTCGGAGACGCCGTCGGTGTAGAGGAGGACGCGGTCGCCGGGGCCGAAGGGGACGGTCGCGGAGCGGTAGTCGGAGGCGACCAGGGCGGACAGGTTGAGTGGCGGCAGGGGGACCTCGGGTTCGAGGAGGCGGACGCCGTGGGGCTGGATCAGGACGGGTGGCGGGTGGCCGCAGTTGAGGAGGCGGGCCTCGGGGCGGTCGTCGGGGATCTCCAACAGGACGGCGGTGGCGAAGCGTTCGGCGGCGTCGGGTGAGGATGCCCGCTCGGCGTAGCGGTGCAGGCCGGTCTCCAGGCGGCTGGCGAGGGCGGGGAGGTCCTTGGAGTCGTAGGCGGCTTCGCGGAACGAGCCGAGCAGTGCGGCCGCCATCTCGACGGCGGGGAGGCCCTTGCCCTGGACGTCGCCGAGGATGATCCGCACCCCGAAGGGGGTTCGTACGGCTTCGTAGAAGTCGCCGCCGATCTGGGCCTGTTCGGCGGCGGCCGTGTAGTAGAGGGCGAGGTCGACGCTGTTGATCCGGTCGGGCAGTGGACGCAGCACCACCTCCTGGGCGGTCTGCGCGACCGAGCGGACCATCGCCAGGTCGCGTTCCCGGTGCACCCGTTGGGCGGCGGAGTACGCGGCGGCCAGCGTGACGGTGACGGTCGCGGCGATCACCGAGGCGCCGGCCGCGCCGACACTGTGGTCGCGGATCAGGGCCAGCACCACTTCGGTGAGCACGGCGAGGCCGCCGATGGCGAGTGTCCCGGCGGGGCCCCAACTGGCGGCGGCGAGCGCGGGGGCGGCCACCACGAAACGGTCGTAGCGCTGGCCGGCGGGGGTTTCGCTGTCGGCGGCCGCCGCGAGGGCGATCAGCAGGAACGGGGACAGGCGGGTGAGGGCGGTGAGGATCGGTCGCGGCTGCGAAGGATCCCGCTTGTCGGTGATCGTGGGCATGACCCGGTGAACGGTACCCGGGCGGCGCGCCCGGGTGTGGGAGGCGCGGGCGGGTGGTACCGGACAAATGATCAATGCGGCGCGGAGTGCATGAGCGGCTCAACGGCCGCCGCCACGTCGGACCGTGGGCGGAACCGGTCGGATGATCGGCGCGGCGCGGAGCCGATGAGCGCCTCAATGTCCGCCGCCACCATGCCAGTCGGCCCCTCGGTGGTGCGCGGGGCCATGGGCGGCCACCTGGTCCGCGCCGATGATTCACGCCAAACGTGCTCGGCCACCCCCCACTCAAGGCAGATGAGCACACGGCGAGAGCGGAGCCCCCACATGGCAGGACACTTCGGCAAGGGACGGATCGGGAGCTGGGCAAAGGCACTGCTCGCTGGAGCGGTACTGACCGCAGGTGTGCTGACCGGCGCCCCGCAGGCCTCGGCGGCGGGGCTCGGCCAGGTCACCGGGTTCGGCAGCAACCCGGGGAACCTGGCGATGTACAGCTACGTCCCGAGCGGGCTGGCCACCGGCAAGCCGCTGGTGGTGGCGTTGCACGGCTGCACCCAGACCGCCAACGACTACTACGGCAACTCGGGTTGGGCGCAGCTCGCCGACCGCTGGGGCTTCGCGGTGGTGTTCCCGCAGACCAACTCGACCAACAACATGCTGTCCTGCTTCTCCTGGTTCGACAGCTCCAAGGACACCCGGGGCAAGGGCGAGGCGCTGTCGGTCAAGCAGATGGTGGACAAGGCGGTGGCGCTGTACGGCAGTGACCCGTCGCGGGTGTACGTGACGGGCCTGTCGGCGGGCGCGGGCATGGCGGCCGATCTTCTGGCCGACTACCCGGACGTGTTCGCGGGCGGTTCGATCGCCTCCGGTCTGCCCGCGCAGTGCGCGACGACGCAGTCCGCCGCGTCCGGCTGTCAGAACGCCAGCCAGAATCTGACGCCCGCCCAGTGGGGCGACAAGGTGCGGGCGTCGAACCCGGGTTGGGCCGGGCCGTGGCCGCGGGTGGCGATCTGGCACGGCAGTTCGGACACCACCGTGGCGCCGGTCAACGCCACCGAGCTGCGTGACCAGTGGACCAATGTGTGGGGCATCCCGCAGACCGCGTCCGCCACCCAGTCGCTGCCCGGCGGCACCACGCTGAGCGTGTACAACGACAGCGCCGGGAAGCCGGCGGTGCAGCTGTACAGCGTGTCGGGGATGGGCCACGGTCTGCCGGTCAGTCCGGGCAGCGGTACCGCCAACTGCGGCCAGGCCGGCGCCTACTTCCTGAACACCATCTGCTCGTCGTACTACACCGGTCTGTTCTGGGGTCTGGACGGCAGCGGCAACAACGGTCAGCTGCCCGCACCGGGCGGCCTGAGCGTCACCGGCACCACGGACACCACCGCCTCGCTGAGCTGGAACGCGGTACCGGGCGTGGCGTCCTACACCGTGTACCGGGGCGGCGCGCAGGTCGGCACCAGCGCCGGCACCACCTACACCGACACCGGGCTGACCGCGGGCACCGGGTACGCCTGGACGGTCGCGGCAGTGGACGCCAACGGGGCGGTGGGAACGGTGAGTTCGGCCGTGACGGGGACCACCACCGGCAGTGTGTTCACGCCCAAGTGCTACACCGACAACAACTACAACCAGGTCTCGGCGGGCCGCGCCCACCAGAGCGGCGGGTACGCATATGCGAACGGCTCCAACCAGAACATGGGGCTGTGGAACCTGTTCGTGGTTCACACCTTGAAGGAGACCTCGGCCGGGTATTTCGTGCTCGCGGACTCCGGCTGCACCGCCTGAACCGTCCGGACAAGCTCTGACCAGCGATGATGTGGGCTCTGCCGGATTTGCCCGCGGGGCCCACCAGAGTGTCAGGGGGGCAACAAGACGTCTGACAGATTGAATGATTGTCCTACGTCAACGGGGCGGCCAGACTCGTGCATCTCAACATCCGAGCCGACACCCGATTGCCAAGGTGAAAATGACCGCCATCCCCGTGGCCCCGCCGGAGACCCGGTGGGCAACGCCCAAGCGCGTGAGCCTGGTTCCCCTGGTCGCCCTGATCTTCTTCAGCGTCTCCGGCGGCGCCTACGGCATCGAGCCGCTGTTCTCGACGTCGGGGCCCGGCATGGGAATCCTGCTGATCCTGATCGCCCCGTTGATCTACAGCGTTCCGCATGCCCTGGTCTGCGCCGAACTCGGCACTGCCATCCCCGTCGAGGGCGGCTACTACCACTGGGTCAAGCGCGGCCTCGGCCGGTTCTGGGCCTTCCAGCAGGGCGTACTGGCCTGGGTGTGCAGTTTCGTCGACATGGCGCTGTACCCGGTCATGTTCACTTCGTACCTGTCCAGCCTGATCAGCGCGGTCGCCCCCGGCGAGCACGTGCTGTTCGAGATCGTCGGACTGAAGATCGACCTGAACTGGGTGATCTGCGTCGGCGTCATCGTGATCTTCACGCTGCTGAACCTGATGGGCGCGGGCTGGGTCGGCGACTCCTCGGTGCTGTTCGCGATCATCTGCCTCACCCCGATGCTGATCCTCACCGCGATCGGCGGCTACCACCTGCTGACAGAGGGCATCAACCCGGTCACCCCACTGACCGCCGAACAGGGCCAGTCCACCTGGAACGCCTTCGGCTCCGGCCTGTTCATCGTGATGTGGAACTACTCCGGCTGGGACTCGGTCTCCACCGTGGCCGGCGAGATGGAGAACCCGAAGAAGCACCTGCCCAAGGCGCTGTTCTGGGCCGTCCTGCTGATCGTCGTCGGCTACCTGCTGCCCTCGGTGGCCGCCCTCGCGGTCGGCGCGGACGGCGACAACGGCTGGACGAACTGGAAGGACGGCTCGTTCTCCGACATCGCCGGCCAACTGGCCGGCCCCTGGCTCCAGTACACCGTCACCATCGGCGGCCTGTTCGCCTCGGTCGCGATGTTCTCCGCGCTGCTCGCCTCCTACTCGCGCCTCCCGTCCGCCCTCTCGCAGGACGGCTACCTGCCCAGGTGGGTCTCCAAGGAGAGCAAGCGCTACAAGATGCCGATCGCGTCGATCATCGGATCGTCCGTCATCTACGCGCTGTTCTGCTTCTCCAGCTTCAGCAAGCTGGTGATCTTCGACGTCTTCCTCACCAACCTCGGCATCCTGCTGGAGGTCGCGGCCCTGATCGCGCTGCGGATCCGCGAGCCCGAGCTGGAGCGTCCCTACAAGATCCCCGGCGGCTGGTGGAGCGTCGGCCTGATCACCGTCTGCCTGACCTCGATCAGCGTCTGGGCCGCCGTCGAGCAGTACAACGAGGAGGGCAGCAGGGCCGTCAAGCTCTGCCTGATCGTGGTCGGCATCTCGCTGGTGCTCTTCCCGCTGCTGTCGCTGCGCAAGGCCGCCAAGGAGTCCGCCGCGCTCGACCGGGCCGCCGCCGCGAACGGGTCGGTGCACGGCGACGCCTACGGGCTGTCAGGGTCGCAGTGGGACCCGGCACACAGTGACAAGGCCGCCACCGGCACCGGAACGGGTAGCGTCGAGGCATGATCAACAGCTTCGCCCTGCACGTCCCGGACGTTGAGCTGGAACCCGAGCCGCTCGATGCCGAGCAGATCGTCTCCGGCACCCCCGAGGTCACCGGCAAGGTGGTCTGGGAGTCCGCCGACGGCCGCCAGATCCGCGGGATCTGGCAGATCACGCCCGGCGTGGTCACCGACACCGAGGCCGACGAGATGTTCGTCGTCCTCAGCGGCCGGGCCACCGTCGCCTTCGAGGACGGCCCCGTCCTGGAGGTCGGCCCCGGGGACCTCGCGGTGCTGCGCGAAGGCGACCGCACCACCTGGACCGTCCACGAGACGCTCCGCAAGGTCTACACCATCAACCTCGGCCCGGAGGCGGCCGGGGACGAGGACCGATAACCGCCGCGAACGGCACAGCAGTCGGCCCGGCCGCCCCCACGGCCGGGCCGGCCACCCTCCCAAGGCAAGGAACCGAGAACATGGACCCCGTACACGCCCTGCGGGACGCCAAGCCCACCCCGTTCTGGCTGGAGGACCCCGGTCGTCCGCAGGCCAACTCGGCGCTCACCGGAGACGTCCGCTGCGACCTGCTGGTCGTCGGCGGTGGCTACAGCGGCCTGTGGACCGCGCTGATCGCCAAGGAACGCGACCCCGGCTGTGACGTGGTCCTGATCGAGGGCCAGGAGATCGCCTGGGCCGCCTCCGGCCGCAACGGCGGCTTCTGCGCCGCCAGCCTCACCCACGGCCTCGGCAACGGCCACGAGCGCTGGCCGGACGAACTCGCCGCCCTCGAACAGCTCGGCGCCCGCAACCTGCAGTCCATCGAGGACGCCATCACCACGTACGGCATCGACTGCGACTGGGAGCGCACCGGCGAACTCGACGTCGCCACCGAGCCGCACCAGGTCGAGGAACTTGCCGAGCTGTACGAACTCGCCAAGCAGTACGGCGACTACGAGCTGCTGGACGCCGACGCGATCCGCGCCCAGGTCAACTCGCCGACCTACCTCGGCGCGCTGTGGGACAAGGACGGCGTGGGCATGGTCCACCCCGCCAAGCTCGCCTGGGGCCTGAAGCAGGCCTGCGAGAGCCTCGGCGTCCGGATCTTCGAGCACACCAGGGCCACCGACATCGCCGAGTCCGGCTCCGGCATGGCCGTGCGCACCCCCTACGGCCGGGTGTTCGCCCGCCAGGTCGCGCTCGGCACCAACGTGTTCCCCTCGCTGATCAAGCGGATCCGCCCCTACACCGTGCCGGTGTACGACTACGCGCTGATGACCGAGCCGCTCAGCGACGAGCAGCTGGCCTCGATCGGCTGGCAGGGCCGGCAGGGCATCGGCGACAGCGCCAACCAGTTCCACTACTACCGGCTGTCCGCCGACAACCGGATCCTGTGGGGCGGCTACGACGCCATCTACCACTACGGCGCCAAGGTCCGCAACGAGTACGACCACCGGCCGCAGACCTACCGGACCCTCGCCCGGCACTTCTTCGAGACCTTCCCGCAGCTCGAGGGGCTCCAGTTCACCAACGCCTGGGGCGGCGCGATCGACACCTGCACCCGGTTCTCCGCGTTCTTCGACACCGCCTACCGCGGCAAGGTCGCGCTCGCCGCGGGCTTCACCGGCCTCGGCGTCGGCGCGACCCGGTTCGGCGCCGAGGTGATGCTCGACCTGCTGGCCCGCAAGAACACCGAGCTCACCACGCTGGAGATGGTCCGCCGCAAGCCGCTGCCGTTCCCGCCCGAGCCCGTCCGCTGGGCCGGCATCGGCATCACCAAGTGGTCGCTGGACCGCGCCGACCGCAACGGCGGCCGCCGCAACCTGTGGCTGAAGACCATGGACACCCTGGGCCTCGGCTTCGACAGCTGACGCCTGTTCGTTCCGCCGGCCGTCCCTCGGAGGGACGGCCGGCGGTCGCTTGTCAGTCCGGGACGCTCTCGCCCGCCGCGTGGGCGGCCTCGCGCGCGGCCTGCTCGACCCGGGCGTGGTGGGCCGGCCACCAGTCGGGGGAGACGTCGGGGAGGACGGCGTCCCCCGGGCGCAATCCCGTCGAGCCGTCGAGGAGTTCACGGACCACGTCGGCCTGGCCGGTGTGGCGCTGGGTCTCGGCGACCAGGTGGAGCAGGATCCGGCCGAGCGTGAGGTGGTGGCGCGGCGGCCAGGGGACCTGGCCGAGGGCGTCCAGCGGCAGGTCGTCGATGGTCGCGTCCGAATGCGCCCAGACCCGGCGGTACTCGGCGATCAGCTCCTCGCGGCTCTCGTCCGGGCGGGCCCACAGATCGTCGTTGGCGTCGGCGGCGCCCGCCACCCACAGGCCCGGCCCGCCGTCGAAGGGACGGCCGAAGGTCTCGCCGAAGTAGACCGCCTCCGCGCCCGTCAGATGCTTCACCACCCCGAGCAGGTTCGTGCCCGACGGCGTCACCGGGCGGCGCACGTCGTACTCCGACAGGCCCTCCAGCTTCCACAGCAGAGCATCCCGGGCGTCCTGGAGGTACAGCTTCAGATCCCGCTTCACGGCGGCGAGTTGATCGGGCGGGTTCGAGTCGTCGATGGTCGTCATGGCCGGAGTGTGGTCAAGATCCGAATTGGCTCGCAAAGGGTTTTCACACTCCGGTAACGTTCGCGGCATGGCCGTTGATCAAGAACTCGTCGATGCCGCAATCGAATTGACCCGCCGTCGGTTCCCCGGGAAGGAGTGGGCCGGCGCCGCGGCGCTGCGGCTGGACGACGGCACCGTGCTGACCAGTACCGCGCCCGAGCCGCCGAACAACGCGGTGCGGCTGTGCCACGAGACCGGGGCGATCTGCGAGGCGTACAAGCGCGACCGCAAGGTGGTGGCCTCGGTGTGCGTCACCTTCGCCGACGACGGCAGCGGGTTCTGGGTGCTCGCCCCGTGCGGCGTCTGCCAGGAACGGCTGTTCGCGTACGGCCCCGACGTCGAGGTGGGCGTCCCCGAACCCGAGGACCCGACGCGCTGGCGCACCCTGAAGCTGCGCGACGTCCAACCCCACTGGTTCGCCCGGGTGTTCCCCGACGAGACGTGGCCTTACCAGGAGCAGTAGCCGTCCTCAGTCGGTGATGGCGAAGACGAGGAGGCCCTCCAACTCCTCGTCGATCACCTCGACGTGCTCGACCACCGCCCGGGACGGGCCGTGCCGCATCCACCCCACCATCGCCTCCACTGGCGCCTCGTCGCCCTCGAACACGGCCTCCACCCGCCCGTCCGGCAGGTTGCGCACCCAGCCGGCGATGCCCGACTGGGACGCCGCCTGCCGGCAGGAGTCGCGGAAGAACACGCCCTGCACCGTGCCCGAGACCAGCACCCGACGCCGGATCACCCGCACCCACCTCGCCCCGCTCGCCGCCGATACTGCCCGCAGGTATATCCCAGCCGGGGCGGCCCGCGGCGGCAGGCAGGGCCGGACCGGCCGTCAGTTGGTGGTGGCCGCCACCGGCCGCGGCGCGGCCGGGGCCGCGTCGTAGCCGTCGATGCTGCGGCTGAACGGGCGCCAGGCGAACAGCGTGAGCACCGCCATCACCGCCGCCGAGAACCAGAACGGCCCGGTCAGGCCGAACGCGCGGGCCAGCGGGCCGCCGAGCAGCGCGCCCAGCGCCGAACCGCCGACCGCCAGCGCCATGAAGACGCTCATCACCCGGCCGCGCAGCTCGTCCGGCACCGAGCGCTGCACCAGCGTCCGGTCCACGTTCATCCACACCGCGCCGTGCACGCCGAACATCCACAGCACCGCGCCCGCCACCCACGCCGAACCCGCCAGCGCCAGACCGACATGCGTCAGCGTCTCCAGCACCAGGCCGGTGCGCAGCAGCACCGAGGACGAGAACCGGGCCTGAAGCCGCGGCGCGATCGCCGCCCCCAGCAGGCCGCCCACCGCCCCGACCGACATCAGCGCGCCGTAGCCGAACGGGGACAGCCCCAGGTGCTCACGGGCGTACAGCACCATGATCGAGAACCCGGCGATCAGTGTCACGTTCATCAGGCACAGCGCGAGCGTCAGCGTCCGTACCGCCGGATTCGCCCACAGCCAGCGCACCGCCTCGCCGAACTGACGGCGCACCGGCACCCGGGCGGCCGCCGGCGCCCACGGCTGCTTGCCCGGCACCGGCGGCAGCATCGAGATCAGCACGGCCGCGCCGGCGAAACTCAGCGCGTCCACCGTCATCGGCACACCGGCCGCCACCCCGAACAGGGCCGCGCCCAGCGGCGGGCCGCACAGCTTGTTGAGTACCGTATAGGCCCCGAACATCCGGGAGTTGGCGCGCGGCAGCTGCTCGGACGGGACGAGCGCGGGCAGCAGCACGGCGGACGCGTTGTCGCCCAGTGCCGCGCAGGCACCCAGCAGCAGACCCACCGCGTAGATCAGCGGCAGCGAGACCACCCCCGCGAACACCGCGCCCGCCAGCACCGCCGTCAGCGCGGCCCGCGCCGCGTTCATCGCCACCGTCAGCCGCCGCCGGTCCACCCGGTCCACCAGCACGCCGCTCACCGGGGCCAGCAGCAGCCACGGCAGCTGCTGGACGAACACCGACAGGCCGACCAGCACCGGATCCCTGGTCAGCGACGTCACCAGCAGCGGGGCCGCCGCCGCGACGATCCCGTCCCCGAGCGTCGACACCGCCGACGCCGACCACAGCACCCCGAACGCCCGACCAAGCCCGCCGGCCCGCTTCATCCCGCTTCACCCCATGCCGCGTCCGATTTCCGGGAAACGTCCGACGCTAACGGCAGGGGCCGCCCGCGCGCACATGGTTTTCGGGTCGCACATGGTTTTCGGGCCGCGCGGGGACTACTGGCCGGTGCGGCCGTCGACGCGCTCGCGCAACAGGTCGGCGTGGCCGCAGTGGCGGGCGTACTCCTCGATGCGGTGCACCCACAGGGCGCGGACCGGGTCGTGGTCGCGGCCGATCCGGGCGCCCAAGTCCGGGAACTTCGCGAACTCGGCGTCGGTGTCGGCCTGTTCGCGCTCCAGGTCGGCGAACGCGCCGTCCACGACCGACCGCTCGGGCAGCGCACCCTCGAAGTCGCCGTCCGGATCGCCGTACAGCTTGGGCGCCGGCTCGCCCGGGGCGATCCAGTTGCGCCAGTCGCGCTCCACCTCGGCGAGATGCCGGATCAGGCCCAGCAGCGACATGGTGGACGGCGGGACGGAACGGTGGGCGAGCTGCTCCGGCGACAGGCCCTCGCACTTCATCCGCAGCGTCAGCCGGTAGTTCGTCAAGTAGTCCTGGAACGTGGCCAGTTCGCCGTCCGGCGCCGATCCGTTCGTGTTGCGCGGATCGTCGTCCGGGTCCACCCACATGTCGGGGTACACGCCCGCCTTCGTCCAGCGCTCGGGAAGTTGCTCGCTCATCGTCCGGATGATTCCGGCCCGCCCGGCCGGCGGCAAACGATTTTCCGAGGAAGCGTGCCCTTCGCCCGGTACGCGGACGGCGGGGGTGCTCCACGGGCGGGGCCCGGTAGGATCGGTTGGCGCTGACAACGTTGACATACCGTCGGTGCACCTACTGACCCCCTCGTTGTGGAGCACCCCCATGCCCCTGGCGCTCGTCGCCCTCGCCATCACCGCGTTCGCCATCGGCACCACCGAGTTCGCCGCCATGGGACTGCTCCCACAGATCGCCCACAGCCTGGACGTCTCCATCCCGCAGGCCGGATGGCTGATCTCGACGTACGCGGCCGGCGTGGTGATCGGCGCCCCGCTGCTCACCGCCCGCACCGCCGGACTGCCCCGCAAGGCCGTCCTGGTGGGCCTGGTCGCGCTGTTCACCGCGGGCAACCTGCTGTGCGCGCTCGCCCCGAACTTCGCCTTCCTCGCCGCCGCCCGGCTGATCACCGGCCTGCCGCACGGCGCGTTCTTCGGCGCGGGCGCCGTCGCCGCCGCCGAACTGGTCGCCCCGCACCAGCGGGCCCGCGCCATCTCGGTGATGTTCTCCGGCCTGACCGTCGCCAACATCGTCGGCGTCCCCGCCGCCACCCTGCTCGGCCAGCACCTCGGCTGGCGCGCCGCCATGCTCGTCGTGGTCGCCATCGGCCTGCTCGGCACCGTCGCCATCGCCCGCCTCGTCCCGCAGCTGCCCGCCCACCCCGGCGCCGGACTGCGCAGCGAACTCTCCGCCTTCCGTAGCGGACAACTCTGGCTCGCCCTCGCCACCGTGGTCTTCGGCTGCGCCGGACTGTTCGCCTGCTACAGCTACATCACCCCCACCCTCACCGAGGTGGCCGGCTTCGCCGACTCCTCCGTCACCCTGGTCCTCGCCCTGTTCGGCGTCGGCATGACCATCGGCAACGTCATCGGCGGCTACGCGGCCGACCGCGCGCTGCGCCCCGCCCTGTGCGGCGCGCTGCTCGCGATGTCCGGCGCGCTCGCGCTGTTCGCCGTCACCGCGCACGCCCGCTGGTCGGCCGCCCTGACGGTGGTGCTGATCGGCATGGCCGGGTTCGCGGTCGTCCCGACCGTGCAGACCCTGGTGATCGACAAGGCCCGCAAGGCGCCCACACTGGCCTCCGCGACCGTCCAGGGCGCGTTCAACGTGGCCAACGGGCAGGGCGCGTACTTCGGCGGACTCGCGCTCTCGGCCGGCCTCGGCTGGACGTCGCCGACGCTGGTCGGGGCCGGGCTGGCGATGATCGGCTTCCTGATCGCCGTCGGGTCGTGGATCGCCGACCGGCGGGCGCCGGTGGTGGTCGGCGACCAGCCGGTGGCGGCCGAGCAGGTGGGTGCGACGCTCTGACGGGGGGTCATCGGGGGCTGGCGGTAAGATCACCGGATTTCCGCGCCGGCGGCGCGGAGGTGACCGTTCCGCGCACCTGAGGAGCCCCCGATGCCCAGCACCGCCAGCACCGCCAGCACCGCCAGCGCCGCCGTCCGAGGCCGGGTCGGCGTCATGCTGCCCCGTGACCTGCCCGCCCGCGACCTGATCCCGTACGCGCGCCGGGCGGAACAGCTGGGCTTCGACGAACTGTGGGTGGTCGAGGACCTCGGCTGGCGGGGCGGCGTCGCCCAGGCCGCCACCGCGCTCGCCGTGACCGACCGGATCACCGTCGGCATCGGCATCATGCCCGCCGGCGCCCGCAACGTCTGCTTCGCCGCCATGGAACTCGCCACCCTCGCCCAGCTCCACCCCGGCCGGGTGACCGCCGGCATCGGCCACGGCATGCCCGGCTGGATGCGCGGCGCCGGCGCCTGGCCCGCCAGCCCCCTCACCCTGCTCAAGGAGTACACGACCGCGCTGCGCACCCTGCTGCGCGGCGAGCCCGGCCCCGCAGGCGGACGCTACGTGCGCTGCGAGGGCGTCCAGTTGACGGAACTCCCGGACGTGGTGCCGCCCGTCGTCCTCGGCGTGCGCGGCCCCAAGTCGCAGGCCGCGGCGGGCGAAGTCGCCGACGGGCTGCTGCTGGCCGAACCCGCCACCCCCGCGTACATCGAGAACTCCCGCCGCCACCTCGCCCCCGACGCCACCGTCGTCACCTACGACGCTGCCGCGGTCGAAGACGACGAGAGCGCCGCCCTCGACCAGGTCCGGCCCGGCCTGGCCGCGATCGGCGAACCCGACTGGGCCGCCCACCTCGACCCCCTCCCGTTCGCCGCCGACCTCCGCACCCACCGCGCGGCCAGCCCCGACGGCGCCGAGTTCGCCCGCACCCTCCCCGCCGAGTGGGTCCGCACCCTCGCCATCGCGGGCACGCCCGCGCAGGCGCGCGAGGCCATCGCGGCCCGGCACGCGGCTGGCGCCACCACCGTCGTCCTCGCACCGGTCGGCGCCGACGCGCTGCGCTCGCTGGAGTCGCTGGCGCGGGTGCTGCCGGCTGCCGTGAGGGGATAGTGAGGGGCATGGAACTGCGCGGGGGAAAGGTCGTACTGCGGTCGGTGGCCGTCGGGGACGAGGAAGTCCTCGGCAGGATCGTGCGGGAGCCGGAAGTCGCCGCGTGGTGGTCGCCCCCGGACGACTTCGCGGGCATGCTCGCCGTCGTCCTCGACGGCGAGGTCATCGGAGCGATCCAGTTCGCGGAAGAAACCGACCCCGAGTACCGGCACGCCGGCCTCGACATCTTCCTGACGGCCCGCCACCACGGCAGGGGACTCGGCACCGACGCCGTCCGCACCCTCGCCCACTGGCTGGTCCACGAACGCGGCCACCACCGGCTGACCATCGACCCCGCCGCGGCCAACACCGCGGCCATCCGCAGCTACGCCAAGGTCGGCTTCAAACCCGTGGGAATCATGCGGGCCTACTGGCGCGACCACCGGACGGGCACCTGGCAGGACGGACTGCTGATGGACCTGCTCGCGGAGGAACTGACCTGACCTGCCTGCGCCGGTCGCGGCGCAGCGTCGGTCTTCGTCGGTCTTCAAAGCGAGGTCGACGGCGTGCCGGCGGAAGCGTCCGTCAGCGTCCCGGGGGACGGGACGGGACGGGCCGGGCCGCTTGCCGAGGAGCGTCAGCGCCGTGAGCAGGGCGAGTGCGGCGAAGATCACGGCTGCGCCGAATGCGGACTGCCGGCCGGCGAGCGGCGCCCGACCGCCGACCGTGGCGATGCCGGTGTAGATGGCTGCGCCGAGGGCGGTGCCGAGGGCGAAGGAGGTGTCGGCGAGGGCGGCGGCGACGCCCCGGTCCGGGCCGGTGGCGCTGGTCAGTGCGGCGATCTGCGCGCATACCGTGGCGGCGCCCATGCCCGCGCCGAACAGGAGCAGTGCGGCCGCGAGCAGACCGGGGGAGCTGTCGGCGGGTGTGCGGGTGAGGAGCAGGCAGGTGGCACCGAGCAGGGCGGTGCCGGCGGCGGCCACCCGGCGTGGGCCGAGGCGGGGCAGGATCCGCTGACTCAGCAGGGCGCCTGCGGCGGCCGTCACGGTCATCACCGCTGTCATCAGCCCGAATTGGGCCGCCGATCGGCCGAGTGCCCGCTGCAGGTAGGCGGTGAGGGTGACGAGCATGCCGTCGACGGTCATGCCGGCGAGGAGCAGGAGGAGGTTGGGGGTCGAGGAACATCGGAACGAAAACTGGTCCTAAGCCCGGATTGCCGCTGGTGGGCGGCTGACGGTCCGTCGACACCGGCCGGTCCGTGAAGTCGTTCCATAGATAACGCCCTATTATCTGCGGCATCGCCGATCACGACCTGCGGCGACGTCGCCGGGCCGCTGCGCGAAGCGGCCCTGTTATCTGTGGCAAGGGGAAGCCGGTGCCCGTCCTGCTGCTGCCGACGGGGAAGGCGCTGACCGTCCGGACGGCGGCCGACGCCTTCCTCGACTCGCTCACCAACCCGAACACCGTCCGGAACTACGGCATCGCGGTGGGGAAGACCGCCGAGCGGATCGGCGAGGGCCGGCCGCTCGCCACCGTCGCCGACGACGAGATCGGCGAGGCGCTGGAACTGCTGTGGGGCAGCTCGGCGGTGAACACCTGGAACGCCCGCCGCGGCGCGGTGCTGTCCTGGACCGGCTGGTGTGCGGAGCGCGGCTACGACGGGCCGACGGTCCCGGCCTGGGCCAAGCGGATGCCGCCGCCGGACTCCGACACCCCGGTGCACTCGAAGGTGGCGATCGACCGGCTGATCGCCCGCCGGGACGTCCACCTGCGGGAGAAGACGCTGTGGCGGATGCTCTACGAGACGTGCGCCCGCTCCGAGGAGATTCTCGACGTCAACATCGAGGAGTTGGACCTGGCCGGGCGCCGCTGCCCGGTGAAGGCGAAGGGCGCCCAGCCCAAGGTGCGCCGGCGCGGGGCGAGTCGATCCGACTACGTGCTGGAGACGGTGTTCTGGGACGCCGGCGCCGCCCGGCTGCTGCCGCGGCTGCTGAAGGGCCGCACCCGCGGGCCGGTGTTCGTCACCCACCGCCGCCCCGGTCCTGGGAAGGTGGTCTCCGCCCGGGACGTGTGCCCGGACACCGGCCTGGCCCGCCTCTCCTACGGCCAGGCCCGCGCGCTGCTCGACCAGCACACCGCGCACGCGGGGCCGGGCACCGGCTGGGATCTGCACGAGTACCGCCACTCCTCGCTGACCCATCTCGGCGAGCGGGGCGCGTCCGAGCTGATGCTGATGGCCAAATCGAGGCACAAGAAGGTCGAGAACGTCCGCCGGTACTTCAAGCCCTCCGCGGAGGCAATCGCCGAGGTCACCAGCCTGCTCGCACCCGGCGACAGCAGGCGCTGAGGGCCTTGGCGCGGTGGTCGTATGCGGCTTCGACCACCGCGAACTGCCGGTTGGAGCCCCGGGTGAACAGAGCGGGGCCTGCGCCCGAGCCGGGCACCGGGCGTGCCTGGTGATCCGGCTGATGGCCGCGCGAGCGCGCGCCGGGTACCCGCGCACTGTCTGCAGGGCTTCGCCCAGTTGGCCTAACGTGCCGGGCTCGACACAGCCGAGGGGAGCACGGTGGAGATAGGGCCTGTACGTCTCATCGAGGAGGAGCCATGGGTAACCACAGAGAGCCGAATCTATTTTCCGACGATCAGCCGGACGGCGAGGACGACGCCCCGCCGGAGGGGGCAGGCGTCAGAGTATCCGGACGCGGCCCTCTCACAGAGAGGGAGATGGCGCGCGGCATGTTCACCGACGATCAGCCGGACGGCGAGGACGACGCCCCGCCGGAGGACGACTGAGCTTCGCTTCAGGGGCCTCACCCCTGATCCGCGGCGTCCGGGTCGCGCAGAGGCCGCAGGCCGCCGGGCGACTCGGGCAGCAGGAAGCTGTACCGGCCGAGCAGGTTCTTATCTGGACACTCCCGGGTGGAGTTCAGCTTCTCGGCGTCGCGGTCCTCGTCGCCGCTCGTTGATGGTGCTGTGGAGTGCGAACTGCGGGTGGTGAAGGACCGAGACGGCGGCATCGTCCGTCGCGTCCGGTTGATCGACGCATCCGGTTCCGAGATCGATCCGGTCTGCCGGTTTCTGGGGCATCTCAGTGATCGGGGGCTATCGCCGAATACCTGGTGCGCCTACGCCTACGACCTGAAGTACCTGTTCGTGTTCCTGGCCCGGGAGAGCCTGGACTGGCGGGACTTCCGAGCACCGGACGCGTTGCGGCTGCTGGGCTTCCTACGCCGTCAGCCGAGCCGCCGGCCAGCCCAGCGTCTCGGCTTAACCGTCGTGGTCGGCGGAGCGGACCTGCCTGGCAGTCTGCTGTCGCCGTCGACGGTGAACCGCATCTTGGCCGCGGTGTCGAGTTTCTACGACTGGGCCATGGTCGCTGAGGAGTACGACGGCGAGGACTCGCCGATGCAGATGCGCCCGGACCCGGCTCTCGCGAGGGTGCCAGGCCGGCATCAGCCGTTCATGGGTAAGGCCAGCCGCCAGCAGCCGGTGCGGCGCACGGTCACGGTCAAGCAGCCACGGCGGCTGCCGCGTCCGATGGACGAGGCGGTGTTGGAGACCTTCATCGCGAGCCTGACGAAGCGGCGTGACCTGGCGATGTTCCTGCTGATGCTGGACGGAGGACTGCGGCCGGGCGAGGTGCTGTCCCTTCATCTGGCCGACCTTTCCTATGGGAGGCGGCGAGTGACGATCGGCAAGCGTGACGACCACCCCGGCGGAGCCCGCGGGAAGTCGCGCTCCGAGCGGGTCGTCGACCTGCACGATCCGCGCACGCTGGATGCGGTCAGCCGCTACGTCATGCACGAGCGGCCTCTGGAGTCCGCCAGCCCGTTCCCGGCATGGTCGACATGCGGAACTCTCGGTCGACGCCGTCCAGCGTTCCGCGGACCACACCGCCGGCGACGTCGACGCTGGCGACGACGAACAGGTCACGGGCCTTGCGCTCCAGGGTCCTGACGGCAGTACGGACGATCTCTGGACGTTCGAGGATGCAGAACAGGTCGGCGGACGCGGCAGCGTCCTCGGGGACGTAGAGAGTGCGGGCCTTGCCGTACTTTGCGCACGCCTGGACCTCGAACTCGGCGCTGCCGCCCTGCATCCCGGGCCACAGACCCATCTCCGGCAGTAGCACTGTGGACCACTCGCGCCATCGCGCCCCCGCGCCCAGGGCCAGGTCCGACCCGGCCCGGTTGCGCAGCGGTGCCCAGCCCCGATACCGCCGGTTGACCTCCGCATCTGGCAACTGGCCGCCCAGGCCGACGTCACGGAAGTACCGGTACTGCTCAAGCGTCAGGTGCCGGATGTCCATGTTCGACCGCACACCCGGAGCCAGAGCGTTCCGGCCCCGAGCCGCCAGCCGCACCGGCTGGGCCTGCAAGACGCGGCGCGCGACGAGGTAGCGGTAGAGATCATCCAGGATGGACGCCTCCTTCCCCCACGTCCTGGCCGCCACCGGCTTCTTCTGCCACAGACGCCGCCAGTTGCGGTACGCGACCAGGTCGGACTCCGTCGCGGACAGGACATCGCTACCCAAGCCTGCAAGGTAATCGTCCAGCCTGGCAGCCTTCCGCCCGTACTCCCGCATCGTGGCCTCGTCGAGCAGCCCCGTGGACAGGTACCGACCCCATCCGGACAGAGCGGGCAGCGGCATCATCGTCTCGTCGTCCAGGAACACCGGCATGCCATCCAGCAGCCCCCGCCGCTTCAGCAGCGCGGCCACCTCCTCGGCCGAGACCACCTCACTGTCCAGGTACCGGCCCAGCAGCCCCGACTGCACGAAGGCGAGCTCCACCCTGATCCCTCCCGGGGCCACGGCGCACACCCGTCAGCCCAACTGCCCTATGCCCTAACCGTCACAGAGACTCAACCACAGGCCCCGTGAGACAGAACTGAACAGCGGAAAGAACTCATCCGTCAGAAACTCGACCGGCACCCCGGAACTCCAGGCAGTTGATCAGCACGACCGCCGAAGGTTCAACCACCACGGAACCGCAGGTCAACGGGCTCCGGAGAGCAGGGAGGGCTTAGCGCCAGTTTGCGTTCCGATGTTCCTCAACCTCCAGGTTGCCGCCGATCAGCCCGCGTGAGCGCAGGGAGCGCAGGGAGCGCAGGGGCCGCAGGGGGACGAGTGGGGACGGCGATCGCCGTTCGATCCGGACGAAGAGGCCGATCAGCGCGCCCGGGAGGCGACCAGGGCCTGGACGGACGGGGCGAGCCCGCACGCCAGCGAGGCCAGGACCCGCAGCGCCATTGCGGCGAGGAACATCCGCCGACGGCCCAGCAGATCCGCCGCGCGGCCGCACAGCGGCAGCAGCCCGCCAAAGGCCAGGGCGTGGACCGTCACGGTCCACTGGACGGCGGGGCCGCGCAGGCCGAGGTGGTGCCCGATCGCGGGCAGGGCGGTGAGCAGGCTGGTGCCGTCGAGGACGGTCAGGGAGAACGCCGGGCCCAGCAGCATCAGCACCGCCAACGGCCTTGCTGGACACGGACGTTCGTGGTTGTCACCGTTGCGCGGTGCTGCGCAGGACTTCGGCGGCGAGGGCGTCGAGCCAGGTGCCGGTGCCCTGTTCGCGCCAGCTCGGCTGCTCGTGGCCGTCGAGGAAGGTGCCCTGTTCGGTGAGCAGCAGACGGGTGCCGCCGTCCTCGGGGTGGAACTGGACCGTCGTCAGGGAGATCGTCGCGAGCGTCCCGTTCTCGGAGAGGGTGGAGGTGTAGACGATGCGCTCGTCCTGGACGATGTCGCGGTACCAGGACTCGAAGGTCAGCACCGCTCCGGTGTCGGAGCGGCCGCGGTTGACCTCGCGGCCGCCGACGCGGAAGTCGAGTGCGTGCTCGGCGTCCGGGCCGGCGAACCAGCGGGCCTTGGCCTCCGGGGCGGCCCAGGCGGCGAACACCGCCGCCGGCGGGGCCGGGTAGAGACGTTCGAGGGTGAACGTGGCGTGGGTGACCAGGCGGTCGGTCATGGTGTGCTCCCTTGATCCGGGCTGTCGCGCTGTGCGGACAGGTGGTCGCCGAGGCGGTCGAGACGGTGTTCCCAAACGGTGCGCTGCGCCGTGATCCAGCCCTCGGCCGCACGCAGCACGGCCGGCTCCAGGTGGCAGGTACGCACCCGCCCGACCTTCTCGGACCGGACCAGCCCGCACGCCTCCAGCACCTGGAGATGCTGCATCACTGCCGGCAACGACATGGCAAGCGGCCGCGCCAACTCGCTGACGGAGGCGGGCCCGCAGACCAGCCGCTCGACGACGGCGCGGCGGGTGGTGTCCGCGAGTGCCTGGAACACCCGGTCCAGCGAACCAGAATGGTTAAGCATGTACTTCACTATTCTCCGTTGGGAGCGATTGGTCAAGTACTTGCTTAACCATTTGGGCGGCGTGCACTTCCTCGCTCGAGGGGTTGGGCGGCGGGGCGCGCGTGGCGGGTTCGGGCGTTGGCGCTCCACTTTCGGAACGGTGGGGGTGGGCTCTTGGGTAAAGCCCTTGTCCCGTAGGCCGATTGCTGGTCCTACGGCACACCCGTCGAACGGGCCCGGTCCGTTCTCAAGGCCCACTGGCGGTCCCGGACGGACTGGACGCCCGAGGACTGGAGGCTGCCCCTGGTGGTCTTCGACGGCGGCCGGCCGGTCGGCGTGCAGGCGCTGAACGCCACGGACTTCGCGATCCGTCGCGAGGTCCTGCCCGGCTCCTGGCTGGGCATCGAGCACCACGGCCGCGGTCTGGGCACCGAGGCCCGGATCGCCATGCTGCACTTCGCCTTCGACGGCCTGGCCGCCGAGTCGGCGATCTCCGGTTCGTTCACTGACAACGCCGCCTCCGTCGCGATCTCCCGCAAGCTCGGCTACCTCCCCGACGGCCTCGAACGCGACAACCGCCGCGGCGAACTCGCCGTCACCCAGCGCTTCCGCCCGGACCGCGCCGACTGGCAGCCCACCCGCCGCTCCGACATCGAGCTGACCGGCCTCGCCGCTTGCGCCGAACTGTTCGGTCTCCCCGGGGGAGGCTGAGGAACTGCCGCTCCCGATACGGACGTTGGACGGACGAGTGTCGGGACGGACGATGGAGCGGTGATGCTGCCCTACCTGATCACGCTGGCAGTGCTGGCCGGCGTACTGACCCTGCTCGGCCTGGCCGGGCAGGCGCTGCGGCGGCACCGCGGAGCCGCCGCAGCGGTCGGCGGAATGCTGGCCGCGTACGAGGAGGCGGTGCGCGGCACCTCATACGCGGCGCACGCCGAACTGCTCGCCGAGGCCGACCGGAAGGCGCCCGTCGAGGTGCCCGGCGGCCGGTTCGAGGGCCGGGCGCTGCTCTCGGACCGCGCGGCCCGCCCCGCGCGGGGGCGGTGGCGGACCGTCAGGGCCTGGTGGCAGCGGGGCTGATCACCACGTTGAGGTGCTTCATGATCGGCTGATCGCTCTGGCTGCTGTAGTCGCCCAGCGCGCACAGCACGTTCATCTCCGGCATGTACCCGGCCGCGCACCCGCGCGGCAGGTCGTACGGGACGGCCAGGTAGCCGTGCAGCGAGCGGGTCGAACCGTCGCGCGCGGTGGCCGTGATGTCGACCGGGTCGAGCTCGGCGAGCCGGCGTTCGCGCATGTCCTGACGGTTCATGAAGACCAGCGTGCGCAGGTTCTTGACGCCCCGGTAGCGGTCGTTGTCCGAGTAGATGGTGGTGTTCCACTGGTCGTGCGAACGCATGGTGCCCAGCACCAGCGTCCCCGGCTTCGGCAGCACGTCCGGCAGCGGCGCCGTGGAGAACTCCGCCTTCCCCGACGGGGTGAGGAACACCAGTTCACGGGCCGGCTGCTTGATCCGGAAACCCAGCGGCAGCCGCACCCGACGGTTGAAGTCCTCGAAACCGTCCAGCACCTTCGCCATGGTGTCGCGGATCCGGTCGTAGTCCTCCACGTACCACTCCCACGGCGTCGCACTGTCCGGCAGCGCCGCCCGCGCGATACCCGCGATGATGGCCGGCTCGGACAGCAACTGCGCCGACGCCGGGCGCTTCCGCATGCCTACCGACAGGTGCACCATGCTCATCGAGTCCTCCACCGAGGTGGCCTGCACCCCGCCGCGCTGCCGGTCCTGCTCGGTGCGGCCCAGACACGGCAGGATCAACGCCCGCCGCCCGTGCACCAGCTGGCTGCGGTTCAGCTTCGTCGCCACCTGCACCGTCAACTCGCACTTGCGCAGCGCCCGGTGGGTGAACTCGGTGTCCGGCGCGGCCATCGCGAAGTTGCCGCCCATCCCGACGAACACCGTCACCTCGCCGCGCGCCATCGCCCCGATCACCCCCACCGTGTCCAGCCCGTGCTCGCGCGGCGGCTCGAACCCGCACACCTTCCCCAACCGGTCCAGGAACGCGGGCGCCGGACGGTGGTCGATCCCGCAGGTCCGGTTGCCCTGCACGTTCGAATGCCCGCGCACCGGCGACGGACCCGCCCCCTCCCGGCCCAGATTCCCGCGCAGCAGCAGCACATTGACGATCTCCCGGACGGTGTCCACCCCGTGCTCGTGCTGCGTCACCCCCAGACACCAGGAGAAGATCGACCGGTCCGCCTCCCGGTACACCCGCGCCGCCTCCAGCAACTGCGCCCGGCTCAGCCCGCTCTGCCGCTCCAACTCCTCCCACGGCGTGCGCTCGCACAACTCCCGGTACGCGGCGAACCCCGTGGTGTGCCGCTCGACGAACTCCTCGTCCAGCGCCCGCGGATCGTGCCCCGCCTGCTCCAGCAGCGCCTTCGCGATCGCCCGCAGCAGCGCGAGGTCCCCGCCGATCCGCACCTGCAGGTTGAGCGTGCTGGTCGCCGTCGCCCGCAGCAGCGCCATGTCCAGGAACTCGTGCGGCACGATGGTCCGGGTCGCCGCCGCCTCCACCAGCGGATTGACGTGCACCACCTGCGCGCCCCGCCGGTGCGCGTCCGCCAGCGCGGTCAGCATCCGCGGCGCGTTCGACGCCGCGTTCACGCTGAGGATGAACAGCGCGTCCGCCGCCTCCCAGTCCTTCAGGTCGGCCGTTCCCTTCCCGGTGCCGAGCGAGGCCGTCAACGCCCGGCCGGATGCCTCGTGACACATGTTCGAACAGTCCGGCAGATTGTTGGTGCCCAGCTCACGGGCCAGCAACTGGTACAGGAACGTCGCCTCGTTGCCGAGGCGCCCCGAGGTGTAGAACGCCGCCCGATTCGGATCGTCCAGCCCGCGCAGCACCCCGCCGACCAGCTCGAAAGCCTGCTGCCAGGAGATCGGCAGGTACCTGTCCGTCTCCGCGTCGTACACCATCGGCTCGGTCAGCCGGCCCTGGTCCTCCAACGCGAAATCGCTCCACCCCGACAGCTCGGCCACGGTGTGCGCCGCGAAGAACTCCCGCCCCACCCGCTTGCCCGTCATCTCCCAGGTGACGTGCTTGATGCCGTTCTCGCAGATGTCCAGATGCAGGCCCTTGTAGTCGTCCGGCCACGCACACCCCGGGCAGTCGAACCCGCCGTTCTCGTGATTCATCCGCAGCACCGCCCGCGGCCCGTCCACCCACTCACCCGTCCGCGCCAGCACCCGCGCCACCGACTTCGCCGCGCCCCACCCGGCGGCGGGGTGGCGGTACGGCTTCACCTCCGGCTCCTGCTGCTCCTTCGGCTCCTGCTGCTTCGGCTGCGGCTCCTCGGTTGCGGTCACGGCGGCACTCCCATCTCTGCGGCTGGCAACGACCTTCCGGATCCTGCCGCCGCCACCGCTTCGGCCGGCACCGCCCACGCCCACCCGCCGCGGCGAACCACACGGGCGGACGTGGGGCTCACCGACCGGCCGTCACCAGTCCGCCGGCGGCTGGACCAGCTCCGGGCCGCCGCGGTGCCAGGTCGGGAGGTAGTCCTCCGGCGGGGACGGCAGGCTCGCCAGACAGCCGTCCGCGCCGCCAGCGCCGGGAACCCCGGCAGTTTCGCGGCGAATCGGTGGCAGCCGCACGCAAAGGCCGCGCGTACTCGGGCCAGTGGTGGCCACCGGACCCGACCGCTCGGGTGGCGGGGGGTGGGGCCCCAGCCGTCGGCGGGTGTTGGGGATTGCCGGAACGCCCGTACTGCCGACCGAATCTGGGTACGCTCGCGAGCATGTCCTCCTCAGCGCTGTCCTTCGGTGCCGCTGCCCGCCTGTACGACTCGATCCGGCCCACCTACCCTGTCCAGGCCGTCGCCCGGGCCGTCGGTGCCGAGCCGATGCGCGTCCTGGACCTGGGGGCCGGTACCGGGCTGCTGGCCGGTGTGTTGCGTGCGGCCGGTCACGAGGTGATCGCGGTCGAGCCCGACGAGCAGATGCGTGCCGTGGCCGCCGAACGCCTCCCGGGCACGCGGGTGCTCGCCGGCAGCGCCGAGGACATTCCGTTGCCGGACGAGTCCGTCGACGCGGTCGTGGTCGGGCAGGCGTACCACTGGTTCACTCCGCAGGACGCGCTGCCGCAGATTCACCGGGTGCTGCGCAAGGGCGGCGTCTTCGCCCCGATGTGGAACATCCGTGACGACCGGACGCCGTGGGTGGCCGCGCTCTCCGGCATCGTCGGCAACGAGGGATACGGCCTGGAAGATGCCTGGCAGTACGGGCCGGTGACGCCGTGGTTCACCGAACCCGAACGCGGCCTGATCGAGCACACCGTGACCGTCCCGACGGACCGACTGGTCGACCTGGTGCGGTCCCGCTCCTCGTACCTGACCGCCGACGCCGCCCAA
Source organism: Kitasatospora sp. NPDC004614 (assembly GCF_042873675.1). Classification (NCBI taxonomy): domain Bacteria; kingdom Bacillati; phylum Actinomycetota; class Actinomycetes; order Kitasatosporales; family Streptomycetaceae; genus Kitasatospora; species Kitasatospora sp. NPDC004614. The sequence goes on from NZ_JBIALR010000005.1 coordinate 205,504, forward strand.
CAGGCCCGCCTGGACCGGGAGATCGGCGAGTTGGCCGCCACCGACCCGGCGCTGGCCGGCCGCGACAGTGTCGAGATGCCCTACCGGACCTGCGTCTACCGGATGCGACGGATCTGATTCCCGGCCGGAGTCCTGGGGCCCGGGCGGCCTCACATCCGGGATCTCAGCACGTCGACCTCGCAGCCCGGCGCGAAGGGGTCGAAGCCGTGCTCGACCAGCCAGCGGACCGCCAGCAGGCTTCGCAGCGACCACCATGCGTGGATCACCTCGCGGTCGACGTCGGTGCCGTAGCCGGTGATGACGTCGGCGAGGTGTTCCTCGTGTCCGAGGGTGAAGGTGGCGAGGTCGTACAGGGCATCGCCCCGGCCGGCCTCGGACCAGTCGATGACGCCCGTGACCTCGTCACCGTCGAGGAAGACGTGCGCGATCTGCAGGTCGCCGTGGGTGAAAGCCGGGGTCCATGGGCGGAGTGCGGCCTCGGCGACCTGGCGGTTGCGGGTGACCAGGTCGGCGGGCAGGACGCCGTTCGCCACGAGCAGCTCGCACTCGGCGTCAAGTTCCGCCGACAGCACGGCGATGCTCCGCCCGGCCCGCCCGAGTCGGGACGGCAGCGGTGCGTCATGCAGCTTCCGGATGGCAGCGCCCGCCGCGGCCCACGCCGCCGGCGAGCCCGTCGACGGCCCGCCGAGGCGGCCGAGCGTCGTCCCCGGGAGAGCGGCCATCGCGAGCACGGGCGGTTGGTACCACAGGACTTCCGGGGTCGGGACCGGTGCGAGAGACATCGCCTCGACCTCGGCGCCGAGGCGCGCGCCGTCGGCGTCCACCTTCAGGAACACGTCGCCGACGCGTAGAGTCGCACGCTCGGAATGGGCGACGACGACTTCGACTTCATCCATGGGCGCCCAGTATCCCGGCGACGGCCGCCGGCGTCGCCGGGTTTGTCACGTGCGGCGATGCGGCCGTGCCCGGAGGTCCTCACGTCCCGCCGGCAGGCAGGCAGGACCTGGCGACGAGCTCCCGGCTGCCGGTGCCGTCAGCGGGCCCGGGGGCGGAAGGCCGGGTAGCCGAGGATGACGAGCTGTTCGGCCGGGTTGAGCGCGTACGGAACGCGGAGGCCCGTCGGTTCGAAGCCCAGGCGGGCGTAGAAGGACTGGGCGCGGGCGTTGGACTCGTGGACTCCCAGGGTCAGTCGGGTGACGTCGATGTGGGTCTCGGCGAAGGCTGTGGCTGCCGCCACGAGGGCCGCGGCCGGGCCTTCCGGGCCGCGGTGGGCCGGGGTGACGTAGACGCCGTGGACGTGGGCCGTTTCCGGGACGTCCGGGAGCGGGGCGGCGCCCGCCATGCCGATGAAGGCACCCGAGGGAGCGGACGGGTCGAGGGCGACGAACAGGGCCGCGGAAGGGGAGGTCGCCGCCTCCGTGGCCAGGGCCTGCCAGTCCGTGTCGGGGAGGGCCGCAGTCGCGGCGTGGGTGACGCTGAACGCCGTCGGCGAGTCCTCGAGGGCCTCCAGGCGCAGCGCGCGGAGCGAGGGCCAATCCTCCGGGGTGATACGGCGGATGAGGTGGCGGGCGGGTGTCGGCGAACTCATGGGGCGATCTTCCCGCACCGGGTGATCTCCTCCGGCGGCGGGGCGGTTCGACTACGAGAAGCACGAGAGGGATGAGAAGGACGAGAAGCACGAGAAGCACGAGAAGGACGAACTCGCGGCCCGTAGGCTCGTTCCGTGGTGTCAGCGGAGGGCGGGCGGGAGGTCGAGGCGTTCCATCCGGGTCAGGCACCGGTCGATCTCGGTGGCCAACTCCGCGGCGGTCGTGGGGAATTCCTCGGGGCCGGTGGACAGCAGCTCGGTGACGTTGCCCTCGTCGTCCTCGACGGTGACCGACGCCAGCATGTCGGTGCCGGTGGTGGCGAAGCTGACGGCCAGTTGGGCGATCAGCGTCAGGCCGCCGGCCAGTTCGAGGGTCTGGCCGTCGAGGTAGCAGGCCTCGTCCGGGAGGTCCGAGTACTGCCAGGCCGGGCCCAGCGGTTCCCGTCCGCGCACCGTGCCGGCTTCCGCCCAGGTGCGGGCCAGCCTCTTCAGCCGGAAATGGGCGTCGCGGAGGGCAACTGCCGTGTGCCCGACGTCGTTCATCTGGTTCGCTCCTGCCGGTGGATGGTGATCAGGGGCTCAGCGTAGAGCGAGCCCCTGACGGCCACGTCGCCGCAGGTCACCGGGCCGGTGCGGGCGAGCAAGTGGCGCTCGGGAAGGGCCTGTTGCAGCAGGAGTGCTCACCCGTCCCGGAAGTGCGCACCTGGCCATCAGGGGTGGTGGGGCCGCACAATCGGCAGGATGAAGCCGATGCCGCGCACGACCTCGACCGACTGGTACGGACTGGCCCGCGATCTCGACGGCACTCTGGTGCGGCCGGGGGACGAGGCGTACGGGGTGGCCCGGTTGCCGTACAACTCGCGGTTCGACATTCATCCGCAGGCGGTGGTGTTCGCGCAGGGGGTCGAGGATGTGCGGCAGACGATCGCCTTCGCCCGCCGGTACGGGCTGCCGCTGGCGGCGCGCGCGGGGACGCACTGCTACGGGGGGTGGTCCACCAGCCCGGGCGTCACGCTCGACCTGAGCCGGATGAACGCGGTCACCACCGAGGGGTCTGCCGCCGACGGGACGGCCACGGTCGGGGCCGGGGCGCTGCTGATCGACGTGTACGACGCGCTGCTCGCCGAGAACCGGAGCATACCGGCGGGCAGTTGCCCGAGCGTCGGCATCGCGGGGCTGACGCTCGGCGGGGGGATCGGAATCGTCTGCCGCGCCTACGGGTTGACCTGCGACCGGCTGGTCTCCGCCCAGGTGGTGACCGCCGACGGTCGGGTCAGGGAGTGTTCGGCGGAGCGCGAGCCGGAGCTGTTCTGGGCGTTGCGCGGCGGAGGAGGCGGCAACTTCGGGGTCGTCACGGAGTTCACGTTCCGCACGCACCCCACAACCGAGGTCACCCGGGTCGGCCTGCGCTGGAGTTGGCGCGACGCGGCCCGGATCGTGGACGCCTGGCAGCGCTGGGCGCCGGGCCAGGCGGACGAGGTCTGGTCCTTCCTGCGGCTGTCCGTCGAGGAGACGGGCGAGTGCGTGGTGGAGTCGGGGATCTACGTCCTCGGCGAAGGGCCCGACGTGGCAGAGCAGTTGGTCGCCGCCGTCGGCATCCAGCCGCTCGAGCTGAGCAGCGAGGTCCTCTCCTACCAGGAGATGATCATGTCGACGACGGGGATCCCGGGCAGCGTGACCCAACTCCGCCTGACCGGGCAGACCCCGGACGCCGTGATCGACCGGCCGCCGTTCGTCGCGACGTCCAACTTCTTCCCGGTCCTGCTGCCGCCCGCCGGCATCGATGCGCTGGTCGGTGCGGTCGAGCGCCGTGCGGCGGACGGCGGTCCGGCCTACGTGCTGCTGGACAGCCTGCAAGGGGCCGTCGGACGGGTGGCTCCCGCCGACACTGCGTTCGTCCACCGCGACGCTCTCTTCTCGGCGCAGTACCACAGCGTCTTCGAGCCCGGCGCGCCGGCCGCCGCCCTGGACGCGGCAGCCCGCTGGCAGCAGGACCTGCGCCGCGCCATGCGCCCGTGGGCCGGCGACCGCGCGTACGTCAACTACGCCGACCCGTACCTCGAGGACTTCGGGCACGCGTACTACGGGGCCAATCTCGCGCGGCTGGTCGCCGTCAAGGCGGCGTACGACCCGGACGGGTTCTTCGACTTCCCGCAGGCCGTCGGGCGGGGGTAGCTACGGCTTCAAGCGGTGGCCCGGACCGACCGGGCCACCGACTCGGCGGCCCGGCGGACCTGGTCCGAGTGGGCGGCGGGCGACTGGGCGGTGACGACGAGCCCGAGGGTTTCGGTGAAGGCGACCAGGTGATGGCACTGCCGCCACGCGATGCCGTCGTGCTGGTAGGCGAGTTCGACGGCCTCGAACGCGGCCTCGGTGCGGTGACCGACGATGGTCTGACCAGGGGCGACGAACTGGGTGAGCGGCGGGATCCGATCGAGGCTGCGCGGGCCCTGGAGGTAGATCAGGGAGCCGGCCGGCCCGAAGAGGCAGAACGGCGTGGAGGTGTCGCCGGCGGGCGGGGAGTCGATCGAGAAGCCTTCCGGCCACTCGACCGAGAACGGCGAGGTCTCGATCCGCCAGAGGTGCTCGTCGGGACCGGCGAGCACCTCGACGACCTCGGTCACCGACCGGGCGTTCGCCAACTCGATCGTCGGCTGCGCCGCAGGGCCGGTCACGACAGCGGTGTGGGCGGTCTGCCCTTCCCAGCGGGTCACCCGTACCGTTCCCGGCGCGTGGTCCGGACGCTCGAAGGTGTAGGGCCAGACCGGTATCAGCGTCATGCCGAAACCGGTCAGCCGAGCGAAGACGTGGCTCATGTGCCCCTCCGAGGTGCAGAAAGTCCTCATGATCGCAGGAGACGGGGATCGGCCGGGCGGCGGGGACGGGCGAGCAGCCGTGTCATTGTGGTGACGGCAATCGCTGCCGGGTGGCAACGGGAGGTGTCGGTCGTGCTGCTGTGGATCAACGGGCCGTTCGGGGGCGGGAAGACGCAGACCGCGCACAACCTGGCCCGCCGGCTGCCGGGAGCCGTTGTCTGCGACCCCGAACACCTCGGCTTCGGCCTGCACCGGATGCTGCCCCCGGCGCTGCGCGGCGACTTCCAGGACCTGGCCGCGTGGCGCACCGGGACCGTCGAGATGCTCGACCTCGCCGTGCGCCGTCACCCCGGCCCGCTGATCGTCCCGATGACCGTCACCGAGCCGGCGTACTTCGCCGAGACAGTCGGCCGCCTGCGCGAACTCGGCCACGACGTACGGCACTTCACCCTGCTCGCCGACCGCGCCACCGTGCTGCGCCGCCTCGCTGAACGCGAACCCGTGCACTACCTGCGGCGCCTCGCCCGGCTGCCCGCCCCGCCGCACGGGCAGAGCTTCGCCGTCCGCCGCCTCGACGACTGCCTGCACCGGCTCGCCGACCCCGCCTTCGCCACGCACCTGCGCACCGACCGGCTGACCGTCACCCAGGTCGCGGACCGCATCGCCCAACTCGCCGGGCTGCGCCCCGCCCCGGACACCGACACGGCGCTCCGGGCGACGCTGCGCCGGGCCGGCGTCAAGATCCGGCATCTGCGGGTCGGTTGAGAGGGCGCTGTTGAACTGCCGGTCGGGTGGCAGTAGTTCGCGCCGGTGTCGGCGGACGGGCGCGTCGCGGTTGACGCAACGGGGGCAGTGGCGTTGGTGGCCGGTGCAGGTCGTGAAGGCCGTCTCATGATCGCGGGTTTCACTGCCAACCCAGCTGCTTCGACCAGTCACCCCGGAAGCGATAGCCACGGCCGTCACCGATCTCCTTCATCCCGCCGGGCACAACGGCCCCGTGGTCCGGATACTGCTTCGTCACCGCCGCCAGCAGGAACTCCAGGAAGCCGCCCTCGAACAGGTCCCATTCCCGCATTGAGTTGAACGCGGCAGCGACCGGCCAGCGGTCCGGGTCCGGCCCCCGCATCAACCAGAAGAAGTGGTCGGCGTTCCCGTTGTTACCCCAGTTCAGAAGCCCGCCCTCGGCCGGGAACATCGGATACGGGCACTCGTCGTAGTCCCCGTCCAGGTAGGCCTGGCCCAGGGAGCCGCAGTACCCGTAGGGATCCGTCGTGAGGTAGAGGAATCCCTCGAAGCCGAGCGGCTGCGCGATCTCGAGGCCGGGCGCTGCCGATGGCGTGTAGATGTGCAGCTCGTCGCTGATGCTGACCCTCCCGTACCGGTCGGCGAACGCCCGGTAGTCCGCAGGCAGTTGGAAACCGAGTACCTCGGGCCCAAGCTCCCACGGGACCGGGACCACTCCGCCTGCGGGCGGCGGCCCGATCACCGTGCCGAGCCGGTCCAGCATTTCCTCGATGTCCACGTCCACTCCCGTCAGCCGCTCGTTCCCGCCGGAGGCTATCCGCCAGCGGGGACACCGGAGGCGGGAGGCCGCACTTCTGACTGGCCGCAGAAAGCAGCGGCGCTCAGGAGGGCGTTGAGGCGGTCGCGGTGCGCGCGCGGTGGCGGCGGACGGCGTCGCGGTTGGCGCAGCGGGGGGAGCAGTAGCGCTGGCGGCCGGTGCGGGAGGTGTCGGCGAAGGCCGTTGCGCATTCGGGGACCTCGCAGCGGCGGAGGCGGTGCATGCCGCGGCCGGCCAGGTGCAGGGCGGTGCCGACCGCGAACAGGGTGAACAGGAGGGCGCCGAGCGGCTGTTCGGCGTCCCGGTAGTGCAGGTGCCAGCCGGTGTCGGCGTGGGAGGTCAGGCGGGGGTAGGCGGCGGCCTCGGCCAGCATGCGGTTGAGCAGGTCGGCGCGCTCCTGCTCCCCGCCGGCGTCGACGACCTTCTCCCAGGCGTCGAGTGCGGCCAGGGCGCGGCCGAGATCGTCCGGTGCCACCGGGCGTTCCAGGGCGAGACCGGCGGCGAGGCAGCGGTCCGCCAGTTCGTCCGCGCTCCCGGGGCGGCGGTTGGCCAGATCCGCGGCCAGGTTCACCGCGTCCTCGCCGTAAGGGTTGAGCTGCACAAGGGCATTACAACAGGGTGGGCGGCATGACACAACAGACCGCCGCACGTGCCGGATCCGCGCGCCGCAACCCGTTGCCCTATCGCTGGGTCGTGCTGGGCATCGCGACGTTCACCCAGGCCGCGTCCGGCTTCTTCGTGGGCGGGATCGGGGCGCTCGGAGTTCAGCTTCAGAGCGCACTGGACCTGAGTACGGCGCAGCTGGGCCTGCTGGTCTCGGCGGCCCAACTCGCGCCGCTGGTCGGCCTGTTGGTGGCAGGTGTGCTGCTGGACCGGTACGGCGAGCGGTGGGTGGTGGGGATCGGCGCCGGCGTGGTCGGGCTGGCGCTCGGGCTGGGGAGCCTGGCGTCCGGTTACCCGGCGCTGCTGGGTGCGCTGCTGGTGGTCGGTGCGGGGTACAGCACCGTCCAACCGGGCGGGAGCAAGTCGGTGGCGTCCTGGTTCGACGCGTCGCAGCGTGGCTTCGCCATGGGCGTTCGGCAGGCCGGGCTGCCGCTCGGGGCGGCGCTCGCCTCGGCTGTACTCCCGGTGGTGGCAAGGGAGTTCGGGTGGCGGGCGACCCTGGTGACGGGGTGCGGGGTCGCGCTGCTCGGGGCCGGTCTCTTCATGGGCTGCTACCGGAGGCCGCCCGGGCCGGCCGGGCCGGTGGAACCGTCGCTCCCGCTGTCGGCGCAGTTGCGTGCGCGGTTGGGCATGCTGCTTGAACCGGCGATGGTGAAGATCATGCTGGCGGGGACCAGCCTGGTCTCGGTCCAGTGCGGGGTGGGCGTGCTGACAGTGCTGCACCTCCACCGGGAGGCGTCGCTCGGCGCCGGGCAGGCAGCCCTGGTGCTGGTGGCCGCGCAGGGCGCGGGAGTGGTGGGACGGGTCTGCCTGGCCGCGTGGAGCGACCGCAGCAGGTTCGGTCGGCATGCCGTGGTGCTGGTCTGCATGGTCGCCGTGGTCGTCGGGCTCGCTCTGCTGATGACGCCGGTCGGGGGTGCTCCGGTGGTCGCGTCCGGCGTCTTCGTCTGGCTCGGCTTCTTCGGCTTCGGCTGGTACGGCCCGTGGGTCGCCCACGTCACCGAGACGGCCCCGCCCGGCCGGACCGGCTTCGCCCTGGGCCTGGCCATGTCCGTCAACCAGGTCGCCATCATCACGGTGCCGCCCGTCCTCGGCCTGCTGGTCGACCTCACCGGCAGCTTCACCCCGGCCTGGGCGCTGCCGGCGCTGCTGACCGTCGCCGCTCTGTCCGTCACGGTCGGCGCGGAACTCCGCAGCCGGCGGCGCGAATCGGGTAGCCCGCGCGTCCCCCGCCTCGGCTGAAACCCGCTGGACAGCGGCCGGACACTTGGCGTCATGGCCATTACCCAGCAGCTCGCCCGGATCACCCCGGACCACTTGGAGCGCTGCCGCCGGCACGCCGCACTCCACGACGGCGATCCGGACTGGGACCCGCCCGCCGGGGACCACCTCGACCTCGACTGGTCCCCGGTCGCGCTCCGGGCCGTCTGCGAACGTGCGGGCCTGGATCGGACGCAGGTGGACGCCCTGCGCCGCGCGCTCGACGGCTCCGCGGCGGTCGACCTGGGTGTCCTGAACACCTGGCCGCACCCGATCGCCTTCGTGGGCCCGGCCACCGCACTCACACCCGCCGAAGTCGCGGGAGTCGCCGCCGAGTTGGCCGAGATCGACTTCCCCGCCCTGCTCGACCGGCTCCCGTCCGGCCCCACCCTGGCCGCACTGCTCGGCTTCGACCTCGACGGCGACCCGGCGCGCTACCTGCTGCGCCACTTCCACGCCTTGCAGGCGTTCTACGCGGGCGCGGCCCGGCGCGGGCTGATGACCGTCCTCTGGTGGGACTGACCCAGCGCCTCCGCCCGCCCGGCCAGTTGGTCCAGGAAGTCGCGTAGACAGTCGGCCTCCAGCGCGAACCCAGCGTCGCGGGAGGCGGCGAGCGAGCGCAGCACCCGGCCGTCGGTGGTGAGGGCGAACAGCAGGCCGCCGCCGTCGCTGGCGAAGACCAGTGGGTTTGGGCCGTGGGCGGCGACCAGGTCGGGCGGGTGGACGAAGAAGCCGTGGCCGACGTCCGGGAGGTCGGCGGCGGCGATCTCGCGGTAGAGCGCGGCGAGGTCGGCGGGCAGCGGGCCGAGAGCCTCGGCGGCAGCGCGAGTGGCGGGCGTGGCCGGGTGTACCGCGTTGACGCCCGGTGGGTAGCCGAAACGGTCCTCGAAACCGGCCGTCAGGTCGGCGAGTGCCGCGTTCGTGCGGGCCTGCCAGGCGGCGATCGCGTCGGAGGTGAGTGGGTCGACCATGCTGCGGACCGTACCGGCCCCGGGGGACGAGCCCTGGGGCGACCTGGTGCAGGCGGTGGCGCGCCACCGGCCCCGGAGGGAGGTGCTCTCGGGGCCGGTGGGGGGAGGGCCGAACTACCAGACGGGGGCGAGGAGTTCGCCGGTGGTGGCGTGGTGGACGGCGATGGCCTCGACGGGGCACATCTCGGCGGCTTCGGTGAGGTCGGGGGACGTGGTGGCCGTGGGGTGGAGGGGGGTGGCGCGGCCGTTGGGGGCGAGGGTGAGGGCGTCGGGGGCGGTGCGGGCGCACAGGCCGCTGCCGATGCAGCGGGACTGGTCGACCGTCACGACGACGGGGTCGGTGCTCACCAGGTCACCTCCAGGCGCAGCGGGCTACGGGTGAGCAGGCCGGTGCGCCAGGCGATGTCCTCGACGGGGGCGGCGAGGCGGAGTTCGGGCAGGACGCGGGCCAGGTGGTGGAGGCCGAGTTCGAGTTCCATCCGGGCCAGCCAGGCACCGAGGCAGTGGTGCGGGCCGGCGCCGAAGGTCAGCGACGGGGTGCCGAGCGGCGTGAACAGGTCGGTGGGGCCGGGCGGGTAGACGTCCGGGTCGAGGTTGGCGGCGCCGGCGTCGCAGGCGATGATCGCGCCCTCGGGAATGACCACGCCGCCGATCTCCACGTCGGTGACGGCCCGGCGGAGCAGTCCGGGTGCGGAGGTGCGGTCGCCGAGCGGGACGGTGCGCAGGATCTGCTCGGTGGCGGCGGTCGCTGCCGACAGGTCCTGGCCGATCTTCCGCCAGGCGTCGGCGTGTTGGGGGTCGAGCAGGTAGACCAGGGCGTTGCCGAAGCTGGTCATGGTGGTCTCGTGTCCGGCGATCACCAGGCCGATGGTGAGCGAGGTCAGCTGTTCCTCGGTCACCCCGCCGGTCTGGTCGGCGGCCTGCACCAGCGAACTCACCAGGTCCTCGCCGGGGTTCTTGCGGCGGGCCACCACCAGCTGGTACCCGAACTCGCTGAACTCCCGGATGGCGGTGCGGATTTCGTCCGCCGTGTACGCCGTCGTGGACAGTGCGTGGTCGCTCCAGTGGCCGAGCCGGTCGATGTCCAGGCCGTCGAGCTCCATCAGCCGGCTGATCACCCGGACGGGCAGCGGCTTGGTGAGCGCCGCGACCACGTCCGCGGGCGAGCCCGAGGCGACCAGGTCGTCCACCAACTCCCGTACCACGCCGTCCACCCAGGGCCGCCAGCGTTCGATCGCCCGTGGCGTGAAAGCGCGCTGCACGGTGCGGCGGATCAGCTGGTGGTCGGGGCCGTCGCTGTTCAGCATCGACGCCGGGTCGTCCAGGATGTTCGGCGTGAGCGTCAGCGGCGGCGCGTCCGGCGCGTACAGCGTGGCCCGGCCGAAGCCGGGGTTGGCGAGCGCCTGCCGGACGTCCGCGTGCCGGGTCAGCACCCACACCGGGGTGCCGGTCGGCAGCGCCGCCAGCCTCGGCGGGCCGGGCTCGGCGCGCAGCAGGCAGTGCAGGGGCACCAGCGGCTGCGCGTCGGGGGCCTCGGGGTGCGTGGCGGTGGTCATCCGTCCTCCTGGCGAGAGATCGCAGGCTGCCGACCGGCAGCCACCCCCGACCGTATGCGGCACACCCGCCCCGCAGCAGTACGGAATCCAGCCACCCGTGGAATCTCAACCGGCGGACAGGGGGCGGGTATTGGCCCGGACGGGGATTCAGCCGGCGACGACGGCCATCGCCTCGATCTCGATCAGGATCTCGGGCCGGAACAGCGCCACCACCTGCATCGCCGAACTCGCCGGGAGCCGCGCCGGGTCGATGTACGCCGCGCGGGCCTCGCGGATCGCCGGAAGGTATCCGATGTCGGTGACGAAGATGGTCAGCTTCACCACATCGGCGAAGCTCGCGCCGGCCGCGGACAGGCAGCGGTCCAGGTTCGCGAACACCTGCCGGGCCTGCGCCTCGGGGTCGCCTTCGCCGACGACCCGGCCCTGCTCGTCGAGGGCGACCTGCCCGGAGACCTGGACCAGCCGGCCGGTGCCGGTGACCACGTGGGTGTAGCCGGTGGCGGGGGCGACGCCGGGCGGCTCGGTGATGTGGGTGAGGTGCGAGGAGTTCATGACGATCATCCTCGCCCAGCCGGGCCGCCCCGCGCACCCCCAATTCGGCGTGCGTCAATCCTCGATCTGCGGCAACTCCCGGAGGAACGGCCGGTCGCCGTCCGGAAGTCGCTCGAGCGGACCGGCCGCCCGCAGCACCACGCCGAGCACCGCGTCCGGGTCGCACGCGTAACCGCCGCTCGCCCAGGCCGCGTTGGCCTCCACCACCGCCCAACCGCCGGGCGTGCGGCCGACGTCCACCACCGCCGCGCTCGGCAGCGGCGCGCACTCCGCCGAGGCCGCCAGCACCTCGGCGACGAACGCCTCCGGTCCGTCCAAATCGTCGGCGCCGATGGACAGTTCGCCGTCACGCGCGTACCGGGACGCCGCCCGGACCGTGCCGTCCAGCACGAACAGCCGGTACTCGACAGCGAATTGCACCACCTCGCTGACCAGCACCGACACCTCCCCGTCCAGTAGCTCCGGGCCCGGAAGCTCGCCGCCGTCGCGGTACACCCGCGCCGCGAAGTGCTTGTCCGCCGGGGCCTTCACGAATGCCGGCCCGGTCAGCCGCCGCGCCGCCGCGAGGGTGGTCAACTCGACGGTACGGCCTGCCAGTTCACGCGGCAGCGCGGCCAGCCAGCCGGCCGAGGGCTCCAGCAGGCCGAGCCCCAGCGCCCCGCCGACCGCGTCCCCGAACAACGGGCCGCCGTACAGGTGCACCTGCTGCCCCAGCAACTCCTGCGGGGCCCGCCAGGACGATGCCGTGAACGCCCGCATCCCGCGCCGGCCGGCGGCCGTACGCAGTTGCAGACCGGTCTCGTTGATCCGGGGCGCGAGCAACAGGGTGGGGGAGAGGACGTTCATGCCGGTGATCATGACGCGCCGACACCCCGCCCCGCCAGCGGATTTCCCGAACCCGGGCCGGACTCAGCAGGCCGGCGGACGCTCCGGGCGGCCCCAGTCGGCGCCGGCCGCCGGGCCCGCCCCGTCGGTCAGCTGGAAGCAACTGCCGTACGGCCACACGGTGACCGAATCCGGCCGACGGTCGACCCCGAACAGCCCGTGCGGGCCGGTCGTGCCCCGCCACGATCCGTCCTCGCCGGGCGCCGGGGTGACCACCGCGAACGTCCGGCCCGGGGGGATCCAGTAGGCCCCGGCCCACGGCTCCACCGTCAACTCCAGGGGTTCCTCACCGCTGTTGCCCACCAGCAGCCGTGCCGTTCCCCGCGTGACCATGCTCAGCCCCTCCCACGTCCGGCCGCCCCGCGCACCGGGACGGTGGCACTCACCGGCGTCCGGGCGGGCACCGGGTGGCTCAGAGAGTACGGCGCATCGCCAGCCGCGGCCAGCGGTCCAAACCGTGTTCGGCCTCCCGCGCCCGCACCTCCCGCAGCTCCGGCCCGAGCAACTCCGCCGGCACCGGCCGGAACCCGCAACGGGCGTAGTACGGCGCGTTCCACGGCACCTCCGCGAACGTCGTCAGCGTCAACGCCGGCAGCCCGTCGGCCCGCGCCACCTGCGCCGCATGCTCCAGCAACGCCCGCCCGACACCCCGGCGCGCCGCATCCGGATGCACCGAGACCTGCTCCACGTGCAACGCGTCGTCCACCCGCTCGGCGATCAGGTACGCCACCGGCCGGTCCTCGCCGTCCACCGCCACCCAGGCCAGCCCCGCCTCGACATACCGCCCCAACTCCTCGACCGACAGCGGCTCGTCCTCCGCGATCTCCGCCATCCCGACCTCGTGGAACCACCGACCGGCGGCCCGCTCGATCTCCTGAAGCGCCGACAGTTCCCCGACCTGCACCGTTCGTACTCGCATGCGCCTCATTGTGCCCCGCCCGGCAGGCGCCGGGCGCACCTGCCGCAGTAGGATCACCCTGCGTCGGTGCGGGTCAGGGGAGTTGAGATGCCGGACGGTTCGTTCGCGGTGTTCTGGTCGGTGCCGGTGATCGCGGTGGCGCTGGTCTGCTTCGCCGCGCTGCGGGAGCACGGCTCGCGTGTCGCCAGGCTCGCCGCCCATGTGTTCCCCGGCATCGCGGCAGTGCCGGCGCTGTCCGTGGGGTGGGTCGGGTGCGTGGTCGTCGCGGGGTTCGGGGAAGGCTGAGCGGCGCCGCGGGGGCAAATGCTGTGGCGGCGGGCCCGTGTGGAGCCCTACGCTGCCCGCCATGATCGACGGGGTGGATGCACGCCAACTGTACGAATCACTGATGTCCCGCGAGGGCGGGCGAACGACCCGAGACGTGCTCGACCGGTGGCTGGCGCGTGCCCAGGGCGGCTACCGCGGCGCCGTGGCGCGGGCGGGCGAGCACGCCACCCGCTGGTGGGAGGACGAGGAGTCCGTGCCCTCCGGGCAGTACCTCGTCTGGGAGTTGTACGCCCTCAGCCGGGTCAGCGACCTCCTGGTGTTCGACCACCAGCCGCCGTGCACCGACGGCAGGGAGGTCGAGCCGTGGCTGCACCTGCCGGTCTCCGCCTGCCGCGAGTTCTTCACCGGGCTCGGCATGACAGGCTTCGACGGCGACGGCGCGTTCGACCCGTTCCTGCACGAGATCGTCGAGGTCGAGCAGGCCGCCGACCCCGACGCGCCGATCGAGATCACCGAGGTGTGCTGGCCCGGCCTGATGCTCGGCCAGCTCCTGTTCGTCCGTGCGGGCGTGCGGATCCGGGCCGGCGCCCGCCACGCGCAGGCCGGCGTCGCCGACAGGTTCCCGCTGTACTGGACGTACCGCCGCCGCGGCCGCCGCGTCCACGACCGGTCGCACGGCTGGGGCTCCAACTCCCAGTGGCGCACCGACTTCCGCCTCGACTACCGCACCCCGGACGGCGACCACCTCAACGTCCAGGGCGACCGCCCGATCGACGGAGACCCCGAACTCGCCACCGACCACCCGCTGAACCTCAGTCCCGAGGAACGCGCCCTCACATCCGGCGAACGCCGCGACCTGCTCCGCAACCGCACCCTGCTGCGCGTACCCGAGGCCATTGACGTACTCGGCGAACCGAGCCGCTGGGAGGACGACCTCATCGTGTTCGAGTGGCGGCTGCCGGAGGCGTAACAGGCCTCACCGGAGCCCTGGCTCAGCCGACCCGGAGGCAGACGACGCCGGCGAGAGCGTCGCGGCCGGACGCTGGACCGGGACGAATCGCAGGTCACCGGGCCCGCCCCTGCCGCCCCGGCGGTCAGCTCTCGGCGGGGAGGCGGCCGGTGCGGATCGCCGTGAGAAGGGCGGCGTGGTCGGCTTCGGACTGGTCGGCGTAGGTGATGGCGAAGGCGGTCAGGGCCTCGTCGAGGCGGTCGTCCTTGCCGCAGTAGCCGGCGATCAGGGCGGCGTCGGCGGTGTGGGCGTGGGCGCGGGCGAGGAGGGCGGCGGTGAGGCGGGCGTAGTCGTCGAGTTGGGAGGGAGTCAGGGCGGCCGGGTCGACGCTGCCCTTGCGGTTGCGGAACTGGCGTACCTGGTACGGGAGTCCGGCGACGCTGGTCCAGCCCATCAGCGGGTCCGACACCACCTGCATGCGCTTCTGCCCGAGCACCACCCGGCGGCCCTCGTGGCCGCCCTCCGCGGGTATCGGGAACCCGGCCCGCACCAGGTGCGGCAGCAGCACCGACGGGCGGGCCTCCTTCACCTGGAGCACCAGCGGCCCGCCCCGGCGGTCGGTCAGCAGCACCACGTACGAGCGGGTGCCGACACTGCCGGTGCCCACCACCCGGAACGCCACGTCCTGGACCTGGAACCGGCCCAGCAGCGGGTGCAGATCCGCCGGCACGGTGTCGCGGTAGGAGGCCAACGCGCCTGCTATCAGCGAGGCTTGACGGTCCGTCACCTCGGCCAGGATCGGCGGAGCCGGAACGAACCGCCAACCCCCGTCCTCCGTAAGGACGGTGGAGCGCGCCGCGAACTTCGCGCCGGTGTTGCGCAGCGCCTTCGCCGACACCGCCGCCAGCACCTCGCTCAGCTCGTGCGCGTCCGCGAACTCCACCAACTGGTGCTCGGCGATGGCGTCCCAGGCGTTCCACGCGTCCAGCGCCGGCAGCTTGGCCAGCCGCCGCACCGTCCGCCGGTAGGTCGCCGCCGCGTCGAACGCGGCCTGCCGGCACGCGAGTTCGTCCGCGCCCAGCTGGCGACCGGCCAGGACGAGGCTCGCCACCAGCCGCTTCAGGTCCCACTCCCACGGGCCGACGACCGTCTCGTCGAAATCGTTCAGGTCCAGCGCCAGCCGGCCCCGGGCGTCCCCGTACAGGCCGAAGTTCGCCGCGTGCGCGTCCCCGCACAGCTGCGCGGTGACGCCGCTCACCGGGGTGGTCGCCAGGTCGTGCGCCATCAGGCCGGCCGAACCGCGCAGGAACGCGAACGGCGACGCCGCCATCCGCCCGACCCGCAGCGGCACCAGGTGCGGCAGCCGGCCGACGTTCGCCGACTCCACCGCGGCCAAAACGTCGGGCCGGGACGCCGACAGCACCAGCCCGGCGTGCGACTCCAGCGGCACCCGCTCCCGCAGCAGCTTCCCGCGCCGCTTCGGGCCCTCCGGGTCCGGGGCCGAGGCGAACCCGTCCACCGTGAACCGCCGTGCGGAGAAAGACAGTTGCCCGCCCTCCCGGACCTCCACCGTCGCCACCCCGGACTCCCTCCGCCACCGCGCCGCATTCCGACAGGGACCGCCCCTACCAGCGGTGACGCTACCCGGCCCGGCCCGCACCCCCGCGGGCGGGTCCGCCCCAGGGCCGCCACGGAGCCGCCCGGGGGCCCGCCGTACCATGCGGGCATGGCACACGACATCCACAACCTCGACCCGGCCTACCTCGCGTTCTGGCGCGAGTACCAGCTGTGCACCCTCACCACGCTGCGCCCCGACGGCACCCCGCACGTGGTGCCCGTCGGTGCGACCTTCGACCCCGAGACCGGGATCGCCCGGGTGATCAGCAGCCGGGAGAGCCGAAAGGTCCGCAACGTGCTGGCCGCCGGCGAGGCCGGGCAGCGGGTCGCCATCTGCCAGGTGGACCGGGCGCGTTGGGCCACCCTGGAGGGCCGCGCCGTGATCCGGCAGGACGCCGCGTCCGTCGCCGACGCCGAACGCCGCTACGCCGAGCGCTACCGCCAGCCGCGCGAGAACCCGGAGCGGGTGGTCATCGAGATCACCGTGGACCGGGCCCTCGGCCGCGCCTGAGCGGTGTTCAGGCGCGCGCTGTGACGACGTGGAAGGTGACGGTGGCCAGGAACGGGCCGGTGGCGAGGTGCGCGAGCCAGCGGTCGGCGTCGGCGGGGGAGAGGTAGCCCGCGGCGACGGCGCGCCGGGTGACCCGCTGGAGGCCGAGGACCCGGTCGGCGGAGGCCACCTCGCGGAAGACCGGCGTGAGCGGGTGGACGTCGACCACCTCGAGACCGGCTTCGGCAGCCAGCCGCGGCAGTTGACTGCCGATCCGGGCGTTGCGCACCGCGTGGTCGGTGACGTACCGGGTGTACGCGGCGGTCAGCGACGGCTCCGGGTGGTCGATCGTCAGGGTGCCCCAGTCCGGTTCGCCCAGCACCAGCAGGCCGCCGGGACGCAGTACCCGGCGGGCCTCGCGCAGCGCGAGCGCCGGATCCGCGACGTGCTGCAGCACCCGGTCGGTGCGCGCCCGGTCGCAACTGGCGTCCGCCAGCGGCAGGTCGTGCACATCGGCGAGCCGCACCGCGACCTGGAACAGGTGCGCCGTCCGGTCGGTGGCCGCGTCGGCCGCCTCCCGGTCGTGGTCCACCCCGTACACGGCGCCCTCCGCGCCGACCGCCTCGGCCAGCGCCGCCAGGTCCGTGCCCGGGCCGCACCCCAGGTCCACCACGGTGTGGCCGCGCTCGGCGGCGAGCGCCGTGAGCATCGTCGCCTTGTAGGCGAGACCGAGATCCGAGACGGCCAGTCGATCCAGGTAGGCGATCGGGTGGGGCGGCACGGTCTCGAACACAGGGGAGGTCATGACCGGAAGTCAATCAAACCCGGACTCGCCAGGGAAGCGTCTTTCGCCAGGACAAGGGGCGTACGCCGGGGAGGTCAGGGGGAGCGGCAGCGCGTTCGAGGGGGGAGCCGTGGCGCATTCCCGACCCTGCGCCGGGCCGGTCGTCGGCGGCCCCGCGGAGCCACCGGCGTTAGCGCGTCAGTGGCTTCGCGGAGCCACCGGCGTTAGCGGGACGGTGAGTTGGGTCTCGGAGTCGAACGTCCGCGCCGCGTCGAAGGTTCCGGTCAGGTCCGGGTGGCGGCCCAGCAGGTCGTGGGCCTGCGCGAGGGCGTCCGGTTCGAGACGACGGGTCAGGCCAAGGTGCGGCATCCAACGGCCCGGCAGATACAGCGGATTGGGGTCGGGGGCGGCGGCCAGCAGCCGCCACACCTCGCGGTGCAGCTCCACCAGCTCCGGGCTCGGCACCACGCCCCAGGCCAGCACCCGCCGCCGGCTGCGCGCGCTGAACGACAGCAGACCGGTGAACCGGACCTCCAACGGCAGTGCGGCGGCCAGGAGTTCACCCAGCTCCGCGAGCTGCTCCGGTTCGACCGCCCCGCACGCCGCCAGCGTCAGGTGCGGCCGGTGCGCCGGGTGCGGATTGTCCGCCAGCGAGTCCACCCCGCCGTCGGCCAACTGCCGCCACACCGTCCGCACCGCCCGGTCCAGCGCCGGGGCGCAGGTCAACTCGATGGTTCGCATGCCCCCACCGTAGGGCCCGCCCCGGGCGCACCCGCGACCGACCCGTGTGATGGGCTGTGCGGATGCGCACCAGCTACCCGCACCCGCCACGCCCACCTCACCCGTCCGAGCCCCACCATCCGCCGCTGGAAAGGATATTGACGTCCAGTCAGATGCGCAGCCGCGCCCGCTGGCTGCTGGCCGCCGCGGCCGTCGTCGCACTCGGCCTGGTCGCCCCCGGCCTGCTGCCGTCCGCCGCCGGGGCGCTGCTCGGCGGGGCGCTCTACACCGCGCTGCTGCACACGCTGCTGATGGCCGCCGCGCCCCGCCTGCGGCCGTGGACTTCCGGTGCCGCCGCGCTCGCCACCAGCTTCGCCGTCGAGACGTTCCAGCTCACCGGCGTCCCCGAGGCGCTCGCCGCACACAGCCGCCTGGCCCGGCTCGCCCTCGGCACCACCTTCGACCCGTCCGACCTGCTCGGCTACACCCTCGGCGCACTCGCCGCCGTCGCCGCCCACCTCGCCGCCCGCCGCCTCGCCGGGGGGCGCGGCCGGCGGTAGGTGGGGGGAACGGCCGAACACGGCGTGTCGGCCGGGCCGGCGGGGGGACGCGCCGCCGGGCAGATGGGTACATTTGGGACATTCTGGAGCAGAGCACAGGCTTCGCGCGTCCACGCACAGAAGGCCGAACCGCCACAGAAGGCCGAACCGCCTTCGGAAAGGGTCTCCATGCACCCCGCCCTCAGCCCCGCCGTCCTCGCCGAGCTGCGCCGGCCGCGCCCGTACCCGGCGGTGTCGATCCTGATGCCCACGCACCGGCGGGAGCCTGACAACGCGCAGGACCCGGTCCGGCTGCGCAATCTGGTGGCCGAGGCGAAGGAGCGGGTCCAGGCCGATCCCCAGGTCGACCGCGCCGTCCGGATCGACGTGCTGGGGCAGCTCGACCAGGCCCTCAAGGAGGTCGACCTGGTGCACGCCGAGGACGGCCTGGCGATCCTCGCCGCGCCCGGCGAGCACCAGGTGTGGTCACTCGGCCGTACCGCCGCCGCCCGGGTGGTCCTGTCCGACACCTTCCTGACCCGCAACCTGGTCGCCGCGCAGATCGCCGAGCGCCCGCACTGGGTGCTCGCCGTCGCCGCCGACCGGGTGGTGCTGTGGGGCGGCATCGACGAGCGGGTGACGGAGGAGACCGGCTACGGCTTCCCGCTGATCCGGGAGTACGAAAAGCACGAAAACCCCGACCCGGAACGCCAGGAGCAGATCGGCGACACCCCCAGCACCTTCCGCGACGAGGAGACCAAGACCTTCCTGCGGCAGGCCGACACCGAGATCGCCAAGGTGCTGGCCGCCGACCCCCGCCCGCTGTTCGTGTTCGGCGACGCCCCCGCGCTCGCCCTGCTGGACGCCGTCGGCCCGATGGCCAAGGAATCCGCCGCGCAGGTTCCGCACGGCGGCCTCGCCCAGCTTGGCGCCGAGAAGGTCCGCCAGGTGGTCGAACCCGCCGTCCGGGCCCACGCCGACCAGGAGATCTCCGACGCGCTCGCCCAGCTCGACAAGGCCCGCGGCCGCAAGGCCTTCGCGGCCGGACTGGACGAGGTCTGGCAGACCGTCGGTGAGGGCCGGATCGCACTGCTGGTGGTCGAGGAGAACTTCCGCACCACCGTCCGCGACGACGGCGACCACCTGGTGCCCGCGCAGGCCGACGAGCCCGGCGCCCGCGAGGACATCGTCGACGAGGTCATCGAACGCGCCCTCGACGCCGGTGCCACGGTCCGCTTCGTCCCTGACGGCACGCTCTCCGACGCCGGACGGATCGCCGCCGACCTGCGCTACTGAACGTCCGTCAGGGGCCCGCACCGCGGCAGCACGCGCGGTACGGGCCCCTGACGCGCGCCCGGGCTCACTCGGTGGACGCGCCCAGCACGCGCGGTACGGGCCCCTGACGCACGTCCGGGCTCACTCGGTGGACGCGCCCAGCACGCGCGGTACGGGCCCCTGACGCACGTCCGGGCTCACTCGGTGGACGCGCCCAGCACGCGCGGTACGG
>NZ_JBIALR010000005.1:225242-350979 GCF_042873675.1 Kitasatospora sp. NPDC004614
GTACGGGCTCCTGACACACGTCCGGGCTCACTCGGTGGACGCGCCCAGAATCGTGCCGACCGCGTACGTCACACCCATGGCGATGGCGCCGCCCACCACGTTGCGCAGTACCGCCCGGCGCGGATCCGCGTCACCCAGCCGGGCGCTCTTCCAGCCCGTGAACACCAGCGCGGCCAGCACCGCCACCACGGTGATCCAGATCCGGTACGAGGGCGGCGGCAGCACGATCGCCAGCAGCGGCAGCAGCGCACCCACCGTGAACGCCGCGAAGGACGCCCACGCGGCGTGCCACGGATTGGTCAACTCGTTCGGGTCGATGCCGAGTTCGGCCTCCGCGTGGGCGCCGAGCGCATCGTGCGCGGTGAGCTGCACCGCCACCTGGTGCGCCAGCTGCGGATCCAGGCCCTTCGCCTCGTACAGGCCGGCCAGCTCCACCAGCTCGGCCTCCGGCGTGTGCCGCAGCTCGTGCCGCTCCTTCGTCAGCGCCGCCTGCTCGGTGTCCCGCTGGGTGCTCACCGACACGTACTCGCCCGCAGCCATCGACAGCGAACCCGCCAGCAGGCCCGCCAGACCTGCCGTCAGCAGCTGCGTCGAGGTGGCGTTCGCGCCGGCCACGCCCACCACCAGGCCAGCCGTCGACAGCACACCGTCGTTCGCGCCGAGCACCGCCGCGCGCAGCCAGTTCAGCCGCCCGCCCAGCCCCGGGTCGTGCGCCTCGTCGTGATCGGCCGGGCCGAGCCCGTGAGAAGCGGTCATGCCCCCAGTCTGCCCGCCGATCCCCGGGCGGACCCGTAGCGGCGGCCGGACAGCGGAGAACGCGTCGCCGGCGGGCGGCTCAGGCGGTGGCCGGGCGGAGGCTCAGGCGGTGGCCAGGCGGCGGGTCAGCTCGCGGTGCACCTGCCGGGAGGTCAGGCCCAGCGTGTGCAGGGCGATCCGGCCCGGGCCCTGGTGGTCCTGCTCCAGGACGCTCAGCAGCAGCCGCTCCGTCAGCAGACCCGCCCCGGCCGACGGGTCGGTGAGCCGGCGGTACACCCCCTCCGTACTCGAGGCGAACGGCGGGAACTCGCCGTCCGGCACCGGGAACCGCCACCACTTGTGGCCCTCCCACGCCTGCGCGATCGCCGACTCCAGGGCCTCCTGCGAGACCCCCAGCCCCGCGAGCACCGCCGCCGCCGTGTCGTCCACGGCCGTCAGCGCCAGCAGCAGGTGGCCGGTGTTGGTCTCCCGGTGCCCCAGCTGCCGGGCCCGTTGCAGGGCCCCGTCCAGCAGCGCGTCCGATTCGTCCTCCGCCGCCTGCGCCTCCTCGCAGCCGGCCTCGGTCGGGTCCGCCGCCGCGAGGTAGTGCTCCACCAGGCGGTGGCCCAGCTCGGTCAACTGCCTTGCCAGGCGCTGTGCGTGCGCGATCCGCTGCATGTCCCCGGCGCCCGCCGTCTCGGCGTCGACCCGGGCCACCCACCCCGCAAGATCCAGATCTGTCATGTCCACCAGGCTGCCCGGGGCCCGCCGCCCGGTCAAATCCGCCCGAGGAATGGTCAACGGCGCCCGAGAGCCGTGCTGTTGGAGGTCAGAGCGTGGTCGGGTCCGGGTGGCCCTGCGGGCTGCCGGTCCACCAGTTCCCCGGCGCCTCGGGGTCGCGGCTGCTCCAGTACTCGACGATCGCGGTGACGAACTCCTCGGCGGACAGGGCGCCGTCGCCGTCCCGGTCCAGATGCGCGAACGCGGAGTCCGCGTCGATGCGCCGCAGCTGCGGGAAGTGGCCGTGCTGGAAGGCGAAGAACTCGTCCGCGTCCAGCCGCCCGTCGCCGTCCGCGTCAGCGATCGCCAGGAACGCCCGCGCCAGGCCGCCGAGCACCGCCTCGGCCGCCGCCGGATCGTCCGCCAGCGCCGCCGTGGACTCCAGGAACTGCGCCCGCCCGATCGCTCTTACGCCGGCGGGCAGTTGGGGCAGATGAACCTCGCGCCAGATCGCCAGGTACGCGTCCATGATCCGCTGCTCCTGCGGCGATCCGGCCGGGTGCCCGAGCGAACGTGCCACCGACCGGCCCATCAGGACGTGGTCCTGCTCGGTCAGCAGGCCGTCGCCGTCCGCGTCGAGGTGGTCGAAACCGTGGGCGATCTTGGCGATGAGCAGGTCTTCGGACATTGATGACCCTCCGCTGGCCGGAAATTGACGGAGAGTCAGTTTAGGTGATGGGGTGGGGGCGGGGCTTGACCTCAAGCGCGCTTGAACTTTTAGGGTCGGACGTACCGCAGTGATCGACGAGACGGGGAGGGCCCGGCCATGGAGTACTCGCACAGCGACGCCGAACTGATCAAGCAGCCCATCGGCTACTGGAGTTGGGCGGCCTACAATGCGGTCGTCAGCCGCACCCGGGGCGCGCTGGCCGAACTCGGGCTCACCCAGCCGCAGTGGTGGGTGCTCGCCCAGCTGAACAACCCCGACGGGCCGCGCGTCCGCACCGAGGTGACCGACCTGCTGCACGGCTACCTCGACGCCGGACGGGAGGTCATGGAGGCCGAGATCGAGGGGACCGTCGAACGCGGCTGGACCACCGAGTCCGACGGCCGGCTCGCCCTGACCCCCGAAGGCCTGGCCGTGTTCACCAAGGGCGCCGCCCGCCAGGACGAACTGTGGGCGGAGCGCCACGCCGGTATCTCCGACGAGGAGTACCTGACCACGATCAAGGCCCTGCAGCGGTTCATCCACAACACCGGCGGCCAGGCCTGGCACCACTGACCGGCCGGCTCCCGCGCCGTTCCGGCACCCTGGCGGTAGGCTCGGCCGAACGAGGGTGCCGGACGGGGGAGTTGTCGATGCGTGACGCAGAGGATCCGGCGACGGACGCGCGGATCAGGGCCTACGGGACGGCCGCCACCGCGCTCGCGCTGCTCGGCGACCGGCAGCTCGGCGAACTGCTCGCCGCCGCAGGGGAGTCGGCGCCCGGTGGGTCCGGAGTCGGCGGGCGGACCGGCGCGCTGGAGATCGACGGGATCCGGGTGTTCGTCAAACGGGTGCCGCTCACCGACCTGGAACTCGCGGCGGGCAACGTCCGCAGCACCGCCAACCACTTCGAACTGCCCGGGTTCTACCAGTACGGCATCGGCTCCACCGGCTTCGGCGCCTGGCGCGAACTCGCCGCGCACACCCTCACCACCCACTGGGTGCTCGACCGCGCCCACGAAGGCTTCCCGCTGATGTACCACTGGCGTGTCCTGCCCGACACCCCGGCCGACGGCTTCCTGGACCAGTTCGGCGGACTCGACGCAACTGTTGCCCACTGGGACGGGCACCCGGCCGTGCGCAGGCGGCTGGAGGCGCTCGCCGGCGCCACGCACAGCCTGGTGCTCTTCCTCGAACACTTCCCGCACACCCTCGCCGACTGGCTGCACCACCACCCCGACCGCACCGGCGCCCCGCACCACTGGGCGGCGGGCGAACTCGCCCGCGGCGCACGGTTCATGAACGAACGCGGCTTCCTGCACTTCGACGCGCACTTCACGAACGTGCTCACCGACGGCCGCCTGATCGCCTTCGCCGACTTCGGCCTCGCGCTCAGCGAACGCTTCGACCTCACCCCCGCCGAGCGCCGCTTCCTCGCCGACCACCGCGGCTACGACCGCCACTACACCGCCAACCACCTGCTCCAGCACCACCTGCTGGACCGCTACCGCGGCGACACCGCCCGGACCGACTTCCTGCGCGAGTGGCTCGCCGGACGCCGCCCCGCCACCGTCCCCGCACCCGCCGCCGACCTGCTCGACCGGCACGCCCCGACTGCCGTGGTGCTGGACGGCTTTCACCGCCGCCTGCGGGCCGAGAGCAAACTGACGCCCTACCCGCTCGCCGAACTGGAGCGGGCCTACACCCCCTGACGCGCGTCAAGAAGCAATCGCGGCAGCCGACTTGTCCCAGTTGTCGTGCAGCCGGTCCAGGTACGACCGGGCCTCCGGGCCCGGGTGCGCGCCGCGCGCGAACGCCAGCATGTTGCCGGCGCCCGTGTTGTAGCCGAGCGCCATCAACTCGTTCCGGTTGTACGACGCCGACCACTTCGCGGGCAGCTGCGCCGAGAGGTCGTGCAGGTGCCAGGCGGCCGCCCGGACCGCCAGCGCCGGGTCGTCCGGCAGGTCCTCCCACGGCCGGTCGGCGAACGGGCGGCCCTGGCGGGTGTCCTCGTACGCGGCGCGGTGCATGTTGGCGACGCCGAACGAGGCCTCCGGCTTCATCTTCTGCCAGGCCCGCTCGACGTCCGGCCCGTGCGGCTTGTACGACTCGTTGAACAGGATCGCCATCAGCAACTGGGGGTCGACGCCCGCCTCGGCGGCGTACTTGCGCACCTCCGGGGCGAACCGCGGCGGCGCGTAGTCGGCCGAACCCCGCGGTGTGGACGAGGACTCCGGCGAGGGGTCCTGCGAGGCCGGGCCACTGGCCGAGGCCGCGGGCGGGGTGGCGGACGGGGACGCGGAGTCGTCGCCGCGTTCGTACACCCAGATCGCGAGGACCGCCAGGGCCAGCACCGCCCACGGCCATTTCGCGCCGCGCTCCGCCACCGCCGGGCCTCCTTCTGTTCCGGGCCGCTGCCCGGCCGCCGGTCCGTCGCCGACCGGCGACCGTGTCCTGCCGACGGCCTGCCGCGTTCTGCCAGGTGTCGCTCACGGCGGGTGGCCCGCCGCGACGACCTGGGGGTGAGCTTACGTACCCGGACGGGATTTGTATGCTTCGCTCCAACCTCTACATGCGTGTAGAGGAACCGAACGGCGTCCGGTGCGCGTCTGTCAGGCCGAACCGGCCGAACGTCGCGCCGACGACGCGGCAGTGGACAAGGGGTGACCATGACGGGGCGAAGGCCAGCGGGCTCGCGCAGCGGAACGCCGCTGTGGCGGGACGAGAACGGGCAGCGGGCGGCTGCGCCGACCCCCGAACCGAGCGGGCGCCGGGCGAGCGAGCGTCCGGTACCGGGCCAGCGTGCCGTGCGGCGCACCGCGGAGCAGCGGCGTACTGCGGAGCAGCGGCGCCCGGCCGGCGGACGACCGGCCGGCGGGCGCGGGGCGGCCTCCCGGCGGGCCGACGGCCGCCGGGAGACGGCCGCCGCGCCGAACCGGATGCCCGCGGTGCTGCCGGCGCTCGGCCTGCCCGTACTCGGGGCGCTCGCCGACGAGATGTTCGGCGACGGCCTCGGCTGGCTGTACGCGACGTGCGCGGTGGTCGGTGCGGCGATGGCCGCGCTGGTCGCGACCCGGCGCGGCTGGTGGTGGATCGTCAGCGGGGCGCCGGTCGTCACGCTCACGGTGGCCTGCGCCGTCGACTACCTGGCGCACGGCGACCACTACCAGGGCGCCGGACTCGCCACCCAGGGCCTGAAGCTGGTCAGCGGCCAGTTCTGGCCGATGATCGCCGCCCTGGTCGCGGCGCTGCTGGCCGCCGCCGTCCGCACCCGCCGCACCCGGAAGGTCCACCATGGCTGAGCAGCGCAGCACCCGCCTGTCCCGCACCGCCCCGCTGGTGATCGCCGGCCGCACCGTCGCCTGCGGCGTCTCGCTGGCCGTGCTCGCCGTCAGCGGCTTCGCCTGGTACACCGTCAACAACCTGAACGGCGTCACGCGCTCGCACGCGCTCGACGAGGCGAAGAAGGACGCCCCCAAGCACCTCGACAAGTCCATCAACATCCTGCTGATCGGCCTGGACAGCCGGAAGGACATGGACGGCAACGACCTGCCTAAGGAGTTCGTCCAGGACGAACTGCACGCCGGCTCCAGCGAGATCGGCGGCTACAACACCAACTCGCTGATCGTGCTGCACATCCCGCCCAGCGGAAAGGTTCAGGCGGTGTCCATCCCGCGCGACGACTGGGTGCAGACCTACGGCGCCGACGGCAAGATGCACAAGGTCAAGGAGGCGTACGGGTACGCCAAGGACGCCGCCGAGCAGAAGCTGCGCGCCAAGGGCGTCAAGGGCGCCGACCTGGAGCACCAGAGCCGGGAGGCCGGGCGCTCCGCCACCATCCAGACCGTGCAGAAGCTGCTCGACGTCCCGATCGACCACTTCGCCGAGGTCAACCTGCTCGGCTTCTACGACATCGCCAAGGCACTCCAGCCGATCACCGTCTGCCTGAACAAGCCCGTCAACGACCCGATCGTCTCCCGGGTCACCGACAGCAAGGGCAACGTGATCAAGCCCGGCGGCGGCACCGGCCTGCAACTGCCCGCCGGCGAGAGCCAGTTGGACGCCGCCCAGGCGCTGTCCTTCGTCCGCCAGCGGCACAACCTCACCAACGGCGACCTCGACCGCACCCACCGCCAGCAGGCGTTCATCGCCTCCGTCGAATACAAGCTCAAGCAGCAGGGCGTGATGGACGATCTGGGCAAGATGCAGTCGCTGCTCGACGTGGTCAAGAAGGACATCGTGATAGACGACGACTGGCAGATCCTCGACTTCGCCCAGCAAGCCCCCAACCTCACCGGCGGGAACGTCGAGTTCAACACCCTGCCGATCGACAAGTTCGCGAACATCGGCGGCCAGGAGGTCAACCAGGTCGACCCGGTCAAGCTGCGGCGCATCGTCAAGCAGCTGTTCGGCCAGGCCACCGACCCCGCGCCCGCACCCGCCGCCACCAGCGACGCGCCCACCACCGCGCCGCCCGCCGACGCCGCCAACACCACCGTGGACGTCCTCAACGCCTCGTCCGTCACCGGCGCGGCGGGGGACGAGTCCAAGGCGCTGGTCGCGCTCGGCTACCGGGCCGGGAAGGCCGCCACCGCCGACGCCAAGCCCAAGACCACCACCGTCAAGTACGGCGCCGGGTCCAAGGACGCCGCCGAACAGATCGCCGCCCGCTACGGCGTCACCGCCACCGCCGGGACCGGCGTCGCCGCCGGCCACGTCCAGGTCACCCTCGGCACCGAGTACACCGCCCCCGGCGGAACGGCCACCCCTGCCGACCCCAGCCCCAGCGCGACGCTCCAGATGCAGGGCCCGCCGGTCAAGGCCGGGGGAGTGCCCTGCGTGGACTGACACCCCACCCGAACAGAAGAACGGCCCCCGCCAAGTGGCGGGGGCCGTTCTCGCAGGTCGACCGCCGTCTACCAGGGCGTGGCGGCCTTCACCAGGAGGAGCAGGGCCACCGCCGCGTTCAGGGCGAAGACCGCCGAGGCGGCCGTTCCCGCCGCCGCGACCATCGCGGCCAGCCCGGCCGGGCTGGCCGGCGGCGGCCAGGACAGGCCGAGCGCCGGGCTCAGCAGCGCCGTCACCCGGCGCGGGACCGGGCCCGGCGCGGCAAAGGCCGCGAACGACGGCGACGGACCGGCGGACCGGGTGACGAGGGCCGCCCGGGCCACCGCGCGGGCCGTCAGCCGGCGGTCACCCACCGAACCCGCCGCCTCCTCGTCCGCCCACCGCTCCGTCGCATAGCTGATCGCCTTCTGCAACGGACGCAGGAACGGATTCACACAACTCGCCAACTGCGCCGCCAGAAGGTAGCGGTGATGCCGGTTCGCCAGGTGCGAGCGCTCGTGCGCCAGCAGCGCCCGCTGCTCGTCCAGGTCCAGCGAATCCATCATCGCCGTCGACACCACCACCCGGCCGGGCACCCCCGGCACCGCGTACGCGTACGGCTCGGCGTCCGGCAGCACCACCAGATCCGAATCCAGCGGCATCGGCGCCAGCGCCCGCTGAGCCCGCGCCCGGATCCGCAGATGACGGCGCAGCGAACGCGAACACGCCGTCAACACCGTCACCAGACCGACCACCGCGGCCGTACCCACCTCCTCGTGGAACGGCACCGCCGTACGGATCTCAGGATCCGACCAGTTGTCCGGCAGCGGGTTGCCCGGAATCTGCGCGGTGCCCACCACGAACAGCAACCCCAGCGCCAGCGTGCTGCACACCGCCATCGACACGCCGATCCAGCTCAGCAGCCGCACCGCGTTGCGCGGATGCAGATGATGCTCGGCCAGCCGCGCGATCGGCCACGACGTCAACGGCAGCACCAGCGGAAGGAAGACGAAGAAGCCCATCGATCACCGCCCGCTGCCCGGGCCCGCGCCGTCCTGCGGCGGGTCCGTCGCGTTCAGCAGCGAGCGCAGCAGCTGCTCGTCCTCCGGCGTCAGCGCCGTCACGAAACTCGCCAGCACCGCGTCCCGGTCCGGCTCGGTGTCGAGCAGCCGGCGCATCCGCCGGGCCGTCAGCCCCGCCGCGTCCGCCGCCGCCGACCACACGTACGCCCGGCCCACCCGGCTGCGCGACACCGCCTGCTTCGCCAGCAGCCGCGACAGGATCGTCATCACCGTGGTGTACGCCAGCTCGCCGCCCAGCTGCTCCTGCACCCAGGACGCCGTCACCGGCCCCGGCGCGCCGTGCAGCACCGTCAGCACCTCGGTCGCCAGCTCGCCCTGCCCGCGGCGCCGACGGCCGCCCTCCTCGCCGTCACCGGACTCGCCGCTGTCCGGATCGAGGCCCGCCAACTCCATCGGAGACTCCCTCCGCCGCGGCCGCCCCGCGCTCGACATGGACTTCATCACCCCCATCCTAGGGGCCGCCCGTTCCCGCCCGGGGTTGGGAAAGGATTGGGAAAGCGTTTACCGGCGACCGGTTAGGGTGTGCGCCACCCGTGGTGATCGTTTACCGCCGCGCCCCACCCCCCACCCCGTTCCACCAGGAGAGATCCCGTGTCGCACCGCCGCGCCCGCACCTCACCCCGCCGCCCCCGCGGCCGACGCGCTGTCCTGCTCTCCGCCGCCACCGTCCTGGTGATCGGCAGCGGCGTCGCCGTCCTCGCCGCCACCAGCAAGGACCACCCCGCCCCGCACGCCGCCGAACCCGCCGCGAGCACCCCCACCGGCACCGACACCACGCCCGCGCCCGGCGACAGCGCCTCCGCCTCCGCCTCGGCGTCCGCGTCCGCGTCCGGATCGGCCTCCCCCTCGGCCTCGGCCTCACCGGCGCCCTCCGGATCCGCCGCGGCCTCCGCCGGCGGCTCCGCCCCCGCGCCCACCCGCAACGCCGCACCCGCCGCCAAGCCCGGCACCGCACCCGCCACCTTCACCGGACTCGCCTTCGACACCTGCACCGCCCCCGCCCTCGCCACCATGACCGCCTGGCACGGCACCTCCCCGTACGGCGCCGCCGCCGTCTACATCGGCGGAAAGAACCGCGGCTGCGCCCAGCCCCAGCTCACCGCCGGCTGGGTCAGCTCGGTCAACTCCATCGGCTGGAAGCTCGTCCCGCTGTACGTCGGCGCACAGCCCCCGTGCCAGACCGGCAGCAGCCCCGAGAAGATCACCGCCGACACCGCCACCACACTCGGCGCCAGCGACGGCAACGACGCCGTGGCCAAGGCCGCCGCCCTCGGCATGCGGGCCGGCAGCACCCTCTACCTCGACATCGAGGCGTACAACACCGCCGACACCGGCTGCGCCGACGCCGTCCTCGCCTACACCCAGTCCTGGAACCGCGCCGTGCACAACTCCGGCTACTGGGCCGGGTTCTACGGCTTCGCCTCGTCCAGCGCCGCCGGCATCGCGCAGGCCGCCGGCGCCCCCGACCTGCCCGACGCCCTCTGGTACGCCCGCTACGACGGCGCCGCCGACACCACCGGCAGCTTCCCGTTCGCCGCCGGCCTCTACACCGGCCACCGCCGCGCCCACCAGTACCAGGTCAACCAGAAGGAGAGCTACGGCGGCGCCGCCCTCACCGTGGACCGCAACGCCTGGGACGCGCCCGTCGCCGTCGTCGGATGAGCCTGCGGGGACGGTGAGTTGACGGCACGTCCGGCGCCGTGGACTACCGTCCCCGTATGCACAGTGACACCACGGACCCCGGCCTGCGGGCGATGGCCAGCACCGCCGGATACGCCGACGCCGCCGAAGCCCTGGTCGAACAGTACGAGAGCGTGAGCTTCGCGGAAGTCCACCGCGAAACGCTCCACCTGTACCCGGCCGGGCCCGCCGCCGTCCTCGACATCGGAGCCGGCAGCGGACGCGACGCCGCCGCCCTTGCCGCCGCCGGCCACCGCGTCACCGCCGTCGAACCCACCGCCCCCATGCGCGAACTCGGCCGGGCCCGGCACGACCGGCACCCCATCGACTGGGTCGACGACGCCCTCCCGCACCTGCCCGGCCTCACCGCCCGCGCCGACCGCTACGACCTGATCCTGCTCACCGCCGTCTGGATGCACCTCGACGCCGAACAGCGCGCCACCGCCATGGCCACCCTGGCCGGCCTGCTCGCCGACGACGGCCGGATCGTCCTGTCGCTGCGCCACGGCCCCGTCCCGCCCGGCCGCCGGATGTTCCCGATCGACGCGTCCGAGACCGTCGCCCTCGCCCGCGCGAACGGGCTCGCGCCGCTGCACCTCGCCCGGCGCGAGGACCCGCACGCCAGGGCGGGCGTCAGCTGGACGTACCTCGCGCTGCACGCCGACCGGACGTCAAGTGCCGCCCCCGGGAGGCAGGGTGCGCCGGGCCTGGACGAGGACGGTGTCAGCAGGTCGTAAGGTGGAGACGCCCGGCGCCCGGCGGGTCGGCCGCGCGGCGTCGGCACCCATCACCGGCACGGCCACAACGGCCGAGCACCGAGGGAAGGACGACCTGCGCCATGGCAGCTGACATCCGGGTGGAGTTCCTGGGGGACCGCGAGTACCTGGTCCGGGTCGAGGAGGGGGCGGCCCAGGCCTCCACCCAGATCCGGGTCACCGACACCGTGCTCGAGCGGACCGGACTCCCCGAGGCCGACGAGCGCCGGGTGGTGCACGAGACCGTGGCGTTCCTGATCGAGCGCCAGCCCGTCATCGACATCCCCCCGATGATCGACCTGGACGACCTCGCCGACGCCTACGGCGACAGCTACCTGGAGGAGCTGGAGCGCCGCCTCGGCCGCTGACCGGGAGGAGAGGGCGGCCGGAGCCTTTTGGCCCGGCCGTCCGACTTGGGCGGGTATCCGACGAAGCGTCGGAAAATGGTTCGACAGGGGGCCGGGCGGGCTGGCAGGCTGCGGGCCATGAGCTACCGAATCGAGCCTTCCGTTACCCGGTGAGCGCCACCGACCAGCGCCCGCCGGCCGTCCTTCACGACCACGCCCGGCTGCTGCTGAGCGACGCCCTCCCACCCCGGGGCGGCTACGCCCTGCCCGGCCCCGCGGCCGACAACGACCGGTCGCGGCTCACCAGGGACGAGGCCGAGCACGCCGTCCGCGCCGCCCTCACCCCGCTGCCGGGCGATGCCGGCACCGTGCACCACCGCCTCGCCGAGCTCCGGCTCGCCGCCCGTCACTTGCCCGCCATCATGACGGTCGTCGACCAGCTGGTGTTCGACGATGCGGCGGCAGCCCGTGAGCTGGGGCGGCAACTGGTGCGCACCGCCACGAGCGTGCCCGCAGCCGCCGTCGGCATCACTCTGCTCGGCCGCCTCGGCGACGCCACGGACGTGTCCGGCGTGCGCGCGCTCGGCACCCTCCGCCCGCTCGGCGGTCCGGCCGTCCGCGCCCTCGACCGGCTCGACCGCCCCACCGCCGCCGCTCTCTCGCTCGCCCTCGACAAGCACCCGGAGGACGTGCAGCCGCTGGTCGACGCGCTCTGGACGGGCGACCGACCCGCCGTCCGCACCGCCCTCCGCGCCCTGCCCGCCACCGTCCCGCTCTCCGCCGGCACCGCCCGCCGGATCACCGAAGCCACCCACCTGCCCGACCTGCTCGACC
This sequence comes from Kitasatospora sp. NPDC004614, assembly GCF_042873675.1. NCBI lineage: Bacteria > Bacillati > Actinomycetota > Actinomycetes > Kitasatosporales > Streptomycetaceae > Kitasatospora > Kitasatospora sp. NPDC004614. The sequence continues at coordinate 236,929 of NZ_JBIALR010000005.1, forward strand.
GTCACCCCGACGACAGCGAACTGCTGGCCGTCGCCGCTCACCTGCTGGTCCGGCTCGCCCACTCGCACGACGACCCCACCGAACTGCTCGCCCACCCCGACGCGCCGCGCCTCTACGAAACCGTCATCGCCCGCGCCGCCCAGCTGCCGCACACCCTCGACACCGCGGCCACCCTGCTCTCCCTCGCCCTCGACCTGTCCAGCGGCACCGCCGTCCTGCTCGACTGGTCCCCCGGCCGGCGCGCCGAACTGCTCACCGCACTCGACGCGTTGACCGCCGCGTCCGCCCACGTCGCGTACCGCCGGGAGCGCGACCGCGTACAGCGGCGGCGCGCCATGTGGATCCGCCGCACCGGCCGCCACCCGTTCGAACACCCCGCCGCCCCCGAGCCGATCCGGATCGAAGTGGTGGCCACCGACCCGGTCGAACGGCTGAGCCTCGAGACCCGGGTGCTCATCGACGGCCGCCCGATCGTCCCCGCCCTGTTCCGGGACGGCCCCGCGCTCACCCCCGCCCTGCTGCTCGACGAGGGCCGCCTGCGCGCCCGACCCGAGCCGCACGAAGTCCAACTCGCCGAAGCCACCTGCACCGGAGGCTGCTGCGGCGAACTCTTCGTCACCATCCGGCGGGACGGCGAGCAGGTGGTGTGGGAGAACTGGCGCCGCACCATGGGCGGCCGGGCGGCCTTCGACCCGCCCACCCACCGCTTCAACGCCGCCACCTACGACGCGGCGATCGCCCGGGCCGAGGCCGACGCGTCCTGGATGTGGCACGCCCGCGACATCGCCCGGCTGATCAAGGCCGCCCTGATCTCACGGCCTGAGCTGATGCGCCGCTGGGACGCCGAACGCGGCTGGATCGGCACCAGCCCCGACGAGCCCGACACCGTGGAGATCCTGTTCTGGTACGTCCCCGGGCAGGGCAGCGGAAACCCCGACCGGCCCGACCGCCCGCTGGGATTCCGCTGGACCGTCAAGGACGACGGCTCCCCGCCCGAGTCCCAGGCCGCGACCGTCCTGCGGCGGCTGGCGGCGGAGGACCCGAAGCGCTACGCCAAGGTGGTCGCCGGGAGCAAGGGACGCGCCGAGGAGCTCGGATACGCCTGGCCGTATCCCAATTGACTTTCCGTCAGGGATTCCTGTCCCAGGCATCGGATGAAGTGTCCGGCTCCACCGGGATTGCGGGATTTGCGCAGGTGAGGGCAGGTCCCGCAGGCTCTACACATGAGCACACCCGTGTACCGGGGCCCCGCCCTGCTGCTGGCCGACGGACTGGAGATCCCGGTCCAGGCCGACCTGACCGGAAACGTCCCCGAACTCGGCCTGCCCGGCTGGACCGGCATGCTGGAGAGCGCGGACACCCGGTTCAGCGCGGGCAACGTCCGGTCCGGGCGACTGCGACTGCCCGGCGGCTGGGAAGGCGGCTTCGCGGTGATGCGCCGGCTGCTCGGCGTCTCCACGGTGTGGATCCGGGGCAACGACGTCGAGGCGTCACCGGCGGACTGGCCCACCGCCTGACAGCGCATCGACGGCGTGGCGGCGTGGCGGGGGCGCTCGGGAGGCGCGGGGCGCGCGCGGGCGGCGCACGGCGTGCAAGGCCGGTGCACTGCAAATCCGAGTGGACCAACGGCGAATCGCTGTCGCTCACCGGGGTCGGCACGCTACGGTCTGTGCTCTGGAGGTGGCCGATGACTGAGCAGCAGACCTGCCCGGGCTGCGCCGGGGCTCGCGGCACGGAGAAGACCGAACACTCCGTGGAGACCGACGGACAAGGGTGGCAGCAGCCCGTGCAGCGCACCTTCTGGTCGCCGTGCACGGTGTGTGCGGGCTCGGGGGTGGTGCACCGATGAGGCTGGTCTTCGTCTGCCAGAGCTGCGGCTGCCACTACCTGGTGCCACCCGCCCTGCACTACCCGGACGGCGGCCGGGCCAGCGCCGTCTGGTGCTCCGTCTGCCAGCTCGCCGCGGCCCGCCGCGGCGCCAGCGAACCCACCGAACTCGCCGCCGTTGCCGTCCTCTTGGCCGTCCGCGCCTTCAAGGCCGCACTCGCCGCCCGCCCCACCCGCGACCAGCCCCGCCCCGACCGCCGCCCCACCCGCCCCAGCACAAGCTCCCGCGGCCGCACCCGCCCCACCACCCGCACCCGCCTGGCCTGAACAGGGGCCGGGGAGCGGGAAACCGCTTGGGACGGGCGGAACGTGACGCGTACGCTCTCGGAGCATGTGCTACCACGCGTTCAACGGCGCCTTCCGGCACTACGTGTGCGTCACGTGCCGGCTGGCCTTCAAGGGGAGCACGTGGCCGATCAGGGAACGGGTCTGTCCCGGCTGCCGGGGGCAACTCGTCTTCGCCGGTTACGACTTCGCCGCGCCCCGGCGGCGTGACACGAAAGCCTGGTCCGTCGTGGCGGCCGTGCTCGCGGAGGGGCTGACGTACGACCACCGGCCGGGGTGCGGCTGCTCGCGGCTTCCGTCGTTCCGGCCCCGGACCAGGGCCCAACTGCGGGTCCGGCGGCGCGCGGCCGCGCGGCTCGGGGTGCCGCTCGCGGTGACGCTCGCGCGACGCGACGCGTTCACGCCGGAGGCCCGCGACGAACAGCCGCCGGTGGCGGCGGCCGAGCGCGAGATGCCCTGAGCGGGTCGTGCAGCAAGGCAGCGTCGCGTCATGGTCGGCCGCCGAGCCCCAGTTTCCGCACTCCGAACGGCGAGAAGGTCATGTGGGCGGCCCAGCCGTGCACGATGAGCGCGATCTGCGAAGGCACCGGCGTTACCGGGTAGACGACTCTGCCCCGCGACCAATTCGCCAGCAGGCCCTCGGTGGTGTCGACGGCGGTGACCACCATGGTGACCCGGACATCCTCGTCGCCCCAGGTGTTCCACAGAGCCCAGCCCTCGGTCCTGGCCTCGACGCCGAGGCGGGCGCACGCCTGCTCGTAGGTCTCCGTCATGCCCAGGGGCATCGCCCCGGGGCGCAGCAGGAGGACGCCCGCGACTTTCAGCCCGGGGCGGTCCTCCTCGTCGAGGCAGCCGTCCCCGGGGAAGTGGTAGTGACGACGCGCTCGGGCCAGTGCGTTCACCGCGCGCTGCAGGCGAGTCGCCTCTTCTGCTTCGGGTTCGAAGGACAGCCAGCCTTCGGCCGACGCGGCGTTCGTCACTGCGGCGGCGAGACGCTCGATCTCCCGTAGGTGTTCGAGTTCGGAGAGTTCGGGTCGTGGCACGGTGGTGAGTGTCGCAGCGGCGCACGGCCCTCGCACTCCAATTTCTCCGGACAGGGCAGGAGGTCAGGCCCGGCAGCCGGCAGCCGCCGCCTCGGTGACGAACCGGTCGAGGAGCGCGGTGACGCCGTCGAGCGCGGGCGCCCAGGTCGTCGGGTCGTCGAGGTCGAAGCGGACGTCGCCGCCGGTGCGGGACGCGGTGCGGACGGGCAGGCCGTCGGCGGACAGGCGGCGGGCGATGCGGCGGTCGGTGGTGCCGGTGCCGCCGAGAACCAGGACGTTCTTCATACCCTCAGCCAACCCGGCCGGTGCCGGACGATTTATGGGAGATCGTCGCGAAAACCTTTGTGATCGTCTAACGTGACGTCACATGGACGTCCTGAGCGACCTGCTGCACCGCGCCCGCGTCACCAACGCCCAGGTCCGGCAATTGGTCCGGCGGGCCCCGTGGTCGATGACCTTCGCCGATGCCCCGCCGCTCACCGTCGTCGCCACCCTCGGTGGCCGGGCCGCGGTGCGGCTCGACGACGACCCGCAGGCCGGGCACGTCCAGTTGGCCGCCGGAGACGTCGCGCTGATCAGCGGCACCGCGCAGTACACCATCGCCGACTCGCCGGAGACGCCGCCGCAGGTCGTCGTCCGCGACGCCGATGCCCCCGCTCGGCATCCGCTCGCGCCGCGCACCCGCGGCGACGGGCTGCCCGGCGCCACCACGCTGCTGCGCGGCGCCTACGAACTCCATGGCGACGTCGCCGAACGCCTGCTGGGCACCCTCACCCCGCTCGCCGTCGTCCCCGCCGGGCCGCGCACCCGCGCCGTCCTCGACCTGCTGGCCGCCGAGACCGCGCACGAGGCACCCGGCCAGGACGCCGTGCTCGAACGGATGCTGGACCTCGTCCTGGTGCTCGCCCTGCGCGAGTGGTGCGCCCGCCAGGACACCCGAGTGCCGTCCTGGCACCGGGCGCTGGCCGTCCCCGCGATCGGCGACGCGCTGCGCCTGCTGCACGAGAACCCCGCCCGCCGCTGGACGGTGGCCGAACTCGCCGCGAAGGTCGGCCAGTCCCGGGCCACCTTCGCCGCGCACTTCACCGCCGCCGTCGGCGAACCCCCGCTCGGCTACCTCACCGGCTGGCGGATGACCCTCGCCGCCGACCAACTGCGCGACACCGACCGCACCGTGGCCGCCGTCGCCCGCGACGTCGGCTACGAGGACGCGTTCGCCTTCAGCACCGCCTTCAAACGCGCCCGCGGCGCGAGCCCCGCCAACTGGCGCCGCGCCCAGCGCTCCTCCTGACCGCCGGCTACATGTTCGGCCGGCGGACGGTGCGCGGGCCCAGGGGAGTGGCGCCCAGAGCGGTGACGCGCTCGCGCAGGCCCCGATCGGCGGTGACCACCAGGCAGCGGCGGGACGGCTCCTCGGCGACCAGGTCGACGATCCGGTCGTCACCGCTGCCGGGAGCGGACTCCACCCGCACGCCGGGCACCGACTCCACCCCGCGGGCGGCACCCTCCACCACCAGAACGACCGTCAGCGGGCCCGGCAGCTCCGGCAGCCCGTCGCGGGCGACCATCACCAGTGAGTCGCGCAGCCGCTCCGCCGCCCCGCGCCGATCGCGCCACCAGCCGTCCGGGACCGAGCCGACCACGTTCGCGCCGTCCACGATCAGCAGGGGCGGCGGCTCGGTCTCGTTGTTGTTCTTCACGAGCGTCAAGAGTGCCACGGCGCGGGCAGATGGAGGAGTGGTGCGATCGGGGAAAAGGCGGAGTGAAGGGGCATTTGACTGCTGGTGCGGACCTGTAGTTACCAGGAGGTATTGTCTGTGCGGCAATCCCGCACCAGCATTTCGTTTTTTTGATCGGACCCCCCTCTCATGAATCACGGCACCATGGCCCACCTCGACGGTTTTCAGTACGGGTGGGTGAACCCGGTCGTCGCGTATGTCATCGCGTGCGTGGGCGCCGCCATCGGACTGCGGTGCACGGCCCGGGCCATGACGCTGCCACAGAAGAAGCGGGCCGGCTGGCTGGCGCTGGCGGCCGGTGCGTTCGGGTGCGGAATCTGGTCGATGCACTTCATCGCGATGCTCGGATTCATGGTCGACGCCTCGACACTGGTGTACGACATTCCGCTGACGCTGCTGAGCCTGCTGGTCGCGGTGGTCGTGGTCGGCCTCGGCATCGGCTACGTCGGCTACCGGGGCAGCGGCACCGGCACCCTGCTGATCAGCGGCGTGCTGACGGGGTGCGGCGTCGCGGTGATGCACTACCTCGGCATGGCCGCCATGCAGGTCGAGGGCAAGGTCTCCTACGACACCCTGCTGGTCGTCGCCTCGGTCGCGATCGCGATCGCCGCCGCCACCGCCGCGCTGTGGATGACCCTGCACATCAAGGGCCTGACGGCGGCACTCGGCGCGGCGCTGATCGCCGGCATCGCCGTGGTCGCGATGCACTACACCGCGATGGCCGCCGTCACCGTCACCCTGGACGGCCGGGCCGGCGGCGCCGGCGTCCCCGCCTCGCAGTTCGCCCTGCCCGTGGCCGTCGGCATCGTGGTGGTGCTCGCCGTGGCCGGCCTGGCGATCGCCTTCTCCCCGCAGGACCCCGAGCCCGGTACCGGCCCGGCCGCCGAGCCGATCCGGGTCGACCTGTTCGGCCAGGAGCGCCGCTGAGACGTGCCCTACGGGCGGTCGCGACAGGCTCCGCGACTGCAACGGGGTGCCGCCCCCCGCCTCAACGCCGCCCCGCCTCAACGCCCCCCCGCCTCAACGCCGCCCGCTCCGGGCGGCGTTCGGCGTTCACGTGGTCAGGGCCTTCCAGTCACCGTCCACCGGTCGCCCGGCCGGGCCTCGATCAGCCCCTCGGCCGCCAATGCGCGCAGAACGGCCACGACCGTCGGCCGGGCCGCGCCGTACGTCTCGGCGATGTCGCGCACACGCGGCAACTCCGTCATCGTCGGGTCGGCGGCGATCTCCGCCCGAAGCACATCGCCAAGGACGACCAACACCCCGCTTCGAACTTCCTCCGACATGTCGTCACTCCATTCATCGGCCGGCTCCGGCTGAACCGAACGATGCACTGCCGTGCAGGCCCGCGTCCAGAGCCGCACCGGGGTCGGCAGCGTCTGGTCCGCCGGCGTTCGCCCGCCGCCGTCGGCGACGCGTTCGGGGTGGTGGAGCTCAGCTCGAAGTGACGGACGGCGCGGGCGAGTCGATGGCGACGGTGCTCGCGGTGCCCAGCCGGGCCGCGCTGAAGTGGCGCTGTGCGTACGCGGCGACGGTGGTGGCGGCGCCCAGGGCGAGCCAGCCGAGGGGGCCGGTCGCGAGGACCGCGCCGGTCAGGAGGAGGGGGCCGGCCGCCTTTTCGGTGGACTGGGCCATGCCGGCCACGCCGAGGTATTCGGGGCGGGCCCGTTCCGGGGCCAGGGCCACCGAAAGCTCCCAGGAGACCACCGAGCGGATCAGTTCGGCGAAGGTCACCAGCACCGCCGCGACCAGCAGCAGCGCCGAGGCGAGGACCGGCCCCGTCCCGTACGCCGCGGCGGCCGCCGCGCAGCAGCCGAGCAGCGTGAAGCCGTACACCGGCACCGCGCGCACCGCCTGGCGGGGCGTCCGGACGGCGGCCGAGACGCGGAGTTGGGCAGCCACCACCAGCACGGTGTTGATCGCCAGGAAGGCCGGGACGAGTGCGTGCGGCGCGTGGGTGGCGTGGATCAGCCACAGCGGCAGGCCGACGTTCAGGATCGCGTCGTCGATGGTGAGTGCGCAATCCAGGGCGACGAAGCGCAGGTAGCCGCCGTCGCGCCACGGGCTCGGGCGGGGCCCGGTGCCGGCGTCCGGGGTGGGGTGCCCGGATCCGGCGACCACCCGGCCCTCGTGGCGCGGTTCCCGGATGCCCGCCACCAGGCCGGCCGACAGCAGGAAGGAGAGCACGTCCGCGAGCAGCAGCGCCCGGTACGCGGCCGGGGTGCCGACCGCGAGGCCGATCGCGGCCAGGCCCGCGCCCGCCGCGTAGCCGGCGTTCATCGCCGTCCGGGACAGCGCCCGGTACACCGAACGCCGGTCGCCCGCCGCGTCGGTGGCGAACAGCATCTCCATCGCGCGGGCCGCCCGGTCGCCCAGCGCGGTCACCGCGACCAGGGCCAGCAGCGCGCCGAACGAGGAGCAGAGCAGTATCGCCGCGAGCGCCACCGACCGCAGCAGGTGGCACCCGATCAGCACCGGCCGGCTCCCGAGGCTCGCGGCCAGCCGCCCGGCGAGCGGCGAGCCGGCGATCCCGGCCACCGAGGCGACGCCGAGCAGCAGCCCGACCTGGCCGGCCGTCAGCCGCTCCACCTCGGTGAAGTACAGCACGCAGGCCGCTGCCCACACCCCCGACCCGGTCCGGTCGGTGAACACCGTCAGCAGCATGGTCCGCCCGGCCGCGCCCCCTGGCGGGTTGCGCAACTGGGCCAGCAACCCCGCCCCGCCGTCCCTGCTTCCCGTCGCCATCGCCGCCACCCCGTCCACGCCGTCGTTCTTCCGTACCGGGAGCACTCTGCCGGAGAAGTCTCTCGATATCAAGATGCTTGATGTCGAGATGTTGTGCGACGGGGGTGCGGCGGAAGTGTGGCATTGACGGTGTGTGATGCCTGGGGCGTTCACCCACGCGTGGACCCGCAGGGCGTCGAGGTGGCCCGTTCGGTTCGACGCACCGAGTAGTCGCGCCGGTGCCCCGGACCCGATCGGGTCCGGGGCACCGTATGCGGAGGGTCACTCGGGGAGCAGGTTGTACTCGCTCAGCAGCTCGCCGATCTCCGAGGTCTCCAGCCGCTTGTTCAGCCGCTTGCGCAGCGCGTGCGGGCCGGGCAGTGCCACCGGCTTGCCGTCGCGCAGCCGGCTCGCCGCGTTCAGCAGCGCCCGCACGTCGTACGTCGAGTTGAACACCTCGGGGATGCCGCGCTCCACGCCGAGCAGGCGGTACGCGGCCTCCATGCCGGTGCGCACCGAGTACTCGGTGGTGAAGATGCAGTCCCGGTCGCCGGCCTCCGCGAACTGGCCGATGAAGGCGAAGTTCACCGCGCCCGGCGGCACCACGTCCGGCCGGTCGCCGGCCTGGCGGGGCATGAAGAACGACGTCACGTACGGCATCATCACCGGCACGCACTTGGCCGCCTCCGCCGCCAGCTTGTCGATGTGCTCCACCGGAACGCCCAGGTGGTACAGCCACTCGCGGGTGATCTCCTCGCCGGTGCACTCCTGCATCGGCTTCTTCACGTAGTCGCCGGGCACGTCCACGAACAGCGAGTACAGCCACACCACGATCTGGTCCTTCGGCTGCTGCTTGAAGTGCGGCTGCCGGTTGACCGTCCAGCTCAGCAGCCAGGACGAGTCGCGGGCGGTGACGATGCCGCCGGTCACCACCCGGCCCGAGAACGGGTCGCGCTTGCAGACCTTCTGGATGTACTCCGGGATCCGGTGGTCCAGCGTGGTGACCGTCGCCGACTCCCACTTGGTCTGCGGGACGTGCGCGCCGAACACGTCCGGACGGCCGAAGTCCGGGTGCTTCGCCGCGATCCGCCGCCACAGGTCCCAGGCCGGCGCCGGGCCCTCCTTCAGCTTCGCCGGGGTGTGCTGGTCGCCGTTGTCGGAGTTCTCGGTCAGCGAGCCGATGGTGGTGAACAGCAGGTCGTCGGCGGTCAGTTGAACCCCGCCCGGCTCACCGCCGGAGACCCAGTGCAGCGCCGTCGCCTGCTTCCGGCCGTCCGTGAAGGAGAAGTCGACGTCGGTGACCTCGGTGTCGTACTGGAACACCACACCCTGGTCCATCAGCCACCGCACCAGCGGCAGCACCAGCGATTCGTACTGGTTGTACTTGGTGAACTTCAGCGCCGAGAAGTCTGGCAGACCGCCGATGTGGTGCACGAAACGGTGCAGGTAGAGCTTCATCTCCAGCGCCGAGTGCCACTGCTCGAAGGCGAACATGGTCCGCCAGTACAGCCAGAAGTTCGACGACAGGAAGTCCTCGCCGAACACCTCGTCGATCCGCTTGCCCTCCATCTCCTGACGCGTCGCCAGGAACACCTTCAGCAGGTCCCGCTGCGCCCGGTCATTGAGCGCGAACAGGCCGTTGGTGCCGGCGTCGCGGCCCTGCTGGTGGGTGACGCGCTGGAGGGAGAAGTTCGGGTCGTCCTTGTTCAGCCAGTAGAACTCGTCGAGGACACTGGCCCCCTCGATCTCGATCGACGGGATCGAGCGGAACAGGTCCCACAGGCACTCGAAGTGGTTCTCCATCTCGCGGCCGCCGCGGACCACGAACCCGCGCTCCGGCTCCTTGATGCCGTCCAGCGCGCCGCCCGGAATCCGCTGCTGCTCCAGGATGGTGATCCGCTCGCCCGCCAGTTGTCCGTCCCGGACCAGGAACGCCGCGCCCGCCAACGACGCCAGCCCCGAGCCGACGAACCACGCCCGCTTGCCGTCCACTCCCGCGGGCTTGCGCGGCCGGGCGAACGCCTCGTAGTTGCCGCTGCTGTAGTACATCGACGCACTCCCTCATCCGTTCCACGGGCCGACCAAGATCGCTGGCCCCAGGTCCCACCCAACCCGTCCTTACATCCGCGCGCACGGCGGGTTGCCCGCATTGCGCCGTCTGGGTGAATTTGGCTGCCGCAGGGTTCCGGCGGATCCCGCACCGGGCATTGGCATGCGCCGCACCGCTGCCTAGGGTCGAAGGCAGCCGCACGCGGACAGGGGGACACCGTGACCGGACACCACGACCTCAGCGAACCCATCGGCCACTACCTGCGCCGGACCGCCCTCACCAGCAGCCACGGCGCCCTCTACTTCACCGACCGGCACGGCCACCCGTTCCACCTGCGCTCTGCCCACGACCCCGACCGCTGGCAACTGCCCGGCGGCGACACCCGAACCGGCGAAACCCCCTGGCAGAGCGCCCGGTCGAGGGCCCGCGAGCAACTCGGAATCGACGTCGAAACCGAACGCCGCCTGCTCGCCGTCCTGCACCACGCACCCACCGCCCAGCGGCCACTCGCCGCCACCGACTACGTCTTCGACGGCGGCACCCTCGACGACGACCAACTGCACCGCATCCGCCTCACCACCGCCCACACCGACTGGGCCGTCGACACCCTCTGGCGCTGGCGCAACCGGATGCGACCCCAGGACCACCGCCGGCTGATGCTCGTCGACCGCGCCCGCCGCGCCCGCACCACCCTGTACGCCGAGGACACCGACCCCGGCGCCGACGCCTTCGAAGGCGTCCTCGTCCTCGTCACCACCCCCGCCCGCGACCGCGTCCTGCTCAACCTCCGCGACGACCACCCCGGCATCGCCTGGCCCGGCCACTGGGCCCCCATCGGCGGCTGGCGCGAAGGCCACGAGAACGCCCACGACTGCGCCACCCGCGAAATTCGCGAAGAAGCCGGCATCACCGTCACCGCGCTGCGCCCACTCGACGCGCCGCGCCACCCGCTGATCGCCGACACCACCACCGTCCTGCACGCCGTCTACGACGGACCCGAGGGCGCCCTCGTCCTCGGCGAGGGCCAGGCCGTCCGGCTGGTGCGCCGGGAGGAGATACCCGCCCTGCGCACCCCGCCGTACCTGGCGCACTACCTGGCCCACCTCTGACGCGCCACTACACCTCCTGGACGACCACGCCGTCCGCGTCGCACAACCGGATCCCCAGGCCGAACTCCTCGCGCAGCGCCGCCGCCTGGGCCGGGGTGGCCAGCAGGTGGAGGTCGTCCCCGCAGGTTTCGTCGGCGGGGACGGGGTGGAAGACCCGGGGGTCCGCACCGCCCGGCTCGAGGTCGCCGATGCCCAACTCGATGGCCCCCAGGTCGAGGTAGTCGTCGGACGGCTGGTCGATCCACCACGACTTCGCCACGCCGTTGACCTTGAAACGGAGCTCCCGGGTGTCGCCGATCCCGCCGACCAGTTCCACCCCGGTGACGGTGACCGCGCCGCCGATGATCCGTGCCGCGTTCCTGAGGACGGACTCGTAGGCGCCCTCCGCGAAGTCGACGTCCTCGCCGTGCGCCCGCACCGCGACGCCGCACTCGTCCAGCACCCCGGCCAACTCCTGGGCGCGCCGCTCCGGTCGGGGCTCGCCCCAGGCCGCGGTCGACGCGACCTGCTCGTCCGCCGTCTGACGGTCGATCATGCCGAGTTCGTGCAGGCGCACGACCAGGCGCTGGTAGGTGTTCATCCCCGTGTTGTTCTCCATGCTCGGGATCCTGACATCCCGTTAGGACAGGGCAGGCACATGTTCCGTGGTGGATACGGGAGTTGGCGAAATGTCAATAGTCGGTATCCGGATGTTTGGTGTGATTGGTGCGCCAGGTGGATAGGCTTGCGGGCAGCACGGCCGGAACGGCCGCTTCACCGAGGGGGAATCCACACCGAAATGTCGTACCTGCGCACCTTCCTGCCCTGGATCGTCTTCGCGGTGATCCCGTCCGCCCAGTGGCAGTGGGCCGCCCTGGCCGGTCTGGTCGTCGCCTCGGCCGTCATCCTCCAGCAGCGCAGGGCCGGAGCCGCCTGGGACGCGCTGATCATCGAACTCGGCTCCGCGCTGTACTTCGCCGCGCTCGCCGCACTCGCCTTCGCCGACCCGCACTCCGGCATCCGCGGCTACTCCGCGACGCTCTCCTCCGCCTGCCTCGCCGTCATCGCCGGCACCTCGCTGCTGATCGGCAAGCCGTTCACGCTCGGCATCGCCAAGCGCAGCACCCCGCCCGAGATCTGGCCGCTCAAGCCGTTCATCCGGGTCAACGTGATCATCACCTCGGTGTGGACGGCCGCGTTCGCGATCACCGCCGTCGTCCTGGGCGTGCTCGCCCACGCGGGCCACGGCCACTCGCTGGCCTCGCTGCTGGTCCAGCTAGCCGGGTTCGCCGTGCCGATGGTCTTCACCGTCCGCTACGTCGCCCTGGTGCAGTCACGCCGGCCCGACGGCCCGTCGGGTCAGCCGCAGTCCGGGCGGTAGCCGACGGCAGGCAGCAGCCGCGACCACTCGTCGCGGGGGAGTGGAGCCCGCAGCACCGCGCAGGCCCGCGCCACCGCGGCGTCCGGCGACAGGCTCCACAGCGGGGCGGTGCCGTCGTCGCCGCCGACCAGGGCCCGGCCGTCGGGCAGGAACGCGAGACCGTTCAGCGACTGCGCCGGGCCGGTGAGGGTGGTGGCCGGGGCGTCCGGGTGCGCGGTGTCCCAGCGGCGCAGCCGGCCCTCGCGGCCGACCGCCGCCAGCGCCCGGCCGTCCCGGGCGAACGCCAGCGCCAGCACCGTGTCGTCCAACGAGCGCCGGACGGTGTCCAGTCGCGCACCGGTGCGGGTGTCCCACACATTCACCAGCCGGTCGTTCCCGGCGGTCGCCAGGTAGCGGCCGTCCGGGCTGACGGCCAGCCGGCGCACCTGATCGGCGTGCCCGTAGGCGCTGGCGCGGACCGGCCGCCCCGGATCGGCGACGGTGAGCAGGCGGACGAACTGCGAGTCACCGGCGAACGCCAGCTCGGCGCCGTCACCGAGGAACACCAGGGCGTGGACGCGGTCGTCGTTCGCGGGCCGGCGCTCCTGCAACGGCGAGCCGTCCGGCGGGCCGAGCAGCAGCCGGCCGGATCTGGTGCCCACCGCCAGCTGCGACCCGTCGGGGCTCAGCGCGACCGCCGACACCCGGCCCGTCACCCGCAGCGAGGCCCGCACCGCGCCGTCCGCCGCACCGCGGACCTGCACCGCGCCGCTGTCGGTGCCGCTCGCCAGGGCGCGGCCGCCCCGGTCGAAGGCCAGCGCGGTGACCGCACTGCCCGACGGACCCGTGACATCGATCGGACGCGGCACCGGCCCGCCCACGTCCCACAGCGCGAGCCGGCCGTCGGCTGTGCCGACCGCCGCCCGGTCCCCGGCCGCGGCGACGGCCGTGACCTGTGGATGCTCCGGCCACGGCGCCAGATCCGTGCCCCGCCGCAGATCCCAGACCAGCACACTGCCCGGCGGTGAACCGAACGCGGCCGAGGTGACGACGGTACGGCCGTCCCGGCCGATCGCCGCGCCCAGCACGAACGTCGGATGGCCGTGCAGCTCGGCCGCCACCCGGCCGGTCGCCACGTCCCACACCCGGGCGGCGCCGTCGTCGCCCGCGGACACCAGGGTGGCGCCGTCCGGCGTCAGGTCCAGCGCGTTCACCGAACCGACATGACCGGGCGGCAGGTCAGTGGCCGGCCACTGCTGCGGCCCGGTGTCCGGGGCCGCCGGACGCCACAACCGGATCCCGCCCTGCTCGTCGCCGACCGCCAGCAGCCCGCCGCCCGCCGCGAACGCCAACGACCGGGGCGACGGCGAGCGGCCCGCGAACACCACCGGCGCACCGCCGTCCCGCCGCGGCGGCGCGTCCACGTCCCGCACCAGCACCGCGCCGCCGACATCCGCCGAGGCCAACTGGTGGCCGGCGCCGAACGCCAACCCCTGGATCGCGCCCGCATGGTCCGCCAGCGTCCGCACCGGCGGCGCCGCACCCGCGTCCGTGCGCCACACCCACACCTGGCCCAGCAGCGCCTTGTCGCCGGAGCCCGCCGCCAGCAGCGCGCCGTCCCGGCTGAACGCCAGCCGCTTGGCCTTCGCCGGCCTGCCCTCGCCGTTCACGGGCATCACCGGGGCGGGCAACGGCGTCCGGTCGGCCACCCGCCACAGCAGGATCCGGCGCCGCTCGTCGCCCGTGAGCGCGGCGGCCAGCACCGACCCGTCCGGGCCGAACTCCAGATCCTGCACCGGATGCCCGACCTCCCCCTGGAGCTCGGCGACCCGCGCGGTGGTCGCGGAATCCCACAGCGTCACCCGGCCCTGCGCGTCACCCGTGGCGACCAGCTTCCCGTCCGGGCTCAGCGCCAGCCCGTTCACCCCGTATTCGAAACCCGGGATCCGCCCCGCCAGGTACTGGCCCTGGGTGCTCAGCACCGCGTCGTCCGCCTCCCGGCGCAGCTCCGGAACGCCCGCCTCGGCGATCCGGCGCGCCGCCACCGACTGCCACAGCGCCGCGTACGGGTCACGGGACGAACTGCGCTGCGCCTCGGAGAGCAGCACCAGTGCGCTGCGGCCGCCCGTCGCCGCTTCCGCCCGCTCGTGCTCCTGCCGCAGCAGGTCGCCGGCGAGCGCCGCCGCGACCAGCAACAGGGCCAGGATGCCCGCAAGTTGACGGCGGGTCCGGACCCGGCGGCGCTCCGCCCGGCGCTCCTGGTCGGCGCGGTGCGCGGCGGCGGCCAGGAAGTCCCGCTCCACCGGCGCCAGGCCGCGCCCGCCGTCGGACGCCGCCCAGGCCCGGACCACCTCCAGCCTGCTGCCCCGGGGCAGCAGGGCCTCCTCGCGGCCCGACGCCGCCCAGTTCTCGGCGTCCTGGGTCAGCTGCTGATGCAGTCTCAACTCGTCCCGGCTGTCCTCGATCCAGCCGCGCAGCCGCGGCCAGGCCCGCAGCAGCGCCTCGTGGGAGAGCGTCGCGCCGGCCGCGTCCAGGGTGATCAGCCGGTCGTCCGCGAACGACGCCAGCACCTGCGCCACCTGGCCCGGCTCGGCGTCGGCCGCCGCCAGCTGCGACAGTTCGGCGCGCCGCCGCGACACCTGACCGTCCGGCCCGAGGTGGACCAGCCGCAGCAGCACCCGGCGGGCCGCCACCCGGGCCGGACCGTCCAGCCGCGACCAGGCCCGCTCCGCCGTCAGCGCCACCGAACCGTGCAGGCCGCCGATCGCCCGGTAGCCGGACAGCGACAGCGCCCGCCCGCAGCGCTGCTGCCACACCGCGCGCAGCGCGTGCGCGAGCAGCGGCAGCGCCCCCGGGTCGTAGGCGCCGCCGTCCGGGGCGCCGGACGCGGCGCCGTCCAGGCCCAGATCGGCCAGCAGCACCTCCAGCAGGCCCGGCTCCAGCTCCAGCCGGGCCGTGCGGGCCGGTGCGGTGATCGCCCGGCTCAACTCCTCGGCGCTCATCGGCCCCAGCGCGAGCTGACCGTGGCGCACCGCCGCCAACACGCCCTGGTGCGCCAGCGCGTGCCCGTACAGGTCGGCCCGCAGGCCCAGCACCACCAGCCGGTTGCCGTCCGGTCCGGCCTCCTCGCACAGCCGGTCCAGGAACGCCCGCCGCTCACCCGGATCGGCGCACAGCGTGAACAACTCCTCGGCCTGGTCGACGATCCAGACCGGGCAGGCGCCCCGGGCGAGCGCGTTCAGCCGCGCCATCGGTTCGGCAGTGGGGGAGAAGACCTCGGCGTCGACCGCCCCCAGCGCCGGCAGCGCGCCGCGCCGCAGGGACGGCACCAGCCCCGCCCGCAACAGCGAGGACTTGCCCGCACCCGACGGGCCCACCACCGCGACCGGGCCACCCCGGTCCGCCAGCCGCTCGCCCAGCAGCGCCAGCAACTCCGCGCGCGCCCGGTCCCGCCCGTGGAACCAGCGCTCGTCCTCCGCCCCGAAACTCGCCAGCCCCGGGTACGGGCACTGACCGCGCACCGCCAGCTCCAGCAGCGCGCCACCCGTCCGCAACGCCTGGTCGCAGGCCCGCGCGAACGCCGCCGTGGGTGGCTTGTCGCCGCTCTCCACCTTGCTGATGTGGCTCTTGTCGTAGTGCACCTGACGGGCCAGCTTCTCCTGCGAGAGCCCGGCCGACTGCCGCCGCTCCCGCAGCACCGCCCCGAACCCGGCCCCGCGCCCACCCTGCCCGGGCACCCGCCCGCGATCGCCCTCGGTGCTCACCGCGACCCCGCCTCCCTCGACTCCACCCCACCCAACGAGCCCGCCCGACCCCGGACACGGGGCGCCGCGCCACCCGGGAGGCCGTCAGGAAACGGGCAGGTGGGAGGGGTTGTCGAGGTGCCGGGCCCGGACGACAACCGGCAACCGGTGCGCGGGCGGCATCCGGCGGGCAACGCTGTCACCGGGGCCGCAGCAATCACCGCCGCACTGACGCTCCGTCACCACCGCACCCAGGAGGACCTGCCCATGACGCCCACCCGTCGCGCCGCCTGCTTGCTGGCGCTCGCAGCATTCGGACCGGCCACCCCCGCCGACGCCGCCGACGCCGCCGGCGGCCCGCAGACCTACACCGTCCGCGGCTTCGACAGCTCGCACCACAACCACGAGACCAGGAACGGAGAGAAGGCCTACGACTGGCCCGCGATCGCCCACGACGGCCAGCAGTTCGTCTGGCTCAAGGCCACCGAAGGCACCGGCACCGTCGACAACTGGTTCACCCGGGATCTGGCCGGAGCCCGCTCCGCCAACCTGATCCACGGCGCCTACCACTACTTCCGCCCCGACCAGGACGGCGCCGCCCAGGCCGACCACTTCCTCGCAACCCTCCGCGGCGCCGGCCACACCGGCACCAAGCCGGGCGAACTGCCACCCGCCGTGGACGTCGAGGCGTGCACCCGTGACGGCCACCGGCTGCAACTCGCCCAGCTGGGGGCCTTCCTCCGGCGCGTCGAACACGCCACCGGCAGCGCACCGGCCGTCTACACCCGCCGCGACATCGTCGACGACTGCCTCGGCGGAACGAAGGACCTGGCCGGCCACCCCAGCTGGCTCGCCCGCTACGGCACCACCGAACCCCGCCCGCTGCCCGGCGCCACCACCTGGGACTTCTGGCAGCACAGCGACCACGCCCAACTGCCCGGCACCGCCGGCCTCCCGATGGACGCCGACGTCTTCCACGGCGACCGCGCCGCCCTGCGCCGCCTCGCCCACCTCGGCTGACCGAACCTCAACCCCCCACCCCGAAAAGGAAACACCACCATGAACCGCACCCACCGCCGCAGCATCACCGCCCTCGTCCTGCTCGGCACCCTGGCCCTCGGCACCCCCACCCTCGCCACCGCCGCGGACACCGTCACCACCACCCGGGCCGCCGACGCCCCGAAGACCACCCGCGCCGAGGAGATCCGCCGCGCCAAGGCCTGGCTGACCGCCGACCACGGCAAGCCCGTCCCCTACAGCCAGCACAAGACCTGGTCGGACGGCTACCGCCAGGACTGCTCCGGCTACGCCTCGATGACGCTGCGCCTGCCCAAGTCCGGCCCGAACACCGTCGCGCTGAAGAACGACGGCTGGACCAGGGCGATCAAGATGTCCGAACTGCGGCAGGGCGACCTGGTCATCAAGGCCAACAGCAGCGACCCCGACCACCGCCACGTGGTCATCTTCGACAGCTGGGACAACAGCAAGCACACCTCCTACCACGCCTACGAGCAGGCGGGCGGCGTCGGCACCCGCTACACCACGCACACCTACGGCCTCAAGGACGGCGACGGCTACCACGCCCACCGCCCCGCCAACCTGACGGACTGACAACCCACCGGCCGGGCTTCTTCACTGCGACCGGAATTCAAAAACCTCGCAAAGGGGCGGTACTGAATTCCACCCGAACAGCCAAGAACAGGGATGCCAACTTGAAAACTGTTGACGCCGCCGGAGGGTGAAGCCCCGCACCGGCACGCGTCTCCACCTGCGTGAACAAGGTTCCTGAGTTTTCCCTTAACCGGGTCCATTGACTGTCCATCGGCAGCTCTGCTTTGCTTCAGGCCGCAGACGGACGACCGGCCCCGTACGAGGCTCCGTCAATTCGCCTGCCGCCACCGGAAATACGGAATGCCGCGTATTTCCGTGGGCGGCAATCGTTCCCGGTCGTGCCCCACCGTCCGCTCCCGCCCCCAGGTTTATCGGCCGCACTGCGCCCCACCGAGGTACGGGCGGCCGGAGGAGAGAGGCTCCCCACCCATGGGTATGACCCCCACCGCCATGCGTTCGAGGATGGCGGCGCTGACCGCCGCCGCCTCGCTCGCGCTCGCCGCCGCCGGCCTCGCCGCCACCGCGGCCCCGGCGAACGCCGCCACCCCCGAGCCGGCCGCCGTGCCGTCGGTCTCCGGCCAGGCGCACCACGGCTCCGCCGGAACCGGAGGCGTCTCCAACGAGTTCAACCCGTTCGCCCCGGCGCAGACCAACAGCACCGTCCCGGGCGTCAAGCAGCACGCCAAGCAGAAGCAGGACCAGATAGCCCACCAGCTGCAGGCCGCGGCCACCGGCCAGCAGACCCTGTCCTACGGCGGCGGCGTCGACGGCATCGGCGTGCAGAGCGGCCACTCCAAGGTCTACCTGGTGTTCTACGGCAACCAGTGGGGTTCCCAGGGAACCGACGCCAACGGCAACCTGACGTTCTCCAACGACGCCGCGGGCGCCGCGCAGGCCGCGCAGAACATGTTCAAGGGCATCGGCACCAACGGCGAGACCTGGTCCGCCGACCTCACCCAGTGGTGCGACGGCCCGAACGTCGCCTCCGGCGCGGTCTCCTGCCCGTCGAACGCCGCGTTCATCCCCTACCAGACCGGCGGCGTGCTCTCCGGCGTCTGGTACGACAACGCGGGTGCCTCCCCGGCCTCCTCCACCGGCCACCAGCTCGGCGTGGAAGCCGTCAACGCGGCCGCCCACTTCGGCAACACCACCGCCGCGGCCAACCGCGACGCGTACTACGTGGTGCTGTCGCCGAAGGGCACCAACCCGGACAACTACCAGAGCCCGACCCAGGGTTACTGCGCCTGGCACGACTACAACGGCGACACCACCCTCACCGGCGGCGCCGTCACCTCCAACTACGGCGACATCGCGTTCTCCAACCAGCCGTACAACATCGACATGGGCTCCTCCTGCGGCGTCGGCTTCGTCAACTCGCCCGGAACCCTGGACGGTTGGACGATGACCCTCGGCCACGAGTGGCACGAGATGATGTCCGACCAGAACCCGGCCGGCGGCTGGACCAACCACGTCTCCGGCTCCTCGTACAACGGCCAGGAGAACTCCGACGAGTGCGCCTGGCTCCAGCCCGGCACCGCCGGCGGCGCCGCCAACGTCAGCTTCGGCTCGTACGGCACCTTCGCCGAGCAGGCCAGCTGGTCGAACGACACCAACTCCTGCGCCATCACGCACGCCATCCTCACCCACGGCGGCGGCACCACCAACACCGTCACGGTGACCAACCCCGGCACCCAGAGCGGCACCGTCGGCACCGCCGCCAGCCTGCAGATCCACGCCACCGACTCGGCGTCCGGCCAGACCCTGACCTACGCGGCCACCGGCCTGCCGGCCGGCCTGTCGATCAACTCCTCGACCGGCCTGATCTCCGGCACCCCGACCGCCGCGGGTACCTCCTCGGTGACCGTCAGCGCCACCGACACCACCGGCGCGGCCGGCTCCACCAGCTTCAGCTGGAGCGAGGCCGGCACCGGCGGCGGCACCTGCACCGCCGGCCAGCTGCTCGGCAACGCCGGCTTCGAGACCGGCACCGCCGCGCCGTGGACCACCAGCGCCGGCGTGGTCGACAACTCCACCTCCCAGCCCGCCCACAGCGGCTCCTGGAAGGCCTGGCTGGACGGCTACGGCTCCGCCCACACCGACACCGTCGCCCAGACGGTGACCATCCCGGCCGGCTGCAAGGCCACCTTCAGCTTCTGGCTGCACATCGACACCGCCGAGACCGGCACCACCGCCTACGACAAGCTGACCGTCCAGGCCAACTCCACCACCCTGGCGACCTACTCCAACGTGAACGCCGCCACCGGGTACGTGCAGAAGTCCTTCGACCTGTCCTCCTACGCGGGTCAGAGCGTCACCCTGAAGTTCACCGGCACCGAGGACTCCTCGCAGCAGACCAGCTTCGTGATCGACGACACCGCGCTCAACGTCTCCTGACGCGGTAACAGCCTCCCCCAGGGGGCGCCGGGGCGGGCCCACCACGGGCCCGCCCCGGCGCCGTTGCGCAGGGGATCCAGTAGGGCCGCCGCCGCGTCCCATCACTGCACGCCCGCCGGCCCGACCCGTTCAGAGAGACGAAGCCATGACCCCGAAGCTGATCAAGACCGCCGCAGCCGCCCTGCTCGCCCTCGCCGCACTGAGCGGCTGCGGGTCCGCCACCACCACCGCCACGACCACCGCCGCAGGCCCGACGATCGGCTCCACCGGCGCCACCGCCTCCACCGGCCCCGTCGTGCTCGACGAATCCGCCGACCGCACCCACATCACCGTCGCGCCCGGCACCATCGTCCGCACCGAGCTCCACAGCACCTACTGGTCGCCCGCCACCAGCACCGACCCCGGCCTGCTCGCCCCCACCGGCGAACCCTCCACCACCGCCGCGCCCTCCTGCCGCCCCGGCAGCGGCTGCGGCACCGTCACCACCGCCTTCACCGCCCGCACCGCCGGCACGGTCCGGCTGACCGCCCACCGCAGCAGCTGCGGCGAGGCCAAGCCCTGCCCGCCCGGCCAGCAGGACTTCACCGTCGACGTGGACATCACCCGCTGACGGTTCCTCAGGCCCCGCCCCCGCGCGCGTCGTACGCCGCCCGGGCGGCGGCGATCTCCCGCTGGTGCGCCTCCGTCCAGGTGACCAGCGAACGGATGGTGGAGGCGTTCCGCGCGGCGCTGCTGGTGCCGGTCGCCGCGACGGTGCTCGGCGCCCTGGTCGCCGCCGTCGGCGCGGTGCGACGCCGCGCCTGACGCCCCCACGGCCCCGGCGGGTTGCGGCCCGCCGGGGCCCGGAGATTGCCTCAGAACACCGGGTCGACGGGGGCGAGGATGCCGAGCCGGTCCTCGATCTGCTGGGCGGCGGCGAGGCACAGGTCCTCGCGGAACGGCCGGCCGACGAGCTGGACGCCCGTCGGCAGGCCGCCGCCCACGCCGGTGGGCACCGCGACGGCGGGGACGCCGACGAAACTGGTCACCGAACTCAGCGCCATGGCGGCCGCGACCCGGTCCCGGCCCGCCTGGTCGCGCGACTCCAGGCCGGGCTCGACCGGCGGCTCGGTGAAGACCGGGCCGAGCAGCAGCGGGTACTCCGTCATGAACTCCGCCCAGGACCGGCGGATGTTCGTCCAGGTGCCCATCAGCGCGATCAGCCGGGCGGCGTCGACCGGCGGCACCTTGCGCATCGCGAAGCCGATGTAGCGGTCGCCGCCCTCGCCGAGCACCTGCCGGACGGCGGGCCAGGCGGGCGCGAACTCGGTGTTGGTGAGCTGCTGGTAGGCCTCGAACGCCTCGGCCATCCGGGGCGCGTCGGGCACCTCGCGCACGTCGTACCCCGCGTCCGCCAGCGCCCCGGCGGCCCGCTCGACGGCCCGGCGGACGGTCGGGTGGACACCGAGCCCGCCCGGGTCGGTGACCACGGCGACCTTCGGCGGAGCGTCGAACGGACGGCCGTACAGCGGCGCCGGAACGGCACGCGGATCGCGCGGGTCGGGCCCGGACAGCGCCTCGTACGCGATCCGCAGGTCGGCCACCGTCCGGGCCAACGGGCCGTCGTGGACCAGCAGTTGGGAGGCCGGCCCCGGGTCGTCCGGGCCCAGCGTGCGCTGGTCGGCGGCGAACCGCCCGGCGGACGGCTTGAGCGCCGCGACGCCGCAGAACACGGCGGGGATGCGGACCGAGCCGCCGGAGTCGTTGCCGAGCCCCAGCGCGGCCATCCCGGTGGCCACCGCCACCCCGTCCCCGCCGCTGGTGCCGCCGGGCGTGCGCCCCGGGTCCCACGGGTTGAGGGTCTCGCCGTACAGCTCGCTGCGCGGGTGCATGCCGGACAGGATCAGCGTCGGCATGTTGCTGTGGCCGAGCGGGATCGCCCCGGCCGCCCGCAGCCGGGCCACCGAGATCGCGTCCTCCGGGGCGATCATGTGGGCGAAGCGGGGCGTGCCGAACGTGGTCGCCACCCCCTCGATCCGGATGCACTCCTTGACCGTGAACGGCACCCCGGCCAATGGACCGAGTTCCTCGCCGGCGGCCCGGCGCCGGTCGAGCAGGCGGGCCTCGGCACGGGCCCGGTCGGCGAGCAGCTGGGTGATGGCATTGACCCGCGGGTTCACCTCGGCGATCCGGTCGAGATGGGCGTCCACCACGTCGAGCGCGGACGCCTCGCCGCTGCGGACGGCAGCGGCGAGCTCGGCGGCGGAAAGTTTCCACATGGATCCGGTCCTCCTGGGTTTCTCGGTTGGTTCCGATGCGGTTGCATCGGAACCGAGCCGCACTCTAGCCCGCGAACCGATACACTCGCATCGAATAAAATCGACGGGAGGCCCCAACAGATGCCCAAACAGGTCGACCACGAGGAACGCCGCCGTCAGATCGCCGACGCCGTCTGCGCCCTGATCGACGAACAGGGCATCGAAGCCGCCACCCTCCGCGACGTCGCCGCCCGCGCCCAGGTCTCCATGGGCGCCGTCCAGCGCTGCTTCCGCACCAAGGACGAGATGCTGCACTTCGCTCTCGCCCACATCGGCCACCAGGTCACCGCCCGCGCCCACGCCAGCCTGCTCGCCGCCCCCGCCCAGTCCCCGGCCAGCACCGTCGGCCACCTCGCCCGCGAGATCGCCCTGCTCCAGACCCGGCACCGCGCCCAGGCCCGCACCTGGATCGCCTTCCTCGCCGCCGCCGCCGTCCACCCCACCCTCGCTGCCGCGCTGCGCACCAGCTACACCGACCTGGAGACCTTGCTCACCGGACTCATCGCCGCCGCCGGAGACCACCCCGATCCCGCCCACGAGGCCCGCACCCTGCTCGCCCTCACTGACGGCCTCACCGCCCACGTCCTGATCGGCCACCGCACCCCCGAGGAGGCCGAACACCTCCTGCACGCCCATCTCGCCCGCCTCTGGGACCGCCCCGCCGATTGACGCGGGCTCCTCACCGCCCCGCCGATTGACGCGGGCTCCTCGCCGCCCCGCCGATTGACGCGGGCTCCTCACCGCCGCACCGGAAAACCCGGTGACACCCGCGCGCCGCCCCCACGACACTGTCCGCGGACCCACCGCCCCCCGAAGTCGAAAGGCGCCACCATGGCACTCGCCAAGAAAGGCACCCGCCGCATCGTCGTCGACGGCGCCGAATACCGCTGGCACGCCAGCCGACGACACCTCTGCTGCGACTACGAAGGCGGCACCCTCGGCTACGTCGCCGAGGACGCGAACCGCCCCGGAACCACCCTCGTCGTCGAAACCGGCCGCCGGGCCCGCCTCGAGCCCGACCTCACCCCGACCGACCTGGTCCTGCCGCGCGAAGTCGCCCACGGCATCCGCACCGCCCGCGCCCAGGGCTGGAACCCCACCGCGAACGGCTCACCCTTCATGCTGAGCCTCTCCGCCACGGAGCCGGATCAGGGTTCCTGATACACCGTCAGGACGACAGGCGGCGAACGGCACTCCTCCTCGGAGGCGACGGCCGCCCCTTCTTGGAGGCGACGGAAACCCGCAGAGCCGCATGGTCTTCTGGAGCGGACCGGCACTCCGCCCCGCTCAAGGAGACACCTCGTGAACTCGCCACCCCCGCACCGCCGTTACGCCTTCGCCGTTGCCACCGCGGCCCTCCTGCTCGGCGGACTCGCCCCGTCCGCCCACGCCGCGCCCGCCGAGGCCATGGCGCCCGCCGAGGCCAACGCGGCCGACGTCGTCCAGCAGCGGCTCGACGCGCTGGTCACCGGCGACCACGTGCCCGGCGCGCTGGCGGCCGTCCGGGGCCGGGACGGCCGCACCCGCGACTACACCGCGGGCGTCGGCGACCTGGCGACCGGCGCGAAGGTCCCCGCCGACGGGCAGGTCCGGGTCGGCAGCAACACCAAGACCTTCGTCGCGGTCGTCGTCCTCCAGCTGGTGGCGGAGGGCAAGGTGGACCTGGACGCCTCCCTCGACACCTACCTGCCCGGCCTGATCCACGGCGACGGCATCGACGGGCGGCGCATAACGGTCCGCCAAGTCCTCCAGCACACCAGCGGGTTGGCGAACTACACCGAATTCCTGGAGTTCTCCCGGGCCGACCAGTACCTGGAGCCGCGCGAACTGCTCGACATCGCCCTCGCGCACCGGCCGGACTTCGCCCCCGGCGCCGGCTGGAAGTACAGCAACACCGGATACCTGGTGGCCGGACTGATCGTCCAGAAGGTCACCGGGCGCCCGGTGGGGGAGGAGATCACCAAGCGGGTGATCGACCGCGTCGGCCTGCGCCACACGTACTTCCCCGCCCCGGGCGAGCTGACCATCCGTGAGCGCCACCCCCACGGCTACGTGGTCGAGGAACCCGGCACCCCGCCCCTCGACATCACCGAGATGGACTCGTCCTGGGCCTGGGCGGCCGGCGCGATGATCTCTACCAACACCGACCTGAACCGCTTCTTCTCCGCCCTGATCGGCGGTCGACTGCTGCCACCGGCCCAGCTCGCGCAGATGCGGACCACCGTCCCGGCCGAGTACATGGGCCCCGGCGCACGATACGGCCTGGGCCTAGCCAGCCGCCCGCTGCCCTGCGGCGGCCTGTCCTGGGGCCACGGCGGTAGCCTCCCCGGCTACGTCACCCGCGGCGGCGTCACCGAGGACGGCCGCGCGGCGAACGTCACGGTGACCGAGGCCCCGTCGCCGGAGGTCCAGCAGCGCGTGGCCGACGCCGTCGACGCGGCGCTCTGCCGCTGAGCCGTCCCGGCCCTCCGCGGCCGGGGGGCGCTGCGTTGCTGAGCCGTCCCGGCTGCTGCCCCGGAACACGCATCGACCCGCGGTCGCTCGGCCACGGAGGCCGGGACGCGCGGGTCGATGAGTGTGGGGCGGGCGGTTGTCCGGCGGGCGGGGGCGCGCCCGCCGGACACCTGGCCCGGCTTCTAGAAGTGGGCGCCGGACTCGATGAAGGAGCCGGAGACACCGTGGTCGTCCGCCCAGATCCACCGCTTGCCGTGCTCGACCCCGTCCGGGCCGACGAAGGAGAACGCCTCCGCGAAGCCGGCCCCTTCCTCGTTGGCGATGAACTGGGACTTGCTCCAGTGGGCGCCCGGACCCTCGTGAGGACCCTCGTGGGCGGACGCGAGCCCGGCGCAGCCGATCACGAGGGGGGCGGTGAGAGCGCCGATGGCCAGGACACGCTTGAGAGCACGCATGAAAGTTCTCCTCCGAGAAGTTCGACGGCCGGCGGGGCGCGATGGTGGGCCCTGCCGATTCCAGAACGACATGGGACGCGCGGGCCCGCAATGCGGCCGTGCGTCCATGTGGTCGCTAAGGCGAGCACTCGGTCCTGCGCCCGCAAGGGGAGGGACGGAACGAAGGTTCACCCCTGGGTGCTCGCCCGCGCAGGCGAATGACGCCCGTACCCCCAGCAGTTTCCTTTCTGCTGAACAATCACCGGCGGTCTGCCTCACCATGTCTGACGTCAAGTCAGTCCGAGCTCCTCGGAGAGCCTGACACCAAGTCAGGGTGCTGCCGTTTCCGGCGGCATCCGCTGCTCGAGCATCCGAGCGATTCGATAGGTCCACTGATAGTACAAAGCGATAACTGCGAGTAGTGGCTGCACATAGTCAAGGGCATGACGAGACTCTTCCGCGGACCGGGTCGGCTCAGATCCCGAACGGCCCGCTTCATCAGTGCCGCAGCCACCCTGGGCCTGATCAGCGCAGGCCTGGCCGGCTCATGGGCCCAGGCAGCAGCGCCAACCCGCCACCACGCCGCGCCACCGGAGCGTCTCCGGGCCCTCGGCTCCGCGCTGCTGAACGAGGACTTCACCGGCGCCACCGCGGACTCGAGGTTCGTCGCAGTCGGCGCGGCCTGCCTCACCGGCGGACCCGTCACGAACCCCCTTCCGGGGGGCGGCCACCAGCTGACGGGCTGTCCGACCCCGGAGATCGGGCCGGTGCCGCCGCTGGACGGCTCGCCGTTCGGCTACCTGCGGATCACCGACTCCGCCAACGACGAGAGCGGCGCGGTGCTGTTCGACCAGGCGCTGCCGGCCAACGCCGGTCTGGACGTGCACTTCGACCAGTGGCAGTACGGCAGCACCACGCCCGCCACCCCGGCCGACGGCATCTCGTTCTTCCTGGTCAACGGTGACGTCACACTCACCCACCCGGGAGCGTTCGGTGGCAGCCTCGGCTACGCGCAGAAGCTGCCCGGCGACAATCCGGCCGAACCGTTCCTGCCGGGCGTCGACAGCGGCTACCTGGGCGTCGGACTCGACGTGCTCGGCAACTACTTCGGCGACTGGGAGCACCGCGGCAACGGTTGCCCGCCCGGCGAGCGCTCCCCCTCCGGCACCGGCTTCTACATCCCGGCGCCGGGCGCCAACATGGTCACCGTCCGCGGGCCCGGCGACGGCGTCGAGGGCTACTGCTTCCTGACCGCGACGACCAGCAACTTCACCACCAGCGGCCCGTGGCCGTCCACCCTGCCGGGCACCCTGCAGGGCCCGCTGACCTTCCTCCCGCCGGATGTGACGCCGCCGCAGGCCCAGACGCTGCTCGAGCCGTCCCGCCGCCGGGTGCACGTCCACCTGACCCCGTCGCCGAACCCGCTCCTGACCATCGGAGTCGACTTCAACGACGGCACGGGCGAGCACCAGGTGCTGAGCACCCCCGCACCGCAACCCGTCCCCTCCACCTACAAGTTCGGCTTCGCCGGCTCCACGGGCCTGTTCACCGACGTGCACCTGATCCGCAACGTGGTGATCGCCACCGAGGAGCCGCTGCCGGAACTCAACCTGGTCAAGCAGGCCCACCGGCCGCTGCCCGCCGACCTGACCGTCGGCACCCCGGTCCCGTACGACTTCGTCGTCACCAACTCCGGGAACGTGGACATCGACAACCTGGTGGTCACCGACCCGAAGATCGGCGGAATCACCTGCCCGGTGAGCACGCTGGCGGCCGGCCAGACAGTCACCTGCACAGCGGTCTACGTGGTCACACCCGAAGACGGGGCCGCCGGCCACATCCCCAACACCGCGCAGGCCAGCGGAACCACATCCGGCGGCCCGGTGACCTCGCCACCCTCCTCCGAGGACATCCCGGTGGTGGAACCGCCGGGCCTCGAGGTCATCAAGCAGGTGGACACCCCCGGGCCGTTCAACGTGGGCGACACCATCCCCTACACGTACGTCGTGAACAACACCGGCGGCACCGAGATCACCGACCTCTTCCTGCAGGACGACCGGGTCACCAACATCACCTGTGACTTCACCACCCTCGCCCCACGCGGCAGCCCCGGGGACGTGACCAAGTGTCATGGAACCTACGTGGTCACGCCGGAGGACGCGGACCTGGGAGAAGTCACCAACCACGTGACGGCGCACGGCACAGCCAACGGCGAGCCGGTCGACTCCCCGGAGACAGACGCGACAGTCCCGGTCATCAGCCCCTCCTCGGTCTCCCTGGCCAAGGAAGCGGACACCCCCGGCCCGGTCCACGTCGGTGACACCGTCAACTACACGTACACCGTGACGAACACCGGCCAGACCGTCCTCGACAACGTCTTCGTCACCGACGACCACTCGACGGACATCGTCTGCGACACCACCACCCTCAACCCCACCGAGAGCACCCTCTGCCACGGCACGTACCTCGTCACCGAAGCAGACCTGGCACTCGGCCACCTCACCAACAGAGCCCAGGCCGTGGGCACCAACCCGCTGGGCGAAGAAATCTTCAGCCCACCGGAAGAAGTGACACTGCCCGTCGTGGGCATCGCCGAGCTGACCATCGAGAAGACCGCCGACAGCGCCGGCCCGTTCCACCTCGGTGACACCGTCAACTACACCTACACGGTGACCAACACCGGTACCGCCGTGGTGCACAACGTCAAGGTCGTGGACGACCACGTCCCGGCCGTGACCTGTGACCTGACGACGCTGCTCCCGGAGCAGAGCACGCTCTGCCACGGCTCGTACGTCATCACTGCCGCGGATGTTGCGGCCGGTCACGTGACCAACACGGCCCACGCCGACGGCACCGACCCCGAGGGCCTGCCGGTGCAGAGCCCGCCCGGCGAAGCCACCGTCCCAGTGCTGGGCGAGGCCGAGTTGACCATCCAGAAGACCGCCGACAGCGCGGGCCCGTTCCACCTGGGTGACACCGTCCACTACACGTACACGGTGACCAACATCGGTACGGCGGCCGTGCACAACCTCAACGTCGTGGACGACCACATCACGCCGGTGGGCTGTGTGACGACAACGCTCAACCCTGGTGAGAGCACGCTCTGCCACGGCTCGTACGTCATCACTGCCGCGGATGTTGCGGCCGGTCACGTGACCAACACGGCCCACGCCGACGGCACCGACCCCGAGGGCCTGCCGGTGCAGAGCCCGCCCAGTGAGGCAACCGTCCCCGTTCTGGGCATCGCCGAGCTGTCCATCGAGAAGACCGCCGACAGCGCCGGCCCGTTCCACGTGGGCGAGACCGTCAACTACACGTACACGGTGACCAACAGCGGTACGGCCACCGTTCATGGGCTCACCGTGACCGACGACCATGTCGCGGCGGTGACGTGCGACACGACGACGCTGAACCCCGGTGACAGCACGTTCTGCCACGGTTCGTACGTCATCACTGCCGCGGATGTCGCGGCCGGGCACGTGACCAACACGGCTCACGCGAACGGCACCGACCCCGAGGGCCTGCCGGTGCAGAGTCCTCCCGGTGAGGCCACTGTTCCGGTGGCGGGTATCGCCGAGCTGACCATCGAGAAGGTGGCCGATTCTGCTGGTCCGTTCCATGTGGGTGAGACCGTCAGCTACACGTACACGGTGACCAACACCGGTACGGCGGCCGTGCACGCGCTCACCGTGACCGACGACCACGTTGCGACGGTGACCTGTGACACGACGACGCTGAACCCCGGTGAGAGCACGCTCTGTCACGGTTCGTACGTCGTTACGGCGGCGGATGTCACGGCCGGTCATGTGACCAACACCGCTCACGCGAGCGGCCTCGACCCCGAGGACCAGACGGTGCAGAGCCCGCCTGGTGAAGCGACCGTCCCGGTGGTAGGCGAGGCGCTGCTGACTCTTGAGAAGGAGGCGGATTCCGCTGGCCCGTTCCACGTCGGTGACACGGTTTCGTACACGTACACGGTGACCAACACGGGTACGGCGGCGGTGCACAGCCTGACTGTCGTTGACGACCATGTTGCCTTGGTGACGTGTGACGCGACGACGCTGAACCCCGGTGAGAGCACGCTCTGTCACGGTTCGTACGTCGTTACGGCGGCGGATGTCACGGCCGGTCATGTGACCAACACCGCTCACGCGAACGGTACGGATCCTGAGGGTCAGGAGGTGGTGAGTCCTCCTGGTGAGGCCACTGTTCCGGTGGTGGGTATCGCGGAGCTGACCATCGAGAAGGTGGCGGACAGTGCTGGTCCGTTCCATGTCGGTGACACCGTTGCCTACACGTACACCGTCACCAACACCGGCACCGCCGCGGTGCACAGCCTGTCGGTCGCGGACGACCATGTCGCTGTGGTGACGTGTAACACGACGACGCTGAACCCCGGTCAGAGCACGCTCTGTCACGGTTCGTATGTGGTGACGGCGGCGGATGTCACGGCCGGTCATGTGACGAATACGGCTCATGCTGAGGGTATGGACCCTGAGGGTCAGACGGTGGTGAGTCCGCCCGACGAGGCGACTGTCCCGGTGTTGGGTATTGCGGCGCTGGTCATTCAGAAGGCTGCGGACTCTGCTGGTCCGTTCCATGTGGGTGACACGGTCGACTACACGTACACGGTGACCAACGTCGGTACGGCGACGGTGAACAACCTGGCTGTGTCGGACGATCACATCGCGGGGGTGGACTGTGACAGGACGACGCTGAACCCTGGTGAGAGCACGTTCTGTCACGGTTCGTATGTGGTGACGGCGGCGGATGTGACGGCCGGGCATGTGACGAATACGGCTCACGCGCACGGCACGGACCCCGAGGGTCAGGATGTTCAGAGTCCTCCGGGTGAGGCGATGATCGACATCGCCGGTGACGCCGTCCTGACCATCGAGAAGACGCCGGACAGCGCGGGCCCATTCCACGTGGGCGACACCGTCGCCTACACGTACACGGTGACCAACGCGGGCACCGCTCCCGTGCACGACCTGGACGTGAGCGACAATCTCATCTCGCCCGTGACGTGCGACCGGATGACGCTGCCCGCCGGTGAGAGCACGCTCTGCCATGGCACGTATGTCATTACGGCGGCGGATGTCACGGCCGGGCATGTGACCAACACTGCGCATGTGAGCGGTCTCGACCCGGAGAACGAGCCGGTGGTGAGTCCGCCCACTGAGGCGACTGTGCCGGTGGTGGGCGAGGCCCAGTTGTCCATCGAGAAGGTGGCGGACAGCGCTGGTCCGTTCCATGTGGGTGAGACCGTGAGCTACACGTACACGGTGACCAACACCGGTACGGCGGCGGTGCACAATCTGACTGTCGCAGACGACCACGTTGCTGTGGTGACGTGTGACGCGACGACGCTGAACCCGGGTGCGAGCACGCTGTGCCATGGTTCCTATGTCGTGACGGCGGCGGATGTCGCGGTGGGTCATGTGACGAACACGGCTCACGCGGAGGGCACCGACCCCGAGGGGCAGACGGTGTTGAGTCCTCCTGGTGAGGCGACCGTTCCCGTGGTGGGTATCGCGGAGTTGAGGATCGAGAAGGTGGCGGACTCGGCCGGCCCGTTCCATGTGGGTGAGATTGTCGATTACACGTACACCGTCACGAACACCGGCACCGCCGTTGTCCACAACCTCACCGTCGCGGATGACCACGTCGCCGCGGTCACCTGCAACACCACGACGCTGAACCCGGGTGCCAGCACGTTGTGTCACGGCAGTTACGTGGTCACTGCCGCGGATGTGGCGGCGGGTCATGTGACGAATACGGCGCACGCGAACGGCACCGATCCGGAGGGTCAGGAGGCGGTGAGTCCTCCTGATGAGGCCACTGTTCCGGTGGTGGGCGAGGCTCAGTTGTCGATCGAGAAGACGGCGGATTCCGCTGGTCCGTTCCATGTCGGTGACACGGTGCACTACACGTACACCGTGACCAACACCGGCACCGCTGTTGTCCACAACCTGACCGTCGCGGATGACCACGTTTCGTCGGTCACGTGCAACGCGACGGCTCTGAACCCCGGTGCGAGCACGTTGTGTCACGGTAGTTACGTGATCACCGCTGCGGATGTTCAGGCCGGTCAGGTGACCAACACGGCTCACGCGAACGGTACGGATCCGGATGGTGAGCCGGTGCAGAGCCCGCCTGGTGAGGCGACTGTTCCGGTGGTGGGTGTGGCGTCGCTGTTGATCGAGAAGAAGGCGGATGCGACTGGTCCGTTCCATGTGGGTGACACGGTGCACTACACGTACACCGTGACCAACACCGGCACCGCCGTCATCCACAACCTCACCGTCGCGGATGACCACGTTTCATCGGTCACGTGCAACGCGACCACGCTCAACCCGGGTCAGAGCACGCTCTGTCACGGCAGTTACGTGATCACCGCCGCCGATGCGGCGGCCGGTCACGTGATGAATGTGGCGCATGCGAGTGGCGTCGACCCCAGTGGTGACTCGGTGGAGTCTCCGCCGGGTGAGGTGGATGTTCCGGTGGTGGGTGAGGCCCGGTTGTCCATCGTGAAGGAGGCCGGCGCGGGGGGTCCGTTCCGTGCGGGTGACACTGTCACCTACACGTACACGGTCACGAACACGGGTGCTGTGCCCGTGCACGGTGTCACCGTCACGGACGACCATGTCGCCGTGGTGACCTGTGAGGCGACCACGCTGAACCCGGGTCAGGGCACGGTGTGTCACGGCTGGTACACGATTACCGAGGAGGACGTTCAGGCCGGTCGTGTGACGAACACGGCGACCGCGAACGGTACGGATCCGGAGGGGCATCCGGTGGTGAGCCCGCCGGGTGAGGCGACGGTGGAGACCGTTTCGGGTGCGTCGTCGCTGTCGGTCGTGAAGGAGTCCGACGTGTTGGGTTCCGCGAAGGTGGGTGACACGATCACCTACACGTACACGGTGACGAACACCGGGTCGACGGTGCTGGCGGACGTCTCGGTCAGTGACGACCGGGTGTCCCCGGTGGTGTGTGAGTCGGCCACGCTGGAGCCGGGTCAGAGCACGACGTGCCGCGGTACCTACGTGGTGACCGAGGAGGACGCGAAGGTCGGTCATGTCACGAACGTCGCGACGGCTTCGGCGCGGGATCCGCAGGGGCAGCTGGTGGAGAGCCGGCCGGTGTCGCTGTGTGTCACGGTGTCGGAGTGCCCGGAGAAGGAGAAGGGCGAGGGCTGTGTGAAGGTGCCGCGTCCGGGTGGTCCTTCGAAGCCGCCGCATGCCGGTGGCGGGGGTCATCTGCCGGACACGGGTTCGCCCGCGGGTCTCGCGGCGGCGGGTCTGGCCGGTGGCGGGCTGCTGACGTTGGGCGGTGTGCTGCTGTACCGGGCGCGTCGGCGTTCGGACGCGGACCGGCTCGTGGGATAACAACACCCACCACCTCGCCGCTCGTTCGGTGAAGGGGACCGCCCGCCTCCGGGGCTTTCTGGCTTCGGGGGCGGTCCCGCGTCGTGTGGGGGCGGAGGGCGGGTGTTCGTCCAGTGGTTCCTGGTTCCGTTTCTCCAGGAGTTCTCGCGGGCCGGGGACGGCCCGCGGCGGGACGGTCGGGCTCGGGACGGTCGGCGTGGGCGCTTCGGTGTTCGGGGCGGGGGTGGTCTGTTCGTCGGGTGGGGTGGGGATGTTCTCGACGGGGCGTTCGGACATGTGCGGGGCCAGGGGCCAGGTGGCGCCGGCAAGGCGGCGGTGTCCGGCTTTGCGTGGGGCGGCCGGTGAGCCGGACCGTTCCGGCGGAGCCGGCACTGCGGGGTGGTCGGGCCGTGGTCCTGGCGCTCGCTCGGGGTTCGGGTGGATCTGGGTGAGTAGTCCGCGTAGGCGGTTGGTGATGCGGGTCGCTTCGCCGGCGAGGTTGTCGTCGAAGCCGGTGGTCGTGTCCGGTGCGGCGGTGGTCTCGTCGGTGAGTTCGATGTCGTGCGGGGTGCGGGGTGCGGGGTGCGGGGTGCGGGGTGCGGGTGGGGGGGGGGCTGGTCGTGGATTCTCTGCTGTCGGGTCGCTTGGTACCTCCCGGCACCGGGTCCTGTGACCGCCGTCCGCATGCCATCAGCGCGGTCTTACAGATCACGGGGCATCATCGAGGGTTCACTTACGTTCGCCCGTCCCGTCCGGCCTTCCCCTCGCCTGGGGCTCCTCGATGGCCGAGGTGCTCTTGGGCTTGAACGCTCCGCTTCACACCCCGCCGTTACCAGCGACGCATGGGAGCGCGGGGACGGGCCTTGGACACTGGCCCGAAGTTCAGCCGACCGATACCTCCTTCACGTGGCTGTCCTCACTTATCTGGAGCGACCTCGTGTCGCACACTGTGCTTCGTAGTTGGCCGACGTTTTCCGGGTGGTTGGCCAGGCTGTACGCCGACGGTGCGGTCGGGGTCTGTCGGTTTTTGAAGGTCGCCGACGCGGATTTCGGGCTCGGCTGCGCTCTTTGCCGGAGCGCGTCGCGGAACGGGCTATGCGTCCTCGTTGTCGCTGTGCAGGGAATGGATCATGCTCCGCAGGATCCGGAACGCGTCTGACTGCTCGGTGGCGGTCAGGCCGGCCAGCATTCTGGCCTCGACGGACCGGACGGCTGCGCTCGCCTTCTGGAGGCTTCGTCGGCCGCTCGCTGTGAGCCGCGTGGGAAGCGCCTTCCCGACGGGTGCCTCCGCGGGTCTGGTCACGTAGCCGTCTCGTTCCAGGGCCTGGAGTAGCACGTTCATCGTCTGCCGTGTCACGAACGCGCCCCGCGCGAGCTCGGAGTTCGACAGGCCCGGTCGTTGCGCCAGCAGCTCGAGGCAGGAGTAGTGCGTCACGCTCATCCCGAGCGGCCGCAGTACTTCCTCCATGGCCGCGCGAAGGGCGCTCGACGCTTCTTTCAGCAGGTAGCCCAGTGACGTCTCCAGGTGGACGCCGACACCTTCTTGACTCATGTCAGTATTCTGACATACGTTGATGCATGTCAGAAAACTGACATGAACGAAGGAGTGTCCTCATGCCCGTTACCGGCCCCGACTTCATCTCGCTCCAAGTGCGTGACCTCGATGCTTCGCGGGCGTTCTACGAGCAGTACCTGGGCCTCGTCCGCTCGCCGGCCGGACCCTCGCACGCCGTGGTCTTCGAGACGAAGCCGATCGCGTTCGCACTCCGCGACGTCGTTCCCGGAACCGACCTCGCATCCGTCGCTCGGCCTGGCATCGGTGCCGCGATCTGGCTCCACGCCACCGACGTCCAGGCCATCCACGACGCGCTCGTCGCCGACGGTCGCACCGTCGTCTCCGCGCCGGTCGACGGCCCCTTCGGTCGGACCTTCACCTTCGCCGACCCCGACGGCTACCAGGTCACGCTCCACGACCGCGCTTGATCGACCGAACCGCGCTTGATCGACCGAACGTAACTGGACGATCGCCGGTGGTTGCGTCCCGCCGCCCTCCTCGCCCACCGCCGCTGACCAGTGGCCGACCACCCTGCTCGGACTGGCCGTCAGGGCGAGAAATTTTGGCCAACTGGCCTGCAAAGCGGCCAACTACCGTGCACGGTGTGACTGTGCGGCGTAGTTGGCCGACGTTTTCAGGGTCGTCGGCCAGGCTGTACGCGGGGCTCTGAGCCGGGTGGTGTTCAGCCGTACGTGGCGCCTGGTCCGGGCCGCTGTGGTGGGGGTGCGGCTGGAGGGTCTGCCATGGCCTGCAGGGGAGCGAGCCCTGGGTCTGGTCGGCGTTGTGCGCGGTGGACGGGTCGTTCGTTCCGCTGGAGCTGGGGCCTGACGATGGCTGCGCGCTGGATCTGTCGGACGGGTGGGCCGGTCGGTGGACGGTGGCGTGGAATCCCACCGGTGCCGAGGTGTGGTGTCCGGTCAGTGAGATCACGGGCGCTCCGGTGCAGGCCGTGGGCGTTCCAGTGCAGGCCGCTGAGCCGGTCCGTCCGGCACTTCGGCCGGCATTTTCGCCAGGGTCACCGCGCCGGGCTGGAGCTGCTGGACACAATGGGGAGTCAGCACGGGTTCGAGGGCCTGGAGGAGCGGAAGTTCCTGCGGGTGCCGGATTTCGCGGGGGCGGTACGGGGTGTGGTGTCGCAGTCGTTGCGGCTGCGGTTCACGACGGTGGGTGGCCGGGCCCGCTCGCACATCCCGGACTGCCTGGCGGTGATGCCGGACGGCCGGTGGCTGGTCGATGTCCGCCCGGTCCACTTGGCCGTGAAGGCGGAGGACCGGGCGGCGTTCGCGGCGGCGCGTGAGCTGGCCATCGACCTTCGGGCCATCACTGCGCTGATCTTCATGGCATGGCCCACGACGGGGATCCGCGCGGCCACCCCCGAGCTGGCCCGGGCACTGAGCGAGGAGGCCCGCCAGCGGCAGCTCGACTACGTAGAACGGTCCGCGGCAAGCAGGCCAGCGCGACCAAGTCCTACAGCGACCCGCCGGCCACACCTGGCCGACCGCCTCCTCCGCAGCCCGGATGAGTCCGCCGCCTCGGCAGCACTCGGGCCGCCGGCGGCCGACGCGCGATACGTCAGCCGGAAGGTCGGCTACAGCATCCGCCGAGGGCCGGGCACCTCGACCGCACTCCAGACTGTCCTCCTCGCTCACCACCCCTGACCCCTGGCCAAGAAGCCTGCTCAGACTGGCCAACTAGCCTGAAAACTCTGGCCGACTAGTCTGAAAAGTGGCCAACTACCGTGCAAAGTCACTATTCGACGCCGAGGTCGATGCCGTTGGTGTGGGTGGTGCCCATCCCGGTCACCTGTCGCGGTCGTGGTCGTGGTCACCTGTCGTGGTTGTGGCGGTGGGGTGCGTTCATGTCGCCGGTAGTGGGTGTGCCGGTGGCGGTTTTGTAGCGGAGGAACACGGTGCCGGTGGGGCCGGCTACCGGTGGCTTCAGGAGGGTGAGGTTGGTCGGTACGGTGCCGTGGTCGAAGATTTTTTTGCCGGTGCCGAGGGTGATGGGGTGGAGCCACAGGTCGAGGCGGTCGTAGAGCCGTTCCCGTAGCAGGCTTTGTACCAGGTCGAGACTTCCCACGACTTTCACGTGTTCGTGGCGTTCCCGGATTTCGTGTACGGCGTTGGCCAGGTCCGGTCCGAGCAGTGTGGAGCCTTTCCAGGGGAGGTCGGGTGTGTGGCGTGAGACGACGTACTTCGGGACGCTGTTGAACAGTTCCGCGATCCGTCCGTCCTTCTGACGCGGCCAGTACGCGGCGAAGAGGTCGTAGGTGCGCCGGCCGAGCAGTAGCGCGTCCGTGTCCTCGTACGCGGTGCCGATCTGCGTGCCGGTGTACTCGTCCAGCAGCGGTACCTGCCATCCGCCGAAGGGGAATCCGGCCGGGTCCTCGTCGGGTCCGCCGGGCGCTTGCCCGACGAGGTCGAGGGTCGCGAACAGTTCGATGTGGATCAGGCCCATGTCTGTGCTCCCGGGAAGAGGGGGGTGGTGGTCGTTCCGGTCGAGATGTAGACCGGGCGGGGCGGCGGAACTCGTCGCCACGCCGGGACCCGGTCTTTTCCGCGCCCGCCCGCCTGCCCGCCTGCCCGCCGCCCGCCGGGCAGGGTTTCCGCCGTGCCGCGTGGTGGCTCGGCGTCCCGGCGGGCGCTGCTTGCTTCCCTGCGGACAGGCCGCCGCCGACGCGTTCTACCGCGTGATCGACGCGGCCTACGAGCGTCGCCCGGTGGTGGTGACCGGCAACCTTCATCCGTCGGGATTCGATTCGATCACGCCCAGGACGCCGGCGACAGCAGCCGTCGACCGGCTCCTGCACCACGCGCACATCGTGCTGACCGAGGGCACCGGCCTTCGCCTCGCTCAGGCCACCGCCGGCAAGGGCGTCGTCCCACTCGCACGGGAACGCGGGCCCCGAGAGCCCGGCCAGTGCCCTGGAGGCGGGCTACTTCTGGAGGGGAGGCATTCCGTCGACGAGCTCACCCAGTACCCAGCCCCCGAGCGTCCACAGCAGGGTGAAGAGTGCCACACACGCGGTCGCCGCGGTGGTGAATTGCCCTGTCAGGCTTCTCGTGAACCGCTTCATCCATTGTCCTTGCTGTCCGTCCTGCGCCAGTCATGGTGACGCTGTCCGCGTTCGGGGGGTTCCTCGTCGGCCCGGTGTCGCGGGCTTCGTCGGCAGAGGGTTCCTCCGATGTTCTTGGCTGGTCAGCTTCCTCCGCGTCGATACCGGAGGGCATGGCCGGACCCGAGGGGGTGACGGTAGGTCATACCGCCCGGGGGAGATCGGCTGTCCGCCGGGAAGGACACGAGATATCCATTGAGAGGGATTCGGGGGCGAACGTGGGGAACGGCGGGCCCCCTGCCCTCTGCCTCCTGCCCTCTGTCTTCTGCGGTCTGCCTTCTGCGGTCTGCCGTTGGTGGGGTCGTCAGCCGTGTAGCATGCGGCGGATCGAGGCGGCCATCGCGGTGACGAACGCGTCGCGCCGTGGTGGCGGGACGGTGTCCAGTGACAGGTACGGGTTGAGGTCTTCCAGTTCGACCAGGAGCAGGTCCCCGTCGGTGGTGCGGCAGGCGTCGACCCGCTGGATGCCGTGGTCGAGGGTGTTCCAGTCGATGAACCGGCGGGCGAAGGCCAGGTCGGCCGGTGTGGGCGGGTAGGGCGTCAACTCCCAGCGGCGGGACGGGTCGGGGGCGTGGAGGGCGTACTGGAAGGCGTCGTCGACGAAGTAGAACGACACCTCGTAGCGGAAGTCGACGAGCGGCTGGACGAGCAGGCCGTCCCCGTCCAGGCCGGCCAGGTCCGCGCGGTCCACGACGGACAGGCCGATCGAGTCCGCGCCGGTGGCGGGCTTGACCACGTACCGGCCGGAGCGGGGCAGTAGATCGGCGTCGCGGGGGTGGCCGACGGTGGGGATGACCGGATACCCGGCCGCCGTCAGGTCGAGGAGGTAGTTCTTGCCGGCCATGTCGCCGCGGCCCGTCAGCGGGTTGTAGACGCGGGTGCCGTGCGCGTCCGCCTGCCGCCGGAACTCGTCGAACTGTTCCCGGTAGTGCAGCACCGGCCCGCTGTTGCGGATCACGACCGCGTCGAAGGCGTCCATCAGCGCCACCGCGTCGCGCGGGTGACACAGCGCCAGGTCGAACTCCTCACGCAGCCGCGACGTCAGGAAGACGTCCTCGTCGCCGTACCGGCGCCCCCGCGCCGGATACGCGAGGTCGGTGACGAACAGAATGCCGGAACGCTCACGCACGACGAGCTCCCCTTCTCCCACGGGCGAGCGGCCACTCTACGCGCCGCCCCGAGGGCCGCGCCCGCCCCCGCCCCGCCCCGCCCCCGCCCACGGCGCTCCGCGGTCCTGTGCCACAGTGGCACGGCCGCCGCCCGTCACCGCGGCACGGACCGGGGAACACGGGGGAGCGCGGAGATGCGAGGGGAGCGGGGGAGCGGGGAGATGCGGGGGAGTGACGACTGGGAGCGCCTGTTCGACGGCCTCGAGGAAGCGGCCGCGAACGCCGGAATCCCCTGGGCATGGCTGTCCGGCCTGACCGCGCACCCCTCGAGCGACGTGCGGCTGCGCCTGGCCCGCCACGTACCGTCCATGGCGCTGGACCCGCAGCCGCCCGAGATCGTCGACGCCGCCGTCGCCCGAACCGACTGGTACCTCCGCCGCGCGTGGGCCCAGTACCAGCGGGAGATGAGCCTCGCGCAGTGGGAGCGCCTGCTCGACACCGACCGCACCGGCTGGCAGGACACCGCCCTGCGCTGCTGGTCCCACCAGAACGGGCCACTCCCCCCGGCGGAGCGGTTCGCGGCCTGGGCCGCCGACCCCGACCCCCGCGTCCGCCTGCGCGCCCTGTCCTTCCGCGGCCTGCCCGGCCACGTCGCCGCCACCCTGGCCGCCGACCCCGACCCGCGAGTGCGCCACGCGCTGTGCGCCCACGCCTGGGACCACCTCGACACCCACCACCACGCGGCGCTGCGCACCGACCCCGACCCCACCGTCCGGGACGCCGCCGCGGCCTGGCACGACGACGAACGCCCCCTGTCCACGGCCGAGTTCGACACCCTCGACGACGACGAGGACCGGCGCGACGCCGTCCGGGAACGGCCCCTTCACCCCGACCTCGCCCGCCGCCTCACCCACCACCCCGACACCGAACTGCGCCGCCGCCTCGCCGAGAAACCACACCTGGGCCCGGACCTCCTCGCCACCCTGGCCGGCGACCTAGACCCGGACGTCCGCGCCGAGATCGCCGCCCGCCCCGACACCCCCGAGCACCTGCGCGCCCAAGCCTCCGCCGACCAGCCACCCGACCAGAAGTACGGGGACCTGCGCTGGGTCGAGGACCTGCACGACGACCCCACCGCCATGCGGCGCCTCGCCCGCTCCGCGAGCACCGCCATCCGGCGCTCCGTCGCCCGCGCCCGCACCCTCCCGCCCGACACCCTCGACCTCCTCGCCCACGACCCCGACAGCGGCGTCCGGTCCACCCTCGCCGTTCACAACGACACCCCACCCGCCGACCTGCTGCTCGAGGCCGCCACCACCTGGGCCCACCCCGACAAGGCGCTGCGCCGCCCCGGCTTCCCCCTCCACGCCCTGACCGGCGACCTCGCCGACCACACCGACCCGAAGATCCGCCGCCTCGCCCTGCACGCCCCCGACTGCACCCCCGCCACCGTCGAGCGACTCGCCACCGACCCCGACCCGCTGGTCCACACCCCCGCCGCCGCCGACCCCCGCCTGTCACCCGCCACCGCGCTGCGCCTGCTCGCCGCCACCGAACCGGACCCCGCCGGCGCCGACGAGCGGACGGCGCCGCCCGCCGCGTACGGGCTGCGCCGGGCGGTGATCCGCAACCCCCGGCTGCCGGTGGCCACCCTCGTCGCCCTGCTCCGCGACCGCGCCACGGCCGAGGCCGCCGCCGGCAACCCGGCCATCCCGGCGCCGGTGGCACACCGCCTGATCGACCTCGCCGCCGCCCACCGCTGAACCCGCCGCCCGGCCGCCTCCTGCCCCGGCTGCCTCCTGCCCCGCCCCCTCCTGCCCCGCCCGCCTCCTGCCCCGGCCCGTCTCCTGTCCGGCCCCCGGCTGTCGTCCCGGTTCCCCGCGTCCCCTACCGTGACCGGATGCGCACCGACCACCACCCCTGGGACATCCTGCTGATCGGCGGCGCCTCCGGCGTCGGCAAGAGCACCGCCGCCGCTCACCTCGCCGCCGCCCGCGGCGCGTTCACGGTCGAGTTCGACGACGTGGTCGCCGCCCTCCAGAGTACCACCACACCGGCCACCCACCCCGCACTGCACCACTTCGCGGCCCACCCGGACCCGGAAGAACTGGGCGCCGACCGCCTCCTGGAACTGCAGATCGCCACCGCCCACGCCCTGGACGACGCCGCACTCGGCGTCGTACGCAACCGGCTGAGCGTGGACGTGCCCGCCATCGTCGAGGGCGACTACCTCACCCCCCGCGCCGCCCAACGCGCCGCCACCGAGGCCACCGCCCACCACCGACGCCTGCGCACCGTCTTCCTCCACGAGGGCGACCCCGCACGCATCGGCGCCAACTACGCCCGCCGCGAACCGGACCACGGCCCCCAGCCCCTCCGCGCCCAGGTCAGCGCCGACTACTCCCACTGGCTCGCCACCCAGGCCCGCGCCCACCACCTGCCCGTGGTCGACTGCCACCCCTACGACACCCTCCCGCACCGCCTGGCGGCCGCCCTGACCTGAACGGCCCCACCGCCCCACGGCCCCACCGCCCCACCGCCCCACCGCCCCACGGCCCCACGGCCCCACGGCCCCACGGCCCCGCGTCCCCGGCGCCGCGCCGCGGAGACGCGCAGGCGCCCCCACACCCGGGACCGGCTCGCGCACCGGGCACGTTCGGCGTCCGGCCCGGCCGCGGGGGAGTCCGACGGCCGGGCCGGGTACCGCACTCGAACGCGCGCCCGGCCGGGGCCGCCTGACCCGATCTCACCACCCCGCCGACCCGCAGGCCGCGTGCCAGACGGGTCCACTGCTCGGCACCCGTTCGCCGTCCCGTCCGCCCCGCCAGGGCCGACGACCGGACAACCGCCGCTACCACCACACCCGCCCCGCCCCGCCGCTGCGCCGGCCGAGCAGCCCGCCCCTGCCGTCCGAGGCACCCTCACCGGGCCCGGCGACGACCACGCCCTCCGTCCCGGCACCCGGCCACGTGCCAGACGGGCCCACTGCTCGGCACCCGCCCGCCGTCCCGTCCGCCCCGCCAAGGCCGACGACCGGACAACCGCCGCTACCACCGACGACCCCGCGCTCCGTCCCGGCACTCGGCCGCGCGAACAGCGAAAGGCCCGCGCCGCGCGTCCACCGCCCGACGGCGGGCCGGGCGCACAAACGCCGCCGCCCGCCGCCCCTACGTCCACGCCACACCCACGCCATATCCGAGTCGTGCGCGGCCAACTGCCCCAGGCCGGCGCACTGTTGACGGCACGGAACGCCACGCGGATCACGGAGCCGCCCGTCGGCCGGGGCCCGCGCGTCGCCAAAATGCCCACCGGCCGGCCGGGGTTGGACGGGCGGAACCGACCCGCCGCACCCCCGGAGGCACGCCATGGACCGCTCGTTCCTCTTCCTGCTCGGCAGCTCCCGCACGGGCGGCAACACCGAACTGCTCGCCCGTGCGGCAGCGGACCAGCTCCCGGCCGGCGTGGAACAGCGCTGGCTCGACCTCGCCGCGCTCCGCCTGCCCGACTTCCGGGACGAGCGCCACGACACGGACACCCCACCGGCGGGGGACAGCGACGAGACGCTGCTCTACGAGGCGACGACCGCCGCCACCGACATCGTGATCGCCTCCCCGCTGTACTGGTACTCCGTCTCCGCCCCCACCAAGCGCTACCTCGACTACTGGAGCAAGTGGCTGCGCACCCCCGACCCCGGCTTCCGGGCGAAGATGGCCGGCCGCACCCTGTGGGGCGTCACCGCCATGGCACACGCCGAGGAGGAACTGGCCGATCCGCTGGTCCTCGCCCTCCACCACACTGCGGCCTACATGGGCATGCGTTTCGGCGGCGTCCTGCTCGGCAACGCCACACGCCCCGGCCAGATCCTCACCGACGAGCCCGCCCTCCTGCGCGCCAAGACCTTCTTCACCCCGACCCCGCCCCTCGCCCACTTCCCCCGCACCCCCTGACCCCACCGGCCGCCCCCGGCGCCCCGCGCGCACCACCACCGGGCGCGGCCGGGAGCGCGGTGACGTCCGGGATCCGCGGCTCGGACGCGGTCCGGGCCCGCGACACCCACCCCGACCCCACCGGCGAGCGGGCCGCCGCCCCGGACCTTGCCGGGGACGACAGCGAGGCGCGCCCGGTGATCGGCCGGGCCCTCGCGGACTGCTTCAACGGCGGCCCCTGCGGCGGGTTCCCGGCCGGCGACTCCGCGAGATCGCCGGGTTCCGGGTACACCACCTGGTCAGGCGCGATGGTGACTGGCCGTCAAGGCGAAACCCGCCGCTCCGACAACCCTCTCCTTCCCCTTCCCTGTCCTGCTCCGCGGCTGGCCGGCCGGCGGGGCGGGACGGGCGGCGTCCGGCCGGCGCCGGCCGCACGATCACCAGCCTCGGCCGCGAGCAGGCCGAGCAGGCCGAGCAGGGGAGATGTTCGCCCCGCCGGTGACCCTTCGCCCCCGTAGCACCTCGCGCCGCGGCACGTCCTGCCCCGACCGGCGCGATGCTCCGCCCCCGCGTGGCGCGGATCCGGACCTCCCGGTGCCGCCCGGCCCGCGCACCATCGGCACCGGGTCCGCACCGCCCGCCGTGCCGGCACGGCCGCGGCCCGCGGGGAACCCT
Source organism: Kitasatospora sp. NPDC004614 (assembly GCF_042873675.1). Lineage (NCBI taxonomy): Bacteria > Bacillati > Actinomycetota > Actinomycetes > Kitasatosporales > Streptomycetaceae > Kitasatospora > Kitasatospora sp. NPDC004614. Next base: position 279,785 of record NZ_JBIALR010000005.1, read on the forward strand.
CCTGTGCTGTCGTTCACGGCGCCGACCGCCCGGGTTCTTCGACGGCCGCCCGTGTGATCCGCGGGCCTCAACAACCCGTCACCGAGGCCCTCTTGACGGTGGTTCGGGACACCGTGCGGCTACGCACCCCCGGACGGAACCTGCCGGGCGGCACGACGGTAGCCTGCCCTGCCACTTTGTTCGAATGAGAGAACCCCCCGTGACCACTCCGCCCATGTCCGACGCCACCACCGACCCCCTCGAACCCGCCGGGCCGGGGGACAGGACCAGAACCCCGCCCGAGCCCGGAGCCGTGTCCGCGTCCGTGTCCGGGTCCGAGCCCGTGTCCGAGTCCGCGTCCGGGGCAGAGCGGGGATCCGGGACGCGAACCGCGCCGGAGTCCTGGGCCGCGGCCGGAGCCGAGCCCGAGCCCGGAGCCGGGTCCAGGCAGGGCGTCGGGCCGGAGCCGGTCGAACCGGCCGCCGCGCCCAGGGGCCGCCGCTGGATGTCCGGCGTCCTGAAGTACGGGGGCATGCTCGTGCTGATCGTGGCGGCGCTCCTGGGCGCCGCCTACTTCGCGCGTGACACCCCGGCCGCCGCCAAGGCGGGCGACTGCGCGCACAACGCGGGGACCGAGAGCAAGCCCGACGTGAGCCTGGTCGACTGCGGCTCGGCCGATGCCGAGTTCACCGTCCTCAAGGTGGTCCACGGCGCCGACGAGCACGAGTGCGAGACGGAACCGGCGCTCGTGGCCACGTACGTGGAGACACGCCGCAGTTCCGTCCTCGTCCTGTGCCTGGGCATGCGCGAGCGCCCCACCGTCACACCGGGCCCCGGAAACGCCCGCCACCGCAGCCCCGCGCTGGAACCGGCTCCGCCCGGCACCGGCCGGATCACGACCCCGGCGGACGGGGCCGCCACCCCCGGCGAGGACGACCGCGCCGACGCGTAACCGCCCGGGCGGGCGGGCGTCACCGGCGCCCGCGAACACGGCCCGCAACCGGTATGAGACGTGACCGCCGCGGCCGGCACCCCACAGACCCGCCCCGCCCTCCCGTCGCAGACCCCGCCCGCCTGCCCGTCACACGCCGCGCCGCGGTCCGTCCCGGCCGGACCCGAGTACCTGTGCTCAGGTCGGCCGGGACACCCGTCCGTAGCCTCGCGACCGACGCCGGAACGAAGACCGGCCACGAGGCCACGGACGGCACAGATGCGGACCGGCGACCGCCCCACGGCCCGCGGGACACCGGCCGCGGCCGGCGCCCCTCCTGCCGCCGGCCGGCACGGCCGTGACCGGAGCGTGGCTCCACCACAGCCACAGCCACAGCCCGCTCGCCCGGCTCGCCCGGCACGCCCGGCTCGCCCGGCTCGCCCGGCTCGCCCGGCACGCCCGGCTCGCCCGGCTCGCCCGGCACGACCGGCCCGGAACGGGACGCGGGGAAGGTCCGGGACAGCATCCGGAGCGCCCCCGCCGGGCGCCGCCGGCGCCATCACCCCGCAGGCCGCGCACTTCGACGACCGGCACTACGTGGTCCACCGTCCACCGCACATGGCCGCTCCGGGCCCGGACCGACCCGTCGAAGTACCGGCTCCCCACCGACCGGCCCGCCCAGTACGGGAAGGCGCACGGCTGCAGCGCGGGGCCGTTCCAGAACTTCGCCGGCGCCGACACCCACACCTCCGTGACCGACGAACGCCGGATCTCCGCCACCCCACCCGACGGGCGTCCTCCCCACCCCGGAGCCGGACACCCCGGGCTTGAGCCTGCGGGCCACCCTCGACGGCGTCCGGTACGCGGGCACCGAGGCGTCCGGCAAGGACCCCGCCCGGCCCGGCCGCCGGCCGGGCCGGGCACCCACCCGTACCACCCGGGCCCGCCCTCCCCGCCCGCGGAAGACCCGTACTGACCGCTCCGCCCGTGACCGTCCCGCCCGTGGCCGCACCGCTCCGCCCGTGACCGTCCCGCCCACCCCCCCCACAGCAACACCGCCGCGACACACCGGACCTGACGACCGCGAGCCACGGCCCGCCCGGAAAAACACGGCGCCCGCACGGCCGGCGCTGCGGCACAATCCCGGGATGACCGGCAACCGGATCACCCATCGCACAGCGGACGGCGTCCGCATACCCGGAACCTGGCGGCACGCCTTCATCCGCAACGGCGGCCACTACTTCCTCACCGACCTCTTCATCTACGCCGACGGACTCGTCGACTGCTGGGGCCTGGCCACCCTCGAGGAGTTCGAGGAGAAGCTCCGCACCGGCTGGGTCGCCACCAGCTTCCCGGAAGGCGGCGAGGCGTCCGCGCACGATCTGGCGGACTGGAAGTTCAACGAGCCGGAGAGCTGGATCACCCCCGAGCTGCTGGTCGCCGAAGTCCGCGACAGCATCGACCAGTTGAACGGCCGGCCCGACTCCACCGGCCGCTGCCTGGCCGCCGTCGACACCTTCCTCGCCGACCGCACCGAAACCAACCGGGCCGCCGCCCGCGCCGCCTTCCTCGCCGTCCCCGAGTCGCAGCGCCGCTACGCGCTGGGCGACATGGACCGCAAGGACTGGCCGCTGCGCGTCCTGGTGGCAGGACCCGGCGGCCGGACCTACCTGCCGTTCGACCAGGCAGTCACGCAGAAGGACTACGACGGCGCCCTCGCGTACTTCGAGGAGAGGGCCCGCTGGATGGCCGAACGGGCCACCAGCGTCCCCGCCGACGGACCGGCGACACCGCACGCACCGGCCCTCCAGCTCTACCACTCCTACCCGGGCAAGCCGGTGGCCGACCCGGGCAAGACCGCCCTGCGCCACGACTACCCCGCCCCGATCACCGTCGCCGACACCGACTACCCCTCCGCCGCCCACGCCTACTGGGCCCTGTCGGCCGCCGAACCCGAGACCCGGCACGCCATCGCGGCCGCGAAGAACGGCGCCGCCGCACGCGCACTCGCCACCCGGGCCCCGCGCCGCGAAGGCTGGGAGGACGCCCGGACCGCCGTCATGACACACCTGCTCCGCGCCAAGTACGACCAGCACCCCGACCTCGCCGAGATCCTGCTGGCCACACACGACGCCACCCTGATCTACGACGACGCGAACTCCGCCTTCTGGGGCGACAACGCCGGCCGCGGCCGCAACTGGGCAGGGCGCCTCCTCGAACTCGTCCGCTCCGAACTCCGGATGCGGCAAGCCGGAATCCTCGACACCTGAGCGGACCGGACGCACGCCCCGCAGGCCGCGCGCCGGGCCTGGTCCCGCCCGAGCCTCCTGGACGGCCGTCAGGCCACCGCTCCGTCCCGGCCGTCCAGGCCCGCACCCCCGCCGCGGGGGGCCGCCGGGCGCCCGCCGGACCGTCCGCTGCGCCCGCGCGCCTTCCCGCCCCCGCGCGCCTTCCCGCCCCCGCGCCGCGACGACCGCCGTCGGGCCCGGAAACGGGCGCCCGCGGCCCTACTGGCCCTGGCCGGCGCTTCCCATCGGTCCGATCTTCACCGGGGACCCGCCGCCGTCCGTGACGGGCAGTGAGGCGGCGCCGGGCCAGGGCAGGGTGACGGACTGGGTCTCGTCCGGCGGGGTCACCACCAGGCCGGTGATCCGGACACCGGAGCCGCCCGAGGTGTTGGCCGGGTAGCTGATGCCGAAGTAGGTCGACTTGCCGGCCGCCACGACACCCGCGACGACCGGCTCGCCGGAACGCTTCGCGGACAGCGTGCCCGCGGAGGTCTTCAGATCGACGCCCGCGTATCCGGACAGCGTGCAGTCCTTGCCACCGCGGTTCTTCAACTCGACCACGACGGTGTTGTCGGCGTCACCGGTGATGGTGCGGTCCGCGGCGGTGATGGCCAGGTCCGCGGTCCGGCACTTGCCGGCCTTCCCGGCCCCGGCGGCCCCGGCCGGCGCGGTGGCGGGCGGCGTACTGCGGCCGCCCGGCCCGCCGGAGACCGGCCCGCCGCTGGGGGAGGCGCCGGTGGACGCGGCCGGAGCGGCGGTCGGGGCGCCTTGCGCGCCGCCCGCCTCCTCGCCGCTCCGGCAGGCGGTGAGCGAGAAGGCGGCAGCAACAGCCAGGGCGGCGACGGCGAACTTGCGGACACGCACGGTGATTTCCTCCGGATCGGACGGCGGTGCCCGGGCCCTCGGCACGAGCGGGTTTCCGAAGACCACCACCGCCCTCCCGGACGAACCGTTCCACCCGCACCACCCCCAGGACAGTGCTGTGACACACACGCCCGGACACCCCCGCGCCACACCGCGCCACACCGCGCCGCACCCCGCCGCCGACCTGCCCGGACACCGCCCCACACCACCACGCCCCCCGCCCACACCACCACCGGCCGCCGGTACGGACCCGTGACCCGGACGGCCTTGACCACAGACCGCGACAACCCCGGCCGCCAGGCCCGGGACCGTCCCCCGGCCGGCCCGGCCGGGGGAGCCGGCCGGCCGCCAGGCCTTGCGCGGGCGGGTCGGGTCGCTGCCGGGCGGCCCGGAGCGAGTGCTCATGGCGCTGCCGGGGAATGAACCGTCCCCGAGACGACGAACGGAGGCAGGACGATGCCCGAGTGGCAGGGAGGGGGCGCCGACCCCGGCACGGGCGAGCTCCCCACCGCAACAGCGGAGAACGAGCCCGCACAGGCCGAGGAGCTCCTCGCCGCCGATCCCGCGACGGACACCGCCGAGCAGACCGACAACGGCACAAGCACACCGACCAGTTGACACACCGCCAGCCTGCGCGGAACCGGCCGCCCTCCGCAGGCCGGCCGCCACGCCACCTGCCAGGCACCGCAACCGCTGCCCGGACAGCAGCCGCCAACCCAGGCGCCGGCCACGCAGCGCCCTCGGAACCGCCGGAACGGCCGGAACCGCCGGAACCGCCGGAACCGCCGGTGCCGCGCCCTCCCGGACGGCGGCCGTCCCCGGCCGCGGTGCCGGGCCACCCCCGCTGCGCCAGGAGCCGCCGGCCGCACCCGTTCCCGGTCCCCGCGCTGCCGCGGGTGGGGACAGCCACAGGACAGATACGCCCGCTGGCCGTACTGCGGCACCAGGATGACCGTACGTAGCGTCGGCGACATGAAACCCCACCCACCGGGCAGGCACATCACGGCCCGCGCTCCGCCGCCGCCCGAACCCCGGCACAGCCCCGGCCGCCCCACCCGCCCCACCCGCCCCGGCCGCCCCACCCGCCTGGCCGTCCCACCCGCCCTGACTGTCCTGGCCGCCGCGACCGCGACCGTGACCGTGGCCACGGGGACCGCGAAGGCCGGCACCGCGCACCCGGGCGACCGCGGACGGCTGGTGTCCGCCCAGCAGACCACCACCCTCGCCACGAAGGAGGACGTCGCCGCAGCACTGACCGCCGCCAAGTACGACGCGAGCACAGTCCGGTTCGGAGTGGACACCTACCGGCTGGTGTACGAAACCGTGGACCCCGAAGGCCGGCCGGCCACCGTCGGCGGGCTGCTGGTACTGCCCCGCGGCGGCGGACACGAACTGCGGACGGTGTCGTTCGCCCACGGCACGACCAGCTACCGCGCCGACGCCCCCTCCGTCATGACCACAGCGGGCTTCGTGTCCTCACCCGCCCTCGCCTACGCGTCCGCCGGGTTCGCCACCGTCGCCCCGGACTACCTCGGCCCGGGCCCCGGCCCGGGACCGCACCCCTGGATGGACGTACCGTCCGAGACGACCGCTTCCCTGGACATGCTTCGCGCGGCCCGCGCCTTCGTCCCGGGCACGGGCCGCACGCTGCGTCACGACGTACTGGTCACCGGGTTCTCCCAGGGCGCGTCGGCGGCGATGGGACTCGCCCGGACACTCCAGGCCGGCGACGACCGCTGGTTCCGGCTCCGGGCCGTCGCACCGGTCAGCGGCGCCTACGGCTTCCGGCACGCCGAACTGCCGGCACTGCTCGACGGCTCCCTCGATGCGAAATCGAGCGTGCTGTACTCCGCGTACCTCCTGGTCGCGTGGAACCGGCTGCACCACCTGTACGACGTGCCGGACGAGGTCTTCCGGGCGCCGTACGACACCACGATCGAGGCACTGTCCGACGGCTCGCACACCGGCCCGCAACTCTTCGCCGGCACCCCCGACACCATCGACGCCCTGCTCACCCCCCACGGCTTCGACCTGCTGCGCCACCCGACCGGCCGCCTGGCCAGGGCCCTGCGGGTGGCCGACAGCACGTGCGAGTGGACACAGGCCGTCCCGGTCCGCCTGTACGCGGCCGACGCGGACGAACAGGCGGCCACCGCCGACACCGGCCACTGCGAGGCCGCCCTGCGCTCGCACGGGGCGAACGCCGAGGTCGTCGGCCTCGGCACCCCCGACTTCGCCGGCTCCGGGCACCTCGGCTCCAACGTCGCCGCGACGGCGGCCATCGTCCGCTGGTTCGGCCAACTGCCCTGAGCACCGTCGGCCTTGACCACTGCCCGCGCTCTGATCCGGCCCCGGCGGGGGCGGGGTCCGGCCGGGTGCCTAGGGTGCGGTCATGGCTGTTCCCGAGGTCATTCCCATCGCCTACGAGCCGGACTTCCGGACGAGTACCGTGGGCCGTTTCCGTGAGGGCCAGTTCCTGGCGTCGATCACCTACGCGCTGCCCGGGGGGTTCGCGAGGGGGACGGCTGGCAGGAGCGCAAGAGGCTCTTCGTCGTGGTCCACACGTTCGACGATGACGGGTACCACCGGGAGTCCGGTATCTGGTGCGCCGGTAGCTGGGCGGAGCAGATGGAACGCCCGTACGGCGAGTGTTCCGTGGTGGCCCGGGCGGAAGCGCGGCTGGCCGCCGTCCTTGCGGGCCTCGCGGAGCGCGAGTACGGCGACATCGCGATCCGCCCGTTCCGCGTCACCGTCGACGGTGTGCTCTTCGGCCTTGTCACGGAATGCCACGCCGGTGACGCGGACGGCGAGGCGGACTGGGCCGAGCTGTATCCCGACGGGCTGGGGTTCTCGGCCCCGTGGAACGGCGGGTACGACACCTGACGGACGGGACGCGTGCGGCCCTCAGGGGTCCGGTAGCGGGGTGCGCGGCAGGGCGTGGGGTGTCGGCGGTGTTCGTTCTCGCCGCGGCGGGCATCGTCTGCGGCAACGTCCGGGTGGCCGAGACGTGGTACTGGTGTCTGACCCGGAGCCGCGAACGCGACCCCGCGCCGGCGGTGGCCACCCGCTTCGTGTGGGCGGTCATGCTGGTTGCGTTGCTGGTGTTCGGCGCGGTGTTCTCTTTCCTGCCGCGTGGCTGGTGGTGCCTGTTGCCGGTGCTGTTCGCCGTTGCCGCGGTGCTGACCTGGCTGTACGTGGTCGGGAGGGGATCGCCCGCCCCGTTGCGGGCGGGTGATCCCGGGGAGGGCGCGTGCTGGACCGTGCCGGTTTTTCCTTTCCTCGGTTGAGCCGTTCTCGAAGTCGCCCGGCGCGACCCGGCGCGACCCGGTTCGGCCCGGTTCGGCGGCATGCCGAAGCCCCGTCGGGCGGAGGTGACTTGGAGGGGTCACCTGCCTGACGGGGCTTCGGCGCGTACCGCTGCGGTCCGGGCGGTCGGTGTCACGCCGCCGTGGCCCGTGCACTCACGGGATCGCCCTGTGGCCCGGGGTGTGCCGGTGTCGTGCCGGGGGTTGCTCAGAAGTGGATCATCCACTGGAACTCGGACGACGAGCCGACGTGGACGTGGCTGCGGGTGCCGTAGCCGAGGGGGTTGTTCCAGTTGTATTCCTCGACGTCGAAGGAGCCGTCGGAGTAGACGGCGTTGACGTAGGCGACGTGGCCGTAGGAGCCGTGGATGTCGTTGACGGCGATGGAGCCGACGGTGGGGGTGGTGTCGACGGAGATGCCGAGGCGGCGGGCGGCGTCGTCCCAGGTGTTGGCGTTGCCCCAGGTGGTGCCGCCGTAGGAGTTGGTGAAGTTCGGGACGCCGAGACGGCTGGCGATGCGGTACGCCGCGAAGGCGGTGCAGTTGTTGGCGGCGAAGCCGCGGGTGCCGTGGTCGAAGTCGTCGGTGGGGGACTGGTTGGAGCCGCCGCCGCTGCTGAGGAACTGGTGGGAGGCGTTGTTGTTCTTCAGGGTGGTGTTGAGGTTGCCCTTGGCGCCGGGGGCGAAGTCCTGGCTGGCGCCGCCGAAGTTGCTGTTGTAGTAGACGCGGACGGTCTGTCCGGTGCGGTTCCACACCGACGCGGCGTTGTTCTTGACGCAGACGCCCTGGCCGTTGCCGGCGCCCTTGAACTCGTAGCAGGACGGCTGGGTGGCGCCGTAGTCGCCGAGGGAGCCGCTGAAGTCGGAGATCGAGCCCGCGTTGTCGCTGTTGTAGTAGTAGCAGAACTCCCCGGCGTCGCAGACTCCGTCGCGGGACGCGGCGAACGCGGTGCCGGAGGTGGCGCCGACGAGGGGAAGGGCCATGGCCAGTGCGGTGCCGGCGACGGCGAGCGTGGTGCGTATGTTCTTCAAGGCTCTCTCTTTTCGTGGCGTGTCATCGACGGGCGCCCCGGTCGTGCTGGGGCGCCCGTCGTGCTGGGGTCGTGCTGGGGTGGTGCTCCGGCGGTGCTTCGGTCGTGCTGGGGTGGTGCTTCGGCGGTGCTTCGGTCGTGCTGGGGTGGTGCTTCGGCGGTGCTTCGGTCGTGCTCCGGTCGTGCTGGGGTGGTGCTTCGGCGGTGCTTCGGCGGTGCTTCGGTGGTGCTTCGGTCGTGCTGGGGTGGTGCTGGGGTGGTGCCGGGGTGGTGCCGGGGTGGTGCCGTGCGCGTCAGTGGGTGCGCTGGTACTGCTCCCAGGTATGGATGGGGATGCGGGGGCCGTCGTCGGCGCCGTGGTTGGCCAGGCCGTTGAGGCCGAGGTAGTAGTCACCGGTCTGGTTCTGGGCCTGGGTGGCCAGGTCGGTGTCGCTGATCGCCGCGGCGTGGATGTGCCACGGCCAGTTGCCCTGGGTGGGGTTGCGGACCCAGGCGGCGAATCCGACCTGGCGCAGTGCCTGGGCGACGGCGGTGCGGGTGCTGGCGGACATGCCGTCGACGTTGATGTCCACGACGCCGCCGCCGTCGTGGGTGCCGGCGGAGGTGGGATCGCCGCCGGGGTTGTAGGAGCCCTGGTCGAGGGTCAGGTGGGTGCCGCCCAGGAGGCGTTCGGCCTCGGTGAGCATGTTCTGGGTGCGGGTGTTGACGGTGTATCCGTCGCGCTGCAGCTTCGCGCCGGGCCCGATCTGGTGGGTGAGGGTGAAGCGGCCCTGCCCGAGCGCGGTGAGGGAGGTGGTGCCGGGCAGCCCGTTGGCGTCCAGGCCGCTGAAGCCGAGGGAGCGCTGGAAGGCGGCGTAGGCGGAGACGGTGGTGGTGCCGAAGTAGCCGTCCACCCAGCGGGCGTCGAGGAGGCCGCGGGCCTGCAGTGCCTGCTCGACGGCCAGGACCGAGTCGTGGGCGCCCGGGGTCTGCGTGCTGTCGGCGCGTCGGGGGTCGATCTGGGCGGCCAGCACGGTGGCTTCCATGTCCACCACGGGCAGGACGGCGGCGGTGGCCGCGGGTGCCTCTGCGGGGGGCGGGGTCGCGGCGTGGGCCTGTGCGGCGCTCAGCACCAGGCCGCTCAGGACGGCGATGGCCGTGAGCAGTCGGGTGGCGGCGTTCCGGGTCTTGATGACGGATGCCATGCGGTGCTTCCTTCTGGTTCGGTGGAGGGCCGGGCCCGGCCCGGCCGGCGTCCCGTTGCCGGGCAGCGGGCGGGTGGGGGCTCCGGCGGAGGGCTCCCGGCCGGGGCGGCGCCCGGCCGGGGCGGCGCCCGGCCGGTGCGGCGCCTGGCCGGTGCGGCGCCCGGTTGCGCCGCCGGCCGGAGCGGCCCCCGCCGTTGCCGTCGCCGGCGTGGTGGCCGATGCGGTCGCTGACGCGGTCGCTGACGCGGTCGCTGACGCGGTCGCCGTGCGGAATGGCGGCGCCGGGGCGGGTGCGCTTCTGCGCTGCCCCGGCGCGGCCGGGCGACCGGTACGGGTGCCGGTGCCGGTGCCGGTTCGGCGGTCAGTACGGCCCGGGGGGGCGTTACCGGCTCCGGGGAAGGGGCCGGAGGGCCCGCGGCAGCCGTTTCGGGGCCGGGCCCGCGGTGGTGGCCGCGGGCCGGACGGTCAGCAGCGGACGTCGGTCTTGGCGACGACCTCGTTGCCGTAGGGGAGGGGGCCGGTGCCGTTCCAGCCCATGCCCTGGGTGCACTCCGACAGGGTGTCGGCGCCGGACGACCAGATCTCCACCATGTTGGAGTTGCACTGGACGTCGCGGACGGTGGTGCCGGTGAGGATGGACGTGCACGCGTCCCAGCTGCTGTGGGTGTCGCGGTAGCCCTGCCACACGTACAGGTAGGAGTAGTTCTTGCCGCAGCCCTTGTACTGCTTCACCGACGCCATCGTCTGCCCGCCGACGTTGAGGTAGGCGGTGGTGCCGATCTGCGTGACGCTGCCACAGCTGGCCGCGAGGGCGCCGGGGGCGGCGGAGGCGTTGGGGGCGGTGGTGGCGTTGGCGGCCCCGGGAATGGCGACGAGCATCGGCACGGCGAGGGCCGCGACGGCAGCGATCTTGGCGAAAACGCGCATGGCGAACAACCTGCTTTCAGGGAAAGGGAATTGGGGGGGTGCCCTTGGCCGCGGCCAGGGCGCTGGAATGGGGCTTTGGGGCGTCGGGCAGGCCGCACCGCCCGGTCCCCGGCACCGCGCCGACGGGACGCTCCGGTGCCGGGACGGGTCACGTGACACCGCCTTGCCCCGCCGGCGCGGACCGGCCGGGGACCTCGGGGCGCGCGGACACCGGCGGGGCGGGCCGGGGCGCGGGTGACCACCGCGCCGGCCACCGGGGCCCTGCGGTCGGGTGCGTGTCGGGTCCGGGCGGACGTCAGGTGCCCGGCCGGTCCGAGGTGTCCGGCCGGTCCGGGGTGTCCGGTCCGAGGCGGGCAGGCGGTCGCCGGTCTCCCGGCGCGAGTGCGCTCACGCGGACAGGAGAGCCGTGGGCCCGGCCGGGGGAGGTCTTACGTGAGGACGAGGAACCAGCCGCGCAGGGCCGGCGCGTGCCGCAGAGCGCGTTCGCAGACGCGGCGCAGGTTCGCGGTCGCGGCTTTCGGAGTGTCCGCGATGATCGCGGCGGCGATGCCGTAGCGATTGAGGTCGACACGGGCGCGGACGTGCTCCACCCGGTCCTCGGGCCGGCTGTGGACCCAGATCAGATCGGTGACCGCCTCAGCCGTCAACTGAGAGGGCGCCGGGCCGAGACAGACGAGCGTCACCGAGACCAGGTGCACGGGACCCGGTCATCTCTGCGCGGGCGGCGCGGGGGTGACGACGTCCCAGTCGAAACCCGTGGAGGCGACAGTGCGCTGGGCCGGGCGATCGGCGACGACGCCGCCCGCGACGACGCCGCCCGCGGCGGCGGAGCCCAGGCCGACGGTGAATGCGACGATCAATCCAGTGCAAACGATACGTATTGAGTGGGCCACGACTGCTCTCTCCTCATTCATAACCATGCTGTGCCCGTGCGCGGTTCGCGGAACTCGTCCCGGTTTCTGTGCGATTTCCGCTCTTGGGGAAGATCCTGCCGTCCGGCCAAGGCGATGTCACGGCCGCAGAGGTGGCACGAAGTAGCTCGGCACCTAAGTGCCAGATCATTTCGTCCACGAAAAGCGTTGCGCCCCCCGCCGCCGGACGCCGATGATGATCATCGACACGGGGAGGGCGGCGCGGTGTTGCAGGCACTCGGACTGAACGCATTGACGGAGAGCGTCTACAGAGCCCTGCTGGCAGACCCGGACGGGGGAGTCGAGCAGCTCGCCACCACCCTGTACCTGTCCGAGGCAGAGGTACGCGAAGCACTCGACGAACTGCTGGAACTGACGCTACTGCGGCCCGCGGCCGACTCCCGCACCCTGCGGGCCGTCAGCCCGGAAGTCGGACTGACCAGGCTGCTCGCCCGCAACCAGAACCAACTGCTCTTCCGCCAGCAGCAATTGGAGAACGCCCGGACCGCGATCGAAGCCCTTTCCGCCGAGTACACCGACCGGCGCACCGACGACGAGATGGTCGTGCGACTGGACTCCCTCGAAGCCGTCCGCGACCGCCTCGAGGAACTCGCGGCCACCGCCACCGAGGAATGCCTGTCCCTGATGCGCGGAGGAGCCGTCCGCCCCGATTCCATCCAGGCCGGCAAACACCCCAACCGACTGGCACTGGAACGCGGAGTGGCCATCCGCAGCATCTTCCAGGACAGCTTCCGCAACGACCCCGACACCCTGCGCTACGCCCGATGGCTGGCCGATCTCGGCGGCCAGACACGAACCGTGCCCGTACTGCCGATACGACTGGTGATCGTCGACCGCAGCATCGCCCTGATCCCGAGCGACCCCGGCGACGGCCGCCGCGGCGCACTGGAACTGCACGGCCCGGCCCTCGTCCAGCCCCTGCGCGCACTGTTCGACGAACTCTGGCGCAACGGAGCCGACTTCGGCCAGCCCGCCCCCCGCGACGACCAGGACCTCACCGGCTCCGAACGCGCCCTGCTGCAACTCCTCGGCGACGGCCACACCGACGAGTCCGCCGCCCGCAGACTGGGCCTGTCCCTGCGGACAGTACGCCGCATGATGCAAGACCTGATGAACCGCCTGGGCGCCGAAAGCCGCTTCCAGGCAGGCGCCCAGGCCGCCCGCAACGACTGGCTGTGACCCCCGCACCACCCGCACCCACCCGGCCAGGTCCCCGCACCACCCGCACCCACCCGGCCAGGTCCCCGCACCACCCCACCCCACCCGGCCAGGCCCCCGCACCACCCCACCCCACCCGGCCAGGCCCCCGCACCACCCCACCCCACCCGGCCAGGCCCCCGCACCACCCCACCCGAGCCCCGGGGCCGGTGGCCACCCCCACCCCCACCGCGGCCGCGCCCTCCAGGGCCACCACCGGGCCGGCCCCGCCCGCCCCTGCCGCCGAGCACCGGACCGTCACCCCGGCCGTTCCCACCGCCCGGAGAGTCTCGGCCGGGCGGCGCGCCCATGTCTCACCTGAGTGCCGCGCGAGGTTCTGTGATCGTGCAGTTCGGACGGGGGTTGCCGAGTGGCGGGCCGTGGCGTTCGGCGAGGCGCGTGTGTGACGTGTCGTGAGAAAAGCCGGCGCGCCGGAGCGAGCCTCCCGACAGCGCGAAACGCAGTCAGTTCGGCGGCCTTTTCCCATGACGTGCCGGCCCTGCGGGCACCCGTACGTGACGACGGACCTTCCGCCACCTCGGCGCCTGCTTCCCCGCGTCCCCGTGGACATCACCGGACCGCGACAAGCCCGCCAGGCACTGGAGCAGTTCCGGCTCATCGGCCGCTGGTGCGGCGCCCAGGTGTGGGCGAAGCAGGGCGACCCCGTCGAGGCGTTCCACGCCGCCCGTGCCGAGGCCGCGCGGAAGTCGAACGCCCAGCCGCTGCCGCCCGAGGAGCGGACGAAGAACACGGACATCGCGTTGCACCCCTGACCGCCCACACCACCACGGCCCGCCTCCGACGACCCCTCGGACCAGGCCCCCGAACCGCCCTCCGCACACCGAACCGTCCCCGCCGAGGGGCCACCACCGGCCCCGACGGCGGGGGCCGGCCGTGACCCACCAGGTACAGCGGTGGCCCTGCCCAGACGGCCGCGGTTCCCACCTCCCCGGAGTGTCCGCGGCGGCCGGCAGGGCGGCGGGTGGCTTTGTTCACGGGAACGGACAGCAGATGCTCACCACTTCGGGAGGCACCCGAGCAGCCGGCGGAAATCGAACTGCTCGCGAGTTGTGACAGTGCCCGGTTACTGGCTCAAGCCCACCAGTCGTTGCCTGACTGCCAGTGCGCGACCCACTCGGCGAAGCCCCAGGCCTCGGCGCCGGGCACCGGGATTGCGCCGACATCGGACACCATCCAGACCTCACCGCGATGGGGCCCTGCCGTCACCAGCAGCCAGAACGACTGGCCATCGTCGGAGCCGAGAACAACCGACCCGTGCGTGAACACGGCATCGATGCGTGGATCGTCGGCATCGACGTTCTCGTCGTCCTCCCAGGGCCAGGCGGCCTCCAGGGGAAACGGTTCGCCCGGCAGGCGGGGCCCCAGGTCCGGCCAGCTCGCGGGGAGCCATCCCAGCGGTTGGAGACCGCCGTCTTCGGCCGGTCCCAGGCTGCTGCCGTTGCTGATCTCGGCGATGAAGGTCCGGTAGGGCTCCGGAAGCGTCACACCGTTCTCGGCTTCCCACTCCGCAACGCCCTCATCTCCCAGCGCCAGCTCCCGCCACTCCGGCGCGAACGCGGAACGCAGGGCAGCGAGTGTGGCCTCATCGGGGCGCCGATCACACGTGTTGGTCACGGGAAGATATTCACAGAGGCAGCCGACATCTGATCCTGCACTCCGATGCCCACGGGCGTGCTGCCAGTTCTCATGAACATCGAACAGGCGCCGAGCGCGGTGCCTCCCGAAGTGGTGAGCATCTGCTGGCCATTCTCGTGAACAGAACCAGGCGGGTGCGCGGCCCGGCAACCTATCCGCCCGGCGGCACGAGCCGTCAGCGCCGGACGGGAACCGGACCCACAGCGCTTCCCGCCCGGTGCCCGGACGCGTGTTCGTCCGGCCGCCGACCGCACCGACCGCCGACGTCCCCCGCGCCCGCGCCCGCGCCCGTATCGGCCGGGCGCCGGACACCCGCCGCGCCCACGGCCCCCGCACGGCGGCCGACCGGGACGGAGCCCCGCTTCCGACCGGCTTCGAGAGCCGGCGCGACGTCAGTACACCTGCCGCTCCCTCGCCCTGTCCGCCGGGGTACCCGCTACAGGCCGTCATGGCGCGCCGGACTCCGCTCGCGGCCGCACCCCACACGGCCGCCGGCCCCGGTCGCCGGCCCCGGCCCCGGTCGCCGGCCCCGGCGCCGGCGCCGGCCCGTGATCCGCCGCGAGGCACAGGTGGAACCCGCTTGTCCCGGCAGGCGCGCGGCGCGCGGTGCGGCACCTCGGGGGCAGATACCGGGCGGGGTACACAGGGAGACGCGGGCACGGGAGCAACGGCGGCCCTGTCGGGGCCGTTCGGCCCTTGGGACGGCGGCGTTCCGGGCCCGTCAATGGGAGACACAGCCGTACCACGCCCCCCCGATCCCTCGAACATCCTGGAGCCCGCCATGTCCGCGACCGAGCCCCCCGTCCAGCACCTCGGGGCGAACGAGCCCCTGCCTTCGGGACGGATCCGGGTGGATCACGCCTCGGGTGACGCCTACGCGGTCGCGATCCGCGGCCACCGGCTGGTCGTGGACCAGCCGGTGGACGCCGGGGGCGACGACAGCGGGCCGACGCCCACGGAGTTGTTCGCGGCGTCCCTGGCCTCCTGCGTGGCGTTCTACGCCGGCCGCTACCTGGCCCGCCACGGAGTGGGGGCCGAGGGCCTGCGGGTGGACGCCGAATTCACGATGGCCACCGACCGCCCGGCCCGGGTCACCGATGTCACCGTCACCGTCGACGTGCCCCCCGGCCTCGACCCGGCACGCCGCGACGCGCTGCTCGCGGTGGCGTCGAACTGCACCGTCCACCACACCCTGCAGCAGCCGCCGACCGTACACGTCGCGCTGAGCCCCGCTCCCGGCAGGCAGTGAACCCCGTTCACCCGCAGCACGGCCGACGTCCGGCGAAGTGTCGGGGCGAGGGAGGGTGCCGACGCAGTGGCACCGGCGGCCGGGCGACGGTCGGCCCGGGCGGTTGCCGCAAGCAGCAGCGCGCCGACGGCCGCCAGCGCGCGGTTCGCGGCGGCCACCCAACTGTCCACCCCTTCACCGGTCATCAGCGTGATCACGTCCATCAGCAGACCGAACGCGGTGACCACCGCCACCCCGCAGAGCGCCCAGAGCAGCACCCGTAACGCCGAACGCAGCCCCCCAAACGTGCCACCATCCCGCAGGTCAGGGCCGCGAACGCGCCCACCGCCACGACGACCCCCTCGAGCGCGGCGGTGTGAGGTTCCCCCGAGGTGCGGAAGGTTGCCGGACCTCGGGGGAACCTCACCGCGGCCGGCCCCACCACCGTGACAGCGGCCACCGCCGCGCCGAACGGCGACCACGCCGCACGCGCCTCCGCGGCCGCCGCATCCCACTGCTCCGGCGTCGACCCGTTCGCCCGCAGCACCGCAGCCACACGCCACCAGGCCGCTCCCGGCGCCGGCGCGACCCGGAGCGGGGCCGGCACGGCCCGGCGGGTTCCCGAAAGCGGCCTCAGACGGCCGACGGCGTCACTGGGTGCGGTAGGCGTCGGTGATGGTCTGGTCGAGGGTGTTGCCGTCGGCGTCGGTCAGCTCGGCGCGCAGGGAGACACCGGTGCCGGCCGACGGGTTTTGGACCGTCACCGCGCCCGCTTCGAGCGCGAGGCGGGTCCACGAGGCACCGCCGTCGGTGGACGCCGAGACGGTCAGCGAGCGGGTACGCCCGTCCGCGGCGGCTCCCTGCACGGTGACCGGAATCCGGAGCGCACTGCCGCCCGCCGCGGTGCCGGCCGGGCTGAGCTCGGGGGAGAACCGCACGACGCTCACCGGGAGCGCGGTCGGCCCGGCCGTGGTGGCCGAGGCGAAGGTCCACGACGCGTTCACACGGGTGGTCGCGCCGGCCGCGGCCTTGCGGGTCACCGTCGTGGCCAGACGGTACGAGGCCCGGCCCGAAGGCACGGTGAACTCACCGCGTCCGGGCGCGTCGGACACGGCGCCGACCAGCACGCCGTCGCGGTACAACGACGTGTGCGCGGTGTCGAACGACGGGCTCCACGGCGCGTGGCCGTCACCGTCGGCGAGCAGCGCGACGTTCGCGGTGATCCGGTCGCCCTCGCGCGAGACGGCGGGACGGTCGGTGAGCGCGGGGCCGAAGACCGGGCCGTCGAAGGTCTGGGTGACCGTGGCCCCGGCCCGTACGGCGATGCGGTCGGCGGCGTAGGAGTTCGGCGCGGTGCCGTCGGCGCGGGGGACGGTGAAGCCGATGTCCCAGGTGCCGCGCTCGGGCGCGACGAGGAAGGTGGCGGTGCCGGGCGTCGGCAAGGACCGGGAGACGCCGAGGGCCGCTCCGTCGGTCGGCAGGAGGCTGAAGTGCGCGGTCCCCGTGCTGCCCGGCCCGGCGGCGCTACGGATGTTCAAGGTGGCCAGCTCCTGCGCGGAGTAGTGCCGGGTGAGCCCGGTCAGCGCACGGGTGCCGGTGAAGGTCCGGCCGAGCGCGTAGTTGACGGTGTCGGTCTTCCAGTTGACGTCGATCCACTGCTTCAGCGCCCCGGCTTCGGTCTCGGGCCCCAGGTGGGCCACGCGCAGGTTCGGCGACCCGTTGACGACGTTGCCGCTCCTGGTGACACCCTGGTGCGTGACCTCGACGACCGTCGAACCGTGCACGAAGCTCGCGGAGCCGTCCGGGGGGCGGACGTCGACGGGGACGGTGGTCCGCGCGTCGACGGTGACGGTGGTGTCCCGGTCGAGGTCGAGGCGCGGCTGGACGATCCAGTCCGTCCCGATCGTGCCGCTCGCCCCCTGGGTCGAGCTCATGGTGCTGTCCAGCAGGTACCGGCCCCTGGGCAGCCGCACGGTGGTGACGCCGGAGGCGTCCTGCTGCTCGAGGAACTCCTCACCGCCGTCCTTGAAGACCCCGGCGACATGGGTGCGGTACTTCGCGGCCGGCTGGCCGGCCCGGTCCACGTGCTTGATGGTGAGGGTGAACGTCTGCGGCCCCGCGGCGAAGGCCGCGCCACCGAAGGCGGGAGTCGAGGTGCCGACCAGGACGACGGCGACAGCCAGGGCCCGCAGGG
Source organism: Kitasatospora sp. NPDC004614 (assembly GCF_042873675.1). Taxonomy (NCBI): domain Bacteria; kingdom Bacillati; phylum Actinomycetota; class Actinomycetes; order Kitasatosporales; family Streptomycetaceae; genus Kitasatospora; species Kitasatospora sp. NPDC004614. Next base: position 297,499 of record NZ_JBIALR010000005.1, read on the forward strand.
CGCCGCGCCGGGGAACCGAACGAGGAACGGAGCGGGGAGCGGAAGTAGTGATCATGCTCTGTACTGCTCGGACCGGCCCCGGAGTTCCTGTGATCCGGACCACAATCCGCAGCGCCACCACCCCCCCAGGGCGCGGCCGGCACCTGTGACACAAGTCACCGGAACCCGGGCAGCGGACCGGGCAGGGCAGAGCGTGGAAGCACTCATGAGAACGCGTCTTCGCCGCGGCGACCCCGACGCCCTGGGCGAGCTGTACGACGAGCACGCCCAGGTGCTGTACCGCTACGCCCTGCGCGTGACGGGCGACTGGGCGGAGGCCGAGGACGTCGTCTCGACGACCTTCCTGGAAGCGTGGCGGGGCCGGGAGAAACTGCACCCCGACGGTGACGGGCTGCGCCCGTGGCTGCTGGGGATCGCGACCAACATCATGCGCCGCACCGCCCGGGCCCGCCGGCGCCGGGACATCGCGCTCGCCCGGCTCCCGGAACGCGGCTCGGTCCCGGACTTCACCGACGACCTGGTCGCGCACCTCGCGGACGCCGAGCACCTGCGTGCCGCGCACCGCGCGCTCGCCCGGCTCCGGCGCCGCGACCGGGAGGTCTTCACCCTCGTGGTGTGGGCCGGGCTGGACTACGCGAGCGCGGCCGAGGCGCTCGGCACGCCGGTCGGCACCGTCCGCTCGCGGCTCTCCCGGGCCCGGGCCCGACTGCGTGAACTCACCGAGGCGGAAGCCAGGGCCCAGGCCAGGGCCGACGCCAGGGCCAGGGCCAGGGCCGGGGCCGAGACCCGCGTCCCGCCGGCGCGGCAGCGGCCCACCGGAACCGGAAAGCCCCCCGCGGCGGAAGGACGGACCTCACGGACCCCCTCCGCCGTCGCCGCCCTGCCCGTACCGGGCCGCATCCCCGCGCTCCGGCCGTCGATCCGCTCGATCCAGTCGATCCGGGAGAGCCACGGATGAACGCCACCCCACAGCGCGATACGCAGCGTCCGCCCTCCGCGCGGGACGAGCGCCGCGAACTCGCCGAGCTGCTGCCCCCGCCGGCCGTGCCCGGCCTGGACCCGGATCGTCAACTACTGCTGAGACGGGAGGTGTTGCACAGGGCCGCCGCGTCCGCCGCGTCCGCCGGACCGCAGGGCGGAACCACCCGGCGTCCGGCCCGGTACCGGCATCCGGTCCGGATCGCGGTGCCGGCGCTGGCCTGCGCCCTCGCGGTCGTCGGCGTCGTGACAGCCGGCCCCGGGGGTCCGGCCGGGCACGACCGCGCGGCGGTGACCGGGGACGGCACCACCGGCACGTCCCGCGCGGTACGGCTGCTCGACCGCGTCGCGCTCGCCGCCGGAGCGGAGCAGTCGACGGTCCGCGCCGACCAGTTCGTCTACGTCGAGAGCAGGGTCGCCTACGCGGCTCAGAGCACGGCGGGCGGTCCCGTGACCATGGCTCCCGTACACACCCGGCAGGTCTGGCTGTCCGCCGACGGCACCCGCCCCGGCCTGCTGCGCGAGGAAGGCGGGCCCGACACCCGGCTCGGCGAGAACGGACCGGTCCTCCACCTCGACCGGCCGGGGGAGACCGCCCGGCCCGACACCCCGCGCCGGAACGGTCCGTCGGTCGGTGAACCGACCAACGCCTACGTCGCCTCGCTGCCCACCGACCCGGACGCCCTGCTGAAGCTCATCAGGGAACAGACCCGCGGCAAGGGCCAGGACCCGGACCAGCGGGCGTTCACGGCGATCGGCGACCTGCTGGCCGAGACCTGGGCACCGCCACAGGTCAGCGCCGCGCTCTACCGGGCCGCCGGGCGGATCCCGGGAGTCACGGAGGTTGCTTCGGCCGTCGACGCCGCCGGACGCGAAGGCATCGCCGTGGCGCGTACGGCACACGGGCAGCAGACCCAGTGGGTCTTCGACCGGACCACGTACGCGTTCCTCGGCGAGCGCACCGTCCTCACCGAGGCCGGCGAGACAGGGCCCACCGGGACGGTGGTCGGCACCTCGGCGGTCCTCACGAAGGCCGCCGTCGACCGGGCCGGCCAACTCCCCTCAACAGACCGGTGACGCGGGCGGCAGCCGACCGGCCGGCCCCGCGCCGCCCCCGACTCACCCAACCCCCGAGCCGGCGGACGGGCCGAACGACCGGATCAGCGGACGGTGACCTGGCCGCGGTGGCGTTCCAGGCCTGCCGGTGGGGAGCGTGACCTCCAGCTCCGGCCGGCCGGCGCGCACCCTCGCCATCCCCCGCGGCCACAGGAACTGACGCACCTACTGGCCGGCCCGACCGGCACCGGCGGGCGCCCGCACTGCCCGATCAAGAGATCGCCGAGCGGCCCGCGTCTGATCCGCCGTCCGTGGCCCTCGTTTCACCCGTTGCCGACACGTGTGGTCCTGCCTGCCGTGGTTGCCGGGCCGGTGAGGTGTGTGGCTGCTCGGACAGTTCGGCCGGTCCGCCGTGCAGGCGGCCTGGCCGCCCGTTCAGGCCGGGGACGCGCTGGGGTGGCGGAGCGCGGCCGGACGGGAGAATCGGCGCGGCTGAGTGTGGGGCGGGATGCCTCGGCCGGGCCGGAGGAGGCCGGGGCCTGGCTCGCGGCGGCCCATGGTCCGGGGCCAGGAGCAGGGGCGTACTGGCGTTCGGGCTGAAGGGGGTGCCCGTGGGCGTGGGCCGGGGCTATTCGATGATCGGATGGAAGAAGACAACGGCGCCCGCGAAGGTGCCTCCTGCGGTCAGCGCGCCGGTGGCCAGTGTGGCTCCGGCGACTACGGTCAGGATGCCGGCGGCGGTGGCGCACAGGGCCCCGAGCGGGAAGATCATGGCGGCGCGCTGGTTGAGCGGCGGGCGCTGCTGCTTCTTGGTCATGGCAGGCTCCCGGATTGGGGCGAGGGGGCGGCTGTGCCTGGTGCGCGGTGCCCGTGCACCAGCGGTGCAGGCGTCTGACGGGCCGTCACCCCTCGCTGAAACGCGTCACTTGGGGAAATGTGTGTCGGTGCGGGGGGTGGCTGCCGGGCCGGACCTTGCGACCGCCTGTGTCGGGCCGTCAGGGGGCGGCGGGAGACCCGCGGAAAGTGATCGTCCCCGGAGCCGCCCGCTCGGTGCGGAACCGGGCCGAGAACCCCGCCGGACGCCGGGCCGTCCACGACTTCCTGCTGCGGTAGCGCACGCCCGCGGCCGGGCTTGCCCGGTCGACGGCCGACCCGCCGCCGTCGACCGGCCCGCACAGAACCGCCCCTGACGCCCCTGACGGACAAGGACACCGTCCCGGCCGGGCCGGCCCCGGGTCAGTCCGGCAGGCCCCGGAACCCGGCGAGCAGTTCCTTCAGTGCCCGCTGCGCGGCCGGGTACGCCTCCTCCACGGCCGGGACGTCGGACGCCGGGCCCGCCGAGGAATGGTTCTGGCCGACCACGGCCACCTCGACCAGGATCCGGCCGTTGGTGCCGTAGAACACGGCCTCGCCGTAGTCCAGGAACCCCGGGCCGGCCGTGCGGAAGGCCGTCAGGTCGCCGTCCGGCGCGAGCTTTCCGTCCGGGCCGACGGTCCAGTTCGGCCCCTTCGGCGCAGCCGTCGCGCCGGCCCCGGGCGCCGACGCGCTGATCACCGCCACCCCCGGACCGTCCGTGCCCATGGTGGTCCACGAGGTGCTCACCACCCGCGCGGAGGCCCGCGACGAGGGGTCCGCGGCCGCCACCGTGCGCGACCCGCACGCCTGACCCGCCGCCAGCAGGTCCACGAGCAGCTTCGCGGTGTCCGCGCCCGGCGCGAGCACGTACACGCTCGCCCACATCCCGTCCGACTCCGCCGGAACCCGCAACTCGTAGAGCGCCGCCGGCACGGGCACCGTCGCAGGCCCGACCCGGACCTTGTCGTCGACCCCCACCCCGGACGCCGGCTGCTCCACCCGGCAGGGCGACAGGGCCAGCGGCTTGCCCTGCCCGGGGCGGAACACCTCTCCGCCGTGCAGCCCCGCCGTGCCGGGCACGTACACCGACTCGACGATCTGCCGAATGTGATCGGACCCGAACTCCGTGCCCTCGGCACCGACCACCGCTCCGGCCCCGGCCGTACCGGTGCCGGAGCCCGCGTCCGCCGCCGGCGAACCTCCCCCCGAACACCCGCTCGCCGCGAAGCAGAAAATCCCCAAGACCGTTGCCAGGCAAAGGCGTTCAGCGATCCGCATGCCCGCACGCTACCGCCGCCGCCCACCCGCCGTCCGCCCAACGGCCAACCCGACCGGCCAACGGGCCCCGCGCCACCCCCGCCCGGTCCAGCGCAAGGGACAGGGTGCTGCGACGGCACTCGGCACGTCACGTCGGAAACGTCGCGGCGCACCGCGGCCGCACCGCAGCCGCGCCGCGACAGCGCACCGGCCGGAGCCGGGCACAGCCCGCCGCCCGCATCGGCCGGCCGGAGCGCCCGCGGTGCGCCACCGATCGGGAGGCCGAGCGGCTGGGCCCGTCGATGCTGCCCACGCCGACCGAACGGGAGCCGGCGGCCCCGCCTGCGAATCCGCGGTTTGTCGTCGCCGGGGGATCAGCCGGTGCCGCCGGCCCGTGCCTGCGGTGGCGGGTGGAGGCGGGGGAGTGGCGGGTGTCACCGGGGGCACGGATGCGCGGAGACATCGGAAGACGCCGCCCGGCGACACCACCACCCAGATCCCCACGCCGGCCGCCGGCACGCAGCGCCCCGGCTCCGGACGTCGGGCGTCCGGTGTTCAATACCGGGGCGGGGGACCGGGCACGCATGTACGACAGCAGATTCGACGTCGACCGCGTCCCGGCGCTCCTGACCCGGCTGGAACACCGCGACGACGCGGACGCCTGGCAGGAACTGGACTGGCGGCTCGTCCTCGAAGGCGACCTGGTCTTCCCGGCCGGCTTCGCCGCCCTGCCGCAGCTGACACGCCTCGCGCCGCACAGCGCGCCCGCCCGCGCCATGGCAGGGCGGATCCTCGAACGTGCGGCCGGACACCACGACCGCGACGACCTGCCGGCCGACTGCACAGACACCATCACGCAGTTCGGCGAGACGCTGGACCGGCACCTGCGGTCACGGCCGGCCGACTACCTCGTCTCCTTCCGCGCCCTGCTCGCTGTCGCGCAGGAATACCACTGGGCGAACGCCGTCGAGGGCTTCACGGACGACATCTACGAGCGGCAATGCCCGCACTGCGCCGCGGAGACGAAGATCGTCGTCGGCCGGTACGGACGCTACGCACAGGTGTGGGACGGCGCCGAGGAACTGCGAAGCGAACTACGGCCGGCCGTCGCCGAGGAACTCACCGGAACCGGCCGGTGGATGCGCCGGACGGCGGTCCGCGACGGGCAGACGGCGCTCGCCGACGGGATCGCCCACCTCTTCGGCCGCGCGCAATGCCCGGCATGCGCCAGCGTCTTCAACATCGCCCACGAGTACACCCACGCCAACCGCCCACCCGCATCCACCGACCACGCCCCCTCCCCAACCCGGAACACCGGAGCGGGCGCGGCACCATGATGACGACGAAGAAGACCGCAGCGCCCTGCCACGCCCGCGCCGCCGGCCGCCGGGCACTGCCCGGCGGCAGAGCCGCGCGCCGTCCGACCCGGCTCCTGGCGCTGCTGGAGCGGGTGCGCCGACGGGCCGCTGGGCATGGCCTGCCGGTTCGGCCCGGACGAGGCCGTCCGGCGGGCGATCCGCCTGCTCGCGGCCTTCCCGAGTGCGCCCCGCGGAGCCGTGTCCGTGCCTGCCCCTTCCGGACTCTCCGGCCGGCCGAGAGCCGACGCACCAGCACCCCAGGACGCCGCTCCTATCACTTTCGACGTCGGCATGCGGAACCTCGCTCGGATCTGAACCCGATCGAGTGAACCTTGTCGTGTCCAGCGCAGGAGTCGCGGGAAGATCGGCGCGCACATGGCAGCGCACGCAGAGGAGTTCCCATGCAGAGGAGTTCCCATGTCGAAGATGCAGGTCCAACTTGTCGCGGCCGACGGAAACGCGGGCGACTACGTCCTGGCCTTCATCCCGTACCAGCACGAACCGGTCAAGGTCGAGAACGGCCGCGGGTATGCGGAGTGCGAACTGTCACTCAAGGGAACCGACGAAGTGGTCGTCCAGGTCGACGTGAAGAAGACCGCGTGGCCCGGCAACAGCGTCGCGAACGGATCCGTCCGCCTGCACTGGACCGACGCCTCGCAGACCACGATCGCGACCAGCCAGACCGACGGCTCCCTCTACGACTGCAAGATCACGGAAGACGGCGGCGCCAAGGTCACCATCACCCTGGTGTGAGACACGCCCCCGCGAGCCGCGCCGGCTTTGCGCACGAGAACCATGGCCGCGAGGGCAGACCGGGCGGTCCTGCGGGGCCGCCTACGGCCGGCTGCGCCGCCGTCCCGGGTCTGCTGTGACTGCTCCCGGCCGGGCCGGGCCCCGCCTGCCTGCCCGCGCCGGCGGTTCCACCTGCGGCGACCAGGGGGCGGCAGGCGGATGAGACGGGCCGGCCGGGGCGGGGCCGCAGGCGAGATGGGCGGCACGGGCGGCGGTGGCCTCCGGCCGGGAGCCGGACATGATCCGTTCGCCCGTGGGCCCCCGGACGTTCCCCCGCCCGGCGCCCGGCGGAAAACGGAAGCTCAGCCGGCGCGCGCAGCCCACTTCGGCGGCGTCCACAACCGCGCATCGGCGCCGCCGACCTGGATCAGCGTTCCGGTGTGCCGATCCTGACGCGTCGGGCGGAACCCGTCGATCGCGAACACCTGCCGCCCGCCGGTGATGTCGACGCCCCGCAGACCGGCCTCGTCGGCGATCAGCAGATGCTCACCGTCGGTGAAGAAACCGAAATCGCCGACCGGCCAGGGGAACGTCGCGACCGCCTTGATCCATCGGATGCCCGGCGAGCGCAGTTCGACCGAGGCGGGGTCGAGGACGTGGACGGCACCGTTCCGGTCGAACACCGCGATCCGCCGGTCGTCGATCCACACCATGGGCCCGTCCCACTCCGAGACCTCGGGATACACCGCATGGCTGGGCCCGTCCTCGGACTCACGCGGGTTGTCGTGCAGCCAGGCGGTCAGGCTCCACACCGCCGGCATCCCCCACGGGTGCCACACCCAGCCGCCGTCGTAGAGACGACTCCCGTCAGGACTCAGCGACAGCGCGCCGTGGAAGTAGTCGAAGTCGAGCTCCGCACCCTCCCCGTCGCCGTCCGGGCCGTGCCGCGCCGTCAGCACCTCGCCGGACGCGAGATCGGTGACGTCCAACCGGTTCCAGTCCGTGCGATGGACGACGACCGGCCGGCCGCCGTACTCGGCGAACGCCAACGCGAACGGAACCGTTTCACAGCAGTAGTCCCCGCCGTCCAACCCCAACGCCGGCGAACCGGTGGCGAGATCGACCACGACGCCGTACCGACCGCGGTCCTGAACCACCGCCGCCCAACGGCCGCACCGGGACACATGAAGCCGCAGCCGAACGCCGTCACCGCACTCGGACGCCGGCCCCTCCTCCCGATACCGGGCCACGTCCCGCACCTCACCGGTCGCCGGCCACCACCGCGCCAGCCGCCCGCCCCCCGACAGCACCAGCCACGCCGCCCCCGCACCACCGGGGCCCGCCGGCAACGCCGCCACATCCACCACCGGCCGCAACACGTCGGGAACCGCCACATCCACCATGACCGCCGCCACATCAACCCCCTCGCTGCGCCCGTGCGACCCCCCGCGGCAACGCCGGTGAGCGCCGCGACGCCGGTCACGGCGGTGAGGCCGGCACGGATCCGGTCCATGTCGGGCTCATTCTCGCGCAGGCCCGCCCCGGCGCCGTCCGGCGAGAGGCCCCTCCGGCCGTCATGACCGGATCCCAAGGCCCGTGCGTTCGGTGCGGACGGCGGTACGAGTCGCGGGGCGGCGCCAGGCTTCGACGGTGACGCCGTCCGGGGCGGCGCCGTTCGCCAACTCGGCGGTGCGGCCGCGCACTTCTCACGTGAGGACGCGGTGGTCCTGGACGTCCCTCCGGCGCACGCCGTCCGACCTCGACCTCGAACCCCCGTAGGCGTCCTGGGCGGTGCTGACGCGGACCGTCACGGCGACGGCCCGGTCGAAGAGCGCACAGCCCATGCCCCTCAACCCCGGGGCGCCGCGCAAGGCCACGCCCAGCCGAGCGCCGGTGAGCCCTCAAAACGCGGTCGGGGCCGGGCCGCGGCGGACGGCGACCGGGGCGGGCTCCGAGCAAGAATCCTCAACGCGCCGACCGCCGCCGTCGAAAGAATCGCCACGAGCCGGGCCGGGCCGGGCCGGGCCGGGCGTCAGCACCAGGAAGCCGACGGGAGAGTCCCCACGTCACGCAACCTGATCACGTCCGCCGCGAAGCGCGCGGCCACCACGGCGGCCGCGGCCGCGTTCGTCCTGACCGCGACGGCGGGGGTCAGCACGGCCGCGCCGTCCGAGAACGCCGCGAAGACCACCACGGCATCCTCGGCCGTCCACCTCGACACGATCCTCAACCAGTGGAACCACCGGACACCGGACGCCAACACCTCCAGCCACGCCGGCCGGCTCTACAAGGGGCGTAACTCCTTCAAGTGCTGGAAGACCGGGCAGAGCTACACCTCGCCGGAGACGAGCCGCGTCAGCACGACCTGGCTGAGGACCGATGACGACTCCGGCAACGCCAACGTCTATGTCAGCGACACCTACCTGGACGACTACGGCTACACGTACGACCAGGATCTTCTGCCGAAGTGCACGTCCTGACGGGCAGTCAGGAGCTCCGGGCCTCAGGTCGGAGAACATCCGGCCCGGCACACACCGCCGACACCGGCCCGGGCAGGCACAGGCCGCAGCCGGCGGCCACCGCGCCGATCAGCCGGGCGGATCGAGTCGACCCGGTCGTCCCGGCCGGCTGCTGGGGACAGCGCCGGCACCGGGTGCCCGTGCCCCGGGTCGCAGACCGCCGGACCACGGATGTCTCCGGCCGGGAACGGGCCGAAGGCTGCTTTCCCGCGGACCGGAAGCGACGAGGCGAAGCCCGAGGCGGGGACGGCATCCGGCCCCGAACGGCATCGCACGGCCGGACTTGTCACACGTGCCGGCGCGCGCACCGGGACGCGCCCGGTCGCGTCGGAGCGACCCTGCTCAAGGCGAGGAAGCCCAGCGGAAGGCCGCAGCGTTCTCCGACGCCCACTGCCGGAAGGGCCTGGCCGCCGAGCCGGTGACCTGTGCGACCGTGTCGCGCACCCGCCGCAGCGCCTCGTTGACGTCTCCGCCCATCACGTCGAGCACCGCATCCGCAGTCCCGGCGCCGAAGACCGCGGCCATCTGCGCATGGGCCTCCTCCCGGCTGATCTCGGCGAACGGCACCTCCCGTCCGAGTACCGCCGCGACGGACGCGACCTGCTGACGGGCTGACACCTGCTCCGGACCGGTCAGTGCGTACGTCCGGCCCCGGTGGCCGGGCTCGGTCAGAGCGACGCGCGCCACGGCCGCGATGTCCGCAGGGTGGATCGTGGGCAGCCCGACGTCCGCGTACGGCATGCGGACCGTCTCCCGCTCGCGGACCGACGCAGCCCACAGCAGGGCGTTCGAGGCGAACTGCGTCGGCCGGAGGATCGTCCAGGCCATGCCGCTGTCCTGGAGCAGCCGCTCGACAGCGAGGTTCTCCGCGGCAGGGCCGAGGTGCGGATGGGTCTGGACGGTGATGGACGAGACGAGCACGACATGCTCCACACCCGCCCGCCGGGCGGCATCGAGGACGTCGGCGTCCGGGCCCAGGCGTGACACGAGGAACAGCGATCGCACACCCTCCAGAGCGGATCCCAGCGACGCTGCCCCGGCGAAGTCGCCCTCGACGACTTCGACCCCCTCGGGGAACGCGGCCCGTGCAGCATCACGGGTGAGCCCCCTGATCGGGCCGGCGCCGCACGCCCGCAATTCCTTCAGCAGAACACTCCCGATGTTCCCGGTGGCCCCTGTCACGAGGATCACGAGCGTCTTCCCCCTTCGTCGGACGAGCAACTGGAAGGGACCCTAGAAATTCAAGCGCACTTCAAGTCAAGGCGGGCCCTCGCGCCGACGAGCCCGGAAGCCGTGCCGGGTCGCGCGCCGCCCGCACACGACTCCCGGCGCTGCCCGAGCGGCACGCCGAAGCACGCCGAAGCACGGACGCCGATCGCCATCGCGGCCGCCGGAGTCCGGCCGGCAGCGGTGAGGCCCGCGACCGGGACCTTGCGGACGTCATATCGAGCTGTACGCCGCGGACTCGCACTTGGTGCCCTCCGGGCGGAGGGCACCGTTGATGCGGATCCGAAAGCGCTTGCCCGGAGCTGCATGATCGGTATCGACGAGCAGGTGTACGCGCATCAGTCGAAGGCGACGACGAGCCGAACTTCCTTCTCGCCGAAGCGGCCCGCCAGCGCCTTCATCACGGCGAAGACGTGCGGCCATTGGGAGGGACTGCCCAGGAGGGAGCCGGCGGTCAGGGGCTCGTAGCAGCAGCGCAGGTCTCCAGTGTTCCATTCCGTGGGGTGAGCGGAACGGTCGAGGCCGAGAGGTGGCGGGCCTACAGCGTCGGGTACTTCCGGAGGCCACTGGTTGGGTACGAGTTGCTGGTGCAGGAGCGAAGGCAGTGACACCGTCGACCAGGTCAACCGGCCGGTGTAGTGGTCGGGCGTGGAAGCAGGGTCGAGCCGGGTGATCTCCGCCCAGCTGGCCCAGGTAGCGCCGTGGAGGTCCCCAGCCTCCACCACCTGCTCCAGTTCGGCCCGCAGGCCACCCGACAGGTCAGGAGGAAGGCCACGGTCGGCGGCGAGAGGACGGAAGCCCGCGTAGTTGCGCACTCCGAAGAGGCAGCCGAAGGCTGCGTAGTCGCTCTGGTCGTACAGCGGCCACAGGTCCATCGCCATGACCCACGGCTCGCCGTCGTAGTAGCCGGCGTCGACGCCGGGATGGCGGAATTCGATGCCGCCGTGGATATTCGTGCTCACGGCCGCTCAGGCTAGTGATCCTCGGACCGACAGACACCTGGTTATGCGATCAAGATCGCTGCTGGATGAGGACCACGGCCCGAAGCTGATCGTCAACGGCGGTGAGGTCCGCCGTCGCACCAGGGGAGTGCCTCGCCCGGGCCATGGCGAGAACGCTGTCCCAGCGCCGCTCCAGCCCCGAGCCGGCCTTCCCACCAATCGAACCCCGGCCCCCCGCCCCAGCCGCGCCTCCCGACCGTGGTCGCCCAGGTCAAGCCGGATCAGAGTTCGGGTGCGGAGAACCCACCCACGACGAGCAGATCGCCACCGAGCATGCCGCGGCGCCCGGACATCGCGTTCAGGGCGATGCCGGACGACATCGCCCGCCACCAGGTCAACCCTCCGACCCCGCCGTCTTGCCTCGCGGCCCGCCGTCGGGGCAGCCCCTCACGGCGGACTCCGCGAAGCAGGTACCGATCAACCAAGAACGACCACGGCTACGAGGGCCAGCACCACCATCAGGCACATCAGGCACCCGCCGCCGGACGCCGCGGGCACGGTCTTGGGCCGTTCTTTGCGGGCCTCTTGGGCCACCAGCTCTGCGATCATCTGCTTCTGGGGCGGGCAGCCAGGAGTTACGCGGTCGTCCCAACTATTTACCCGGCAGGCCAGCCCGGACATGAACGTGGGGTCGTACTGAAGTGAGCACAGGGCGCAAGTCGGCCGAACCTCTTCCATGCTCTTCAATGTACTGAACTTCCATATAAAACAAAGGAGTTGGACTATTTTTCCAGAACTGCCCACCGTGCCATGAGATGAGACCCGAACCCGTACCCAAACCCCGGTCCGCCGGACCGCGCACGACTCGCACCCGAATGCCGCCGGCCCCACCACCGCCCCGCCTACCCGCCGCCCCGCCCGCCTTCCCCCAGGACGAGGACCACGACCAGGAACACGGGCCGCACAGCGACGCCCCAACCGGGCCCGCCGCCGGGCGGCCGGGACAACCCTGGAGAACCTCCAACAGACCCCGAACCCGGCCCAGAACGACGAGCGCGCCGCCAACCGGTATGCCGACGCCGGCCACGAGACCACCTACGCCACCGCGGCCGACGCCTTGGCCGAGTGGCAGCGCGTCCACGACCCCACCGCCGAAACCCGCACCGAGCGCTACGACCCCGGCCACGACACCGCCCTCCAGCACCCGCTGCGCCGTGAGCGCCACCGCCAGGACGTCGCCGAATACGCCCGCGAGGCCGCCCACCAGGCCACCGACACCGCCCACCACAGCCTCGCCGCCCACCGCCGCCCAGCCCCTCCACACCACCCTCGACCGCGCCGGCCTCCACACGCCCGCCGACGCCGACCACCAGGCCGTCCACGACCTCACCCACCACCTCGACCCCGCCCCGCCGCGCCAGGCCATGAGCCGGCTGGAGCAGCACACCCGTACCGTGACCCTCGCACTACGTGGCACCGGGCCGGCCCCGGCTGCCCGACCCGTCGTCCACCGCAGTCGGCCCTGATGGCCCGTGCCCGCTCAAAGGTGTTGACCTTGCTGGTCGGCGGGCATTGGACAGGCGCTCCGGGCCGGGCCCCACACCCGGTCCCCAGCACAGCAGGGAACTGATGCCCTGTCACCGACTCCCACACCCAGCAGCCGAGCACCCGCAGCATTAGCGACGGTCAGGACTGCCACGCCGGGCCGGACGGCCGCGACGTCCGCACCATCCCCGTCGGCCGGGACATGACCGGCACGGAGATCCGGCACACCGACCAGTACCCCACCCGCACGATCGAGCGGATCCCGCTGGAAGCCGGCGCCGCGAAGGCCAAGGCACAGGACGCGAGGGCCAAGGACGCCTTCCCCGCCGCCCACCGGCGACTCCAGGACGCCGCGGCCGCTGTCCCGGCCGGCACCGCCGCAGCACCGTTCGTCGCGGCCCCCTCCCGGAACTCGTCCAGGCCCAGGCCGATGACACCGGCCCGCTTCGTCACCCTGCCTGCCCGGACCCGGATCACCGACCGGAACTTCCCGCCGCGATACCCAACCCGAGTGGTACCGCCACACCCGGCCGACGACGACACGCCGAAGGCGCCGACCCCAAAGCGGTCGGCGTGCGCCTTCGGCATGCCGCACGGGGGTTGGAGCGGCTCTGACGGCGGCCCCGGTGGCGAGCGCCCGATGCCACCCGCCCCGCCGCCCGGATGCAGCCGGCCGTACGGAGTGGTCGACTCGAGACGACGGGAAGTCCCGGCCGTCACGGAGAGGAGCCGAGCGATGCCGAAGGTGTCCAAGCAGTCCGCGACGAAGGTCCAGGAGTTCGGTCCGGTGACCGACCGCCGCGAGGAGATGAACGGCTACACCGTCGAATTCGTCTCCTTCGCGGCGGACGCCGACCTGGACGGGCCGCTGCAGTCGCTGCCCGACGGGAGGTGCCAGTGCCCGCACTGGGGTTACGTCATCGCCGGGCGCATGCGCTTCGTCTTCGCCGACCACGAGGAGGTGTACGAGGCCGGCGACGCGTACTACCAGCCGCCGGGCCACCGGCCCTACGTCGACGCCGGGACGGAACTGCTGCAGTTCAGCCCCACCGACGCGCTCGCCCGCACCGAGCAGGCCATCACCGACTGGATGGGCCGCCAACAGGGCGGTACGCCCTAACTGCCCGGCCCGGCCGCCGCGTCCCGCCGGTCCGCCCCAAATCCACGAGAGCGGGCCGGCCGGTGGACGCGCACGCCGGCCCGGCCCGCAGCAGAGCCACCGATCGGCGGTGGCGGGCATGAGCCCGACCCCCGGCCCGAGCTGCCCCCGGCACACCCCTGCGCCGCTTCCTGGACCGGGAGACGCCCGCCGGTCCCGAGCCGCCGCGCAGCGGGGTTCGCTCTCCAGCACCCGATGGCGAGACCTGGCGGCCGGGCCGGCTCGGCGCCGCCGCGGTCGGGTTCGTTCACCCCGGCTGTGCGGGGCGGTCGGCCAACGCGATGCCGCAGGTGCGGGCGGGCGCCGGGACGCCGTCGACGCTCTCCCCGGCGCGCAGCCGCCGGGCGCACCGGTGGTGCGCCGGGCCGCGGAGCAGGGTCCGACCGGCGCCGGCGCCGCCCCGCGCGCCGACCTCGACCCGACACTGAACGCGTGAAGACGGCGTGTCCGCGATCGACGCCGGGCAGTGCTCGGATCAAGCGGCTCCGACCGCCCAGCCGCAACGGGTGCGGTGCCCGATCACTCGGCGCGCTCCCGATGACACTCCCGATGCGGCTCTCCCGTCCCGGCCTGCGCCCGCCGCGTTCGCCCGGGCCGACGAGTCGGTGGAGGCGGCCGGGAATTCTGACGTCCCTGTCTGCGCCCCTGCGCCCCTTCTGCCTGTGGTGGTGGGTGGGTGTCGGTGGTGCTGGACGGGACCGATGGTGCTGCGCGTGCTGGTCCCGAGCATTCCCCGCCTGATTGCTGGTCACCCGGGTGGGAGGAGCCGGCAGCGGCGGCCGTCCGGCGGCCGAGAGGGAGGAAGGTAAGGAGGAACTGCCAGGCGTTCATGCCGACGAGGGGACCGCCGACCGCGCTGGACTTGTTGAGCTGGGCGGGCTGTTTGGGCATCGGAGTCCTTGGTTGGAGCTGGGGCGGTGGGTGGCGGCCCCTGGACGGGTTCGTCCGGGGCCACCGGGGAGTGGTCAGGCGTCGGGGTTGTAGGTCTTGGAGTCCCGGACGGGGGAGCCGGACGACTTGTCAATGACGAAGTTGCAGTCGTCCTGGACCTTGGCTACGGCACCGGGGTTTCCGGCCGTGCCCGAGCTCCACCGAACTGACCGTCACCCGTGCCCGCTGACCACCAACACCCGCCCGCGCACCACCAGGGAGACCAGCACGGTGACCTCGCCGACCATCGAGCCCTCCGCGTTCGCCGCCACCCTGCCCCCACACGCCGTCTCCGCGTCCGTCCTCGTCACCGACGAGGACGGACGGATCCTGATACTCCACCAGGCCCGCCCCTACCCCGGACACCCCGCCTGGTGGCAACCGCCCGCCGACCCCGGCGAGACCCCCCTCGCCACCGCCCTGCGCGAACTCGCCGAAGAGACCGCCATCCAGCCCGCCGCACCGCTGCGCCCGCTGGCCGTCGATTACCGCTGCGCGGCCGGCGGGTGGCCGCCGGTCATCGACTTCGCGTTCGCGGCCGACCCGGTCCCGGCCGGGACGCCGGTGTACTTGAGTCGGGAGCACGACGCGTTCGCCTGGCGGCCCCACGAGGAGTGGCTGCCGTTCCCGCAGCCCGATCCGTCCCGATGTTTCCCGAACTCTCCACCGTGGTCGCTTTCCTGACGGCCAGTCTGACGGCTGCCCGACCGGGCCGCCGACGGCTGAGGCCCTCGAAGTGGAGGCGGCGGACGGGGCCGCTCCCTGCCGGCCGAACGCGCCGCCGCGGCGGCCACCGACCTGTCGGTCAGTCAACTCGTCGAACGCCGGAAGCGGTTCGCGGATCACGGCGCCCGCACGAGGGCCAATGGGCCGCGCCCGCCGCGCCGCGGTGCGCGAACTCGCGTCCGGCCGGGAATTCGCGCCTTTCGGAACGGGCAAGGTGATGGCCTTCCCGGCTCGGAACTGACAGGGTGCCAATCGCCCGACCGATCCAACTCCACTGCTGCTGAAGATCCTTGACAGGTACTCGGCACCACGACGATGATCACACCGCCAACCATCGACGACGAACGGGGTTGACGGGGGAATCGGACCATCACCGCATTGCCTCGGATTCGCCGGGGGAAGGTGTGCGCCCATGCTGATCCGTCCGATGACCGAGCACGAACTGACCGACGCGTACGGCATCCGCTACCAGCAGCTCTACCCGCACGGCGGGGAGGACCTGGCCCCCTGGGGCTTCGGGAAGGCGGTGGTGGAGCCCGGCGGGGCGACCGAGCCGCACCAGCACGAGGAGAACGAGGTCTTCGTCTTCCTCGACGGCCGCGGCGAGATCACCATCGGCGAGGAGCGCGCGCCCGTCCACCCCGAGCTGTCCGTGTTCATCCCCGGCGGCAGCCGCCACTTCGTGACGAACACCGGCGACACCCGGATGGTGTTCCTCTCCATCTACTGGCCGGACAGCCACGGACCCGTCAGCCTCTGAGGAGCTCACCAGCGATGCCCGTGTTCAGCATTGTCACCGCCGCACCGCCGACACCGAACGGCGATCTCCACCTGGGCCACCTCGCGGGCCCGTACTCCGGGGCCGACGTCTACACCCGCGCCTGCCACCTGCGCGCCGAGGACGCCCTGTACGCCACCGGTTCGGACGTCCACCAGAGCTACGTCCCGGCGAAGGCCCGCACCCTGGGCACCGACTCCCTGGAGATGGCCCAGGGCTTCGCCGACGAGATCGCCGCGATCTTCGACTCGATCGGCTTCGCCGTCGACTCCTACGTCCGCCCCCAGCACTCGACGGGCCATCAGGAGGCCGTCCGGGACTTCGTGCTGGCCCTGGAGCGGCAGGGCCGCCTGGAGCGCCGCACCGAGGACTGCCTGTACTGCGAGGGCTGCGAGCGCTACCTGTTCGAGGCGTACGTCCGGGGCGGCTGCCCGCACTGCGGCGTGCTCACCGACGGCAGCTCCTGCGAGGTGTGCGCCTGGCCGAACGTCTGCACCGACCTGGCCGACCCGCGCTGCACCACCTGCGACCGGCCGCCGGTGCCGCGCTCCTACCAGCGCCTGGTCTTCCCGCTCGGCCGCTACACCGAGCGGCTCGCCGCGTACCACCGCACGGTCGTGATGAGCCCCCGGCTCCGCGCCTTCTGCCTGGAACTGACCGCGGCCGGGCTGCCGGACATCCCGCTCAGCCACCCCACCGGATGGGGCCTGCCCGTGCCGGTGGCGGGCTTCGAGGACCAGCGGGTCTACGTCTGGGCCGAGATGGCGCCGGGCTACCTCAACGCGGTGGCCGAGGCCCTCGACCGGCGGGGCGACCGCACCGACCCCCGGGAGGCGTGGGACGGCGCGGGGATCGTGCAGTTCTTCGGCTTCGACAACAGCTACTTCCACGCCGCGCTGATACCCGCCCTGCTGATGGCCTACGACGAGGGGCTGCGGCTGCCGGACGCGCTGCTGACCAACGAGTTCTACGAGCTCGATGCGGCGAAGTTCTCCACCAGCCGCCGGCACGCGATCTGGGCCACCGACCTGCTGGCCCACGTACCGGCCGACACGGTGCGCTTCGTGCTGGCCCTGGACCGGCCCGAGGACGAGCGGACCAACTTCACCTGGCAGCGCTTCCACGAGCTGGCGGACGGCGAGTTGGCCGGGCGCTGGCAGCCCTGGCTCGCCTCGGTGCTCGACCGCCTGGCGACCGGCGCCCCGACCACGCTCACCGGCCTGACCGACGCGCACCGCGCGCAGCTGGCCGAACTGGCCCGCCTCGCCACCCGCAGCCACGGCGCGTACCTGGCCGCGAGCTTCTCGCCCCGCACCGCCGCCCAAGCCCTGCGCGACCTGGTCCGCGGCACGGCCGAGTTCGCCGCCGCCCACCCGGACGACGCCGCGACGCTCGCGGTGGAGGCCACGGCCGCGCAGCTGCTGGCCCGGCTCGCGTACCCCGTCATGCCGGACTTCGCCGAGCGGCTGTGGCGGGCACTGGGCCGCACCGGGCCGGTGCGCGGGACGGACCTGGGCCCGCTGGCGGCCGAGGGCGCGGCGCAGGCCGGGATCGTCTTCTTCGACCCGCAGCCCGCCGACCTGGAGTCGAAGGTGATGGACCGGTGAGCGGCCGGCCGCAGTGACGTCCGCGCTGGTGGCCGGGGCGGGGGTGGTCGGCCTCTCGATCGCCCGTGAACTCGCCCGCCGCGGGCACCGGGTGACGGTCGTCGACCCCGGCGAGCCCGGCGAGCACGGCCCTTCGGCGGCCGAGTCCCGGATCCTGCGCTGCTCCTACGGCGCGCGCAGCCAGTACACCGAGCTGACCTGGCAATCGGTGCGCCGCTGGCGGGAGCTGGAACGCGAGAGCGGTCAGCAGCTGCTGGTCCCGTCCGGGGTGCTCGCCTTCGCGTCGCGGGGGACGTCCACGGGCTGGGAGGAGCGGTCGCTGGCCGTGCTGCGCGGCCTGGGCGTCCCGGTCGAGCGGCTGTCGCCCCGCGAGGTGGCCCGGCGCTTCCCCGCGGTGGGCACCGAGGACCTGGTGTTCGCGCTGTACGAGCCCGAGGCGGGCGTGCTGCGCGCCCGCCGGGCCGTCCGGGCACTGGCCGCCTCCTGCCGGGCGCTCGGCTGCGAGCTGGTGCGCGGCGAGGCCCGGCCGGCCGGTGCGGGGGTGCTGGTCGACGGCGCCGAGCACCGGGCCCCGCTGGTGGTCTGGGCGGTCGGCGCGGCGCTGCCCGGGCTCTTCCCGGAGCTGGCCTGCGGGCGGCCGGCGGGCCAGGTCAGCTACTACCTGGACTCGCCCGCGCTGCCCTGCGGGCCGGCCGGACCGGCCTGGCTCGACCTGGGCCGGGCCATGTACGGCATCGGGGCGCTGAGCGGCGCCGGCGTCAAGGTCGTCCCCGACGTCGAGGCGCCCCCCGGCGCCCGGCCCGCGGCACCGTTCGAACTGCCGGAGCCCGCTCGGGCCTACCTGCGCCTGCGCTTTCCCGCGCTGGCGGGGGCCCCGGTGCTCTCCGCCGAGACCTGCACCTACACGACCACCGAGGACGAGGAGTTCGTCCTCGGGCGGCATCCGGCCGCCCCATCCGTCTGGCTGGTGGGGGGCGACTCCGGCCACGGCTTCAAGAACGCACCCACATGGGGGAGTTACGTATGCGACGTACTGGAGGGAAAAGCCTCGCCGCACCCGCGCTGGCGGCTGCGGCCGAGGGCGGCGACCCGCTGACGGCGGCCCTGGACCGGCTCGTCCCGGGCGGGCCGGAGCACGGCTTCGGGGCCGACATCGACGAGGCGCACGCGGTGCTGCTGTCCGCGGCGGCCTCCCCGGAGGAGAAGGAGGCGGCGCTGCGCCGCTGGTTCGGCAGGCACCAGCCGTGCGTCTTCGCCAAGGTGGCCTCCCGGCCGGGCGCGGACCCGGCGCTCGACATCTGCTGGGTGACCGAGGAGGACCTGGCCCTCGGCTCCGAGCACGTCGAGAAGCTGCTCCAACAGGCCCGGGAACGCTGGAAGTTGCGTGCACTGGAGGGCCGGACCAGCAGTCTGCAGGTGATGTTCGGCAGCGCCCGGCTGGCCCACGCCCGGCCGGGGCCGGAACTGGTGGAGGTGTTCCGGCTGCTGGTCGGGCTGTACCTGCCGCAGTGGGCGCCGATCGAGGCCGACACCATCTGCCTGGACGGCGTGCCGCTGCGCCGCCCCGACGGGAGCATCGAGCTGTTCGCGGCCAGCATGACGGTGTTCTTCACCGGCGCCCACCTCACCCGCGCGCACGACCACCGGGTGCCGGGCGGCATGCTGCTCAACATCAACGCCGTGGGCCACCACACCCAGGCCGCGCACGACGCCGGACGGTTCCGCACCCATGCCGAGGCCGTCCGCAACTCCCATGGCACGGCGCTGCGTTCGGTCGGCAACGGCGGCATCGGGCACCCGGCCGGCCACGGCAGCACCTGGCACCTCGGCGGCTCCCGCCCCACGGGTTACGGTGTGCGCCGACCGCCCCGGCCGGGCCACCTGCCGGCCGACGCCGACCCCGAACGGTACCGCGCGCTGTACCACATCGACGTCACCGTCTCCTCGTACTACGCCGACCCGACGCCCTACCCGCCGCCCGCCGGCGAGCCCGCCCCGGACGAGTGGACCATGATGCTCGACTACTTCACCGCCGACGAGAGCCCGGCGTACCACAACGCCGCGCTGATGGCCGGGCTGCCCATCGGGCCCGGGCAACTGCACGACGCGCCGTGGCGGCCGGAGTCCCGGCCGAACAGCCGGCGGGAGTTCTGATGGCCGGGCTGCTGCACCTGCTCCCGGGCGACACCCTGCCGGACGGGCCGACCGTCCTCGGCGCCGTCCAGGTCCGCAGCGCGACCCAGCGCTGGGCCGAGTACCTGCTGACCGGCGGGCCCGGCGGCGCGACGCTCTGGCTGGCGGTCGAGGCCCTGCCGGACGGCACCGAGCGCAGCTCGTACTGGCACCGCACCACCGCCGAGGCGGCCGGCTTCGACCCGGACCGCCCCGCCCTGGAGGGCCGGGCGCTCGCCGTGGTCGAGCGCGGCCACGGCGAGTACCGGGCCGCCGGCGAGTTCGGCGGCCTGCCGGGCCTGCGCGCGGGCACCGGCCGCCTGCACTACGTCGACTACACCGGCCCCGGGCTCCGGGCCAGCCTGGAGCACTTCGGACCGGCGGGCCTCGACGCCCCCGGCTCCCCCGGCCTCCTCGGCGTCGAGGCCCGGCCGCCCGCCTGACCCTCCCCGCACGACAGAACGGACCGATACCCGTGACCGACCGTCCCACCGACTGGTGGAGCACCTTCTTCACCGACGTCTACACCGGCTCCGACCTGGAGCTGCGCGACACGGCCACCGCCGAGGCGATGGTGCGCTGCGTCACCGGCGCGCTCGATCCCAAGCCCGGCGCCGCCCTGCTCGACCTGGCCTGCGGCACCGGCCGCCACAGCGTGCCGCTCGGCGCGGCGGGCTTCGACGTCACCGGCGTGGACCTGATGGAGCCGTACCTGGCGCAGGCCCGCGAGCGGGCCGCGCGGGCCGGACAGCGGGTCTCCTTCGTGCAGGCCGACATGCGCGACCTGAGCGCCCTCCCGGAGGGCTCCTTCGACGCCGTGGTGAGCCTGCACACCAGCTTCGGCTTCTTCGACACCGACGAGGAGAACCTCGCCGTCCTGCGCGAGATCCGCGGCCGCCTGGCCCCGGACGGACGGCTGCTGATCGACGTGATGAACCGGGACTGGTTCCTCACCCAGAGCGGCGAGTCCTTCGGCACCGCACCGGAGGAGTTCGTGGTCCGCAACTTCGACTCCAGCACCGGCACCACGTACCTGTACGAGGAGCGGTTCGACGCGCAGACCAGCCGGATCACCTGGAACATCCAGGCCTTCGACCCCGCGTCGGGCACGGCCGGACGCAGCGTCACCGCCGACTACCGTGTCTACAGCGCCCACGAGCTGACCGCCCTGCTCACCCGCGCGGGCCTGGTCCCGGAGGGGCTGTACGGCGACTACGACCTCAGCCCGTTCCACGTCCACTCGCCGCACCTGATCTGTACGGCCGCCCGCCCGGCCGGAGAGGAGTGACCCCCGTGTCCCGCACCTTCCAGCAGACCGCCCTGCACCGCATGGTCCACGCCCAGGCGGAGGCCGTCGACCGGCTGGCCGAGGCCGACCTCGGGCAGGCCGCCGAGCGCCTGGCCGACGCCCGCCGGGTGCTGCTGCTCGGCACCGGCACCAGCCAGCACGCCGCCGAACTCGGCGCCATGATGCTCCATCACGCCGGGGTGGACGCTCGCTGGTCGTCCGCCGCCCAGTTCGCCCGCTGGGGCGCCCCGCTGCGCTCCGACGACGCCGTGGTGGTGATCACCCATACGGCGGAGACGGCCTTCGCGCTGCGCTGCCGGGAGCAGGCTCTCGCGGCGGGCGTGCCGACGGTCTCGATCACCGGCGCCGGCACCGCCGACTGGGCCGAGTCGGTCGAGACGGTGGCCAAGGAGCAGTCCGAGACCTACACCGTCAGCTACACCGCCGCCCTGACCGTGCTGGCCGGGCTCGCCCACCGCCTCGGCGCCGAGCAGTACGGCCCCGAGCAGCTGCACCGCACCGCCGAGGCCGTCCGCGAGGCCTGCCGGGAGCCAGGCCTGGACGCCGTCGCCCTGCCCGCCCGGGCGCTCGCGGTGATCGGCGCCGGGCCCTGGGGGGTGACCGCCCGGGAGGGCGCGCTGAAGGTCCGCGAGGCCGCCCGCATCCTCGCCGAGGGCTACGAGTCGGAGCTGTACCTGCACGGGTCGGCCGTGCCGTTCGGCGCCGCCGACGGCCTGCTGCTGCTCGAACCCGACGCCGACCCGGACGGCCTGACCGCCGCCCTCGGCGCGGCCGCCGCCGCGGAGGGCATCACCGTCAACACCCTCGCCGCGACTCCCGCGGCCGCCGGGCTGCCTCCGGTGCTGGCACAGCTCCCGCTGACCGTCCGGCTCCAGCTGCTGGCGGGCCGCTGGGCCGAGCTGCGCCACCAGAACCCGGACGTGGCGATCGTCGGCGCCTGGGCCAAGACCGAACTGTGGGCCGCGGGCGCGCCGTAACCTACCGGGGCGGCCGGCCCGGCGGGTCCACGCCGGCCGGTCGCCCCGGCGCCACGCACCACGACGCCCCGGGGTCCGGCGCCTGACGTGTTGCCAGTGGCGCGCAGCCGGACACCGGCGGGGTGCGCACCGTCCGGGCTGGTGGCGTCGCGTCAGGCCGCCAACGACGCCGTCGCGCTGTACGTCGGCGCCACCGCCGCCGGCACCGCGCCGGGCGCGGCCCGGACGCCTCGGGAGCGGCGAGCCGCTTCGCGGCGCGGTGACCGGCCGGCACGCCCTCGGCGACGATGACGTCGGCCGTCATGTGCCGGTTCCGCAAATTCGACGATGTCCCGGTAGACGGGCGAGTCGTACCAGGCGAGGGCCCGCTCGTAGTCGGGAACTCGATCAGGATCAGCCCGTACCGGCCCCAACTGCCCTCCATCGTCCGGAACTTGCCGCCGTGGACGACGAAGCGACCGCCGAACGGGTCCAGGGCGGGTTCTGGCTCAACTTCCGTGGTGGCCCAGCAGCCAGGCTCGCCAGCATCGGGGAATAGCGGGTCAGCGGCCTGCTCTCGGGAGTACCGCAGCCGTATACGACGTCGTTTCACGGAAGCTGAGCCAGAACCCCAACTCGTGGTTAAAGCCACTGGTTCTACTCCTGCACGAGGTCGTAGACGGCCCGTTGAGGGTCGGTTTTGACGATGAGCCTCTCCACGCACAGGTCTCGCAGGATCTGCCGGACTCGCTTCTCCGCCGCCCGCTGGTCTTCCCACGTCAGTGCTCCCAGGCTGTGTCCGAGAACACGAACGGCGGCTCGAAGTCGGTCTCGTCCAGCAGCGCCGTGACCAGGTCGGGCAGCCGGGTGAGGGAGGGCTCGCTCACGCGGGGGCCGCGGCCCCCGCCGGGCAGATGCCATACACCTGGTCCCCGGCAGCCGGTGGCCCCAGCGGACGTACTCGCTGGGCAGTCCGCCGGAGTGCGGGAAGCAGCACATGGCCGAAGGAGGAGGCCGCCGGATCGCGGCGCGGCGCCTCGGCCACGACCGCGCAGGCGTTGGTGCCGCCCACCCCGAGCGAGTTGACGGCCGCGATCCGGGGCACCAGGCCAATCGAGATGTTCTGCAGGTCGCTCTCGCCGGTCCAGGCTGCCGCCTTTTGCCGCGTACGTCTCTCCTCGTCCGTCCGGCCAGGAGCGGGCGGATCACGCATCGATCTGTCAACCGCCATGTGCGCTAGTTGTGGCTTTCAATGAGATGTTTATGCGAGTAGCAAGGCTGCTATTGAAGAGCCTTTTAATGCTACCTTCTTGGATGGGAGGTATGTGATGTCCGAGATTTTCGCGGCGGTGGAAGCGCTGCTGGCCAGGGCCCGGGACGGCGGTGACCTGCCGGAGCCGGCGGAGCGGGAGCGGTTGCGCAAGGCCGCCGGTCTGACGCAGGTCGAGGTGGCCGAGGCCCTGAGTACCCGGCGGGAGACGTTCGCGAAGTGGGAGAGCGGCGCCGCGCAGCCGCGCGCACCGAAGCGAGGCGCCTACGCGTTCCTGCTCGCGGGCCTGGCCGACATTCACGGCGTCCAGGGCCCCGACGGCTGGCTCACCCTCGCCCGCCGGGCCCGCCCCCTCGACACCAGCGCCGACGCTGCGGAAGGCAAGTGACACCCTGATGGACCGCAGGACGTACACCGCCGAGCTCGCCGGCCTGCGCGAGCTGCGCACCGAGATCACCGCCGCCGAGAAGCAGGTCGCCGCCGCGCAGAAGGAACTGGACAGGCTCACCGCCCAGCGCGCACGCCGCGTGGCCGGACTCGCGGCGTACGAGGGCGCCCAGGCCGCGCCGATCGCGAAGGCCTCCGGGCTGTCGGTCGGCGACGTTGTGCGGATCGCCCCACTGCTGGACCCGACCCCCGCCGCCGTCCGCGCCGCCAGGAGCGACGACCAGGCCGCTGCAGCCGCGCCCGCCCCGGCGCCCGCGGCGGGGCCGGCCGCCGAGCCCGCCACCGCCACCGCCGTCGCTCCGGCGCTCACCCGCCCCGCAGCCGTACCCGAACAGCCGGCCCCGGCCGTCCCGGCCGCCCGGGCCGTCGAGGCGCCGGCCGCCGGGCAGCCCGTCGCACCGCAAGCAGGGCCGGCCGCCGAGGAGACAGAACCCGGCGTACAGGCCGCCTCGACCCCCACGACCGCGCCGGTCCGGGGGGCCGGAGAGCAGCAGGCAGGCACGCCGGCCGGCCCGCGTGAGCTGCCCGCCCTCCCCGAGGGCCCGGCCGCCGCCCGCTTCGAGGCCGTGACCACCGGGCTGGTCTCGAAGCGCCCGAACTTCGTTCAGCAGGCCCGCTCGACGGTGTTCCTGGACGCCGCGACCGGCGACCTGGCGGTGCGCGACCGCGTGGTGCGCCTCGACCTCGGCACCCGCACCCCGGGTCGGATTCTGGACGCCGTCCTCGCCGCCGCCCCGGGCACGGAGCGGATCTACGTCACCGCGGGCGCGCCGTGGCACGACGGCGCCGAGCGCTATTCCACGCTCAAGGACGCGGTCGCCGCCTGGCTGAACACGGCGTCCGAGCGGTGGACGACCGCCGTCGGTACGGGCCGCGACAAGCTGGCCGGGCACTTCGTCCACCAGCGCCAGCCCGTCGGCCGCTACGCCCCCGCAGCCTCCCCGGACGGCCCGGTCACGGAGATCCGCTCGATGGGGGAGTGGTTCGACCCCGACGGCGCGGACGTAGTGACGTGCCGTCAGGCGTTCACGCTGCTGTGGCAGGCGCTGCGGCGGCACTGGGACGATGCGGTGTTGATGGGCTCGCCGTCGCAGACGGGCCGGGACTTGTGGTCGCGCACGATCCCCAGCAGCGGGAAGTGGGCGGGCGGCTACCCGGTCCTGTCGGAGGAGCTGCGGGGCCTGCTGCACGCGACCGGCGGCCAGGGCCGCACCGAGCTGATCCTGCCCCCGCGCGTCCCCGAGCAGCTCCCCGCCCTGGTGGAGTACGACCGCACGTTCGCCTACGCGAAGCACTTGTGGAAGTCCCCGGTCGGGACGCCGCGCCGGATCACCGCGGCCGGGTTCGCGGCGATGACCGGACCGGAGCAGGTCAAGGCGCTGATGTCGTGTTCGCACTGGAACGTGCGGGTGACGGTCCCTCAGGGCTGGAACCACGTCGGCCTGCTTCCCGCCCCGGTGACCGGTGACCGGGCCTGGGTCTACCCCTCGACGCCGGGGGAGACCTTCGTGACGTGGGCGGGCGGCGCCGAAGTCCACCTCGCCCTGTCGAACCACATCGCACCGTGGAAGGTCGAGATCCTCGGCGGCCTCCTCTTCGAGGACGGCAAGCCGCTGGACGAGTGGGGCAAGCGCCTCAAGGCCGCCTGGGCGGACCTGACGAACCTGTCCCGCGCGCACGCCGACGAGCGCCAGCGCCAGGCCGGCTACCTCGCCTCCCGCGCCGTGCGCTCCGTGCTTCTGTTCGGCCTGGGCGGTTTCGCGCAGCGCCCGCGCCTGGTCTCCGGCACCACACCCGTCGGCGAGGCGCTGCCGGCCGGGGTCGAGATCCTCGGGCAGGACGGCGACACGGTCACCTGGCAGCGGCAGGCCGGCTTCTCCCGCGACCCCTACGCGCACCCGGAGTGGGCGGCGTACGTGTGGTCGGGGGCGCGGGCGGCGCTGCTGGACATGAAGTACCGCCAGGGCAAGGAGATCATCGGCCACGCCGGCGCGCTGCACGCCAAGCCGGGGACGGTCGTGTACTTCGGCACGGACGGCATCGCGCTGACCGAGCGTCAGCCCTGGCCGTATCGCGGGGAGCCGGGTGACTACCTCCTCAAGGGCCACTTGACCGGCCCCGTGCCGCACCCGGTCAGCCAGGAGGAGTACCTGAAGCTGCGCGCCCTGGGCCGCGCCGAACTCGCCGAGAAGGGAGCTGACCAGTGAGCCCCGCCGACCCGAACCAGCCGAACGAAGCCGCCCGCCTCACCCAGGAGCTGATCGACCAGGGCTACACCAAGCGCCAGGTCGCCAAGATCCTCGGCCGCGACGCCAGCCTGGTCTCGCAGTTCTTCACCAAGGGCAAGGGCGCGAGCATGGTCGGTGCGCTGCGCCAGCTGGTCCGCGCGGTGCGCGGCGGCGAGCGCGACGAGGAAGCACTGGTCGGGATCGCCGAGGCGAACACCACCCGCCGCCGGACCAGGACCGGGCAGAGGGCCCGGGTCCGCGGCAAGGACACCGTCGGCGAGGCGGGCGGGTCGATGGCCGGCCGCGCGGGCAAGCAGGCCATCCGCTCCGGCGCTTCCCACCTCGCGCCGGTGGTGCACGCCACCGGCCAGGCCGGCGGCCGCCTCGCCTTCACCGTCCGTATGAAGGCCGACCAGTACGTCCACTCGGCCGGGTCGGAGAAGGACTCCGGTGGCATCCGCCGCGGCTTCGTCCCCCGCTCCGACGGCACCGAGGAGCGCACCTACGGCTCCGCCTCCACCGGCGGATTCGACGCCGCCGAGTGGTCCCAGCGCGTCGCCGACCACCACGGCGACGTCACCGAGGCCATGCGCGAGTGGCTGGTCGAGACCGGCCGCGCCGTCGACGACGCCGACATCGCCTACCTCGAAGTCCGCGGCTGGGTTCCCGAGTAACGCCGCCAACGGCCAGCAGCCGGGCCGCACAGACCGAGACCGGCACCATGTGCCCCTTGCTGCCCGGGTCACCGGCCGAACCGGCCGGTGACCCGGGCAGCAACAGCGCGGCACGGGCCGGCAGCAGAGCGAGAGCGGCGAAGCCGAAGAACGCGGCCGCCACCGCCTTCACGAGCGACTCCACACCGACCAGTGCACCGGCCGACATGTCTGCAGCCGCCGCCGTGAACCGCACAGTCACGCGGACGCCCGGCCACAGGCGGGCAGCCTCGGAGAACTCCACAAGCGCCACCGCACCCACGCCGGCCGCAGCAGCCCCACAGCCCGCCGCTACCCGCCCCGTGAACAGCCCAGCACCGGGCGCGAGTGCAACGATCACAGAGCCCCCGTAGACGGCAACAGCCCGGCGATGTGGACGCGCAGCCCGCCCGCCCCTCCGAGCCGTTCCGCGGCCAGCGCCGGAGTGCCCGATGGCAGACATTGTCGGCGATCGCCACCTCCGGACGGCGTCCGAGAACCCGAAGATCACGCCGCATCACCGGCTGGGAACAGACACGGCGGTCGGAGCCCGCCGAAAGGTTGCCCCACCGTCCGGTGGCTTCCGGTCCTTCGCTGCCGCGGCACGGGCGCCGTGCCGATGAGCCTACGATGGTCACCTGCGACGGAGGTGGCGTCAGGAGCCCTGTGTCGCAGGCTGTTTGCTGCCTGCGACACGGCACGGCGGCAGGGGAGAGCGGAGCGGCTGCAACTGTGCACCTGAAGGACTTCTCCGTCAGCGGGTTCCGCTCGCTGACGCTGGTCGAGAACATCCCCGTCAGCGCGCCGACCATCCTGGCCGGCCACAACGACGGCGGGAAGAGCGCAGTGCTCGCCGCCCTCGACTTCCTCCTCGGCGGCTACCGACCGGTCGAACAGGACCGGACCTACACCAACCCGCCGACAGACGCCGCCGCTCCGGCCCGCTGCGCCTCGACCTGGGCCGAAGGCCGCTTCGCCCTGGACGTCGCCGAACAGGCGATGGGCTTCCCGGCCGAGTTGAGGATCCGGCGCCGGGTGGAGGGCGACAGCGCGCCCGTGCTCGAGTACTGGGCCCAGCTCCCGAGCGACCCCAGGCTGCGTGATCTCGACTCGCTGCTCGTACCCGCTCTCAGGGAGCTGGCGGAGACCTTCGGACTGCAGGTCGGGGGAAAAGGGCTCAAGGCCGACCTGCAAGCGGCGCTCGCCGCACACGCGGCGCGGTCTCCGCAGGCAGCCGAATGGACCACCCTGCCCAAGCAGTTGGCGCGGCGGCTGCCGAGGCTGCTGTCGTTCAGCGGGAAGGACGAGAGCCCGGACCGGGCCATCCACACAGCACTGGCCGGCAGCTACCAGGCCCATCTGGCAGACGACGGCCTGCAGGGCCGCCTGCGGACGATCGAGACCGAGGTCACCGACCTGGTCAAGGGCGACGCCGCCGACCTGTGCGCGCACATCAAGGCACACTGCCCGGACCTCGTGGAGGTCTCCGTCGAACCGGAGGTTTCCTTCTCCCACGGCTTCAAGCACGCGCACCTGCACATCTCCCGCGCCCACGGCGAGCGGGTCGACCTCTCCAGGTCCGGCCGCGGCAGCAACCGTCGGATCGCCCTCGCCGTCTGGGAGTGGACCAGCAAACTCCTGGAAGAGCCCCGACCGGACGAGGACGACATGCCGCCCGTCCAGACGATCGTCGTCTACGACGAGCCCGACACCCACCTGGACTACACCCACCAGCGGACCGTGATGGACCTCATCCGCCGCCAGTGCGCGACGGAAGCCGTCAAGGTCGTCGTGGCCACCCACTCGATGAACCTCATCGACGGCGTGGACATCGCCGACGTCGTCCACCTGCGCCTGGAAACGGGCCGCACCGTCGTCGAGCGCCTCGCAGACGACACGCACAAGGGCATCGACCTGCACCTCGGGAAGATCGCCTCCGCACTCGGCCTGCGCAACTCCGTCCTGCTCCACGAGCGCTGCTTCCTCGCCGTCGAGGGAGCCACCGAACAGCAGGCCATCCCGGTGCTCTTCCGCCTCTCGCAGGGGCTGTCCCTGCAAGCGGCCGGCATCGCCCTGTGGGCCTGCAACAACAACGAAGGCGCCCTCCACCTCGCCCGCTACCTCGCCGCCCAGCGCCGCACCGTGATGCTGCTGGTCGACGCCGACAGCCGCAACGTCGCCAAGTTCTTCAAGGACGACCGGCTGCGCCACTACGGTCTCGATCCCGCGACGCAGGTGTCCTTCGTCGGCGAGGCCGAGAACTTCAACGAACTCGAGGAACTCTTCGACGACGAGCTGTGGGCCCGAGTGGCCAACCGCAAGTGGCCGCGCCATGAGGGCGAGCAGCCCTGGGAGGCCGCGGACTTCAAGGCCCACCGCGGTGGCCGGAAATTCAGCAAGGACATTCTGGACATGATTAAGGAGAAGGGAAGCAAGAGCCCGGACGGTAAACCCGAAATGGTCTACGAGTTGGCCACGTCCCTTGACTCCGCTTTCGAGGTGCCATCGCAGTTGAGGGCGGTATTCGTGGCATTGCGCGCAAGTGCGGGCTGATCATTCCCGGACAACGCGTCCTGCTGTAGCCGGGCGGCGCGCCGTGCCTTCATCCGGGCCTTGCGCTGCTCAACGGTCGGGGAGGCCCAGGCATGCCAGCCCACCTCCTCCACCCACTGCCGTGCGTGGACCCGCTCGTCGATGCCACACCACCGGCACCCGTTCGGAGCAGGGAAACCACTACGCAAAGAGCCTTGCTCGGAAGTCATCTCTCCCCCTCTCTGGCCATATTCTTTCCCGCCGCACTGACAATCTCCTGCCCCCGCGCCCGCCGCTCACGCCTCTGCGGCGGCGGTGCTGCGGCCTCCAGCCCGGGCAATTCCCACAGATCACCACCGCGCGGACCAAAACACCGAAGTCGGCCCGCACTCCATACCCGGACGGCTACGGTCAGCGACCATGCGATTGCTCCACACCTCGGACTGGCACCTCGGACGGACGTTCCACCGAGAGCCCCTCATCGACGCCCAGCGCGTCTTCCTCGACCACCTGCTGACCATCGTCCAGGAGCGAGAGGTGAACGCGGTCCTCGTCGCAGGCGACATCTACGACCGGGCCATCCCATCACTGGACGCCGTCGCCCTCTTCGACCACGTCCTCAACAGCCTGGCCGACCTCCACGTCCCCGTCATCATGATCAGCGGCAACCACGACTCGCCCCGCCGTCTCGGCGTCACCTCCCGCCTGATCGAACGAGCCGGCATCCACCTGCGCACCGACCCCGCGACCTGCCACACACCCGCGATGCTGCGCGACGCGCACGGACCCGTCGCCTTCTACGGCCTGCCCTACCTCGAACCGTTCCTGACCCGCGAGGAGATGGCCGCCGACACACCCACCCACCAGGCCGTCCTCGGCGCCGCGATGGACCGGGTCCGCGCCGACCTCGCCACCCGCCCGGCGGGCACCCGCTCCGTCGTCCTCGCCCACGCCTTCGTCACTGGCGGCCACACCAGCGACAGCGAACGCGACATCACCGCCGGCGGCATCCCCACCGTCCCCGCGGCCGTCTTCGAAGGCATCGACTACGTCGCCCTCGGCCACCTCCACCGCCCGCAGAAAGTCACCGACCGCATCCGCTACAGCGGATCCCCCCTCGCCTACTCCTTCTCCGAAGCCGGCTACGCCAAGACCACCTGGCTCGTCGACCTGGACGCCGACGCCAACCTCACCACCGAAGCCCTCGCCTGCCCCCGCCCCCGAATCCTGGACACCCTCACCGGACACCTCGACACCCTGCTCAACGACCACCGGCACGAACACCTGCGCGACGCATGGCTGCACGTCACCCTCACCGACCCGCAACGCCCCATCAACGCCATGGACCGCCTGCGCACCCGCTTCCCCCACACCGTCCAGCTCACCTTCGCCCCCGAAGACGGCGGTCCGGAAAGCAGCACCACCTACACCGAACGCACCCGCCACCGCACCGAACTCGAGATCACCGCCGGATTCGTCGAACACGTCCGAAACGGCCACGCCCCCACCCCCGCCGAACACGACCTCCTGCGCCGAGCAGCCGAAGCTACCCGTCTGAACGACACCGCGAAGGAAGCCCGCTGATGCGCCTGCACACCCTTGCCCTGCAGGCCTTCGGCCCCTTCCGCACCCGGCAGAGCATCGACTTCGACACACTCTCCCAAGGCGGACTGTTCCTCCTGCACGGCGCCACCGGCGCGGGGAAATCCACCATCTTCGACGCCGTCTGCTACGCCCTCTACGGCAACGTGCCGGGGGAGCGGCACCAGAGCGCCCTGCGCAGCCACCACGCCGACCCCGCCACACCCACGCAGGTCGAGCTGGAGTTCAGCATGGCCGGGCGCCGCCTGAGAATCGTGCGCACTCCCCAGCAGGATCGGGCCCGGCGTGACGGAACCGGCACCACGCGGTCGCAGGCCAAGGCCGCTCTGGAGGAACGGCACGGCGACGACGCTCTCGGCCGAGCCCTGTGGAAGCCAGTCACCACCGCCCACCAGGAAGTCGCCCGCGAGATCGAAGCGCTGCTGGGCATGAACCGCGAACAGTTCTGCCAAGTGGTCCTGCTGCCGCAAGGCGACTTCGCGAGATTCCTGCGAGCCAAGGCCGAGGACCGCGCCACCGTCCTGGGGCGCCTCTTCGGCACCCACCGCTTCCGCAACATCGCCCGCTGGCTCACCGACCACGCCAAGGATAGCGGCCAGCGCTGCGACGACGCCCGCCGGGCCGTCCTGCGCGACATCGATCGCATCCAGGACACCGCCGGCACCCCGATCACCGACGCGGTCGAGGAACCGGCCCCCACCGAGGACAGCATCGACACCACCCACCCCACGGCACTCGCCTGGGCACAGGCCGTACACGACCGCACCGCCGAGGCCCACCAGGGCACCGCCGCCACACTGCAGGCCGCCCGCAGGGAGCACAGCACCCAAGAAAGCCGAACCGCACAGGTCCGCATCCTGGCGGAGCGCCAGCGGCGCCACCGCACCGCAGCCCAAGCCCTGTCGGACCTGCAGGCGCAAGCCCCGGCCTTCGAGAACCTGCAGACGATCCTGGAACGCGGTCGCCGCGCCGAGCAGATCCGGCCCCTCATCCAGGCCCTCGACGACGCGGACCATGACTACCAGGAAGCGCACCACGCCGAGACACAGGCCAGGACACAACTGCCAGGCCCCCGACGCGACGACACCGAAGAAAGCCTCACCGCCGCCGAGAACCACCTGAAGAACGACCTCGGCCGCCTCGACGCCCTTCGCCACGACGAACAGCGCTCCGAAGAACTGGCAGCCTCCCTCACCGATCTCGAGGCCGAATTGGACCAGGCGCAGGCCGACCACGACGAAATCGCCCACTGGCTGGACCAGGCAGACACCCGACGCGCAGAGCACACCGCGCGGATCGACCGAGCCCAGCTGGCGCAGACCCACGCAGACAAACTCGCCGCCACCCTGCCGCACCTCGAACAGCAACTCGCCGCAGCCCGCCGACGCGACGACCTGGCCGCCGAGATCACCAAGGCCCGGACCGACACCGACAAACTCAAAGAAGCCGTCATCCACAGCGCGGCACACGCCCGCGGGATCCGGAACCGCCGCATCGACGGCATGGCCGGTGAACTCGCCGGCCGGCTGCGCCCCCAGGAGCCCTGCCTGGTCTGCGGCTCACCGGTCCACCCCCGGCCGGCGACCGCCGCCGCCGACCACCCGAGCAGGGAGGACGAGGCCCGCGCGGAGAAGGCTTACCAGCAGGCCGACCAGACCTGCAAGGAAGCCGAACAGGACCTCGTCCGGCTCATGGCCGAAGCGGCCTCGGCCCAGGAACTGGCCGACGGGCAGACGACCGCCGACCTCCAGCAGCGTCACCGCGCCGACCGACAGACTCACAAGGACCTCCTGGCCGCCGCGGCGGACGCCGCGCCCGCGAACGAGGAACTGCGCACCTTCGACGAGACACGCGCGACCCGGACATCCGAACTCGCCGGCCTGGGCCGACGGATCGGCGACTACCTCGGCCGCCAGGAGACCTGGATCACCGAGCAGGAGACCCTCACCCAACGCCTTGCCCATGCCCTGGCCGGATCCCCGACGATTGCCACCCGCAGCGCCCACCTCGCCGCCGAAGCGGAAGCGATCGCCCGGACACGGGCGGCGATCCAGCGGACGGCAGCGGCCGCAGGGAACCTGGACCGCGCCGGCCGCACCGCCGCGACCGTGCTCGCGGCCACGGGATTCACCACACCCGAGGAAGCCCGCCACGCCATGATCCCCGGTGCCGAACTGGCAGCGCGGGAAAGCGAACTGGAAGCCTGGCGAACAGCCCAGGCCACACATACGGCGACACTCCAGGACCCGGATCTCGCCGAGGCCGCCGCCACGGAACCGGCCGACGAACAGACCGCCGAGGCGATCCTCGCCGCCGCCGCGGACCGCCTGGAGGCAGCGGCCATCGACGAGAGCACCAGCCGCGCCCGCCGCGAGGCGCTGCTCGGCCAGATCGACGACCTCGCACAAGGCATCGGGCGACTGGCACCCCTCCTGGAAGAACACCACGTGGCCAAGCACCTGGCAGACCTCGCCGCAGGAACCTCGGGCGACAACCAGTACCGCATGCACCTGGAGGCCTACGTCCTGGCGGCCCGGCTGGAAGAGGTGGCGAAGGCGGCCAACACCCGCTTGGAACGCATGTCCTCCGGTCGCTACGTGCTGTCCCACACCGACGCACGTACGAGCGGACGCGGCCGCTCCGGCCTCGGCCTGGAGATCCTCGACCAGTGGACCGGCCAGACCCGCGACACCACCACCCTCTCCGGCGGCGAGTCCTTCTTCGCCTCCCTCGCGCTGGCCCTCGGCCTCGCCGACGTGGTCGCCCAGGAAGCCGGCGGCAGCCAGCTCGACACCCTTTTCATCGACGAGGGCTTCGGCAGCCTCGACGACGAGACCCTGGAGGAAGTCCTCGAAGTACTCGACGAACTGCGCTCCTACAGCCGCACCGTCGGAGTCGTCAGCCACGTCGCGGACCTGCGACGGCGCATCCCCACCCAAATGCAGGTCCGTAAGAGCCAAGACGGCTCGACCGTGAATGCCATGGCCACCGCCCCGGCCCACTGATATCCGCGAATCGGCCCGCTTGGTACGACCGTCCGCCAGCAGGACCGCCGAGACCTTCCCCCACGAGCCCCTCGGCCGGGTGGCGCCCCGCGACAGGACGATGTGGGAACCCCCTCACCGACGGGAGGACGTTCCCGCCCTGACCCGCAGTCAAGCGGGGCCCGACTTACCAGACCGCTTCGCGGCATCCGAAGGAGAAGACCGTGGAGACCACCGCCACCATCCAGCTGCCGGCTCCGTTCCAGCCCTCCCGGCCTGCGATGGTGAACCCGCTGCCGTTGCACTGGTTCCAGAAGGACGCGGTGGCGGCCGCGGTGCGCGAGGTGAAGGACGGCGGCCGCGCCACCGTCGTCGCGGCGACCGGCTCCGGCAAGACCCTCATCGCGGCCGGCTGCGCTCGGCGCCTGGCCGCGCGGGGCCGGGTGCTGGTGCTGGTGCCGACGATCGAGCTGCTGGAGCAGACCGCCGAGGCGTGGTCGTTGCGGGGCGGTCGCCGCGGGCTGGCCGTGGCAGCGTGCTCGCGGGAGGAGGCGCTGGAGAGCGCGGAGGCCGGCGGTCGCGTCCACGCCCAGGTTTCGACGCAGGCCCCGCGGATCGCCGACCTGGTCGTCAAGGAGAAGGCCGGCGAGCCGGTGACCGTGTACGCCACCTACGCCTCCCTGGAGCGCATCGTCCAGGCCCACCAGCTGTACGACCTGCCCGAGTGGGACCTGGTGGTCATCGACGAGGCCCATCGTACGGCCGGTTCGGAAGGGAAAGCGTGGGCCGCGATCCACAACGACGCCCAGGTCCCGGCAAAGCGCCGGCTGTACTTCACCGCCACGCCCAGGATCGCGGACGACCGGCGTGCGAAGGACGGCCTGGCCGACCTCGCCGACACCGACGGCGCCGAGAGGTTGCCCGCGCTCTGCTCCATGGACTCGGAGGAGATCTACGGCAAGGTCTGTTTCACCTGGACCCTCGGACAGGGGATCGAGCACGGCTACCTCGCCGACTACCGCGTGCTCGTGCCGGTGGTCACCGACGAGGACCTGCGCGAGCTGCTCAACCTCCCCGCCGTCGCCGACCTGCGCTCCCAGCGCTCCAACGAGGAACTGCTGCGCCTGGCCCTTCAGGTCGCGGTGCTGCGCGCGGTCGCCGACCTCGGCCTGCGCCGCGTGATCACGTTCCACTCGCGGGTGACCGGAGCGCGGGAGTTCGCGAGCACCCTGCTGGACGCCTCGGAGCTGCTGCCCGACGCGGAACGCCCGGAGCGGATCTGGGCGAAGGCGGTGGCCGGCACCGACCGGCTCAAGGACCGCCGGGCCGCGTTCACGGAGTTCAAGGCCCACACCGGCGAGGACGGCGAGGAGTGCGGCATCCTGTGCAACAGTCGGCTCCTGACGGAAGGAATCGACGTCGCCGCCGTGGACGCCATCTGCTTCGCGGACCCCAAGTCCTCGGTCATCGACATCGTCCAGGCCGTCGGCCGCGCGCTGCGCCAGTCCTACCGGCAGGGCAAGGTCAGCTGGGTCATCATCCCGGTCTACCTGCCGACGCCGGAGGTCGGCGACGACACCGCCACCACACACCCCGCCGAGGTCCACGACGCCGGCGAGGCCGTGAAGGCCGAGGCCGACGCCGAGATCGAGGCCAGCTCGTTCCGCACCATCTGGCGGGTCCTGCGCGCCCTCGCCGCGCACGACGCCCGGGTGGTCGGCCGGATCACCGAGCTGCGCGCCTCCCGCTCGCAGGGCACCGCGCACACCACCGCGGCCAAGCCCGCCGAGGGCTCGGCCGCCGAGGCCGGGGAAGGCGAGCAGCAGCCGGCCCCGGCCGAGTCACCGATCGAGTGGCTGCGGATCAACGCCCGGCAGCACGCCGCCCGGATCCTCCAGACCGTCAAGCTGCGCGCGTTCAACCCGCGCGCGGTCGAGTGGCAGCGGATGCACGCCGTCGCGGCGGTCTTCCACCTCCAGCACGGCCACCTCGACCCCACCGACAAGACCAAGCACGCCGAGCTGATCTCCTGGCTCACCCGCCAGCGCCACCTGAACAGCCAGGGCCTGCTCGACCCGGCCCGCG
Organism: Kitasatospora sp. NPDC004614; assembly: GCF_042873675.1. Taxonomy (NCBI): domain Bacteria; kingdom Bacillati; phylum Actinomycetota; class Actinomycetes; order Kitasatosporales; family Streptomycetaceae; genus Kitasatospora; species Kitasatospora sp. NPDC004614. Next base: position 333,444 of record NZ_JBIALR010000005.1, read on the forward strand.
TTTCAGAGCTGGACGCGCTCGGCATGATCTGGTCGAAGAACGCCAACGCCTGGGAACGCGGCGCCGCCTACGCCGCCGCGTTCCACCGCCAGCACGGTCACCTGGCGATCCCCGCCACGGCGAAGCTCGACGACTACGCGGTGGGCGCGTGGATGCGCCGCCAGCGCAAGGCCGAGAACCTCACCGCCGACCAGCTGGCGAAGCTCGACGCGCTGGACGAGCTGTGGCGGCTGGAGCCGGACTGGAACCGCTCCTACCGCCGCCTGCTCGCCTACCTCGCCGCCGGCGGCAGCTTGGCCGGCCCCGCCAACCGCACCGGCCTCGGCGACGACCCCGCCTTCCGCCCCGGCACCTGGCTGCGCAAGCAGGACAAGGCCCGCACCGGCGGCAAGCTGACCGACCAGCAGACCGCGCTCCTGGACGCGCTCACCCGGCACGCCGAGATCGTCACCGGCTGACCCGCGCCCCGCAAGACTTCAGTAGCACCACCGCCCCGGGCCGCCCCGCGCTCGCTCTCCTGGAGTCCGCGCTGCACGGCAACGGCCGCACCCTGCTGACCAGCTCGCCACGGCCGCCGGCCACACCCCGAGCAGGCGTCAGCCGCCATCTCCCGGTTGGAGTACGACATCCTCGACTGGGCCTTGGCCGTCGCCGAAAGCACGACCTGGCGCTGTCCCGACGAGCACAGCGACGACCTCGACAGCGGACGGATGGCCGGCTGCGACGTCGCGCAGGCCCGCCTCGCCGAGCGGGCCGAGCGGGCCCGTACCGAGGCCCGCGACGCCGGTCCCGCCGCTCCGCCGGAACCGCCGCCGCGGTCGACCACCTGTTTCTCGCACCCGACACCGGAAGGCACCGCGCGATGGCCGACACCACCAAGCCCGCCGCGCCCGAGACGAATTTCTTCGATTGCCCTACAGCTCCGCCCACCGCTGGATGAGGTCCTCGATCGGGGCGGCGCCGGCCAGCAGCTCCGATTCATCCATGTGGTCGCCCGCCGGGCGGGTGACGCGACGTCAGTGTCATCACTTACCGTCATGGAAATAAATCATTGAGTGATGGAGGTGTCGATATGAAGGACGACGCTGTTCTCGTCGAGCTGCGCGATCGTTTGCCCGTCTTGGCGGGTGAGTACGGCCTGCACGTGATTCCAGCTCTACCGGAGGACCACCCAGGTCGTGCGGATGTGGACGGCGAAGCGGTGACAGCAGACGAATTCTGCGGCCTCGCACGTGCGGCCGGTGCCCGGGTGCTGTTCCATCGCACGACCACCTTCGACGCCGACGACTTCCTGGCCGATGTCTTCGAGGAGTACGACGACCCAGATTCCCCATTGGGGCGCGAGACCGGTGTGATCGAACGCTTGCGGCGCCGAGCCGAGCGTCGCGATGGACAGGTGGAGGAAGTGCAGCTCTGCGCCGTCCTGGACGGCATCGCCGTGTTCTGGTCCCGCCAGGCCTCCTGGGCCAAGGACCTGGCGGCCGACGCCGAAAAGGCGCAGGAGGAGCAGGACAACGCCGTCGAGCGGATTCGTACAGACCACGCGAAGGGCGAACAGGCAGAGGTTGCGCGGCTTTCGCGCCTGCTGCAGGACGAGCCGTCCTTCCGCGAGGCCAAGGACTCCCAGGCCCGACGCAGGGCAGCCGAGCGGCTGCTGCCACGCTCGGACGAACGCGACTACGAGGCGCACCGGATTCGGATGCGTGCGGTGCACGAGGCCATCAGCGCAATCGACGAGGCCGCGGAGGCCGTCTTCAGCGAGTACATGACCCAGCTGCCGGCACTTGCCGAGGAACTTGTCGCCAGTGGCGTCCTCGACGGAGCCCGCACGATCCCGGCCCGAAAGATCCACCTCAGGGAATTCCTCCGGAAGCGGTCCGGAGGCCACAACCCGCCGGTCGACCTGATGACCCTGATGATGGAGCTGCCGCAGCTGCGCAACGCCTCGGGTGCCGTGGTTCCCCATCCTGCCGCACAACAGCGTGACGAAACGCTCTTCGGCATGGAACAGGGCTGAGCCGGCCCTCTTCCCGCAGGTGGTTCGGGCAGCAGCCCGATCGGCTTGCGCCGGCCCGGCCGCCTTTGTTGAACCTGCCCGGGAAGGCCGGCCCCGGCGCCCGGTCGGGTGTTCGGCCGGCTCGGCGTGCGGTTGGTCCACTGTCCATGGGCGCCGACTACTTCTCCGGGTACTTCCTGGCACCGGGCGAAGTACCCGAACGGCAGGGCAGGGTCGCGGCACCAGGTGGAGCGGAAAGGATGACCACCTGGTGCCTCGTGCGGGCCGGGGGAGCGGCTCCCGGCCGCCGCGGGCCACCCGGCGGTCCGGCGGCCGGGCCGTCGCACTCCTCGTACTGTTCGTACTGCTTGTACTTCTCGCACCTGTCCCACCCGGACTCGCCGCTGGCCGCTCCTGCGCCGCTTCTTGCCCGACGATTCCCGCAAGGACCTGCCCCAGGACAGCTTTTGGGAGCCGAAGTCCGCCGTCGTGCCGTCCCGGGAAGCGGTCGTCGCACAGGAGGAGGCCGATCGGGACGCTCCCGCGCGGCGCGCACAGATCGACGAATGGGCGAGGCAAGGCGTGCTGCGCCGGGGCCTGGTACTTGGTTGCGGCCGCTGTCCGATCTTCGAGTTCCATCCGCTCGCCGAAATCAGGTGGGCTGTGGCTGCCGGTCGCTCAGCACCTGCGAACCCGGCCTCGGGCCCGGTCCGCACCGGTCGGGGAGGAGTTCGAACTCCTCCGAGACGGCAACCCCTTCGTCGAGATCGACTTCGCACTCGCGACCAGCGCCGGACCGTGGCCCGGCGAGGCCGAGAAGGAAGACAAGCTCGACGGCACTCGCAAGGAGTGGAAGCGGGAGATCTGCGGGCTCCTCGAAGGCTGTTCGGCAGTCGGGGCCACTGGACTCGTCCCGCCAACCGCTCGACCGGCCCGGAATGCCGAACCGACCGGGATCGTCCAGGACGGACTGCGCGGACGTCGGCAGGCACACAAGGGCGTTCCCGAGATCCGGCTTCCGGCGGGTCTTCGGAATGACCCGCGACTGACACCGCCGGCGCAGGACGGTCGGGATCCGGTGGGTCGGGGCGCTGTTGCGGTGGCCGGCTCCCGTGCTCGGGCTGTGCGGCACCGGCCGGTTCGCCCTGGCGGGATGCGGGTGCCGGTGGACCTGCGCCGGTGGATCTGCTGCCGCTGGAAGGCCCTTGCGGAGGGTGGTGGCGGGGTGTGCCCCGGGGGGCCGGGGCACACCCGCGGGAGTCCGGCGTCAGCAGGCCACCACGGTGGAGACGGTGGCGGTCGAGGTGGGCCAGCCGGGCTGGGCCACCGAGAAGGTGGTGCTGACGGTGGCGCCGCACGGGGCGCTGGAGAAGACGCTGCCGACCTGGTTCGCGCCGGCCTGGACGATGAGGCCCGGGTGGACGGGGGCGAGGGGGGCGCTGCCGACGACCGTGCCGGAGACGGTGAAGCCGAGGAGCCGGGGCTGCCAGGACGGGTCGCCGGGCGTGGCCACCCCGTAGAAGCGGACCTGGTTGCCGGTCACCTCGACGCAGGCCTGGGTCAGCAGCGGGCCGGGTGCGCCAGGGGTGCCGCAGGTCACGACCGGGCCGACCGGGCCGCTCGGCGCGGCGGCGGCCCCCTGGGCGGTGGCCAGGGTGGTCAGGGCCGCCGCGGCGGCGACGGCGATGACGGTGGTCTTCATGGGTGTCTCTCCTCGGGGGCGGGGATGGGACGATGGGCGGAATGTGAAATGTCACATTCCTCTGATGAGCATGGCAGCCCCCCGCACCCCGGGGTGCGGCATCCGGGAAAGAAGGCGATCCTCCGCGGATATCGGCCACCGAATGACCGAAACGGCCTGTCGGCGATCGCACAAACCCCCGGCCCGGCTTCGCCGCGACCTACGGCTTCGACCCCGACCGCCCGGCGCAGTGGGCGGTCGAGGCCGTCGGTCCGGCCGAGCTGCGCCGGTTGCTGGAGGCCGTCGTCGACCGGCGGGTCCCGGCCGCAGTGCTCGCCGAAGAACGCGCCGGTGCGAGTGGCTCGCCCGGTTCGTCGCCGACCTGCTCACGGCCCTCGCACCGGCCGATTCCGCCACGCGCTCCGCTCCGGTGCGCCCGCCCCGGCACCGCGCACCGAATCCCCCTGGGGAGAAACCGCGCGCCCCGGGACCGGTCCGGGCGGTCCCAGGGAGCCCCGGCGGCACACCGTTCCGCCCCGGGGAGAAACTGCGACATTGTCGGCGGACCGCGCTCTTCCGCCTCCAGCACCCCGGGGAGAAACACCGGCCACGTCTGCCGCGCCCGCGTCGTCGGCACCCGGGGCCGAGCGCCGGCTGCGCGGGGACGGTGGCGGTGCCGAGGGGCCCGATGCTGCGCGGCCTGCCCCGAGGGATGGACGTCCACGTTCCGCTCGACGAGCGCGTCTTCGGCTGCAACTGGGCGCTTGTGGGGTGGACGGTGCAGCCGGACGTCCAGGTCGTTCTCGGCGAGGGCCGCCAGGTCGGCTGGGTCGAACGCGGCCTGGACGGCGGCGACGGATGGGTCGCCGTCCACGACGGCTACTTCCTCGCCGACCCCACGACCGTGCAGAACGGCCCGCTGGTGTTCCTGGTGGCGCATCGGCCTCGAACCCCTGAGCCGAGGTTCGGCCATTGCGTGATCATTCGGTTTAGTGAAATTCGATGGTCAACAGCCCGCCCTGTAATGCGAGGCATGGACCCGCCGGCTACATGTCCTCTGACAGGTGACATTGACCGATTGACACGTGATCTGACCGGTGGGTGGGGAGGCAGTGCTGGCCGGCTTGTGCCCGCCTGCTGTTGCGGCCGGTCCGTCGGGCCCGGGGGTCAGGGAGTGGTGCTGGGGGTGCTGTCGGCACCGAAGGTGATGGTCTCCGGCTGGGAATCGCCGTAGCAGCCCGCGTCGAAGCCGGCCCGGTCCAGACTCGCCTGCTTCGACGGCGACAGTTCGTTCCACTGTGCGGCGCAGGTCTCCGCCGACGGCCGGCCGCCGCGGTGGGTGATGTTCACGAAAGCGGCGGCGCCGGCGTTGACGGACTGGAACCGGTCCGCCACCACCGGCGCGGCTGACACGGAGGGTGACGACGAAGCCAGCGCGGGCATCGACGGAGCAGGCCGGGTGACCTCAGGCTGGGCGGATGAACACCCTGTCACCAGGCCAGACAGGCCGATGATGAATATGGATGCCGCGAGCTGTGCGATCTTCTGAATGATGGCAGACAGTAGCCGACACGAGCCACCCGGTGCGGAGCGGGGCCAGGCCTCGGCCGGGACCCACACCCCGCCCGCTGGTCGGTGCGACACGGCCGTTGCGAGTTGGTGGCCGAACTGCGCGGCCTGGCATCCAATTGCTGGCGGCGCGGCCTCCGGTGCTGGTGCGCGGAGTCGCAGTGGTGGCCGCCACCCGAGTGGGCGGCGCCGGGGGTCCGGTGGGCGTGGGTGTACCAGCGGCTGGTGCGGGGCTGAAGGCGGTGGCGTACAGCACCGTCGCGTTGGCGGCGGCCAAGAGCAGCAGGACGGTCGGCGGGGCGCCGACATCCACTGGTCGGGGCCCGAAGAGGCCTCCGCGCTGCGGGTGGGCGAAGGCCCGGAGCGTCGAAGCCGTCATCGCGCTCGTCAGGCTCTGCCCCGGCGGCAACCGCCCCACCCTGCCCCGACGCCAGACCGCATGATCACACCCACAGATCCGGCCGAAGAGCCGGCTTTCGGCCAGATGGGACTCCTTGGCGCACGTCATCGGACGACCTTGCTGTCTTTCCCCCGTGCTTTTGCGCGCCTGGTCATCATGGACATTCCAATAGCTCGTCTTTTCGCACAGGAGGACGGCATGCGAATGGATCAGGGATTCTCGGAGACCGACGGGGAGTGGCAGACGGTCCACGCACTCCCGGAAACCCGCCTGCGGGGGCAGGTGCTCGGGTACCGGGGCTACCGGCTGAACCTGCGCCGACTCAGGCGCCGCCTGGAAGTGCCAACGGACGTGCTCACGGTGACCTTCGGTTTCGAGGGCTCCCTGCGGCTCACGGACGCCGTGCTGGGAGGGCCCGTCGTCCCGCTCTCCTCGATGGTGGCAGGCCTGCGCCGGACGGCGACGGTCGCCGAGCACAGCGGCTCACTGTCCGGTGTGGCGGTCTCGCTGACTCCACAGGCCGCGTACGGTGTCTTCGGTCCCGCCGTCGCGGAGTTGGGAGACCAGTGGGTTGACATCAGGCAGCTGCTTCGCCGTCAGGAACGCCACCTGGCCGAGCAGTTGGCGGACGCCGACGGCTGGGACGCGCGCCACGCCCTGCTCGACGCGTTCTTCGTCGCACGGCTGTCGGCCGGTCACCAATGGGCGCCCTCGGTGACCACGGCGTGGCACGAGATCCGCCGGACCGCCGGGGCAGTGCCCGTCCAGCAGCTGGCCGAGCTGACGGGGTGGAGCCGACGGCGGCTGGAACTGCGCTTCCGGGAACAGCTCGGCATGCCGCCGAAGCAGGTCGCGCAGATCCTGCGGCTCCAACGGACCCTGGCGGCGTTCGATGCCTCGCCCGGAAGCAGCGGGGCCCAGATCGCGGCGGAATGCGGCTTCTACGACCAGGCGCACCTCGACCGGGCCTTCCGGGCCATGGTCGGCCATACCCCCCGCGACTTCTTCCGCCACCGCGGCCGCCCGACGCGGGCCGAACCGACCGACCGGCTCACGGGCCAGGTCACCAGCGCGGTACTGGCGGCCGGATCGGCCCGAAACACACGCGGAGCCGGTGCACCCCAGCGGTAAAGGCGGTCACTTCATGCTGTCCGCGCAGATCGCTTCCACCTCCCTTCGGCACCAACCGCCGCTCGGCGGCCCACAGCGCTCGCCGCTGCCGCGCCGACCCAGCCCAACGGGCCTGCCCGCCAAGGACATTCGCATTTGTACAAGACGCCGCCCCCTCAGGCGAACGAGGCTGAGACGGCCCCACCACAGCAGCCGGCGAGGGCTTCCCGCCGATGCGACCAGGCACAGCGATGCCACGGACAAGGGAGAAACGGCATGACCACACGCACTGCTCGGCCGAAGAGCAAGACCCGTTCCGGCAAGACCCTGGCGACGAAGGCCGCTCTCGGCGCGGCGGCGCTGTCCGTCCTGGGGACCATTCCGGCCACCGCAGCTCCGCAGCAGATCCTCGCGGCGCCCTACAACGGGGCCTGCGGCTCCGGCTACTCGGTGGTCAACTCGGCCCCCGTCGGCAACGGCACGCTCTACCTGACCTACAACTCCTCCAACGGCATGAACTGCGCGGTGACCACACGCTACAACGACGGCACCAAGCCGTGGATGGTCGTCAAGATCTCACAGGCGGGCGATCCCGGCTGGGCGGACGTCGACGCGGGGTACTACGGCGGATACGCCGGCCCGGTGTACGTCTACGGGAAGGGCCACTGCATCGACTGGTACGGCGCGATAGACAGCGCCTCCATGATCGTCCTGGGAACCAACTGCTGACGACCGCCCTGATCGGAGCCCCCGCCACCGCCCTGCCCCTCCGGATCAGCGCCGACCCCCGGCAGCGCTGCCAATAGGCGAGCCGCCTGCCGATCCCGCCCGTTCCGTGCGACCTGGGCACGGGCCGGGCGACAGACCGGTGCGCGCCGCCCGGCCTGCCACCCGGCCCCGACCCAGGCCGTCCGGCGTTCGCGCCCGCGGCGGGCTGTTCATCGCCGCCGCCGGCCGCCCGACGGCCAGGCCGTCGAGTACGGCGGGCCCGCTCCTGACGATGGGCGGTGGCAGGGCGGGCACGGCCGGCTCGGAGCGGGCCGCTCACCGACGCTCGGCCTCTCCTCGCATCCGCCTGTTGGCGACCGCGGTGGTTCCGTTTCCAGCTGCGCTGTCCCGCTCTCCGGCCAGGCGGCGGGCGACAACGACCAGGCCGCCGAGCCCAGGTCCGCGGCGCCCTGAAGTCCACCACAACGGCGGGAAGCGGACCCGCCAGGTGTTCGACCGCCAGGCCCGTAGACAGCCCGGGCACAAGCCCAGCCAGCGAGAAGAGGCCGGCGGCGGCGAGCCGACCTGTCGACCACCCGTTGAGGGGTGGGGCCACTTCTCACCGTTCGCCCGGGCCCAACGGAAGCCGCTCAAGACACCCGGTGCGGCCAGGGCGACAGGCCGGCCCTCGGCGTGTCCAAAGGCTGTCTCGTAACTCCGTGGGCCGGGCAGCGTCGGTCTGGATGCGCAGGTACTGTCGGCGGAGCGTCGTGAGCTCATCGAGGTGTTCACCGGGCTGCGCCCGGCTCAGTTCCGGCGCCTGGCCGTCCTGGTCGACACCACCCGGCAGGAACGGCGGCTGTGCGGGTGGACGAAGCTTGTAGAGAGCCTGCCCGGGACACGAGAGGGCGGGGCCGATCCGGCCCCGCCCCACGTCAGCCTCGCTTCTCCGGCGGGCGGCCCGGCCGGAGAACCTCGTACGCGTCGCGTTCGGCCGCGGCCCCGAGCGCGTGTCGGACGACGTCAGAACGTCAGTGGGTCGCGACGTGAGATGTCAGTGATCGGCGACATGAGGCACGAGAAGTGACGGTCACAAGGACCAGCCGTGCGGCAACACGCTCCTCAGGTCTACCTGGCGCTCGCCCATGCGGGGACAGTCCCCCAGGGGGTGTTCAAAAGGGCCATCGTCGAGGGTCGAGAGGCGCAGGCTCAGTGCCAGTCGCAGGAGGCCGTGCAGCCGGACCGGCCGGGCGGGGCGTCGTTCGCGGTCGCCCCCCAGAGCATCAGGGCCAGCACGATCACCGCCAGCACCACGGCCATCACCGTCCCCGGTACGTCGCGTCCGCCGTTCGGTCCGTCGGCCACCGTGACCACCTCCCCGCCGTCCTTCCATGAGAGGGGCTGTGGGGTCTGCGGTCAAGGGGCGGTCAGGCGGAGACGGCGCTCGGCCTCCCCTTCGCGTCCGCCTTGCCGGACGACACCCGGTTCAGCGAAACGACATGAAGTGTCAGCGGCGCGGGTCACCGGTGCGTCACCAGGCCTGCCGCCGAGCGCGGTTGAGTCGCAGGCCGTGCCGCAGCCGAGCGCGCGGTGCGGCCCGTCGCCAGCCACTGACAGTTCGCTGCCGTCCGACACCCGCGGCCGGGCGGCGACGGCCAGGCCGCCGAGCACCGGGGCCCGGCGGCGGTGCGGCCGACCCCGCCCCGCATCTTGTGGAGCGCCTTGTGGGGCACCTCTCCGGCTCCCTCGCGGGGTGTCTTGCGGGCACCCAGCCCTGCGGCCTGACCTGGTATCACCGCAGCTCAAGGCACCTGACCGGGGCTCGGAAAACTCCGGCAACCCCTTCTCCTCTGTCTTTTGGTCTTGGCCGGTTGGTCGGTTCGGGGTTCGCGCCCGCGGCGGGCTGTTGTCTGCCGCCGCTGGCCGCCCCGACGGCCAGGCCGTCGAGCACCCGAGCCCGGTCGGGCGGGGCTGCCACCGGCGCGTGCCGCCCCCTGCCGCCCCGGCCGGGACGGAACCCGGTCCCGACGGCCGGAGGGCCGCGCAGCCGGGCGTGTGAGTGGGTGGGGTGGTGTCAGCAGGGTGGTCAGCAGCGCCCGAAATTAGAAGGGAGGGCTGCTGATCTCGACCTTTGCTTGGCGACGCCACAGACCCTGGCTGTCATGAGGTGACCATCTCGCTGTCATGGCGCGCTGATTGTGCCTAGCACACCAGGACCGTGGCTGACACGAGGATGCTCGTTCCTGTGCGGCTTGCTGTGTTGGGGGAGTGGGCTGATACCCATGACCGCTGCGCCTCTGTCCGTGTCGTCCGATCCCGTCCCGGGGGCTGCTCCGGAGCCCAGGCCGCAGGACCCGCTGGTGTCCCGTGCGGGGGAGCGGGCGCTGAAGCGGCGGGTGGTGATGCGGCGGCTGCTCGCGGTGGACGAGGCCGGGACGTTGTCGTCGGTGCATGTGCGGATCGCTGCCGAGTCGGCCGGGGTGTCGGTGCGTACGGTGTGGAACTGGCTGGCCATCGCCCGGCGGTCGGGTCGTGTGGAACCGGTTCCGCGCCGTGGCGCCTTCGTGGTCACGGACGAGTTCTGGGCCCGGCTTTCCGAGCTGGGCGGGAACGTGGCGGCGCTGCACCGCGAGCTGACCGGACAGGCCGCTTGCGGGCCGGGCCAGGAGTCCGCGGGACCGGTGCCGTCGTTGGGGACGCTGCACCGGGCGGTGCGCCGGGAACAGCGGGCTGGCCGTGTTCTACAGGGTGTGCGCCATGGGCGTGGGCGGGTGGAGTCGGCGGTGTATGACCGGGCGCTGGCCGATCTCGCGTTGCCGGGCACGGTCGATGAGACCGGCCAGGCCGCGTCGGTCGCCGAACCCGTTCCGGCGGTCGTGCCCGATGGCTCTGTCGAGGCCGTGCCGCTGGGGGCGCGGTTGTACGTGCCGGGCGCTCACCTGGTGACGACGCGCCAGCTCGGCGAGGTCACCGAGGCGCTCGGGCACACGGTCGCCGCGCGGGGGATCGTCTGCGTGTACGGGGATGCGGGGCAGGGAAAGACGGTCGCGGTCCACCAGGCTCTGGGTCTGCTGTCGCGCCGTGTGCCTGTCCGTCAGGCGCAGGTGGCGGTGAAGCCGGCCCTGCCGCAGCTGCGTGCTGCGCTGCTGACCGCGTTCGGCCTGCCGGCGACCGCGCTGACGAACCGCACGGATGCGGCCGACCGCGCGCTCATCGACGCGTTCAGCTCCCCTGGAGTGCTGTTGATCGACGACGTGCAGCGCATCGCCGCCCCAGAGCTGGACTACCTGCGTCTGCTGGCCGACGCCCCGACCACGCAGACCTCGCTGGTGCTGTGCGGGGCCGGTGCCGAGCGCACTCTCGCCCGGGCCCCCGCCCTGGCTTCTCGGGTGCTGACCTGGCAGCACGTCTCCCGCCTGGAAGCCTCCCAGGTTCCCGCCGTGCTGCGCCTGTTCCACCCGCTGTGGCACACCGCGGTCGACGCCGACCTGCTGCACGCGGACGAGACCTGCGCACGGGGGAACTTCCGGACCTGGGCGAAGATCACTTCCCACGCCTACGCCGCCCTGGACCAACACCCTGGCACCGGTGCTGATGGCGCGCTGCTGTCCAGGGCGTGTTCCCGGCTCGGCCCCAACCCCTGACCCCGGCCGCCACCGCGCTGCCGTGCCGACCGCCACCGCATGCGGAAAGGACACCGGTGAACACCCCTGCCCCTGACGGCACCGCCACCATCGCGGCGCCTGCGCCTGCGCCTGCGCCTACGTCGGCTGAGGCCGAGCCCGCCCTGGATACCGTGTCGCTGAAGGCCCTGCGCGCTCCGGCCGTGCGCCGTCTGCTCGCCCTGCGTGCCGAGGGCCGACTCACCCGGGCGCACGTCCACACCGCGGCGCAATGCCTGGCGGTCTCCGACCGGACGGTGTGGCGATGGCTGGCCGAGGCCACCGCCACACCCGTCACCGCCGACGCCCCCGGGGCCCGCCGCGCCGACAGGTTCGAGATCACCCCGCAGGTCCGGGTGCTACTGGCCTACTGGCGTGGCAACGCCTCGGCAGTTCACCGCGAGCTACTCGTCCGCGCCCACGCGGCCACCACCGCTGACGGAGCCGTCCCACCGTCATCCACGTCTCGGCTGGCGATTCCAGGCGGCGCTCCACCGCACGCCGTCCCCGTGCTCGACCCGTTGCCGTCGCTGTCGACGTTCCTGCGCGCGGTGCGCCGCGACCTGACCCCGGGGGAGCGGGCCGGGTACCGAAAGGGCCCCGAGGCGGCCCGTGCGCTGGACGTGTTCGGCAAACGCCCCCGGACCTGGCGCAACCACACCTGGGAGGGCGACCATGTCCAGGCCCCGCTGCGCGTTGTCGCCAGCGGACGACTGGTACGCCCCTACGTCACGTGGTTCATCGACTGCGCGACCAAAGCGATCACCGGTGTCGCGGTCACCCCAGGCACCCCCTCACGTGCCTCGATCCTGGCGGCGCTGCGCTCCGCGGTGCTGCGCACCGGTGCGTACGGACCGATCGGGGGCCGGCCGGAGACAGTGAGGATCGACCGCGGCAAGGACTTCCTCTCCCGCACCGTCACCGCGGCCTTCGACGCGTTCGGAACGACCGTGGACGACCTTCCCGCCTACAGCCCCCACCTGAAGGGCAGCATCGAGCACCTGAACCGCAGCGCCACGCGGATGCTGTTCGCCGCCTTGCCCGGCCACCGCACCAAGCAGCCGAGCCGCCGCCCCGACCGCCTCCCCACCGCCCCCGCCCTGTCCTTCGAGGACTTCACCGCCGAGGTCCTGGCCTTTGTCACCTGGTGGAACACCCAGCACCACCCCGACGGCCTGCAGGGCCGCACCCCGCTCGAGGCGTGGCAGCACGACCCCACACCGCTTACCGACATCGCCTCCGACGACCTGTGGTCGTTCACCCTCGAAAGCGACGGCCGCACCCACGTCATCACCAGCCACGGCATCCGCTTCAAGAAGCGCGACTACCTCGCCGACTGGATGACCGGACAAGCTGGCCGCGAAGTCAGGGTTCGGTTCATGCCCCACCACACCCACGAGATCGAGGTCTGCGACCCGGCCGGCCGCCGCCTGGGCACCGCCCACCTCGCAGACCAAGCCACCCCCGAACAACTCACCGCGCTGCGCCGCGCCCGTAACCGGCGCGCCCAGCGCCTGAGAGCCGATGCCGTGGCCGCCGAGCGCCTGCGTCACCAGCGCTTCGCTCCCGCCACCACCTCGGCCCCGCCCCGCCGCCTGGATGCCATCACCACTGCCGAGGCGGTCCGGGAACTGTCCCGCCACCACGAGAGCAACCTCGCCGCGCTGGCCCTGCCGGACCTGATCCCGCCCGCCCCGCCACCACCGGACTGGCCCACCCCCGCCACCGTGAGAACCGCCCCCCGGCCCGCCCCGCCGACCGACCGCCAGGACAGCCCGTGACCCGCCGCCTGCCACCCGCACCCACCGACCAGTACGTCGCCCTGCCCGAGGCCCGCCTCGTGGCCACCCGCGCGCTGCTCACCGTGCGCGAGAACCTCGCCGACACCATCGCCGCCCGCGCCATGATGTGCATCCACGGTGGCGCCGGCTTCGGCAAGACCGTCGCGGTGACCAGCTGCCTGCGCGAACTCGAACCCGGCGAGGAGATTCACCGCATCACCTTCCACGCCCGTCCCACCACCCGTGCCGTGCGCCACGAACTGTTCACCAGCCTCGGACTTCCGGGCCAGCCCCCGCGCTACGCCAGCGAGTTCGACCATCTCCTCAAGACCGCACTCGCCGCCCGTCCCCGCACCCTGGTCCTGGACGAGGCCCAATGGCTCTCCGGCGACCAGCTGGAGTACGTCCGCTACCTCTGGGACGACCCCTACACCCAGCTTGCCGTCGTCTTCGTCGGTGGAGAAGGCTGCTACCAGACCCTGCGCAAGGAACCGATGCTCTCCTCCAGGATCTTCATCTGGCAGCGCCTCGCCCGCCTCACCCCCGAGGAGGTCCTGGACGTCATCCCGCTCTACCACCCCCTCTGGGCCGAAGCCGACCCCGGCGACATCGCCTTCGCCGACCAGCACGCCACCCAGGCAACTTCCGCAACTGGGCCCGCCTGACCGCCCACACCCACACAGCCCTCCAACGCACCGGCCGCACCCGCGTCGACCAGGAGGTACTCCGATGGGCCTTCAGCCGCCTCGGCCCGACCGGCTGACCAGCACTGCCCACTGCGCACTCGGACAGCCTTAGAAATCGAACGAGGGCGCTTCAATTGAAGCGCCCTCGTTCGATTTGTTGCCCATACGGCAACGTCCCCGAGGAGGAGAGCACCTGGCACTACGGCCCCGACGGCCGCCGCGTGGAGTGGACCCGCCAACCCGGCGGCCGCTGCTGGACCTGCCACCAGGACCGCGAGGAGCGCCTGGAACAGGAGGCCGAAGAGCAACTGGAGGCCGCCCGCGCCGCGAACGCGCAGCTGCGCCCGTGCTGGACGTGCCGGGGCTCGATCGGCGGGAAGGCCGGCTCGGAGCTGGATCTGACCGAGGTGGCCGGCCGGGACCGGCTGGAGTGCCCCGGGTGTGTACGGGCCCGAGCCGCAAAAGGACTTGGGCCTGCCGGTGCCGACCGGGCGCGAGCTGGTGGCTGGGCTGGTCTCCGCCTCGGTCGGTCCGTGGTGGCGGAACCGCGCGGCGCTGCGCGCGAAGCGCTTCCTCGTCGTGGGGCTGGTGGGTGTGACGGTGGATCCGGGGATACTGGGGCCATGAGATCGCACGGTGGTGACTGGCGCCGTCGTGCCTGAGGGTAAGGGCTGGCTGCGGGTAGAGGTGGAGCGGGCGGCGCGGGCAGCCTTCGCCGGGCTGCTTGAGGCCCGTCCGGCTGCGGACTACTGCGGGTACGCGTTGTATTCCGACGCCAGCGCGATGACGGTGTGCTGCGCGGCCAACACCGTCCCGCATCTGGCTCAACTGAGAGCGGAGTATCCGGCCGAGGCGGAGTACTACGAGTGGACTCCGGCGGAGTGGGCGATGGAGGGCGTCGCGGTCGAGCAGTTCGCGGCGATCTGCCGGCAACTGTACGCCGCAGAGCACGCCGACGGCGCGGAGTTCATGAGGTTTCGGGATGCCGTGTACGAAGCGTGTGTGGAGGTGCTCGAATCGCTCGTCGCCGCCGGTACCTTTGGCCCGGGCACTGATCACGTCGTGGTCTTCGCGGTTTCCGACCCCGACGATGAGGACCCCGCACGCGAAGTGGAGTGGATGCGCCGCCTCAATCCGCCGGACCAAGCCGACCGGTTCGCCCGCTGGCTCGAAACGGCCTCAGCACAACCGTAGGGAGCGGTTACCTCGATCAGGCCGGGCTGACATCGGACGAGAACCACGCACTGACAATCGGTCGAGAGTTCTCGGTCTCGGCACCCTCGAACGCCACGCCCGGTGACCGGCCACGGCCAAATGACTCCCCATCAACTGGCTGCCCTTGGGGAGTTCATTGGCCCAGGGTGAAGCCGCGGTACTGGACTGCCTGCGCTATGTGGAGGGCGCCGTGTTCGGCGGCGCACTCGTGGGCGAGGGCGAGTCTGCTCTCTTGCGCCTGGTGTTCGGCGTCGGCGTGTGGGCGGGTGGCCTTGGCGCTGCCGGCGTGGGTGGGGCGGTGGGCTGGTCGTGACGCTTGGCAGGTGTCATCAGCCCACACATCCTCGCACCGGCGGGTGTGACCTGTTCTGGGCTCAGTGAGTCTAAGTGGCTTAAAATCGGGCGAAACCGCACCATGGCCGGAATTTGTCTAGACCACAGGGCGGGCCATCTCGAGTGTCCGATCGAGGTGGGTTTAGTGACTGTATGTGGTGGCTGGTGAGGCCCGGGGGCTCTGTCTGCCTGCTGGCGGGGCCGGTGGGGTGTCGTGGGCGTTTTTCCGGGTGCGAATTCCGCCGGATATTCCGCCGGGTTGTTTTGGCGGATTGGTTGCTGGTGGTGGTGTGAATTCGGTTCTGAATCGTGGTTGGCGAGGTGGTGGCGGGGGTTGGTGTTCGGTTTGGTGGGGGACGGGCCCCGCGCCGTCTGGGCCCGCTGTGTCTCGCTCCGGCCTGCTGCGCCCCGGCCGGAGCTGCGCCGAGGTTCGGTCGTCCGGGCTGCGCCCGGCCTGCTGTGCTGTGCCGCCGTTCCGGGCCGGCGCTGGCGGCCGTCCAGGCCCCGTGTGCGGGCCGGGGGCCCGTCCGGGTCCCTCTGCGCGGCCTTCGCCGTCCCGCCTCGCTGCGCCGCCGTTCGGGCCGTGCCCGGCCGCTGTGCCCTTCGCTGGACGGTTGGGTGGCCGTCAGGCCGCCCTGGAGGCTGTCCTGGTGGTGGGTGGGGGCTGTCGCGCCTGTTGTCGCGTTGTCTGTCGCGGCGGGGTGTTGTCGTGTGTTGTGACGTGGGCGGATATCCCTGTTCCCCTGTGTGTGGTGGGGGCGCGACAGGTGGGTGGGACAGGGTGCCGGAGGGCGGGGCCGCGGCTGCTGCTCGGTGGTGGCCGGCTCCGGGTTTCGACGACCGCCAGGTGCCGGTAGTCCGGAGGCGCCGTCCGGGGCGGCGGGGCACGGCCAGGTGCTGGCGGCCGTCGTGAAGGCCGGCCCGCTCGGCGGGCTTGGTCCTGGTGGTGGTGTTCGGCGGCCGGGTGGCCGGTGCGGGGTGCAACGCGGGGCCGTGTTGCGGGTCTGACCAGGCGTTATGTGGCCGGGAGTGGGGGCGGGTGGGCGTGTTGCACTTCGTGTTGCGCCGGGCTGTGCCGGTTGGCCGGCCTCGGCGGCTCCCCGCCGGCTCCGGCACCCCGTCCGAGCCGCCCGGCGCCGCGCCCCGCTGGTTCGTTGCCGGGCCCCTGGCCGTCGTCCTGGTCGGCCGTCAGGCCGTCCCGCTGCGCCGGTCTCGGCCGTCCGGCCGCTGTGCCCGTGCCCGCCCTGGCCGCCCGGCGCTGCGCCCGTCTCGGCCGTCGGGCCCGCCCGGTGCCGCGCCCCGTTGCGCCCCGCCTGGTGGCCGTGCTGGCCGCGGTCTGGTTCGGTGTTCGGTTTGGTGTCGCCGCCCCGGGAATTGTACGGGTGGCGCTGGGCGGGATTTCCTGGGCGGTTTGGAAGGGCGGTAGCCGTGTCGGCGTGGAGGGCCGTAGGCTCCTTTCCGGCGTGC
The DNA here is from genome assembly GCF_042873675.1 of Kitasatospora sp. NPDC004614. Taxonomy (NCBI): domain Bacteria; kingdom Bacillati; phylum Actinomycetota; class Actinomycetes; order Kitasatosporales; family Streptomycetaceae; genus Kitasatospora; species Kitasatospora sp. NPDC004614. The sequence goes on from NZ_JBIALR010000005.1 coordinate 350,052, forward strand.
CAGAATTCGATTCCTCGCCGCTGCGCGACGAAACGGGTTCAGATTGCCGCCAGAAATGGAGCGAAAGGGAATTCGGATTCCCGCCGGGAGTGCGGCCGGGTAGAGCTGTGATGGATGGTTGCCGCGAGGTTTCCTGTTCGCCTTAGGCATCCGCCAGGGAACCGGAAGGATAGAGCTGTGCGGAAGCCGTGGAAACGCCGCCTGATACTCCTTGGGAATCCGCCGGATTCCGGTCCGGAGTCTGCGGTTGAGGGCCCGTCAGTCACCGCCGTGCGGGGCGCCGGTGAGGGTCCGCCACCGGGGCTGGGGAGGCCCGAGTCGGACCGGAGGCCCACCGGTTCCTTCCGAGGGCCGCAGGCCCCGCTCCGGGAGCGGAGGATGGGCCGTCAGCCCAGCAACCGCAAGGCTGGACGGGGCCCGAGCGCCGCACCGTCCGGTGCCGGGGGAGGCCCCCCGGGGGGAGGTTGTGGCTGATACCGGAAGTCCGCGACACATCGTCAACGCCGAGGGCCGCAGGCCCCGGCCGGCACCCCGCCCGTCCGGAGGGATGGGCTACTACCTGAATTTCGCGTCACATCGTCAACGCTCACCCCCGGGCGCAGCCCGGGAAACCCTGCCAGCCAATCGGCCCGTTGGGCCGTGAAAACACCGGCCCAACAAGGCGGGAAAGCCGACCGATTGACGGGCCGTAGGCCCGGGGAAAAGCCGCCGAAAAGGCGAAGCGCAGCGACGCCAGAGCCCCGCACCCAGCAACCCGAGCAAGCCCGCGAATTCGCCACCGGCGAATTCCCCCAACCACCCACCCGCCCGCCGAGGCGCAGCCGAGGCCAACGCCACGCACGGTGACGGCGCAGCCGTCCCCCCGCGCCTGACGCCGCGTCAGCGGCGTTGCTCCCGCGTCAGCGGGAGCTCAAGCCGCAGGCTTCCG
>NZ_JBIALR010000006.1:0-335368 GCF_042873675.1 Kitasatospora sp. NPDC004614
GATGGTACTGCAGGGGGGACCCTGTGGGAGAGTAGGACGCCGCCGAACAATCATTCAGGGAAAGCCCCCCGCCTTTTGGCGGGGGGCTTTTTCGCATTTCCGGGGCATTTTCGGACGCCCCTCGGGGTGGGCGGGTGGAACGAGTCCGGTCTGTGATCGGTGGGCTGTTGTCTGGGTCGGGGGTTGGCGGCAGACTGCCCGTCATCGAGATTGGTCCAGACCACCGGCGGACGGGAGGGCTTCGGGGGAATGGGAGCGGACGGGTGGGGTTCGCCCGCGGGGGTTCGGCGGGCGGGGCAGCACGGGGTGGTGCTGGGAGCTGCTGCGGTGACGGTGCTGGTGGCGGTGGCGGTGTTGACCGCGCTGACGGCACTGACGGGGAGTTCGGTGACGCAGGGGATGCGGCACCGGTTGGCGGCGGATCCGCGATTCTCGGTGTCGCTGTCGGGGCGGTATGCCGAGGGCGGGGACACGGCGGTGGATGCGCAGGTGCGGGCGGCGTTGCACCGGGCGTTGCCGGGGATGCCGGCGGAGATCGAAGAGGCGCTGCACGGGACGATGCCTTTGCGGACGCCGCTGCCGAAGGTGGCGGGGGTGGACTCGTCGCCGCTGGGGTTGGCGATGGCGCCGCTGGCGGTGACGGAGCCGCAGCGGGTGGCGGAGTTGGCGCGGGGGGCCTGGCCGACTGGGCTTGAGCAGGTGGCGGTGTCGGAGACGGCGGCGCGTTTGCTGGGGGTGTCGACGGGCGCGAAGTTGCCGTTGGCGCTGCCGGCCGGCGGGACCTTGTCGCTGACGGTGAGCGGGGTGTACCGGGAGCTGCCGGGGGCGGCGCGGCTGTGGCGGGCGTGGGGTGCGACGTCCGCGGTGGAGTCGCCGGAGCGCCTGGTGCTGGCGTCGCAGGAGTTGCTGCGGACGCATCCGCTGCTGCACGACCAGGTGGACGTGCAGTGGACGGCGGTGCCGGAGCCGGGGCAGGTGCGGCCGGAGGGGCTGGGGCTGCTGCGGGACCGGGTGGAGCGGCTGACGGGCGGTGATGTGAACCGGGCGGTGTTCCGGGGCGCGAACCCGTCGCTGCAGGGGTTGCGGGCGTCGAGCGATCTGTCGGCGGTGTTGAACGATCTGCGGTCGCCGATGATGGTGGCGCGGTCGGGGATGCTGGTGCCGGTGACGATGCTGGCGGTGCTGTCGGCGGTGACGATGGTGCTGACGGCTCGTCAATTGACTGATTTCCGGCGGGCGGAGCTGCTGTTGCAGCTGGCGCGCGGTGCGGGTCGGGCCCGGCTGTTGGGTGCCGCGGCGGTGGAGTGGGCGCTGTGCACGGTGCCGGCGGCGCTGCTGGGGGTGTGGGTCGCGGGGCCGTTGCTGCGGTTGCTGGAGCGGCTGGGGCTGCCGGTGGACGGGGCGGCCGCGGAGGCGACGGGCGCGGCGGCCTGGGCGGTGGCCGGGGTGGCGCTGGTGCTGCACGGGTGTGCGGCGCTGCTGCCGGTGCTGTGGACGGCGGACGGCGGCGAGCGGGAGACGCCGTCGCGCAGTGCCCGGCGGGCGGTGGCGCAGCGGGCCGGGGCGGACCTGGCGCTGGCGGCGGTGGCGGTCCTGGCCTATCTGCAACTGCGGCAGTACCAGGGGCTGTTGAGCCCGGCGTCGAGTGCGGTCGGGTTCGATCCGGTGCTGGTGGCGGCGCCGGTGGTGATGACGGTGGCGGCGGCGTTGCTGCTGTTGCGGTTGTTGCCGCCGCTGGGTCGGGCGTTGGAGGCGTTGGCGCGGCGCGGGCGGGGTCTGGTGGCTCCGCTCAGCGGTTGGCAGGTGAGTCGGGGCCGGGCGGGTCAGGCGGCGCCGGTGCTGTTGATGGCGTTGGCGTTGGCGGTCGGGGCGTTGACGACGACGGCGATCGCGGGTGAGGGGCCGAGCGATCGGGACCGGGCGGCGTTCGAGCTCGGGGCGGACCTGCGGGTGACGGGTGGTGAGCTTCCGGCGGGGGCGCGGCTGGCGGCGCTGTCGGCGGTGCCGGGGGTGGCGGCGGTGACGCCGGTGGCTTCGGTGGCGGGCCAGATCCAGGGGTCGCAGGTCTCGGTGCTGGCGGTGGACACGGCGGCGGTGGGGCCGGTGGCGACGTCGGAGCGGACGGCGCCGGGGGCCTGGACGCATGCGGTTCCGGCGGTCCGGGCGGATCTCGAACAGGGCGCGCTGGCCGACCAGTTGGCGTTGCTGCGGGACGACAGGGTGCCGGTGCACGGGATGCCGCTGGAGGGACGCCCGTCGGAGCTGAAGGTGCGGGCGGCGGTGTCGGCGGCGGACCGGGTGGGCCAGGTGTGGCTGGTCGCGCAGGTGGAGGACGCGAGTGGCCTGGTGACGCAGGTGCAGGCGGAGCTGACGGCGGACGGGGTGGCCCGGTCGGTGTCGCTGCCGTTGGCGTCGGGGACGTTGCACTATCCGCTGCAGGTCACGCAGTTGGGGGTGCGGAGCGCGGCGCGGGGTTTCCCGCGGGCGACGCTCCGGCTGACGGTGTCGGCGGTCGAGGGGGCGAGCGTGCCGCCCGGCGCGAGCTGGGTGAACGTCACGCGCGGGGACGTCCGGGTGGCGGGCATGGGGTGCCCGGGCGTGACGGATCTGGGGGATCGGCGGGTCGAGGCGGGGGTGTGCGAGGTGTCGAAGCCCGAGGGCGGGCTGCTGTCGGCGGTGGTGCGCGGGGCGGATCCGGCGCAGGGGGAGGCCTTGGACGGGGTGTCGTTCGGACTGCTGCCGCCGGGGGCGCCGAAGCGGGTGCAGGGGATGCCGGTGACGGGGTACCTGGTGCCGGCGCTGGTGAACGAGGCGTTCGCGCGGAAGATCCGGTTCGGGATCGGTGGCGAGGTGCGGCTGATGGGCGGCGCGGAGGACCTGTTCGGGCTGCGGATCGTCGGGGTGCTGCCGGAGCTGCCGGGTGGCGGGGACCGTGACAAGGCGCAGGTGCTGGTGGATCTGCCGGCGTTGTCGGCGGCGCGGTCGGGGCTGGGGCTGCCGCCGGTGACGGACGGGTCGTGGCTGCTGGCGGCGCAGTCGAGGGCCGGCGCGGAGCAGGCGGAGCGGGTGATCGCGGCGGATCCGCGGCTGGGCCGGGTGGAGAGCGTCCGGTCGCGGGCGGCGGCGCTGGCGGCGGATCCGTTCCGCTCGGGCCGGCGCAGTGCGCTGGTGCTGTCGTTGGCGCTGTCGCCGGTGTTCGCGGTGGCCGGGTTCACGGTGCACGCGGTGGGTTCGGCGCGCTCGAGGCGCCGGGAGTTCGCGGTGCTGCGGGCGATCGGGGTGCGGCGCCGGCAGTTGGCGGGGGTGCTGCGGCTGGAGCAGTTGGCCGTGGTGGGTTTCTCGGTGCTGCTGGGTGGGGCGCTGGGTGTCGCGCTGGCGGCGGTGGTGCTGCCGTTGATCGTGGTCGACGGGAGCGGCCAAGCGGTGTTCCCGTCCATGGAGTTGACGGTGGGCTGGGGCTGGACGGCGGCGGTGGTGCTGGCGACCGGTCTGGGGGTCGGCACGGTGGTGCTGGTGCTGTCGCGGATGTTGGCGCGGGTGGATCTGGCGCGTGAGCTGCGGGCGGGGGAGAGCGGATGAGGGGCCTCGGCGGGTTCGGTGGGTGGCGTCCGGCGCTGCGGGAGGCTCGGACGGGGTGGCCGGTGCTGGTGGTGCTGACGGCGCTGGCGGTCGTGCTGACGGTGGCGTCGCTGCTGTGGCCGCCGGTGTTCGACGGCCTGGCGACGAAGGAGCTGAGCCGCCGGCTGACGGTGGCGCAGGTGGACGGGCCGCTGGTGATGGCGCGGGCGTCGCTGAAGGCGCCGCGGAACTTCTACGGCAATTCCACGGCGCCGCAGTTCGGCTCGTTGGACAGTGACCTGACCCGGGTCGGGGAGACCCTGCGGCAGGGGGCGTCGGGGGAGTTGGCGCACACCCTGGTGCGGGTGTCGGGCTGGGCGCAGAGCGAGGGCATGAAGCTGTCGGGAGCGGGCGTGCCCGAGCCGGACGACAGTGGCACGTCGGTGTCGCTGGCGTACGCGCAGGACGCGGCGGACCGGGTGCGCTGGACGGCGGGCCGGGCGCCGGCGCAGCCGGACGGGGCGAAGGAGGCTCCGATCGAACTGGGGATGTCCCGCCGGGGGTTGGAGCAGTTCGGGCTGACGGTCGGGCAGCGGGTGAAGCTGGAGGGGCAGACGGAGGCCACCGAGGCGGTGGTGGTCGGCGAGTTCGAGCCGCTCGACGGCGCGGACCACCTCTGGCGTGAACTCCCCTTGCTGAACTCGCCGTTGTACGCGCCGGAGCCGAACGGGTACGTCCGGTACGGGCAGGCGCTGGTGGCTCCGGCGGGGCTGGAGGCGCTGGAGGCGCGCGGGTCGCTGTCGGTGTCGGCGACCTGGGCGTTCCGGGCGGCGCAGCAGCCCTGGGGGACCGGTGGCACGGCTGCGGGTACGCGTGAACTGGCAGTCGGGGCAAAGGGGTTCACCAGGTCGGCGGTGGACCGGGTGTGCGGCGAGATCGTCTCGGATTCGCTGCCGTGCCCGGCGGGGGTGCGGACGGTGTCGCCGCCGCAGGTGCAGGAGCGGCTGTCGGTGCTGATGGACCGGTTCGCGGAGCAGCGGGCCCGGACGGTGTCGTTGCAATCGTTCGCGCTGGCCGGGCTGTTGGCGATCGGGGTGTGCACGGCGGTGGCGGCGGCCCGGCTCGGGGCGCGGCGCCGGGAGGCGGCGCTGACGCTCCAGCGGGCGCGCGGGGCGGGTGAGGTCGCGCTGGCGGCCGTGCGGGCCCTGGAGGCCGTTCCTGCGGTCCTGGTAGGGGTGTTGGCCGGCTGGCTGGCGTCCCGGTCGCTGGCGGGGGAGCGGCCGCTCGGTGCGTGGTGGCCGGCGCTGCTGGCGGCCCTGCTGGTGGCGGGCGCGCCCGCGGTCGCGGTGTGGTGGCAGGGTCGGGCGGTCCGCCGGGCGGCCCGGGAGCCGGTGCAACGGCGGGGCCTGAAGCGGGCGTTGGGCCTGTCGGCGCGGGTCGTGGTGGAGGGCACGGTGCTGGCGCTGGCGGCGGCGGGCGTGCTGCAGTTGCGGCTGCGCGGCGCGGTGTCGGCGGCGGCGACCGACCCGGATGCTCAACTGGCCCTGGTGCCGGTGGTGTTGGGCCTGGCGGCGGTGGTCGTGGTGCTGCGGGTGTACCCGGTGCCGCTGCGGGTGCTGACCGGTTGGGCGCGGCGGCGGCGCGGCACGGTCGCGCTGGTCGGCCTGTCGCAGGCCGGGCGGCGTTCCGCGGCGGCGGCGACGGCGTTGCTGGTGCTGGTGCCCGCGCTGGCCTGCGCGGTGTTCGGCGCACTGGTGTCCGGGACGGTGCGGCAGGGCCGGGTGGAGGCCGCCGAGTGGCGCACCGGCGGGGACGCGGTGGTCCTCGGGCCGTCGCAACGCCCGTTGCCACTTGAGGAGTTGGCGAAGGTGCCGGGCGTCGGCGGGGTGCTGCCGGTACGCGGCGGGGTGGCCGTGCTGACCGCCGACGAGGACGGCTCGGTGGTCAAGGGCGTCGGCCTGGTCGGCGTCGACCGGGCGGCGCTGGAGGCGGTGGAGCCGGGCTCCCCGGTGGCGGCGGCGCTGTCCGGCGGCGCCCTGTCCGCACCGCTCGCCGCGGGCGCGGAACTGCCCGCGCTGGCCGACGCGAAGACCGCTGCGCGCTACCCCGAGGGGTCGTTCGACGCGGACGCCGGGGCGACCAGGTTCCGGGTCCGGATCGTCGGCGTGCTGCCCGCCGGGGCGGACCGGGACCGGGCGATCGGCCCGGTGGTCGGCGACGTCGCCACCGGCCCGCTTCTGGTGTTCGGCGGGCCCGCCGCGGACCGGCTGCCCCGGCAGACCGGGCAGCGCAACGCCGCGGTGCTGTTCGTCGAGCCCGGCCGGCCCGGCTCGCCGGCCAGTGCGCAGCGGATCGACGGCGCCCGGCTGCGGGCCGTGGTCGCGGCCTCGGCGGCGACCGGGGGCGCGGGTGGCGCAGGGGCGGCCGGTGGTGCGGTGCTGCGTGGGGCGCCGGTGGAAGTCCGCGATCTGGCAGGGCAGTTGAGGGAGTCGACGGACGACGGGCTGGTGTCGGCGCTGGAGCTGGCGTTCCGGACGGCGGCGGCGATCGGGCTGCTGCTCGGGCTGGCGGCGGTGGTCCTGGAGCTGCTGCTCGGCTCGGCGGAGCGCGGGCGGATGCTCGCGTACCTGCGGACGCTGGGGCTGGACGGGCGCTCTGCGGCGGGCGTCCAACTGGTGCAGCTGCTCCCGGTGATGGCGGCGGCGGTGGTCGGCGGGACGGTGCTCGGCCTGGGGCTGCCGTGGCTGCTCGGGCCGGCGCTGGAACTGCGGGCGTTCACGGCGGGGCCGGGGGCGCCGGCGTTCGCGCCGGACTGGCTGACGATAGCTGCCGCCGCTCTGGCGCTGCTGGTGCTGGTGCCGTGTGCGGCGGCGCTGGAGGGGGTGACGGGGCGGCGGCGGGTGCCCCAGTTGCTCCGGCTTGGTGAAGGAGCGCAGTAGCCGGTTCAAAAACGGACAGTGCAACGGGGTCGTGCGTCGTCGGCGTGCGGTCCCGTCGCGCTTGGCCGCGCAGTTCCGCCCCCTCGCTTCGTTGGGGGGACCCCCAGCGCCCCTGACGGGGCGCGAGAGTTAGGGGTGTCAGTAGGGCGCGGTAGGTTCATCGGTGCGATGTGTCCTGATTGTGGGTGAGGTGTCCGTTGCAGTTGGCGCAGGTGGAGGGGGTCCTGGAGCGGGTCACGTACGCCAATGAGGACACGGGGTACACGGTGGCGCGGGTGGACACCGGGCGTGGGGCGAATGATCTGTTGACGGTGGTGGGGGCGCTGCTCGGGGCGCAGGTGGGGGAGAGCCTGCGGTTGTTCGGGCGGTGGGGGTCGCATCCGCAGTACGGGCGGCAGTTCACGGTGGAGAACTACACGACGGTGCTGCCGGCCACCGTGCAGGGCATTCAGCGGTACTTGGGTTCGGGGTTGATCAAGGGGATCGGGCCGCGGTTCGCGGAGCGGATCGTGGAGCGCTTCGGGGTGGAGACCCTGGAGGTGATCGAGAACGAGCCGAAGCGGCTGATCGAGGTACCGGGGCTGGGGCCGAAGCGGACGAAGATGATCGCCAAGGCGTGGGAGGAGCAGAAGTCCATCAAGGAGGTGATGGTCTTCCTGCAGAGCGTCGGGGTGTCGACGTCGTTGGCGGTGCGGATCTACAAGCAGTACGCGGACGCGTCGATCGGGGTGGTGAAGAACCAGCCGTACCGGCTGGCGGCGGATGTGTGGGGCATCGGGTTCCTGACGGCGGACCGGATCGCGCAGGCGGTGGGTATTCCGCACGATTCGCCGGAGCGGGTGAAGGCGGGCCTGCAGTACGCGCTGTCGCAGTCCACCGACCAGGGGCACTGTTATCTGCCGGAGGAGCGGCTGATCGCGGACGGGGTGAAGCTGCTGCAGGTGGATGTGGGGCTGGTGATCGACTGCCTGGCGGAGCTGGTCGCGGCGGAGGGTGTGGTGCGCGAGCGGCTGCCGGGTGGGGACGGGCTGGAGGTCACCGCGGTGTATCTGGTGCCGTTCCACCGGGCGGAGATCTCGCTGGCGGGCCAGTTGCTGCGGCTGTTGCGGGCCGAGGAGGACCGGCTGCCGTGGTTCCGGGGGGTGGACTGGCCGGCCGCGCTGGGCTGGCTGGCGAAGCGCACGGGTGCGGAGCTCGCCCCGGAGCAGGAGCAGTCGGTGCGGCTGGCGCTGACCGAGCGGGTCGCGGTGCTGACCGGCGGGCCGGGCTGCGGCAAGTCGTTCACGGTGAAGTCGATCGTGCAGTTGGCGCTGGCGAAGCGGGCGAAGGTGGTGCTGGCGGCGCCGACGGGGCGGGCGGCGAAGCGGCTGGCGGAGCTGACCGGCGCGGAGGCGTCCACCGTGCACCGGCTGTTGGAGCTGAAGCCGGGCGGGGACGCCGCGTACGACCGGGACCGACCGTTGGACGCGGACCTGGTGGTGGTGGACGAGGCGTCGATGCTGGATCTGATCCTGGCGAACAAGCTGGTCAAGGCGGTCGCGCCGGGTGCGCACCTGCTGTTCGTGGGGGACGTGGACCAGCTGCCGTCGGTGGGTGCGGGCGAGGTGCTGCGTGACCTCCTGTCGCCTGGCAGCCCGATCCCGTCGGTGCGGCTGACCCGGATCTTCCGGCAGGCCCAGCAGTCGGGTGTGGTGGTGAACGCGCACCGGATCAACGAGGGCCTGCCGCCGCTGACCGACGGCCTGCCGGACTTCTTCCTGTTCGCGGAGGACGACACGGAGCGCGCGGCGGGCCTGACGGTGGACGTGGTGGCCCGACGCATCCCGCAGCGCTTCGGTCTGGACCCGCGGCGCGACGTCCAGGTGCTGGCACCGATGCACCGCGGCCCGGCAGGGGCGGGCGCGCTGAACACGCTGCTCCAGTCGGCGGTCACGCCGGCCCGCGAGGGCCTGCCCGAGCGGCGTTTCGGTGGGCGGACGTTCCGGGTCGGCGACAAGGTGACGCAGATCCGGAACAACTACGACAAGGGGCGCAGCGGCGTCTTCAACGGCACAGTGGGCGTCGTGACCTCGCTCAGTGTGGACGATCAGCGGCTGACGGTGATGACCGACGAGGACGAGGAGATCCCGTACGACTTCGACGAACTCGACGAGTTGGCGCACGCGTACGCGGTGACGATCCATCGTTCTCAGGGCAGCGAGTACCCGGCGGTGGTGATTCCCGTCACGATGTCGGCGTGGCCGATGCTTCAGCGCAACCTGCTGTACACCGCGGTGACGCGGGCGAAGAAGCTGGTGGTCCTGGTGGGGTCGCGGAAGGCGATCGGGCAGGCGGTGCGGGCGGTGAGCGCCGGGCGGCGGCACTCCGCGCTGGACCACAGATTGGCCTCGGGGCGTGGTTCAGGGGGTACGGTACGGGCAGAGGTTGTCTTGACGTGAAGAGATTTAGGGCGGAACCTGGTCTGGTGCCGATCTTGTCCGGTTCACACCGGCTGCGGCAGCAGAGTTTGTAGGCCCTGGTCCTTTCCCGGGTCACCCCCGGTGCGCGGCCGTCCTTCGGATGGGGGATCGTTGAGACAGTCAGGGCAGTCGGATGAGGATCAATTTCGTCGGTGAGGAAGACGTGAGCGACAAATCGGTAGTACTGCGGTACCAGGACGGCGAGTACGAGTACCCCGTCGTCGAGAGCACTGCGGGCAACGCCGGCTTCGACATCTCGAAGCTGCTTCCGCAGACCGGCCTGGTCACCCTGGACAACGGTTTCGGCAACACCGCCGCCAACAAGTCCGCGATCACCTTCATTGACGGTGACGCCGGCATCCTGCGCTACCGCGGCTACCCGATCGAGCAGCTGGCCGGCGAGGCCAACTTCATCGAGACCGCCTACCTGCTGATCAACGGCGAGCTGCCGAACGCGGGCGAGTTGGCGACGTTCAGCAACGAGATCACCCAGCACACCCTGCTGCACGAGGACGTCAAGCGCTTCTTCCAGGGCTTCCCGCGGGACGCCCACCCGATGGCGATGCTGTCCTCGGTGGTCGGCGCGCTCTCCACCTTCTACCCGGAGAGCCACAACCCGTTCGACGCGGACCAGCGCCACCTGTCGACGGTGCGCCTGCTGGCGAAGCTGCCGACGATCGCGGCGTACGCGTACAAGAAGGCGATGGGCCAGCCCTTCGTCTACCCGCGCAACGACCTCGGCTACGTCGAGAACTTCCTGCGGATGACCTTCGCCGTCCCGGCCGAGGACTACGAGCTGAACCCGGTCGTGGTCAACGCCCTGGACAAGCTGCTCATCCTGCACGCCGACCACGAGCAGAACTGCTCCACCTCGACGGTGCGCCTGGTCGGCTCCTCGCACGCCAACCTGTTCGCCTCGATCTCGGCGGGCATCTCGGCGCTCTGGGGCCCGCTGCACGGCGGCGCCAACCAGGCCGTGCTGGAGATGCTGGAGCAGATCAAGAACGACGGCGGCGACGTCGACGCCTTCATCCGCAAGGTGAAGAACCGCGAGGACGGCGTCAAGCTGATGGGCTTCGGCCACCGCGTCTACAAGGCGTTCGACCCGCGCGCCGCGCAGGTCAAGGTGCTCGCCCACGAGGTGCTGGCCCAGCTCGGCAAGTCCGACGAGCTGCTGGAGATCGCCCTCAAGCTGGAGGAGCACGCGCTCAAGGACGACTTCTTCGTCTCGCGTCGCCTCTACCCGAACGTGGACTTCTACACGGGTCTGATCTACCGCGCGATGGGCTTCCCGACCAGCATGTTCACCGTGCTGTTCGCGCTCGGCCGGCTGCCCGGCTGGATCGCCCACTGGCACGAGATGATCAAGGACCCGACCAGCCGGATCGGCCGCCCGCGGCAGATCTACACCGGCGTCGAGATCCGCGACTACGTGCCGCTCGACGGCCGCTGAGCGAGCCGCGACCGAACGAAGGGGCCCGGCCCCCGGCCTCCCGATGAGGGAGGCGGGGGGCCGGGCCCCTTTTTCGATGCCGTGGTGCTGGTCGTTGGGGCGCACGGCGCCCGGGACGGACCCCGGGTGGGGAACGGCCGCTCAAAGCAATCCCCGGGCTCCCGGATCCGGCCCGGCGCCGTGCGCGAGGGCCGTCGACGAATCGACGACCGTCCGGGGCCCGCCGGAGCCCCGCTCTACAAAAGGTAAGACGTAACAGGGGGCGCAGAGTTACGCCAGGGGGGTGTGAGTTGCCTCTCTCCACTCTCCGTGTGCATCCGCGCACCCGGACGGCGGAGCGCATATCACACCGCACGGTGAGCGCGCGACGTCACCCACCCCGCAGACACCGCAACCCAGCGTGATAGGAATCGTGGCAATCCGGTACGGACCGCCTGCCATCCGCTGAGCGGTGAACGGTCAGGGAGGGAGTCCGCTATGGCCAGGAACGTTGTTGTCACCGGTGGAGGAACCGGCATCGGCCTCGAGGTGGCCCGGCGCTTCGCCGAGGCCGGCGAGCAGGTGGTGATCGTCGGCCGCCGTCCCGGCGTCCTCGACCACGCCGCCGCCGAACTCGGCCCCAACGTCACCCCGTTGGTGTGTGACCTCGCCGACCCGGACGCCGTGGAGGCCGCCCTGGCCGAACTGCCCGCCCGGATCGACGTGCTGGTCAACAACGCCGGCAGCCGGGAGACGGTGTTCGGCGCCGGCCCGCACGCCGTACTGGCCCGCTGGCGCGGCGACTTCGAACGCAACGTGCTCACCGCCGTGCTGCTCACCGAGTCCGTCCGCGACCGGCTCACCCCCGGCTCCGGCCGGGTCATCACCGTCTCCTCGATCGCCGCGCTGCGCGGCGCCGGCTCGTACGGGGCGGCGAAGGCCTCGCTGCACGCCTGGAACAACTTCCTGGCCGCCCAGCTCGGCCCGTCCGGGATCACCGCCAACATCGTGGCGCCCGGCACGGTGGCGGGCACCGAGTTCTTCGGGCCGCGCCTGGACGAGGCGGAGGTCGCCCGCCGCTCGGCGCGCACTCTGCTCGGCCGGATCGGCGAGTCCGGCGAGGTCGCCGCCGCCGTGTGCTTCCTCGCCTCCGAGGAGGCCGGGTTCATCACCGGCGAGATCCTGCACTGCAACGGCGGTGAACTGCTCGGCCGTTGACCGGGCGGTTGGTGCTCAGGCCGGTGCTCAGGCCGGCTGGAAGCGGCGCAGCCGCAGGCTGTTGGTGACCACGAAGACCGAGGAGAACGCCATGGCGGCGCCCGCGATCATCGGGTTGAGCAGGCCGGTCGCCGCCAGCGGCAGGGCGGCGACGTTGTAGGCGAAGGCCCAGAACAGGTTGCCCTTGATGGTGGCGAGGGTCCGGCGGGAGAGCCGGATCGCGTCCGCCGCGGAGCGGAGGTCGCCGCGGACCAGGGTCAGGTCGGCGGCCTCGATGGCGGCGTCGGTGCCGGTGCCGATGGCCAGGCCCAGGTCGGCCTGGGCGAGGGCGGCCGCGTCGTTGACGCCGTCGCCGACCATGGCCACGGTGCGTCCTTCGGCCTGGAGGCGCCGGACGGTGGCGACCTTGTCCGCAGGCAGCACCTCGGCGATCACGTCCTCGGTGGGGATGCCGACCTCGGCCGCCACCGATTCGGCCACCAGCCTGTTGTCGCCGGTCAGCAGCACCGGACGCAGACCCAGGGCCCGCAGTTCGGCGATCGCCTCGGCGCTGGTCGGCTTCACCGCGTCCGCGACCTCCAGCACGGCGCGCGCCGCGCCGTCCCAGGCGACGGTGACGGCGGTGCGGCCGGCCCGTTCGGCGGCGGCCCTGGCGTCGGCGAGGGCGGGCGGCAGGGGGGTGTCGGCGAGCAGCGCGGCGCGTCCGGCCAGCACCTGGTGGCTCTCGACGGTGCCCCGCACGCCCAGGCCGGGGACGTTCTCGAAGCTCTCGACCGGCTTCAGCTCGCCGAACTTCTCCTGCGCGGCGGCGGCGACGGCCTGGGCGATCGGGTGCTCGGAGGCGTGCTCCAGGGCGCCGGCCAGCCGCAGCGCCTCGTCCGCGGTGGTGCCCTCGGCGGTGTGGACGGCGGTGAGGGTCATGCGGCCGGTGGTGACGGTGCCGGTCTTGTCGAGGACGACGGTGTCGACCTTGCGGGTGTTCTCCAGGACCTCGGGGCCCTTGATCAGGATGCCGAGCTGGGCGCCGCGGCCGGTGCCGACCATCAGGGCGGTCGGGGTGGCCAGGCCGAGGGCGCAGGGGCAGGCGATGATCAGGACCGCGACGGCGGCGGTGAACGCCTCGGTGGGACTGTCGGTGACCAGCAGCCACCCGACCAGGGTGGCGAGGGCGATCAGGATGACGGCGGGCACGAAGACGGCGGAGATCCGGTCGGCGAGGCGCTGGGCGGCGGCCTTGCCGTTCTGCGCGTCCTCGACGAGCTTGGCCATCCGGGCGAGCTGGGTGTCCGCGCCGACCCGGGTGGCTTCGACCACCAGCCGGCCGCCGGCGTTGACGGTCGCGCCGGTGACGAGGTCGCCGACGGCGACCTCGACGGGCACGGACTCGCCGGTCAGCATCGAGGCGTCCACGGCGGAGCTGCCCTCGACCACGGTGCCGTCGGTGGCGATCTTCTCGCCGGGACGGACCACGAACCGGTCGCCGACCGCGAGCCGGTCGATCGGGACGCGGGTCTCGCGGCCGCCGCGCAGCACCGCCACGTCCTTGGCGCCGAGGTCGAGCAGGGTGTGCAGGGCGGCGCCGGCGCGGCGCTTGGAGCGGGCCTCCAGCCAGCGGCCGAGCAGGATCAGGGTGGTGACGGCGGCGGCGGTCTCCAGGTACAGGGTGGAGGAGGCGGCGGTGCGGTCGACGGTGAAGGCGAAGGAGTGCCGCATGCCGGGCATCCCGGCGTGCCCCCAGAACAGCGCCCACACCGACCAGCCGAAGGCCGCGAGGGTGCCGAGCGAGACCAGGGTGTCCATGGTGGCGGCGCCGTGCTTGGCGTTGGTCCAGGCGGCGCGGTGGAACGGCCATCCGCCGTAGACGACGACGGGGCCGGTGAGGGCGAAGGACAGCCACTGCCAGTTGTCGAACTGGAGGGCCGGGACCATCGAGAGCAGCACCACCGGGAGACTGAGCACGGCGCTGATCAGCAGCCGTTCGCGCAGCGGGTCGGGCTCCGGCGCGGGGGCCTCCGGCTCGGGCTCGGGGGCCGGCGGGAGTTCGGCGGTGTAGCCGGTCTTCTCCACGGTGGCGATCAGGTCGGCGACGCTGGTGCCGGGGCCGAAGTCCACCCGGGCCTTCTCGGTCGCGAAGTTGACGCTGGCCTCGACGCCGTCGATCCGGTTCAGCTTCTTCTCGATCCGGGCGGCGCAGGACGCGCAGGTCATACCGCCGATCGCCAGTTCGACGCGCTCCCGGGGCCCGGCGGGGGCGGCGGGATCGGTGGTGGTGCTCATCGGCTCGTTCTTTCTCGGCGGCGGCGCGGGGGCGGGCATGCGGCCCACCCCCGGCGGCGGGTCAGACGGCCCGGCCGACCAGCTCGTAGCCGGCCTCGTCCACGGCGGCGGCGATCTGCTCGTCGCTGACCGGGGACTCGGCGGTCACGGTGACGGTGCCGGCCTTGGAGTCGGAGGAGACCGCGGTGACGCCCGCAAGGACGGAGACCTCGCCGTTGATGGCCTTCTCGCAGTGGCCGCAGCTCATGCCGCTGACGTTGTAGGTGACGGTGCTGGACATGGAAACCTCCGGGACGCTCGCGCTTGTACCGACAGGAACAGCATACCCCCCAGGGGTATTCCGTCCAGGGGTGACCGGCGTTTTCTTCGGCCGGAGCAACCAGCGGCCCGAACCCGAGCCTAGTCCGCGGCCGCCGCCCGTCCGTAACGCCGGGCGACCCGCCGCCACCCGTGGCGCCGAACGGCCCGACCGCCCGCCGAGGCCCGCCCGGTCGAGAAGGGCGGGGTGGACGGCGGTCCGATATGTTCGGAAATGTGCAACATCGACGCCGGGAACGGACGCCGGCCACCGGGAGCGGCGATGTGCCGTCCTCCTGGCGTCGGGCCGCGTTGCTCGCAGACCTGCAGGACATCCCCCTGCTGCTCCGCTCCGCACCCGCGCTGATGGCCATCGGCCTGGTGACGATGGCCGACCTGCTGGCCGGGTCGAGCACCTACCTGGCGCCGCTGATGGTCGTCGTGCCGTCCGTCGCCGCGCTCACCCTCACACCGCGCGAGCTGCTCGGGACGTGCCTGCTCGGCCTGCTGGCGATGCTGGCCCTCAACCGCTACTACGACCGGGTCACCGCCCCGTCCGACAGCCGGTTCCTGTTCGGCGCGGCGATCAGCTACATCGTGCTGAGCGCGTTCAGCGCCTGGGTCGCCGAACTGCGGATGCGACGAGCCCAGGCCTTCGCGGCCGTCAGCTCGGTCGCGGAGGCCGCCCAGCGGGCGCTGCTGCGCCAGCCCGACCCGGTCGTCGGGCCGCTGCGGCTGGCCGTGCACTACGTCTCCGCCGCGGACGCCGCCCGGATCGGCGGCGACCTGTACTCCGTGCTGGAAACCCCGCACGGCACCCGGGTGCTGGTCGGCGACGTCCGCGGCAAGGGGCTCGGCGCGGTGCAGACCGCCGCCGTGGTGCTCGGCGCGTTCCGCGAGGCCGCCTACGACGAGCAGCGACTGCCGGACGTCGCCGCCCGGATCGAGGCCAGCATGCACCGGCACGTCGCCGACGGGGAGTTCACCACCGCGCTGTTCGCCGAGTTCCGCGCCGCCGGCCACGTCGACCTGGTGCACCTCGGCCACGTTCCGCCGATCCGGGTCGGTGCCGACGGCCGCGCCGAGGTGCTGGAGGCCGCCGACCCGTGGCTGCCGCTCGGCCTCGGCGACCTCGCCGCCGGCGCACCCCGCTCCATCACCGTCCCGTTCGGCCCGCAGGACGTCCTGGTGCTGTGCACCGACGGCGTGATCGAGGCCAAGGGCCGCAGCTCCGGAACGTTCTACCCGCTGGCCGAACGGGTCGGCCCGCTGGTCAAGGACGGCTGGCGGTCACTGACCGAGCTGGACACCGCCGTCGCCCACCTCTACGGCGACCTGCTGGAACACACCGGCGGCGAACTCGGCGACGACGCGCTGCTGCTGCTGATCACCCGGCCCGGCGAGGCGCAGGCCGATCACTTGGCGTCGCCGTAGCAGTCGACCACGGCGGTGCTGAGCGGGAACCGGACCGGGGTGTCGCCGAACACCAGGGCCGACGCCTCGTCGGCCGCCGCCGCGACCTCGGCGGCCACCGCGTCCGCCAGGTCGGCCGGGGTGTGCACCACCACCTCGTCGTGCTGGAAGAACACCAGGTGCGGGCGGTCCGGGCCGGAACGCAGCGCGGCCAGCCGGCGGCGCAGCGCCGCCAGCAGGGCCAGCGCCCAGTCGGCGCCGGAGCCCTGGATGACGAAGTTGCGGGTGAAACGGCCCCGGGCGCGGGCCGAACGGCCGCCCGCCTCGCCGGACTCCGGGGCCTCGGTGAGGTCCAGCCAGTCCGCCGACGGCGGCGGGCAGACCCGGCCCAGCCGGGAGGAGACCACGCCGCCGTCCTCGCCGGTGCGGGCCGCGGCCTCCACGTAGCCCATCGCGTCCGGATAGCGGCGGCGCAGCGTGTTCAGCAGCGGGCCGATGCCGCCGCCCGTCTGGCCGTACATCGCGCCAAGCAGGCCCAGCTTGGCCTTCTCCCGGTCACCCTGGAAGGCGCTCGCGGCGAGCGCCGCGTACAGGTCGCCGCCGGCGGCAGTGCGGGCCAGGCCGCGGTCGCCGGACAGCGCGGCCAGCACCCGCGGCTCCAGCTGCGCGGCGTCCGCGACCACCAGCAGCCAGCCCGGGTCGGCGACCACGGCGCGGCGCAGGGTGCGCGGGATCTGCAGCGCGCCGCCGCCCCGGGAGGCCCAGCGGCCGGTGACCACGCCGCCCACCACGTACTCGGGGCGGAACCGGCCGCCGCGCGCCCACGCCGCCTGCCAGGCCCAGCCGTGCGCGGCGTGCAGCCGCGACAGCTCCTTGTAGCGGACCATCAGGGCCGCCGCCGGGTGGTCGACCGCCTTCAGCTCCCAGGAGCGGGTGGACGACAACTGGATGCCGCGATCGGCGAACGCCTTGATCACCTGGGTGTGCGAGTCCAGGTTGAACGGCCGCGCGCCGAGCGCCTGCTGCACCTCCAGGGCGAGATCGGACAGCTTCGAGGGCAGCGTGCCCGGAATGGTCGGACGCGGGCCCAGCAGCTCGGTCAGCAGCGCGTCGTGCACGTCCGCGCGCCACGGCAGCCCGTCGTACGCCATCTCGCAGGCCAGCAGCGCCCCCGCCGACTCGGCCGCCACCAGCAGCCGGAACCGGGACCGGGACGCCGGATCGGCGATCGCCGCGAGCCGCCGCAACTGCTCCGCGTGGACGGCCACCGTGGCCTCCAACGGATCGGTGCCGGGCGGCAGTTGCAGCCGGTCCGGGGCGAACAGGCCGTCCTCGTCGGGCAGCGCGCCCTCCGGCAGGTCGGCCGGCACCGGCAGCCCGCGCAGCCGCGCCCACGCCGCGCCCAGCGAACGCGGCGCACCGAACCGGCCCTCCCGGCCGAGCAGCAGCGCCTCCGTCAACCGCAGGTCGTGGCAGCGCGCCACCCGCTCCGGCAGCGCGGCCAGCAGCGGGCCGTACGCGGTGTCGGCGGTCGGCCACACCCAGCGCGGCGCGTGCTCGGCCTCCACCGCCGCGACCGCCTCGGCCAGCCGCGGCACCCGCTCGGCCGGGCCGAGCGGGGAACCGTCCTCGGCCAGCGGGCGCAGCCGCCCGCCCGGGCCGTGCGGGTCGGGCACCAGGGCGTATCGCACGGGGCGGCTCCTTCCGGGGGCGGGCAGGTTTCGTGCTGCGGCTTCGTGCTGCGGCTTCGTGCTGCGGCGGGGGACCTGTTGACGGTAGCCGGTACCGGTGACAGCCCACGTCAGCGGTGCTTGTGGGGATTCGGTGTTCCGCCCGGGCCCGGCGCCCCGTAGGGTCGGCGGACATGAGCGACAATCCCTTCTTCTCGCCCAGCACCCTGGTGTTCGAGCTTCCGCCCTTCGCCGAGATCCGGGAAGAGCACTACCGTCCGGCGTTCGAGCGGGGCATGGCCGACCAGCTCGCCGAGGTCGCCGCGATCGTCGCCGACCCGGAGCCGCCGACCTTCGACAACACCGTGGTGGCGCTGGAACGTTCCGGCGCGGTGCTGCGCCGGGTGAGCGTGGTGTTCGAGAACCAGGACTCCTCCGACACCACCCCCGGAGTCCAGGCCCTCGACGCCGAGATCAGCCCCCGGCTGGCCGCCCACTCCGACGCGATCCACCTCGACGCGGCGCTGTTCGCCCGCATCGACACCCTGCACCGCACCCGCCACGAACTCAGCCTGGACGCCGAGTCGCTGCGCCTGCTGGAGCGCCACCACACCGCCTTCGTCCGGGCCGGCGCCCGCCTCGACGAGGCCGGCCAGCAGCGGCTGCGCGAGATCAACACCCGGCTCGCGGCCGACGCCGCCGCGTTCCGCAAGAACACCCACGAGGCCTCGCTGGCCGGCGCCATCGTGGTGGACAGCGCCGACGCCCTCGACGGGCTGCCCGACACCGCGATCGCCGCCGCCGCCGAGAACGCCCGCGCGCTCGGCCACGACGGCCACTGGGTGCTCAGCCTGAAGAACTTCTCCAACCAGACCGAACTCGCCGAGCTCACCGACCGCGCCCTGCGCGAGCGCCTGCTCACCGCCTCGCTGCGCCGCGGCCTGGACACCAACGGCCCGCTGGCGGCCCGGATGGCCGCGCTGCGCGCCGAACGCGCCGCGCTGCTCGGCTACGACAGCCACGCCGCGTACGTCGTCGCCGACGAGACCGCCGGCACCGTCGAAGCGGTCGACGCGATGCTCGGCCGCCTCGTCGGACCCGCCGTCGCCAACGCGGAGCGCGAGGCCGCCGAGCTGGCGGCCGCCGCGGCCGCCGACGGCGTCACCGAATTCGCCGCCCACGACTGGGCGTTCTACGCCGAGAAGGTCCGCGCCGAGCGCTACGACGTGGACACGGCAGCGCTGCGCCCGTACTTCGAGCTTGAGCGGGTGCTGCGGGACGGCGTGTTCTTCGCGGCCGGCCTGGCGTACGGGCTGAGCTTCACCGAGCGTCCGGATCTGACGGCCTACCACGCGGACGCCCGGGTGTTCGAGGTGACCGACGCGGACGGGTCCTCGCTGGGCCTGTTCATCGGCGACTTCTTCGCCCGCGAGTCCAAGCGCGGCGGCGCGTGGATGAACGAACTGGTCCCGCAGTCCCGGCTGCTGGGCCGCAAGCCGGTGGTGGTCAACAACCTCAACATCGCGCACCCGCCGGCCGGCGAGCCGGCGCTGCTCAGCTGGGACGAGGTGCGGACGCTGTTCCACGAGTTCGGGCACGCGCTGCACGGCCTGTTCTCGGACGTGCGGTACCCGCTGTTCGCGGGCACCGAAGTGCCGCGCGACTTCGTCGAGTTCCCGTCCCAGGTCAACGAGATGTGGATGGTCTGGCCCGAGGTGCTGGCCAACTACGCCCGGCACCACGTCACGGGCGAGCCGCTGGCCGCCGAGACGGTGGAGCGGATGCTGGCCGCCGAGAACTACGGGCAGGGCTTCCGCACCGTCGAGTACCTGGCGGCGGCGCTGCTCGACTGGGCCTGGCACTCGCTGCCGGCCGGCACTGTCGTCGAGGACGCGGAAGCCTTCGAGACGCGGGCCCTCGCCGAGGCGGGCGTCGGGATGGCGACGGTGCCGCCGCGGTACCGGACCGGCTACTTCAACCACGTGTTCTCGAACGGGTACAGCGCCGGGTACTACGCGTACATCTGGTCCGAGGTGCTGGACGCCGAGACGGTGGAGTGGTTCGGCAGTGGCGGGCGCGGGGTGCGGGAGAGCGGCGAGCTGTTCCGGGCGGAGCTGCTTTCGCGGGGCGGGAGCCGGGACGCGATGGAGTGCGTGCGGGCGGTGCTGGGGCGGGAGCCCTCGATCGAGCCGCTGCTGGTTCGGCGCGGGCTGAAGTAGGGGCCGGGACCCGCGCCCCGACAGGGGCGCGGGGAACTGCGCGAGCAACCACGCACGAGCAGGACGGACGGCACCCGAGCGCCCCGTGCCTACCGTCCGGCGAACACCGGGCCGTAGCCGGGGGCGGGGCTGCCGGTGGGGGTGAGGGCGCAGTAGCCGCCGTTGCCGCGGCACCAGTACCACATGGTCCAGGCGGCGGCGAAGCCGTTCATCGCGGTGACCTGGCGGCGGATCAGTTCGGCGTTGCCGGGGGTGGCGGCGCTGGGCGGGCCCCATTCGCCGACCAGGACGGGGAGGTGGTGGGTACGGGGGTAGGTGGTGATGGCGTCGGTGTAGGCGTCGACGAAGCCGCCGGCCGGGTCCCAGTCCTGGCCGGCTTCGACGGCGGTGTCGTAGAAGTGCGGGGCGTAGCCGATCCGGTCGGCGCCGGGCCGGGGGTCGGTGAAGGCGGGGAGCCGGGTGGGGACGCCCTGGCCGACCAGGACGGTGGGTTCGACGAACAGCCAGGCGTCGCGGTCGACCTGACGGACCGCCGCGATCAGGCGGCGGTACATGGCGGGGAGCCGGCCCTGTTCGAGGGCGGCGGCGGAGGCGGCGAGGACGGCCGGGTCGGTGGGGTCGCCGTTCACCGGGCCGAACGGCTCGTTGAACAGGTCGTAGCCGAGCAGGGCGCGGTGGCCGCGCAGTTCGCGGGCGACGGTGGCGTAGAGGTCGGCCTGGGCGCGTTGCAGGTCGCGGTCGTCGTAGAGGTGGCGGAAGGCGGCCTGGACGGAGGGCTGGAAGTAGCCGGCGAACCAGTCGTTCGGGTCGGGGGTGAACGGCAGGCCGTCGTCGCGGGTGGCCCAGCTGGGTGCGCCGCCGTCGCCGCCGCCGAAGTACTGCCCGTAGACGTCCTGGTGGTAGTCGACGACGGCGTACAGGTGGTACTTCTCGGCCCAGTCCAGGATGCGGTGCAGGCGGGCGAGTTGGGCCTTGTCGTAGCGGCCGGGGGCGGGTTCGAGGCGGGCCCAGGAGACGGCGACGCGGATCAGTTGGAAGCCGTGCGAGGCGAGGTCGCGCAGGTCGGCCTCGGTGGTCTCGTCGTACTTGTCGAGGTTGAAGCCGCGCAGGTCGAGGACGCGTCCGTGCCGGTCGGTGAAGGCGGTGCGGCCGTCGGGGAGGGTGGTGGCGGAGACCTTGCGGGCGTCGAAGCGGTCGGCGAAGCGGTCGGCGTGGTCGGCGGGCGGGCCGGCCGAGACGGTGCCGAGGACGACGGCGGCGGTGAGCAGCAGGGCGGCGGCGGAGCGGCGGACGCGCACGGGGCACCTCGCGGCGGGGTGGGGAGGGGTGGGGTGCGCCGATCCTGCCGGAGCCGTCCCCGCCGCACAAGAGGTGAGACATGCTCATGTTCGATGGGTGGTCAGGCCTCCGGCGTGGCGAGCATCGGCGGCAGGTCGGCAGCCGCCGAGAGCCGGCCCCACAACAGGTCGGCGAGCGCCTGCACCATCCGGGCGCGCGGGCAGGGGCGGGTCTCCAGCCACCAGTCGCCGGCCGCCAGCACCATGCCGGTGATCGAGCGGCCCCAGGTCTCGGAGAGCAGCGGCCCGTCCTGCCCGAGGTCGATCTGCCGCTGGATGGCGCGGGTGATCTCCTCGGCGATCTGCCGCAGCGCGGGCGCCAGCGCGTTGCCCGCGCCGGTGGGATCGCCCGGCTCGGGGTGGGTGAGCAGCCGGTACACCTGCGGGCGGGCCTCGATCGCCGCCAGGTAGATGTCCAGCACGTGCTCGACCCGGTCGCGGCGCTCCAGCGGCTCGTTCAGGGCGGCCCGGACGGCGGCCAGCAGTCCGGCCGTGTGACGCGCCGTCAATGCGCCGATCAGGCCGTTCCGGTCGCCGAAGTGCCGGTACAGGATGGGCTTCGTGATGCCCGCCTCGGCGGCGATCGCGTTCATGCTGGCGCTCGGGCCTTCGCGCTGGACGACCCGGTCGGCGGCGTTGAGCAGTTGTTCACGGCGGGGTTCGGTGGTCATGCGCTGCTCCTCGTGCGTGCAGGGCGGTCCGGGACGGGCGTTGACACCGGTTACCTATCGGTAGCAGACTCGCCACCATGTTACCGGAGGTAACAGCGCAGTGGCGCGGACGCTCCGGCCCGCATCCCCGTCCCATGGAGGCCGACCCATGACCACCTTCTCGCTCGACCCCGGGCCGGACCAGATCGCCGTCCGTGACTGGCTGCACGGCTTCGCCGCCGACGTCATCCGCCCGGCCGCCGCCGAGTGGGACGAACGCGAGGAGACCCCCTGGCCGATCATCCAGGAGGCCGCGAAGATCGGCATCTACTCGCTCGACTTCTACGCCCAGCAGTTCTTCGACCCGTCCGGCGTCGGCATCCCGATCGCCATGGAAGAACTCTTCTGGGGCGACGCCGGCATCGCCCTGGCCATCACCGGCACCACCCTGGCCGCCGTCGCCGTGCTCGCCAACGGCACCGACGAGCAGATCGGCACCTGGGCGCCGCAGATGTTCGGCACCCCCGACGACGTCAAGGTCGCCGCGTTCTGCTCCTCCGAGCCCGACGCCGGCTCCGACGTCTCCGCGCTGCGCACCCGCGCCGTCTACGACCAGGCCAAGGACGAGTGGGTGATCAACGGCACCAAGACCTGGGCCACCAACGGCGGCATCGCCCACATCCACGTCGTGGTCGCCACCGTCGACCCCGAGCTCGGCTCGCGCGGCCAGGCGTCCTTCCTGATCCCGCCCGGCACCAAGGGCCTGAGCCAGGGCCAGAAGTTCAAGAAGCACGGCATCCGCGCCTCGCACACCGCCGAGGTCGTCCTCGACGACGTCCGGATCCCCGGCCACTGCCTGCTCGGCGGCAAGGAGAAGCTGGACGCCCGCCTCGCCCGGGCCCGCGAGGGCACCAGGGGCGGCGGCAAGAACGCCGCGATGGCCACCTTCGAGGCCTCCCGCCCCGCCGTCGGCGCCCAGGCCATCGGCATTGCCCGGGCCGCGTACGAGGTCGCCCTGGACTACGCCAAGACCCGGGTCCAGTTCGGCAAGCCGATCATCGAGAACCAGGGCGTCGCCTTCCAGCTCGCCGACATGAAGACCCGGATCGACGCGGCCCGGCTGCTGGTCTGGCGGGCCTCCTGGATGGCCGTCAACAACCGGCCGTTCACCAACGCCGAAGGCTCGATGTCCAAGCTGTACGCCGGCGAGACGGCCAAGTTCGTCACCGCGCAGGCCATGCAGATCCTCGGCGGCAACGGCTTCACCCGCGAGTACCCGGTCGAGCGGATGCACCGCGACAGCGCGATCTACACCGTCTTCGAGGGCACCAGCGAGATCCAGCGGCTGGTCATCGCCCGGGCCATCTCGGGCGCGCCCATCCGCTGACGAGCCACCCGCCGGCGGCCGGTCAGCGGGTCCGTCGGTCGGCGGGCTGCAGGTCGGCGGGCTGCAGGTCGGCGGTCCGCCCGTCAGCGGGCCGCCCAGAAGGTCAGCCCGGCGGTGGCGGCACCCACCAGTGCACCGACCACCGTCTGGGCCCGGGTGTGGTCCCGCAGCACCACGCGGGACCACCCCACCAGTGCCACCCCCGGCAGCAGGAGCAGCCACCACGGGCCGAGCGCGACCGCGGTGCAGACGATCGCTCCGCTGAGTACGGCGGTGTGCACCGAGACCTTCCACCACACCGTGATCGCCATGATCGGTACCAGCGAGGCGAACATCGCCAGTACCATCGCCGTCATGTCGGCCGGGGCGTCCAGGAGCATCATCGTCAGCAGGCTGACCAGCACCGATCCCATGATGAACGGGATCACCACCAGCCGGCGGCGGCGCTGCCCGACGTGCCGGTCCTCGATACTGCCCTGGCGCACTCCGCGGGCGATGAACCAGGTCGGTATCACCGCGGCGAACAGCGCGGCGAACGCCGCCCAGGCCAGCCCCGTCCAGCCGTAGCGGCCTGCGCCGATCAGCGGCAGCACTGCGATGATCACATTCTTCGGCTCCATGCCGTCGCTGATCCGGGAGGCCCAGGCGGTCTCGACGGCGGGGGTGGACATGCTGCCTGCTCCTTCGGCCGGGCCGGACTCGCGGTGTGACGATCCGGTCATCGGAGATTGTGCAGCACTGTTGAACCGCCGTGCGCCGGTCAGAAACCCGGCTCGCGCCGCTCCAGGAACGCCGCCAGGCCCTCGCGGACGTCCGGTGCCGTGCGGGAGGCGCGCTCCCACGGCTCCAGGGCGTCTGCGGCATCCGCTGCGGGGACGGCCAGGGCCGCCTTCACCGCGCCGATGGTCTGGGGTGAGCGGTGGGTCAGCAGGCGGGCGAACTCGCGTGCGCGGGAGTCGAGTTCCTCGGCCGGGACGACCTCGTCCAGCAGGCCGAAGCGCTCCGCGCGGGCGGCCGGGACGAGCGTGCCGGAGAACAGCAGGTACTTGGCCCGGGCCGGGCCGACCAGCGCGGCCAGCCGCAGGGTCGGTACCGCCGGGTACACCACGCCCAGCTTGGCCGGGGTGATGCCGAGCCGGGCGTCCTCGGCGGCGAAGCGCAGGTCGCAGGCGACCGCCAGCTGGCAGCCGCCGCCCACGCAGGCGCCCCGGATCACCGCCAGCGTCGGCCGCGGGAACGCTGCCAGCGCCTCCTCGGCCGCCACGTTCAACGCGTGATAGGCGTCCGCGGCGGCCGGATCGGCGTACACCCCGGCGAGTTCGGCGATGTCCGCACCGGCCGAGAAGGTGCCCTCTGCGCCGGTCAGCAGCAGCGCCCGCACGTCGGCGCGGGCGCCCAGCTCGGCCAGCAGGCCCGGCAGCGCCCGCCACATGGCGCCGGTCACCGCGTTGCGGCGCTTCGGCCGGTCCAGCAGCACCGTCGCCACCCGGTCCGCGCCCACCCAGCAGCGCAGGCCCGCCACGCCGGTCGGCAGCTCGGTGTCCCCGGGGCCTGGGCGGTCGAGCGGGTCGGTGTCTCCGGGGCCTGGGCGGTCGAGCGGGTCGGTGCTCGCGGACATCACGGCCTCCGGAATAGCGGGAAGGGACGGTTCGTCAGCCTTCCACAGCGTGCCGGGCGCGGGCCATGTGATCAGGATCAAGCCGCCTCGCAGGCCGCCCGCCACTCCGGCGCCAGCATCGACCAGATCTCCAGGTCCAGGCGCTCGCCGTGGTGCTCGGTGTGCTTGCGCATCGTCCCGTCCAGGGTCATGCCCAGGCGCTGGGCGGTCGCCCGGCTGCGCGGGTTCACCGTGGAGTTCCACCACTCGGCGCGGTACAGGCCGCGCTCCAGCAGCGCGTAGTCCAGCAGGTGCCGGACCGCCTCGGTGACCAGCCCGCGGCCGCGGCCGGCCGGCTCCGACCACACGCCGATCTCGCACACCCCGCCCTTGGCGTCGAAGTGGACGAACATCGTCCCGCCGACCAGGGTGCCGTCGAGCCAGATCCCGTAGATCCGGCCGGCGTCGGCGGCCTGCTTGTCGGCGTAGCGCTGCAGGGTCGCGCGGGCCGAGGCCAGGTCGGTGCTGATGGAGGCCCACGGGATGAACGGGTCGACGGTGGCCCGGGCGCGGTCCATGTGCGCCAGGAACTCCTCGGCCTGCCACGGCTCCAGCGGGCGGAGCTCGGCGTTCTCGGCGAGTGCGACGGTGTACATGGGCGGCCCCTCCGGCGTTCCGACATACATAACAAACGTTTGGTAGGTACCCTAGCGCGATGACACCACCCGCCCGCGGAGACCACGAAGCACGCCGCCGGGACGTCTCCGAGGCGGTCTGGCGAGTACTCGCCGCCCGCGGCTTCGGCGGACTCACCCTGCGCGCCGTGGCCGCCGAACTCGGCGCCTCCACCGGGCTGCTCACCCACTACTTCCCCAACAAGCGGGCGCTGGTCGCGCACGCGCTGGACGTCCTCGACCGGCAGAGCGCCGAACGCCACCGCCCCGCCACCGCCGAGGCCGCCACCGCCCGCGGCCTGGCCCTGCTGCGCGCCGCGCTGCTCGACATCCTGCCGCTGGACGGCGCGGGCGCCGCCGGCAACCGGATCTGGGTCGGCTCCTGGGACGCCGCGCTCATCGACCCCGAACTGACCGCCGAACACGCCGAGCGCTACCGCCGCAGCCGGCGGCGGATGACCGAGCTGTGCGCCGAGGCGCAGGAACTGGGCGAACTCCCCGCCGACCGGCCGGCCGCGGACCTGGCCGCGCTGGCCCAGTCCTTCGCGCTCGGACTGGTGGTGCAGGCGCTCTTCGCGCCCGCCGAATTCCCGCCGGAGCGCCAACGCGCGCTGCTGGACGGCTTCCTGGCCGGTCTGGCGACGGGGGAGCGGGCGGGCCCGGACGGGACGTGACCCGGGGCCGGCCGGGGAGCTCAACGGGGACCGGCCGGGGAGCTCAATGGGGGCCGGTCGAGGGCGGGTCGGCGACTGGCCGGGAGGTGCGCCGGCGACTGACCGGGTGCTGGCCGGGGTGGGGCTGCTCGGCGGGTCGCCGGAGCCTTGTGTGCCCCCAGCAGGATTCGAACCTGCGACCTACCGCTTAGAAGGCGGGTGCTCTATCCGCTGAGCTATGGGGGCCGGGTGTGACGTCGGCCCGCTTGCCGGGCCTGGGCGCCGGGACGGGATGTTCCGGGACAGGATACGGGTGTTCAGTTCCGCCACCTGGACTTCGAGGACCCGACAGGGGTGTGTCGGCCTCCACGGGGCGGTCCGATAATCGCAGGTAGTGCCCTGATGCGCAGCGTTCTGCGGCGTCCTGGAGCCGGACGTTGTGCAGTCGTTACGGGGCTGTCGCCCCACCCGTTATGCATTCGGCGTGGCAATCCCCCGAACCGGCCCGCGGGTGGGGGCATGTTTAGGGGTTCGTTCAGGTGGATGACATGGACGGGGCGAGTTGACGCCCGCCCGTTCGGGGTTTCGGCGGTGGCGCACAGGTGTCCTGCGGGTGTGCGGAGAGCCTTGTCGTGAACACGATCCCCGGTACGTCACTTCAAGTGATCGATTCTGAACAGGAAATCACCGGTATTTCACTCTTGCGAGTTATCCCGGTTTTCCACAGGGTCGAGTTTTCCACAGGGGAAGCGAAGTTTCCGGTCCGAATTCGTCGGTGGGAGGAGGATCTGTCCGCGGCGGAAATACCGTCGGCGAAAAGCGGTTCGGCCGGTCCGGCGGTCGGAGAACGGAGGCAGGGGAATGGACGGCGCGCTGGTGACGATGGTCGGCAATGCGGCCTCGAATGTGACGTACCGGGAGACGGCCGGCGGGGTGGCCGTCGCCAGCTTCCGATTGGCCGCCACCGAGCGGCGCTACGACCGGGAGCGCGGTGATTGGGCGGACGGCGAGACCACCTGGGTGACGGTGGTGGCCTGGCGGCGGCTCGCGGTCAACGTGGTCAGTTCGGTCAACAAGGGAGACCCGCTGGTGGTGAGCGGGCGGCTGCGGGTGCGCGAATGGGGAGAGGAGGGCAGTCGGCGCACGGAGGTGGAGATCGACGCCCGGGCGGTGGGGCACGATCTCGCCCGCGGCACCTCGGTCTTCAAGCGGGGGCTGGAGGCCCGGGCGGTGGAGGTCAAGGCGGCTGCGGCGCAGGGCGGTTCGGCGGCCGAGTGGCCGAGCGGCCCGGCGAGGGGCGGGTCGCGGGAGGTGCGGCTGGTGGAGGAGGCGGTGCCGGAGTGGATCGTCAGGGCGGTGGCGGCCCGTCGGGAGGCCGATGCGGCGGCGGGCGCGGCCGGCGGTGCCGCGGGCGGCCCGGCGGGTGTTGCGGCGGGTGGCGTCGCCGGGCCCGCGGGGCCGGGGGGTTCGGATGTGACGGAGGAGGTTCTGAACTGACGGATTCTGGGCACCTGAGGCACCGATCGGTGCAATCCTGATTGCCGCGGCGGCGGCTCGTGACTTTATGTCGACTCATCAACTCCCGCTGACAGTCCGCTCCTTGATAACGAAACAGCTACGATATCGTCCTGATTTGCTACGGGCGCCGAGTGCTCGGGCGGCGTCAATAGGATGCGTCTGGTCCACACACGTGCAGCGGCGCCACAGGGGGTTGCCGCTTTGCAGGGGGCGGGTTGCCAACGGCACGTCGCCGCCCGGAGGGATCGCACATGTTCCACAAGCAGGGGCGGGCCGTCTCCCGCATCGTTGCTGTCATGCTCGCGTCCGGTCTTGTCGTCGGGTCGGGGCTGCTCGCCACCGGTACCGCCGCCGCGGCCGACGGCAACTCGGGAGTGACCGGGAAGCTGGTGGGCGGAATTCGCTACGGCGAGAAGGTCGAGTCCGAGACGCGCCCGGGCCACTGGCTGCCCGTCACCGCCGGACAGTTCACCCTGGGGGTGACCGGCACCGAGTCCACGCTGGACGTCTACTGCATCGACCTGCTCAACGACACGCTCAAGACCGCCACGTACCACGAGACGGACTGGGCCTCCACGTCGCTCTCCCAGCCGGAGAAGGTCAAGGCCAAGGCCGGCCCGAAGATCCAGTGGATACTCGAGCACTCCTTCCCGAACATTGACGAGGTCGCGCTCTCCAAGGCCTCCGGCATCGACGGCCTGACCAAGGACGACGCCGCCGCGGCCACCCAGGTGGCGATCTGGCACTTCTCCGACCCGAACGTGCCGGTCCGGCTGGTCGCAGACCGCCCGACGACCAAGAAGCTCATCGACTGGCTGATCGCCCAGGCCGAGGCCAAGGGCGGCGCCGAGGAGCCCAAGCCCTCGCTGGCGCTCAACCCGGGCTCGGTGGCCGGCAAGAGCGGTGAGACGCTCGGCCCGATCACCGTCACCACCGGCGGCGGCGCCGCCGACGTCGCCGTCGCGCTCGACAAGAAGGGCACCGACGCGGGCGTCACCCTGGTCGACAAGAGCGGTGCCGCGGTGAAGACCGCCAAGAACGGCGACCAGCTGTTCGCGAAGGTCCCGGCCGGTGCCGACGCCGGCACCGCCACCATCAGCGCGGACGCCTCCGCCACCATCAAGCTCGGCCGGGCGTTCGTCGGTGACGACAACGGCAAGCACAGCCAGACGCTGATCCTGGCCGGCAGCAACAAGGTCAAGGTCAACGCCCTGGCCACCCTCGCCTGGGCGCCCACCGGTCCGATCCCGGCCGCCACCGGCAAGGTCGACTGCACGCAGGGTGCGCTGGTCCTCACCGTCTCCAACAAGGGCGACCGGGACTGGAACTTCACTGTCGGCGGCAAGGACGTCACGGTGAAGCCCGGCGCCACCCAGGACGTCGTCCTGCCGGTCGCCGAGGACACCGCCTACAACTTCACCGTCACCGGCCCCGGCGGCTTCTCGCAGACCTTCAGCGGCGTGCTGAACTGCAAGACCGACAGCGTCAGCCTGCCGCCGACCACCCCGCCGGCCACCCCGAAGCCCAGCTCGTCCGCTCCTGAGCTGGCCACCACCGGTGGCGGCATGGGCACCGGCATCACCGCCGCGATCGCCGGTGCGCTGGTCGTCGCCGGTGCCGCCGCGGTCTACGCCCTGCGTCGCCGCGGCCGCCACAGCCGCGCCTGACCCGCACGCTGACCCTCCCCGGCCGCCCGCCGGGGAGGGGCGGCCCCGCCCCCGCAACACTGGGGGCGGGGCCGTTCGCGTCCTGGGCCGCCCGCGGCCACGGCCCGGCCGGTCGCCGTTGCCGCACACCCTCGAGCGCGTTCGGGGCGGCACCGGCCTTACGGCACAATGGAACGCTGCAAGCCGATTAACTCGACGACGACGCCGGAGCGATCTCACGTGGCGGAATACATCTACACCATGCGCAAGGTGCGCAAGGCACACGGCGACAAGGTCATCCTTGACGACGTGACGCTCAGCTTCCTCCCCGGGGCGAAGATCGGCGTCGTCGGCCCCAACGGCGCCGGCAAGTCCACCGTGCTGCGGATGATGGCCGGCCTGGACCAGCCCTCCAACGGCGACGCCTTCCTCTCGCCGGGCTTCACCGTCGGCATGCTCCAGCAGGAGCCGCCGCTGGACGAGACGAAGACCGTGCTGGAGAACGTCCAGGACGGCGTCAAGGAGACCAAGGGCAAGCTCGACCGGTTCAACGAGATCGCCGAGCTGATGGCGACCGACTACTCGGACGCGCTGCTCGACGAGATGGGCAAGCTCCAGGAGGACCTGGACCACGCCAACGCCTGGGACCTGGACGCCCAGCTGGAGCAGGCCATGGACGCGCTGGGCTGCCCGCCCGGCGAGTGGCCGGTCACCAAGCTGTCCGGTGGCGAGAAGCGCCGCGTGGCGCTGTGCAAGCTGCTGCTGGAGCAGCCCGACCTGCTGCTGCTCGACGAGCCCACCAACCACCTGGACGCCGAGTCGGTGAACTGGCTGGAGCAGCACCTCGAGAAGTACCCCGGCACCGTCGTCGCCGTCACCCACGACCGGTACTTCCTGGACAACGTCGCCGAGTGGATCCTCGAGCTCGACCGCGGCCGCGCGTACCCGTACGAGGGCAACTACTCCACCTACCTGGAGACCAAGCAGACCCGTCTCAAGGTCGAGGGCCAGAAGGACGCCAAGCGCGCCAAGCGGCTCAAGGAAGAGCTGGAGTGGGTCCGCTCCAACGCCAAGGGCCGCCAGGCCAAGTCCAAGGCCCGCCTCGCCCGTTACGAGGAGATGGCGGCCGAGGCCGACAAGATGCGGAAGCTGGACTTCGAGGAGATCCAGATCCCGCCGGGCCCGCGTCTGGGCAGCGTCGTCATCGAGGTCGACCACCTCAACAAGGCCTTCGGCGAGAAGGTGCTGATCGACGACCTGAGCTTCACGCTGCCGCGCAACGGCATCGTCGGCATCATCGGCCCGAACGGCGCCGGCAAGACCACCCTGTTCAAGATGCTCCAGGACCTGGAGACCCCGGACAGCGGCACCGTCAAGGTCGGCGAGACCGTCAAGATCAGCTACGTCGACCAGACCCGCTCCAACATCGACCCGAAGAAGACCCTGTGGGAGGTCGTGTCCGACGGCCTCGACTGGATCAACGTCGGCCAGGTCGAGATGCCGTCCCGCGCCTACGTCTCCGCGTTCGGCTTCAAGGGCCCGGACCAGCAGAAGCCGGCCGGCGTGCTGTCCGGTGGTGAGCGCAACCGCCTCAACCTGGCGCTCACCCTCAAGCAGGGCGGCAACCTGCTGCTCCTCGACGAGCCGACCAACGACCTCGACGTCGAGACGCTGTCCTCGCTGGAGAACGCGCTGCTGGAGTTCCCCGGCTGCGCCGTGGTCATCTCCCACGACCGCTGGTTCCTGGACCGAGTGGCCACCCACATCCTCGCCTACGAGGGCGACAGCAAGTGGTTCTGGTTCGAGGGCAACTTCGAGTCCTACGAGAAGAACAAGATCGAGCGCCTGGGTGCCGATGCGGCCCGCCCGCACCGCGCGACCTACAAGAAGCTCACCCGCGGCTGATCCGCGGACGCTCACCCGCGGCTGACCCGCGGACGCACCGGCGGCCCGGCAGCCCACCCCCTCGGGGCGGACTGCCGGGCCGCGGCCCGTAGGCTTCCTGCGGGTCCACCTGATGTGAGGAGAACACCGTGGCACGCCACATCTACGCCTGCCCCCTGCGGTGGTCGGACATGGACGCCTTCGGTCACGTCAACAACGTGGTCTTCCTGCGCTACCTGGAGGAGGCCCGGATCGACTTCATGTTCACCCAGGCCGCCGAGGCCGGCGCCGGGGAGTTCGCGGGCGGGTCCGTGGTGGCCCGCCACGAGATCGACTACAAGCGGCCGCTGGTGCACCGCCCCGAGCCGGTCACCATCGAGACCTGGGTGACGAAGATCGGCGGAGCCTCGCTGACCGTCTCCTACGAGATCAAGGACATCGCCGAGGACGGCACCGAGACGGTCTACGTCACCGCCTCCACCGTGGTCGTCCCCTACAACCTCGTCGAGGGCCGCCCGCGCCGGATCAGCCCCGTGGAGCGGGAGTTCCTCAGCCGCTTCATGGACGAGCAGCCCGCCGCCGTCTGACCGGCCCCGGACCACGTCGCACCGAGACCGCCGCACTCACGAATCGAGCTGAACCCCGTGACCGCGAACCCCCGCCTCGACCTCGCCGACCAGGGCGAGGCCGCCGACCTGGTGGCCTTCCTGGGCCGGCTGCTCCGCTTCGACCGGGCCGCCGCGGTCCGGCTGCAGGCGGTTCCGGGGGCGGACGGCGGCGGCGTGCTGGCGGTGTTCGGACGGCTGCCGCTGGGCGGGTCGGCGGTGCTCGCGGTGCGTACCGTGCGGCTCGCCGGTGAACCGGCGGCGGCCGATCTGACCGTCTCCGCCGGGCAGTTGCTGGAGTCCGTGGACGAGCCGGGTGCCCACCTGACGCTGCCCGCCCCCGTCACCGGCCCGTCCTGGGCGGGCCTGCTGCCGCCGCGCTCCGGCTGGCAGCCGCTCGGGCAGCCGCCGGTGGACCGGGTGATGGACGAAGTGCGCACCGCCGTCGCCGAGTTCAAGCAGCGCGTCGCCGAGGTGCCGGAGCACCATCGGAGCCGGCAGACGGTGGACGCGATGGCGGACGAGATCTGGTCCCGGCCGCTGGGCGCCGCCGAGGGCCTGCCGCTGCGGGCCGCGCACGCCGCCCACGCGATCGGGTTCCTGCGGCCCGGCGCCCCGCTGCACGCGTTCCGGGCCGGCCCCTGGCTGCGTCTGGACGCCCCGGCCGGCTCGGTCGCCCTGCGTTCCGGCGGCGCCCCCGGTGCGGGCCTGGGTCTCAGCCCGCTGCGGTAGCCAGGAGCGGCGTCAGCCCGCGGTGTTGATCATCGCGGAGGCGGCGTACGTCATGTAGTTCCACAGCTCGCGCTCGTCCTCGGCGGGCAGCGCGAGCTGGTCGAGGGCGGTGCGCATGTTCCGCAGCCAGGCGTCGTGCGCGGCGCGGTCGACCTGGAACGGGACGTGCCGCATCCGCAGGCGCGGGTGGCCGCGGTTCTCGCTGTAGGTGCGCGGGCCGCCCCAGTACTGCATGAGGAACAGCGCGAAGCGCTCCTCGGCGGGGCCGAGGTCCTCCTCCGGGTACATCGGGCGCAGCAACTCGTCCTGGGCGACGCCCTGGTAGAAGAGGTGGACCAGCCGGCGGAAGGTCTGCTCGCCGCCGACGCGGTCATAGAAGCTCTGTTCCTCCTCCTCCTCCGCCGTCGTCGGCTGCACGGTCTCCTCGTGTACGGTGTCGCGCCCGGTGTCAGTCACCCGTCCATGGTCGCAGACGCCGACGGGGGCCGTACACCGGGACTTTCGGTGTACGGCCCCCGTCGCGGGGCGGGTGCGGACGGCTACGCGTCGTCCCAGTTGAAGAAGCGCCAGGCGATGGCGGACAGCACCACCGTGAAGCCCAGCAGGACGCCCATGCCGGGCAGGGCCTCGGCGATGCCGCCGCCCTGGCTGAGCACCGACTTGGCGGGGTTGATCAGGTAGCGCAGCGGCAGGGCCTTGGAGACGTCCTGCAGCCAGGCGGGCGCGAAGTCCAGCGGGATGAACGCGCCGCCGAGGAAGGACATCGGCAGGATGATCAGCTGGTTCAGGCCGTTCGCCGACTCCTCGGACTTCGCCAGCGAGCCGGTGAGCAGACCGAGCGACATGAAGGCCAGGGTGCCGCAGATCACCAGCGGGATCACCAGCCACCAGTTGCCGGTGAGCTTGAGGCCGAAGAAGTCCAGCTGCGCGACCGCGAGGAACAGCGCGGTCTGGGCGAGCGCCACGATCACGCTGACCAGCACCCGGGCGCCGACGATGGTGCCCGCCGAGATGGGCGCCAGCCGCAGGCGGCGCAGCACCCGCTTCTTGCGCCAGGTCACCAGGGTGAACGAGGCGCCGTAGACCGCGCCCATGGAGATGGCGTAGGCGAGCAGGCCGGGCGTCAGGTACTGGATCGGCTTGGTGGAGTCGTCCTCGACCTTGGTGGCGTCCAGGGTGAAGGCGGGGGTGGCGTGCGAGGCCTGCTGGTTGGCGGTCTGCACCAGGGAGTTCATGATGCCCTGCACGGTGCCGGACTTGACCTGGTCGGCCTGGCTGAAGCGGAGCACCAGCTTGCCGTCGGGGCCCTCGGTCACCAGGCCGTCGAGGTCGCCCTTCTTGACCTTGGCGAGGGCCTCGTTCTCGTCGGCGAAGGGGGTGATCTCCAGGACGGACAGCGGGCCGTCCTTCTGGTCCTTCAGCGCGTCCAGCAGCTTGACCTGGCCGACTTCGCCGACCTTGACGTGCGAGGTGCCGCCGCCCTTGTAGAGGACGCCGAACAGCACCAGGAACATCAGCGGCAGGGCCAGCGTGAAGAACAGGGTGCCCTTGTCGCGGACGAAGCCGAGCAGCATGACCCGGGACAGTCCGACGAAGGCGTTGGCCTTCTCCCGGCCGCCTTCGGAGGCGGGGGAGGCGGGGGAGGTGGGGGCCTGGTCGGTGGCGGTCATGCCCGGTACTCCCGTCCGGTCAGCTGGAGGAAGACGTCCTCCAGGGTGGCGCCGCGGACCTCGAGGCCGCGCAGCGCGTTCTCCTCGGCCAGCATGGAGAGCACCGGCCCGGGCGCGTCGGTGGACAGGGCCAGGGTGATGCCGTCGTCCTCCAGGTTGCTGAACACCGCGCCGGCGGCGGTGAGCAGTTCCCGGGCGCGGTCGGCGGTCAGCATTCCGGATTCCACCCGGATCCGGACGGTGTCGTCGATCTCGCGGACCAGCGCGGCGGGGGCGCCGGTGCGCAGGACCTTTCCGTGGTCCATCACCGAGACGCGGTCGCAGAGGATCTCCGCCTCGTCCAGGTAGTGGGTGGTGAGGACGACGGTGCGGCCCTCGGCGTTGATGTCGCGCAGCAGGTCCCACAGGTTGCGGCGGGCCTGCGGGTCGAGGCCGGTGGTCGGCTCGTCGAGGAACACCAGCTCCGGGTCGTGCACCAGGGCGCACGCGATGGACAGGCGCTGGGCCTGGCCGCCGGACATCTTGTCGGTCAGCGCGCTTGCCGACTCGGTCAGGCCGACCCGCTCCAGCATCGCGTCGGCCGCCTTCGGACCGATGCCGTAGAAGGAGGCGAAGGTGCGGATGGTCTCGCGCGCCGTCAGCTTGTTGAAGAACGCCGACGCCTGGAACTGCACTCCGATGCGCGGCAGCAGCTTGCTGTTGCGCGGCCACGGAGACAGGCCGAGCAGCTCCACCCGGCCCTCGTCGGCCTCCCGGATGCCCTCCAGGATCTCCAGTGTGGTGGTCTTGCCCGCCCCGTTCGGTCCGAGCAGACCGTAGAACTCGCCAGTGCTGACGGAGAGGGACACTCCGTCGACAGCCTGGACATCCCCGTACCGCTTCCGGATCCCGTCCGCGGTTATTGCTTCAGTCATGGGGCGAGCGTAGGGGGTGCGGGCAGTGCCCACGAACACTCTTGTACGAATTTTGATCGTTCGGTGATGGCCGGACATGCCACCGGCCCGGCGGTGGAAGCGATGAACGCCCCGCCGCCGGGCCGGTGGTGATGCGCCGTCAGCGAACTGACCGCCTGTCAGGCCCGGTGCACCGTGATGGTGGTCCAGGCGCCGATGTGGATGCGGTCGCCGTCATTCAGCGGGATCGCGGTGTGCGGCGGCAGGGTGTCCGGGCCGCCGTTGAGGGTGGTGCCGTTGGTGGAGTCCTGGTCGACCACCACCCAGCTGCCGTCCGGCTGTTCGGCGAGCAGGGCGTGCTGGTGCGAGGCGCCCGGGTCCTCCGGGGACACCGACAGGTCGATCTCCGGCACGGTGCCGCGCTGCTGGCTGCGCCGCCCGATCCGCAGCTGGCCCCGGCCGGTCAGCGGGATCCGCCGCTCCTGGGTGTACGGCGGGAAGAACAGCCCGGCCGCCTCCGGGCCGCTGCGGGTCATCATGTCGCTGAAGTAGTCGTGGTCGGCGGCCACCACGGCGAACCAGGTGGTGCGCTGCGGCGCGGCCGGCGGCTGGCCCTGCTGCTGACCCGGCTGCCCCTGCTGCCCGGGCGGGGTCAGCCGGAACGAGGTGCCGAAGTCGTCGCCGCTCTGCGGGGGACGCTGCTGCTGCCCCGGCTGCGGGCCGGAGGGCTCGGCGTACACCGGGCCCGGGCGCTCGTAGTCGCTGTCGGGGAAGGCGGCCGGCGGGCGCTTCTCGAAGCCGGGCGCGGCAGCAGGCCCTCCGTGGGCAGGCGCGGACGGTGCGGCGGGCGCGGACGGTGCGGCGGGCGCGGACGGGTAGCCGGGCGGCGGCGCGGAGGCCGGGCCGGGCGCGGGCTGCTGGTAGCCCGACCGCTCGTAGTCGGGCCGCTCGTAGTCCGGCCGCTCGTACGGGTTCTGCGGCTCGAACGGCTGCTGCGGGCGCTCGAACGGCGTCGGCCGCTCGAAGCCGGGCGCGGGCGCGGCCGGCTCGAACGCGGACGGCTCGAACCCGGCGGGCGCGGCCGGCGGCGCGGCGGGCGGCGGGAAGCCGTAGCCGTGCTGCGCGGACGGCGCGCCCTGCGGCGCCCGGCCCGGCTCGGGGCGGCCGTGCGGGCCGCCGGCGGGCTGCGGCGCGGGCGGCGGAGGCTGGTGCCCGGCCGGGGCGGGACCGCCCGGCGGGCGGGGCGTGACGGCCAGGTTGTAGTCGTACCCGCAGTCCTCGCAGTACCGGCCGGTCTGCGGGGTGCGGCAGATCGGGCAGGTGGCCAGCGCCGAGGTGGCGGCCGCCGGCGGCGGGGCGCCGTACGGGCCGGGGGCACCGGGTGCGCCGGCGGCGGGCCCGGTGGGCGTGCCGCCCGCCGGGGTGGCGGGGCGGCGCGGCTCGAAGTAGCCGCCACCGCCCCCGGCCGGGGTGCCGCGCGGCGGGGTGCTGCCCGGCCCGGCGGGCGGGAAGCCACCGCCGTACGGGGCCTGCGGCGGGGCAGGCGCGGCGCCGGGCGCGCCGGGGCCGCCGGGCTGGGCCGGTGCGGCCGGGAATCCGGGGATCGCCAGCCCGGGCGGCGGGGTCATCGGGAATCCGCAGTAGTCGCACCAGTCCTCGGCCTGAGACTCGTGTCCCCTAGGGCAGATCGGCATCAGGTCCCCCACACTCCAGCAGGTTCGGGTCCGGCGGTGTCCGGCTCACTTCTTCACGCGTACGGTCTTGGTCGATCGGGTCTCGAGTGTCATCGAGTCGGCCTCGCTCACGTTCTTACGGAACCGAACGGTACCCTCCCCGGCGTCCACGACGTCCACCACCTTCCGCAGCAGCTTGAGGGTGCCCTCGTTGCCGCCGGCGTGGGCGAGGCGGACGGCGGCGCCGAGTTTGGCGGTGGCGCGGTCCAGGTCGCCGGCCCGGTGGGCCTCCAGGCCGTCGCGGATGGAGTCGGCGAGTTCGGCCTGTCCGGTGTAGTGCGCGACCTGGGCGTTGATCCGGGTCGAGGAGGCCAGGTCGTCGGTCCAGACGGCGCGCACCAGGCCCTGGCCGAGGACCTCGGCGGTGCCGTCGGCCTGCGGCAGGACCAGGCTGATCCGGGCGGCCAGCATCTCGTTGCCGACGGCGGCGGCCGGGACTTCGACGCACACGTGGTAGTCGCGGGACTCGTCGCCCCACGAGCCGGTCGGGTAGTCGCCCGCCCGAGGGCCGGCCTCGGTGCGGCGTTCGGTGAGGTCCTCGACGGCGGGCGCGACCTGCTTGACGAACTTCACCCGGGCGTTGGCGGGCGTCCACACCCGCAGGGCCACGTCGGCGACCTGCTTGCCCATGGCGGTGGCCATCATGGCGCGGAAGTCGTCGGCGAGGCCGGAGGGTTCGGCGACGATGTCGACGGTGCCGAGCAGCGCGGAGGAGATCTTCCGCAGTTCGGCGACCTCCCAGTCGGTGCCGACGCCCCGGCAGTCGGCGGTGAAGGCGCCGGTCGCCGCGTCCAGGGCGCGTTGCAGGTCGGCGGGCTTCTCGTGCTCGTTGCGGCCGTCGGTGAGCAGGACGGCGTGCCGGATCGACGCCTGCGGGTGCGAGTCGAACAGCTGCCGGGCCTTGGTGATCCAGGTGCCGATCGCGGTGCCGCCGGACGGCTTGAGGCGGCGCAGCGCCTCCTTGGCGTGGCCGCGGGTGTACCGGTCGACGACGGCGAGCCGGCCGTTGCCGGGGAAGACGTCGACGGCCTCGTGGGTGCCGGCCACCACGGCGAACGCGACGCCGTCGCGCAGGGTGTCGATGGCGGCGGCGGTGGCCTCCCGGGCGTGCCGCATCTTGGTGTTCGGGTGCTCCATCGAGCCGGAGCAGTCGATCACCAGCACCACGGCGGCGCCCGGCCCGGGGGCGGGGGCCGCGCCGAGCGGCCGCCCGCCGGAGGTGCCACCGCCGGTCGCGGTGACGGTGACGATCGCGTTGACCTCCCGGGAGCCCTGCGCGAGGTACTCGTTCTGGAACACGTCGACGTCGAATCTCGGCGCGACGGGCTTGGACAACGAGGCCATGCGTGGGGCTCCTGTCGGAGAGTCGGGACGGTCAGTTCACGGCGGGTTCGGCGGCCTGGCGCAGCGGCACGGTGTCCGGGTCGGCGGCGGCGCGCGGCAGCGGGACGTCGACCAGGGTGGCGTCGTGGGTGGACGGGGCGACGTGCGGGTCGATCGGCAGCACGGCGACGGTGATGTTGTCGTGCCCGCCGCGCTCGACCGCGAACCGCACCAGCTCGCGGGCGGCGGCCAGCGGTTCGGCGCGGGCGTCGGCGCGGACGAAGAACGCCAGGTCGGTGGCGGCCTCGGCGTAGTTCCACAGGCCGTCGGTGCAGATCAGCAGCACGCCGGGGACGTGCGGGGTGAAGCTGACGGTGTGCGGGTCGAGGTCCTCGGCGTCGGCGCCGAGCCAGCCGGTGATGGCGTGGGCGCGCGGGTCGGCGTAGGCCTCGGCCTCGTCCATCAGCCTGGCGGCGACCATCCGGGCCGCCCAGGAGTCGTCCTCGGTGAGGCGGTACGGCTCGGCGGACTCGCGGTCGTCGGGGATCCAGTAGGCGCGGGTGTCGCCGACCCAGCCGATGGTGACCAGGCCGCCGGTGCTGACCGCGCTGACGTAGGTACAGGCGGGCGCGTTGTTGTGGCGGCCCGGTTCGGCGGGGGTGCCGTCGTGGGCGAGCGCGGTGACGGCCCGGTTGGCGGCGCCGATCGCCTCGTGCATGGCCCGGCCGGGGTCGCGGCCGGCCGCCAGCGCGGCGAGCAGCGAGTCGGTGGCGGCGGTGACGGCGGTGGCGGACGCCTCGTCGGGGCGGGCCGAGGAGGAGACGCCGTCGCAGACCACGGCGACCACGGCGGGCGAGCCGTCCGGGCCGTCGGTGGTGGCGACGCCGAACGCGTCCTCGTTGCGGTGGTGGCGCAGGCCCCGGTCGGAGACCGCGGCGACGCCCGTCACCTGGTGTTCCTGGTGGTCGCGTTCGCGGGGCTGGGCGTGCCCGCAGCGCTGGCACCAGCCGTCGGCGAGCTCGGTGGAGCCGCAGTTCGGGCAGCTGGGTACCACCGGCAGGTCGCGGAGGGTCGGCGGTCCGGTCAGGGCAGTGCCGCAGGCCCCGCAGAAGGCGTCCTGGGGCCCCAGCGGTTCGGCACAGGTCGGGCACTCGGTCTGCTGCGGCATGTTCACACCCACGTCCGGGGGCGGGCCCGGTTGGCCCGTTCCACCCACTCGATCCTTTTCTCGGCACGGTCGGTCAACCGTGCCAACACCCGGTAGGAGTGTTCCAGGGCGAGCCGCAGTTCCCGTTCCGCGGCGGGATGTCCCAGCACGGTCAGCGTGGCGGGCTTCCCTTCGGCTCCGGCCAGTACCCACTCCAGGGCGGTCTCCAGTACTTCGGCGGCGAGTTCGGCGCGCCGCCGGGCGTCCAGCGCGAGGGCCGTCAGCTGGGTGGAGCTGTCGGCGAGCTCGGCGGCCAGCGGCTCGGTGGCGGCGCGGCCGCGCAGCCGGGCCCGGACGGCGCCGATCCGGGCCGCGGTGTGGTGCGTGGAGCTCTCCGGCACCGACTCCAGCGCGGCGACCGCGCCGGGCCGGTCGCCGGCCCGCAGCCGGACCCGGGCCAGGCCGAACGCGGCGCCGACGAACGACCGGTCGGTGCCGCCGACCAGCCCGTAGTGGGCGGCGGCCTCCTCGGTGTCGTCGAGCAGTTCGGCGCAGACCGCGAGCGCCAGCTTGGGTGCGGCCTCGCCCGGGAACGCGTCGTACACGGCGTCGAAGGACTCGGCGGCGGTCTCGGCCCGGCCCGCGGCGAGCGCGGCCAGCCCCCGGTACCACACCACCCGCCAGTCGCCGGGGTGTTCGTCCTCCAGGGCGGCCAGCGCCTGGCCCGCGGTGTCGTCGTCGGCGAGTTCCAGGTGGGCGCGCACCACCCGCAGGCGCAGCTCGGCGGAGTCGGCGCCGGCCGCGCGCAGGGCGGTGAGGGCCTCGGCGGGGTCGGTGGCGGGCAGCGCGGACAGGAAGCCGGCGTTCGGGTCGGCCGGGTCGACCAGCGGCGCGGGCAGCGCCAGCGCGGCGGCCCGGGGATCCGGCGGCTGCTCGCCGAAGTCGGGGTCCACCACCCGCAGTTCCGGGCCGAACAGGGTGGAGACGGCGGGCCGGGGCCGGCCGTCCTGGAGGCTGAGCACCTCGCGCAGCACGCCGGTGAGCTGCCCGGCCATCTCCTCGGCGGAGGCGAACCGGCGGGCCGGGTCCGGGTCGGTGGCGCGCAGCAGGAAGCGGTGGAAGGACTCGTAGCGGGCGAACACCTCGACCTCGTCCGGGTCCGGCAGCTCGTGCCGCCGACGGCCGGTCCAGCCCTGGAAGTCGAAGGTCAGCACGGCCAGCGTGCGGCCCACCGTGTACAGGTCGGAGGCGGGGGAGGGGCCATCGGTGGCGATCTCCGGGGCCTGGTAGCCGACGGTGCCGTAGATCGGCCCGTCGTCGTCGTGCCGGCGGACCGCGCCCAGGTCGATCAGCTTGAGGGTGTCGTCCGACTGGATCACGTTGTCGAGCTTGAAGTCGCAGTACACCAGCCCGCGGGCGTGCAGGTAGCCGAGCGCGGGCAGCGCCTCCAGCGCGTACGCGACGGCCTGCTCGACCGGCATCGGCTCGCGGCGGCCGTCCGGGGTGCGGCGCTCGCCGGCGATGTCCTTCAGCGACTTGCCGCCGACGTACTCCATCACGATGTAGCCGTCGGCGGCGGCGGTGCGGGCGTCCGGGTGCTCGACGAAGTTGATGATCCGGACGATGTTCGGATGATCGACCTCGGCCAGGAATCGGCGTTCGGCGATCGCCACCGCCAGCGCGTCCTCGTCGCCGGTGTCCAGCAGGCCCTTGAGCACCACCCAGCGGTCGTTGACCCGGCGGTCCACCGCCAGGTAGATCCAGCCCAGGCCGCCGTGCGCCAGACAGCCCATCACCTCGTACTGGCCGCCGACCAGATCGCCGCGTACCAGCTTCGGGGTGAACGAGTACGGGGTGCCGCACTTGGTGCAGAAACCTTCCGGGCGGCCCGGGACACCGTTCTTCTCCCGGCCCACCGGGTGGTCGCAGCGCGAGCAGAACCGCTTCTTCTCCGGCACCTGCGGGTCCGTCAGCACCGCCTTCGACGGGTCGGCGGTCGGCACCGGCGGCACCGCGACCAGGCCAGCGCCGAGGTTGCCGCGCCGGCCGCTGCCGCTGCTGCCCCGGGAGCTGCGCACCGAGACCGAGCGGCCGGAGGCGGTGCGGGCGGAGCGGCGCGAGCGACCCGAGGAGGTCGGGGCCGGGCCGGACCACGCGGAGGTGGAGGCGCCGGACTCGGTGGTGACGCGGCCGGTGCCGGTGCCGGTCGTGCCGGTGGCGGGTTCGGCGGCCAGGCCGCAGTCGTCGCAGTAGCCGTCGGGGTCGATGGTGCCCGCGCAGTCGGGGCGGCCGCACGGCTCGCCGGGGGCGGGGGCCTTGCG
Organism: Kitasatospora sp. NPDC004614; assembly: GCF_042873675.1. Classification (NCBI taxonomy): domain Bacteria; kingdom Bacillati; phylum Actinomycetota; class Actinomycetes; order Kitasatosporales; family Streptomycetaceae; genus Kitasatospora; species Kitasatospora sp. NPDC004614. Next base: position 41,253 of record NZ_JBIALR010000006.1, read on the forward strand.
CGGGGCCTGCGCGGAGACGGGGGCGGAGGCCGGTGCGGAGACGGGCCCGGACGCCGTGCGCGGGGCCGGGACGGAGGCGGTGGGGGGTGCCAGGCCGCACTCGGTGCAGTAGCCGTCGTCGTCGATCCGGCCGTCGCAGCCGGGGCGGCCGCAGGGCCGGTCCGGGGACGCGGAGCTGGCGGCGGCGGGGGCGAGACCGCACTCGGTGCAGTAGCCGTCGCCGTCGATCTCGCCGTCGCAGTCCGGACGGGCACACGCCTCAGCCATCGGTCTCCTCCCCCTTGGAACTGTCCTCGATCTGCGGTGCGGGCTCGGCCTGCGGTGCGGGCTCGCTCGGCGGCGCGGGCGCGGGCGCGGGCGCGAGCTGCGGTGCGGGCGCGAGCTGCGGTGCGGGCGCGAGCTGCGGTGCGGGTTCCAGCTGTGGTGCGGGCCGGCGCTCCGGGGCGCGCAGCGCGTGCTGGAAGCGGGCGACGGCCTCGGCGCCGGCCCGCAGGTCGCACGGGGCGCTCCAGAGCAGCCAGCGGGCCTTCTCGAAACGTTCGACCACTTCGGGGTCCTCGGCCAGGCCGAGCCGGGCGGCCATCGCCTTGTACGCCTCCAGCCGGCCGCGCAGTTCGGCCCGGACGGCGAGCGGCTGGGCGACCTCGGTGAGGGCCTGCCGGGCCCGGCCGAGTTCCTTGTCGGCGGCGTCCTCCAGGGCGTCCAGCAGCGGGCCGAGCCGGTGCCACTGGCCGGTCTGCTGGTAGCCGACGGCCTGGGTGATCGCCTCGCGCAGCGCGGACGCCGGGCCGGGTACGGCGGGTACCTCGGTGGCGGCGATCTTCGCCAGCACCTCGCCGCGGGCCCGTCTCGCCTCGGCGAGCGTCAGGTCGGCGCGCTGGAGCAGGTCGGCGACCTGCTGGAGGCGTTCGTGGGACTCGTCGCGCAGCCGCAGCAGCGCCTCCAGTTCGACCCGGACGTCGTCCAGGGCGCGGCCCATCCGGTCGAAGCCGGAGGTGTCGACGGCGCCGGTGGGGGAGGCCCAGGTGGCGTCCTCGGCGGCGCGGCCGCGCTGCGCGGGCACCCGGGACGGCCGCCACAGGGCCAGCGGGTCGGCCACCACCTCGGCCCGCAGCGCCGTCAACTGCCCGGCCAGCTGCGCGAGGTCGTCGGCCAGCGGGTGCCCGCCGGGGCGGACTCCGACGGAGAGCGCGAGCATCTGCACCCGGCCGAGTTCGGCGAGCAGCAGGTCGATCCGGGCGGGCAGCGCCGACCACACCGCGTCGACGGCGCTGACCACCTCGACCACCACGGCGTACCAGGCGTTCATCCGCTCCAGCAGCTCGGCGAGCGTGACCCGCTCCACCAGCCGGGCGGGCGCGCCGAGTTGACCGGCCGCCTCGGGGAGGCGGCCGCCGGAGACGGTGACGGCGCGGCCGGAGAGCAGTTCGCCGAGCTCGGCGAGTTCGGCGGCGGTGGGCCGGGTGCGGCGCGAGCGCACGGCGCGGGCCGAGGCCAGCGCCTCCGCGTACCGGTCGAACAGCGCCCACAGCAGCGCCATGCCGCCCTCGGCGACCGCCCAGCGCTCCTGGGTGCGCCCGGACAGTTCGGCGCCGGTCAGCAGCCGCAGCCCGGGGTGGTCCTGGAGCGCCAGCAGCGCCGCCTCGACCGCGTCGCGCTCGGCGCCCAGCCGGGCCAGCGCGCGGTCCACCTGCTCACGGTTCATCACCGGGCGGTTCCCTCCGACCATCGCGGTTCCTCCTCTCGGGCACGCTCGTGGTGACGGGGCGTCGCTCCGTCGGCGGCAAGTCTCCCCGACGTCCGCCCCGGGGCGGACGCCGGTCCCCCGCCGGACGGTCACGGCAGGTACGGGTCCGGGGCCCCCATGGTGTCGCGCAGCCAGTGGTCGTAGGACGCCTGCCAGCTGCCGTCGGCCCGCCGGTCGACCAGCACCTGGTTGACCCACGCGATCAGATCGGTGTCGTTCTGGTTCATCGCCACGCCCATCCAGGCGGGCAGGATCGGCTCGCCGACCATCTCCACCAGCGGGTCCTGGGCGACCTGCGCGGCGGCCAGCTCGCTGTCCGTCAAGGTGGCGTCCACCTCGCCGAGTTGCATCCGCACCAGGCAGTCCAGCTGGCTCTCCAGGGCGAGCACCGAGACGGTGCCGTGCGGGTCGCGCTTCAGCTCGGCCTCCGAGGAGGAGGTCTGCGCGACGCACGCCCGCTTGCCCTTCAGCGCCTCGGCCAGCGACTTGGCGTGCGCGGACTTCGGCACCACCACCCGCTGGGCGACCCGGAAGTACGGCGCGGAGAAGGAGATGTCTTTCTTGCGCTCGCAGGTGATGGTCATGGTGCGGGTGATCAGGTCGACCTCGCCGTTCTTCACCGCCTCGACCCGGCGGGCGGTGGGCACGGTCTTCAGGGTGACCTTGTCCGGGTCGCCGAGCAGCGACTTGGCGATGGCGTGCGCGAGGTCGAGGTCGAAGCCCTCGATCCGGCCGGTCTGCGGGTTGCGGAAGCCCCAGTGGTAGCTGTTCTGGTCGACGCCGACCACCAGGGTGCCGCGCTCGCGGATCTTGGCGATCTTCGCGCCGGCCGTCTGACGGGGCGGCAGCGAATCCGTCGGATCGCAGCTGTCGGTGGCCGCTGCCGGTGCCTGGGGCGCGGCCTGCGGGGCGGGCCCGCCCGCGCCGTCGGCGCTGCCGGTGGCGAGCACCCCGGCCGCGAGCACCACCGCCGCCACCAGGAAACGTGACCTTGCCGTACGCATCCCTCGTCCCCCCTCTACCGGTACTCGGCCAGTCGGCGGCCGATGCCGCGCAGCGCGGCGGCCGCGCCCAGGACGGTCAGCACTCCGGCGGCCACCGCCTGGCCGGCCAGCACGCCGTCCACGCCGCCCGCCTCCCGGGCGAACGCGTCCTGCTCGACCTGTGCGGCGGCCGCCCACTTTCCGTCGGCGGCCCGGAACGCGGCGTCCGCGGTGTCGGTGCCGCCCGCCGTCAACGTCCGTTGCAGCGCGGCCTCGTAGTCGCCGGCCGAGTTCTTCGCGGCGGCGTCCTTGTGCCGGTCCTGCCACTGCCGGAACGCGCGCTCGGCTTCGGTCAGCGGACCGACCGCCGCAGGATCCCGTTCTGCGCCGACCGCCAACCCGCTGACCGAACCGATGGTGCGCACGTCGGCGCCGAGCGTGGCGACCAGGCCGTCCCACTGCTTGGTGTACTTGTCGCTGGCGCCTCGGGCCACCAGGTCGAGGTTCTCCGCGGTGTGCGCCTGAAGTGCCGCGATCCGTACCTCGTTCAGGTCCTGCAGCGGCCGGGTGCCGAACGCATGACTGGCCGCCAGGTCGCTGTATGCCGTCGCGGTGCCCGTCATCAGCCACAGCAGCGCGGTCAGCACCGCCAGCGAGCTGCCGAGCAGCCCGAGGTTGAACACCCGGTTGGTGCGCCGGAACAGCAGCACCTGGTAACGGACCAGCGCGGCCAGCGCCAGTACACCGAGCGCCAGCGTCGTCCACGGGACCGCCCCGGCGTTGAGGTGGTCGGTGTGCAGGCGGGCCGATTCGGCGTCGGCGAGGCGCTGCGCCTGCGGCAGCACGGTGTCCTGCATCAGCTCGGAGGCGTACCGCAGGTAGGCCCCGCCGAGCGGCAGGCCCTGCCGGTCGACGGCCCGGGCGGTCTCCACCAGGCCCGCGTAGCGCGGCAGTTGCTGGTTGAGCTCGGCCAGCGCGCGCTGCGACTCGGCCGAGCCGCCGCTGCGGCCCGCGGCCTCGGCGAGCAGCCGGGCGGCGGTCGCCAGGTCGTCCTGGTAGCGGGCGCGGACCTCGGCGGGCTCGTTGCCGGCCAGCAGGAACCCGGCGGCGGCGGTCGCGTCGGCGTCCGCCAGCCGGCGGTGGATCTCGGCGGCGTCCTGGCTGAGCGGGCCGCTGGCCGACACCACCTGCCCGGCCGCCCGGGACCGGTGCGCGGACTGCCACACCGCCACCGTGCCGAACAGCAGTATCAGCGCGGCCAGCACCGCGCCCGCGGCGCGCAGCCGCCCCGGCGGGGTGGCCGCCGCGCTGCGCAGCCGGGCCACCGGCCCCGGTTCGCGGGCCGCCGCGGGCGCGGGTGCGCCCGCCTGCTTCGTCACTGCCGGTGCTGCCACCGTCCGACCTCCCCGTCCGACGTCCCCCGTCACCCCGCAGTATGGCGGGCCGCGCCGTCCACCACACCTGACTTGAGCGGGAGTTGATCTCTTTGTTCCCGTTCGGCCGCGGTGCGGTCCGCGCCCGCTGCGACGCGTGGCCGACGGCGGACGGTTCCGGGTCCTCGTAAGCTTTCGGTCATGCGCCTGATCGGAACCGTCACCCCCGACCGCCCGTTGCTCGTCCTCGCGCTGCCCGAGGAGGCCGCGTACCTGGACGCCGCGCTGCCGGTGCTGCTGACGGGCATGGGGAAGGTCAACGCGGCGGCCGCGCTGGCCACCGTGCTGGCGGGCGGCCCGAAGCCGTCCGCCGTGGTCAATCTCGGCACCGCCGGGGCGCTGCGGCCCGGCCTGGCCGGCACCCACGAGATCGGCCGGGTGCTCCAGCACGACCTGGACACCCCGCTGCTGGAGCAGCTCACCGGCCGCCCGATGGACGGCCCGATCGATCTCGGCTCCGCCGGGCCGGTGCTCGCCACCGGCGACCGGTTCGTCTCCTCCGACACCGAGCGCGACGAACTCGCCCGCGCCGCCGACCTGGTGGACATGGAGGGCTACGCGATCGCCACCGTCGCCCGCCGCGCCGGGCTGCCCGTCCGCCTGGTCAAGCACGTCAGCGACGAGGCCGGCGACGGCGCGGAGCTCAGCTGGCAGGCGTCCGTGGACGGCTGTGCCCGGCTGCTCGCCGACTGGGCCGCCGCGCAGCTGCGCTGAGGCCCCTGATGCGCGACTGATGTACGCCGAGGCGCCCGTCCGGGTTCGGACGGGCGCCTCGGCGGTGTGTCAGGACTGGTACGGGTTGGCGCCCGGCTGGCCCGGCTGGCCCGGCTGCGGGTAGGCCGGGGCCTGCGGCGGGTACGGCTGGGCCTGCTGCGGGGGGTATGGCTGGGCCTGCGGCGGGACGGCCGGGGCCTGCGGCGGGTACGGCTGGCCCTGCTGCGGCGGGTACGGCTGGCCCTGCGGCGGGACGGCCGGGCCGCCGCTGAACAGGGCGTTGACGAAGGTGTCCAGCTCGTTGCGCCAGTAGCGGCCGATGTTCAGGCGGGTCACCTTCGGCTCGCCCGGGAACTGGAACTTCAGCGAGCTCCACAGGGTGGCGCGGTTGACGTCGCTGATCGACGCGCGGGCCTGGTCGAGCGGGATGACGTGCACCAGTTCCTGCGGGCGGTTGCTCATCCGGGAGGCGCGGTGCACCGTGACGACCCGGTGGGTCACGGTCACGAAGTAGTACTTGATGAACAGCTGGCCGATCAGGCCGAGCTGGCTCATCAGCCACGGGCTCGGGCCCGAAATGGTGTGGAAGGTCACCACCGGACGGTCGTTCGGCTCGATCGCGGCGATCGCCGCGGCGACCTGCTCCTGCATGGTGGACTTACGGATCGCCATCTGGCATCGGCTCCCGGTCTCCGCGCGCACCCCCGTCGGACACGCTGTGAGTGCGCGACGCTAGCCGCCCCGCGAGGTGCCGTTCAACGGACAGAACGGGGCATCCCGCGCAGTTCGGCGAGATTTTCCCCAATCGAGATGCGATAGCGGAACCTGTCACCCCGGTGACGTACCGTCACCTGCGCGGAGCTCCCTCCTCGGGGTCGGCCACGACGTCCGCGACCGCGCAGGCGATGTTGTCCGGCCCGCCCGCCCGGTTGGCCAGCGCGACCAGCTGCTGCACCACCTGCTCGGGCACCGCGACGGTGCTCAGCACGGTGTGCAGGGCGTCGTCGGAGACCCAGCTGGACAGTCCGTCCGAGCACAGCAGGTAGCGGTCGCCCGCGCGGGCGGTGTGCAGCGACACGTCCGGGCGGTTGTCGCCCGAGCCGGTCAACGCCCGTACCAGCAGGGTGCGTTGGGGGTGCGAGGCGGCCTCCGCCAGGGTGAGGCGGCCGTCGTCGACCATCGACTGCACCAGGGTGTGGTCGTGGGTGATCTGGAACAGCTCGCCGCCGCGCAGCAGGTAGGCGCGGGAGTCGCCGATGTGCACCAGGGCGAGCTGCGGCTCCGACCACAGCATCGCCGTCAGGGTGGTTCCGGTGTCCGGGAGTTCGGACGCCGCCCCGACCCGGCCGTCGATCCGGGCGACGGCGTCCTCCAGGACGTTCAGCAACTCCCCGGCGGGGAGCTCCAGTTCCTTCAGCGCCTCGATCGCGGCGGCGCTGGCCGACCCGCCGCCGCCCTGCGGTCCCATGCCGTCGGCGACGGCGATCAGTCCGGCGCCGGCGTACGCGGCGTCGTCGTTGCGTTCGCGCACCAGGCCCGCGTCCGTTCGGGCGGCGTAGCGGATCCGGAGGGTACTCGTCGTCGTGTCCATCGTGGTGGCCTTCCCCGAGAGGTGGTCGACGAGGAGGGCGGCGAGCTCCCGGCGGGCCTCGGTCTCGGCCCGCACCGACTCCCAGTACCGGGCGACCTCCTCGGCCGCCCGGGCGGGCTCCAGTGCCAGCACCAGCCGGATCCGGGCCAGCGGCATGCCGAGCCTGCGCAGCCACAGCACCAGCCTGGCCTGCTCCAACTGGCCCGGCGCGTACCGCCGGTAGCCCGTGAACGGGTCCACCTCGGCGGGCCGCAGCAGGCCCAGTTCGTCGTACAGGCGCAGTGCCTTCGGCGACAGCCGGGCCGCCCGGGCGAACGCCCCGATGGTCAGCAGCTCCATCCCCGCCTCCTCGTACCGGACCGGTGTCCGGCACCACCGATGCTGGACCTTCCCCGAAGGTGAAGGTCAAGGCCCGAAAGCACGCCGCCGCCGGGCGACCTGCTCCCGGCGGCGGCGTCCGTGCGGTGGCGGGCCGTCAGGCCGCGACCGGGTGGGTGGTGGGGTAGGCGTCGCGCAGGCGGCGGTGGGCGGCGGGGTCGGCGTCGAGGTGGTCGAGGCCGAGCAGGGCGGCGCCGAGGACCGGCGGGGCGACCACGATGCGCGGTTCGGCGAGCGGGGCGGCGGCGGCCAGGCGGGCCGTCAGGTTGTCGATCAGCAGCGGGTGCCGGGAGGCGAGCACGCCGCCGCCGAGGACCACCGGGACCGGCCGGTCGAGCAGGTCGAGGCGGGTGAGCGCGATGGTCGCGAACCGGACGATCTCGTCGGCCTGCCGGTCGACCAGCGACAGTGCGATCGTGTCGCCGGCCTCGGCGGCCGCGAACAGCACCTGGGAGACCTCGTGCAGCCGGGGCAGCGCGAGCTGCCCGAGGTGGATGGCCTCGGCGACCGCGTTGGCCCCGGCCAGGCCGAAGTGCGCGCCGATCATGGGGGAGAGCAGGGTGGGCCCGCCCCGGCCGTCCTCGGCGCGGGCGGCGTGCCACATCGCGGCGTCGGCGAGTCCGCCGCCGCCGCCCCAGTCGCCGGTGAGCTTGCCGAGCGCGGGCCAGCGGGCGGTGCGCCCGTCCGGCCGCAGGCCGACGCAGTTGATGCCGGCGCCGCACACCACGGCCACCCCGAGCGGCCCGTCGGTGCCGGCCCGCAGCAGGCCGAAGGTGTCGTTGGCGACGTGCACGGACGGCGCCCAGCCGTGCGCGGTGATCGCCTCGTGCAGCCGCTGCTCCTCGACCGGCAGGTCGGCGTTGGCCAGGCAGGCGCTGACGTGGCTGGTCAGCGGCTGCCCGCCGGGCCGCAGCGGGATGCCGGCCTGCCGGGCGACGTCGTCGACCAGCGGGGCGAGGGCGGCGACCGCGGCCTCGAAGCCGGTGTTCTGCGGCTGGAAGCCGCCGCCGCGGGCGGTGCCGAGGACCCGTCCGTCGGCGCCGACCAGGGCGAGGTCGGTCTTGCTGTTGCCGGCGTCTATCGCGAGGACGCCGGGCAGGTGTGCGACGGGGCTCATCGGCCGCTCTCTTCGTGGTGGTGCCTGATCGTTCTCATGCCGCCGGTCACGCCCAGCTCAGGTGGTCGCGGTTGTGCGCGAGCAGCCGGTCGGTGAGCTGGTCGGCGAGCTCGAGCTGGCCGATCAGCGGGTGGGCGAGCAGCGCGTCGAAGACCCGGTCGCGGCCGCCGTGCAGGGCGGCGTCCAGTGCCAGGTGCTCGTACGCGGTGACGTTGGCGATCAGGCCGGCGTACAGCGGCTCGACGGGGCGCTGCGGCAGCGGGCGGACGCCGGTGGCGTCGACCTCGGCGGGGACCTCGATCACCGCGTCGTCGGGCAGGAACGGCAGCACGCCGTCGTTGCGGGTGTTGACCACCTGCACGGTGGTGCGGCCGTCGGTGCCGAGCAGCGAGGCGATCAGCTGGACGGCGGCCTCCGAGTAGAACGCGCCGCCGCGCTTGCCGAGCAGTTCGGGCTTGGTGTCGAGGGTCGGGTCGGCGTACATCTCCAGCAGCTGCCGCTCGATGGCGGCGACCTCGGCGGCCCGCGAGCCCTTGACCTTGAGCTCCTCCACCACCTGGTCGTGCTGGTAGAAGTACCGCAGGTAGTAGGAGGGGACGACGCCGAGCCGTTCGATCACCGGCTGCGGCAGGTGCAGGTCGGCGGCGATGGCCGCGCCGTGCTCGGCGAGCAGCTGCGGCAGCACCTCGCGGCCGCCGGCGGCGTTCGGGGCGTCGAGCAGGGTGACGCCGCGCTCCCAGGTGAGGTGGTTGAGGCCGACGTGGTCGAGGCGGATCAGCTCCGGGTCGACGCCGAGGTGGGCGGCGAACTTGCGCTGGAAGCCGATCGCGACGTTGCACAGGCCGACGGCCTTGTGCCCGGCGGTCTGCAGGGCGCGGGTGACGATGCCGACCGGGTTGGTGAAGTCGACGATCCAGGCGTCGGGGTTGGTGCGGCGGACCTGCTCGGCGATGTCCAGCACCACGGGGACGGTGCGCAGCGCCTTGGCGAGGCCGCCCGCGCCGGTGGTCTCCTGGCCGACGCAGCCGCACTCCAGCGGCCAGGTCTCGTCCTGGTTGCGTGCCGCCTGCCCGCCGACCCGCAGCTGGAGCAGCACCGCGTCGGCGCCCTGGACGCCGGCGGTGATGTCGGTGGCGGTGGTGACGACGGCGTCGTGGCCCTGCTTGGCGAATATCCGGCGGGCGAGCCCGGCGATCAGCTCCAGGCGGTCCACGGCCGGGTCGATCAGCACGAGTTCGCCGATCGGCAGGGTGTCGCGCAGCCGCGCGAACCCGTCGATCAGCTCCGGCGTGTAGGTGGAACCGCCGCCGACGATTGCCAACTTCAGTGCGGACATCAGCCCTTGACCCCTGTCAGTGTGACGCCTTCGATGAAGGCGCGTTGCGCGAAGAAGAACAGAACGATCACCGGTGCCAGCACCAGCAGCGTGGCCGCCATGGTGAGGTTCCAGTTGGTGTGGTGGGCGCCCTTGAAGGACTCCAGGCCGTAACTCAGCGTCCAGGCGCCGGGGTTGTCGCTGGCGTAGATCTGCGGGCCGAAGTAGTCGTTCCAGCAGTAGAAGAACTGGAACAGCGCGACGGCGGCGACGGCGGGCTTCGCCATCGGCAGCACCACCCGCAGCAGGGTGCGCAGTTCGCCGCAGCCGTCGATCCGGGCGGCCTCCAGGTACTCCCGGGGAATCGTCAGCAGGAACTGGCGCAGCAGGAAGATGGAGAACGCGTCACCGAACGCCATCGGGACGATCAGCGGCCACAGCGAGCCGGTCAGGTGCAGCTGCTTCGCCCAGAACAGGTACATCGGGATGATCGTGACCTGCGGCGGCAGCATCATCATCGACACCACCGCCATCAGCGCCAGATTGCGGCCCCGGAAGCGGAACTTGGCGAGCGCGTACGCCACCGGCAGGCTGGAGGCGACGGTCAGCGCGGTGCCGGCCGCCGCGTACAGCAGGGTGTTGCGCCACCAGGTGAGGAAGCCGGGGGTGTTCCAGACCTTCTCGAAGTTCGACCACTGCCAGCGGGTGGGCCACAGGTCGGAGGTGAGCGCCTGGTGGTCCGTCATCACCGAGGTGAGGAAGACGAACACGAACGGCAGCAGGAAGAACAGCGCGGCGGCGATCGCCAGCGCGTGCACGGCCACCCAGTGGAGGGCGGCCCGGCGGCGGGCGGTGCGGGCGGCGGTGGAGGCCGGGGCGGCGGCCTCGCGCGGCAGGGCGGGGGCGAGTGTCATCGGGGATCAGTCCTCCGCCAGGAATCCGGACCTGCGGCGCAGCAGGAGCGAGGTGAACGCCATCGACAGGGCGAACAGGATCACCGCGACCACGCAGGCCGAGCCGTAGTCGGAGCGCTGGAAGGCGAGGTTGTAGACCATCTGCGGCAGCGTCCAGGTCGAACCGGACGGGTACCCGGGCTCGAACTGCTGCCCGGAGCCGCCGATCACACCGGAGGCGACCTTTCCCGCGACGATCGCCTGCGTGTAGTACTGCATGGTCTGGATCACCCCGGTGACCACCGCGAACATCACGATCGGCGAGATGTTCGGCAGCGTGACGTACCGGAACCGCTGGAAGGCGCTCGCGCCGTCGAGTTCGGCCGCCTCGTACTGCTCCCTGGGAACGTCGAGCAGCGCCGCCATGAAGATCACCATCAGGTCGCCGATGCCCCACATGGCCAGCAGGGTCAGCGCCGGCTTCGACCAGGCCGGGTCGTTGAACCAGCCCGGCTGCGGCAGGCCCAGCTCGCCCAGCAGGTGGTTGACCGGGCCGGTGCCCGGGTTCAGCAGGAACGCGAACGCCATGGTGGCGGCCACCGGCGGCGCCAGGTAGGGCAGGTAGAAGGCGGTGCGGAAGAACCCGGAGCCGGACTTCACCTTGGTGATCAGCATCCCGATGCCGAGGCCGAACACCACCCGCAGGCTCACCATCACGGTGACCAGCCACAGGGTGTTGCCCAGGCCCTTCCAGAACGACGGGTACTTGGTGAACACGTACTCCCAGTTCCGCAGGCCGGAGAAGGTCGGCGCGAGGAACCCGTCGTAGTGCGTGAACGAGAAGTAGACCGTCGAGACCAGCGGGTACAGGAAGAAGACGCCGAACCCGATCAGCCACGGGGACAGGAACGCCAGCGTCCTGGCCCGCTCCCGCCGGCGCTTGGCCCGCAGCGCCGGCGGGACGGGGGTACTCACGACCGTCACCTCTTCGCCTGGTCGACGGCGTCGTCGATCTCCTTGGCGGTGGCCGTGAGCCCGGCCCTCAGGTCGGTGATCTTGCCGGACTCGACCTCGTAGCTGAGGTTCTGCAGCGAGATCTGGTAGGCGCCGCCGTTGACGCTGGCGGGGGTGGTCGAGGAGTTCGGGTTGCGCGCGATGTCCAGGAAGGTCCTGACGTTCGCGTCGGCCTCCAGCTTCGGCGAGTCCAGCGCGGCCAGGGTGCTCGGCACGTTGTGGATCGCGTTGGCGAAGGACACCACCGCGTCGGTGTCGGTGGTCAGGTACTTGACGAACTCCCAGGCCGCGGTGCGCTTCTTCGAACCGTTGGCGACACCGATGATGGTGCCGGTCTGGTAGCCGCGCCCGTAGGTGGAGGCCAGCTCGTCCGGCACCGGGAACGGCGCGGTCGCCCACTCGAAGGACGGCTTGTCGTCGGCCAGCGCGGCGGCCCGCCACTCGCCGTCCAGGCTCATCGCGACCTGCCCGGTGCTGAACGGATTCTTCGCGCTGTACTCGTCGCCGAAGCTCGTCCGGTACTTCTCCAGCTTCTCGAACCCGCCGAGCCGGTCGACGAGTTGCTTCTGCCAGGTCAGCTCGGCCGCCACCGTCGGGTCGGTCGCGACGTTGGACTTGCCGTCCGGGCCGAAGTAGCTGGAGCCGAACTGGCCGAGGTAGTGCGCGATCGGCGTCTCGTAGCCGTGGTAGTTCGGCATGAAGCCGAGCTGCTGGAACGAGTCGCCGCCGGGGATCGTCAACTTCGCGGCGTCCTCGGCGAATTCGCTGAACGTCTTCGGCGGGCCGCTGATCCCGGCCTTCGCGAACGCGGTCTTGTTCCAGTACAGGCCGTAGGCGTCGCCGAGCAGCGGCAGGGTGCACTGATTTCCCTGGTACTGGCTGTACTTGAGCATCGCCGACGGGAAGGTCTTCGCCGGGTCGATGCCGTCCTTCGCCAGCATCGGCCCGAGGTCCGCGAACACGTGCGAGGAACAGAACTTGCCGACGTTGTCGGTGCTGAACGAGGACACCACGTCCGGCGCGTCCGGGCCGCCGGCCCGCAGCGCCTGCTCGCTCTTCTCGTCGGCGATGTCACCCCGCACCTTGACGTGGATGTTCGGGTGCAGCTTCTCGAAGGCGGCGACGTTGTCGTTGATCGCCTTCACCTCGTTGTCCTGGTTCCAGCCGTGCCAGAAGGTGATCGTCACGTCCTGCCCGGACGCCGAACCGTCCTCCGCGCCACCGGAGTCGGTGCCGGTGCAGGCGGAGGCCAGAACGGCCGTGCAGAGCGCGGCGGCGAGCGCGGCCAGCGGGCGGCGGGCGCGTGGGGAGCTGCGGGTGGTGTCCACGGGATTGCACTCCTGACGAGGGTACGGGCGGCGGACCGGGCGGCCGGCACCCGTGCGGGGGAAGGGGAGCGGAACGTGCGGATCGGACGTGCGGGGCGGACGTTCGTGCTGCTCGGATCGGTGGTCTCAGCGGGTGCTGAACAGGGCGTCCCGGGTGGTCGCCAGCGCGCGCTGCAGCGCACCGGCCAGGACGGGCGACCCGGGGAGGGCGGACAGCCGGACCTCCGGCCGGGGGATCGACATCCGGCCCAGCGCCTGCTGGACCAGCTCGCGCAGGCGCTCACCGCCGGCGGTCGGCGTCCCCCCGGAGAGCACCACCAGCTCCGGATCGACCACCGAGGCGATCACCGCCAGCCCGACCGCCAACCGCTCGGCCAGCTCCGCCAGGAACGCCTCGCCCTCCGGGGCGTCCAGGGCCGCGGCCACCGCCTGCGCCGCGTCGGCGCCGCGCAGCCCGTGGGCCCGGGCCAGCGCCAGCACCGCGGGCTCGCCGGCCAGGTCCTGGAACCCGCCGGAGTGCTTCCGGCGGGCGCTCAACGACACCGGCGCGCCGGGCACCGGCATGTAGCCGACCTCGCCCGCGCCGCCGGTGAACCCGCGGTGCAGCCGGCCCGCCAGCACGATCGCCGCGCCGATGCCCTCCTCGGCCCACAGCAGCACGAAGTCCTCGCACCCGGCCGCCGCGCCCACGGACTGCTCGGCCACCGCGGCCAGGTTCACGTCGTTCTCGATCGACACCGGCGCGCCGATCGCCGTCGCCAACTCCTCCAGCAGGCGCGGAGAGTGCCAGCCCGGCAGGTGCGAGGCGTACCGCAGCTTGCCGGTCACCGGGTCCGGCGCGCCGCCGATCCCTATCACCACCTCGCGCAGCGAACCCGGCGGGAGCTGCGCGCGGCGCACCGTCTCGGCGACCGCCTCCGCGACCCGCTCCACCGTCTTCGCCGCCGGCCAGCCCTTGCACGGCACCTGATGCTCCGCCAGCGTCACCCCGGTGATGTCGGCCACCGCGACCCGCACCGTCGTGCTGGTCACGTCCAGCCCCGCGACGTACCCCGCCGCCGGATTCACCTGGTACAGCTGGGCGTTGGGCCCCGGCCCGCCCGCGGTCGTCCCCACCGGCACCACCAGGCCGGCGGCCTCCAGCCGGGCCAGCAGCTGGGACGCGGTCGGCTTCGACAGGCCGGTCAGGCTGCCGATCTGGGTGCGGGACAATGGGCCATTGGCGAGCAGCAGTTCCAGCGCGGCGCGGTCGTTTATGGCCCGGAGCAGGCTGGGCGTGCCGGCCAGCGGGGAACGGGAACTCTTCTGGGTGGTCACGGGCCCGATCATCCTCCATCCGGTGACGCCGACGCGGCCAACTGTTAGGAAAGTTTCCAATCGCCGGGGCGCGGTTGTCAACGGTCGGATGCGCGTTCGTTGCCGGAGTTTCGGCAGGGGCGGGTGGGGTGAGCCCGGACTCCTTGAACTGACGGACCGTCAGTCACCTTGTCAACAAAGCTCGTTACCCCTTTGTGGGGAAAGCGGAGGGCACTGTTCCGAAGCCCGACCCGGACACGCTAACCTCCGTTGAATCGTGTGCCCGCTCCGGGGGAGCGGGCGCCGACAAGAGGAGGGGAGGAACGTGCAACTCAAGAGAAGCGGCTACCGGCGCTCCGCCGCACTGGCGGCATTACTCGCCGCCGGAATCGCCACCGGCCCCGCGGTCTCCGCGCCCGCCGCCACCGCGGACGGTTCGGTGACGGTGCGGGTGATCCGCGCGGTGGACGAGAGCGGGACGTGGTCGGGCGCGGCCATGGAGCCCGGCATGGCCGGCGTGACGGTGACGCTGACCGGCGAGGACGGCAGGGTCAGTGCCGCCGTCACCGCGGCCGACGGCACGGTGACGCTGAAGCCGAGCAAGTCGACCACCAGCGGTAAGTACCGTGTGGACGTGGTCAATCCGAAGCCGGGCGTGCTGTACCCGGCGTTCGCCTCCCACGAGGGTCTCGCGGGCGGGCCGGACAAGCTGAGCAGCAACACCGAGTTCGTCGACCTGTCGGCGGGCAAGACGGCCACCGTCACCACCGGCCTGTGGAACCCGTCCGACTACTGCCAGCAGAACGCCCCGCTGGCCACCGCCTGCCAGCCCGCGCTCACCGAACCGGCGAGCAAGCGCACCCTGCTGAGCTTCCCGTACCGGTCCCGGGGCGTGAACCAGGACGTCACCAACATCAGCACCTCGGGTGACACCGGCAACGTCTTCGGCATCGCCTGGAACCGGGACGACAGGCGGCTGTTCAGCTCCGCCCAGGCCAAGCGCGACGCGCCCTACGGCCCCGGCGGTGAGGGCGCGATCTACGTCACCGACCCGGCGGCGAAGACCACTTCGCTGTTCGCCACCGTCCCGGACGCGGGCAACACCCCGCACACCGCCGACGGCGACGTCGCCTACCTGACCGCGGCCGGCAAGGAGAGCCTCGGCGGCCTGAAGCTCACCGAGGACAACCGCGACCTGTACGTGGTCAACCTCAACAACCGCAAGCTGTACCGCTACGACGCCACGGCGGCCACCGCGTCCGCGCCGAAGGCCGTGTACCCGATTCCGGTCGCCGACTGCCCGTCGGCGGACGACTGGCGGCCGTTCGGCCTCGGCATGCAGGACGGTGTCGGGTACGTCGGCGGTGTCTGCTCCGGCCAGTCCACCCAGAAGCTCGCCGACGTGCGGGCGATCGTCCTGCCGTTCGACCCGGCCACCGGCAAGTTCGGTGCGGCCGTGCTGAACCAGCCGATGGATCACCGCGGCACGCCCGCGAGCGTCTGCTCCGGCTACTACTGGTACCCGTGGCGGGACACCAAGCCGACGGACGGCACCTGCTACACCTACGGGCAGCCCGAGCTCGGCGAGATCGGCTTCGAGACCGACGGCTCCATGCTGCTCTCGTTCCGCGACCGCTACTCCGACCAGTCCAGCGCGGTCTTCGGCGCCGAGTACATGCTGACGGTCGCCTCCGGTGACCTCAACAAGGCGTGCAAGTCCGGCGACACCTACGTGATGGACGTCAACCTCGGCTGCGGGATCACCACCCGCGGCAAGGGCTTCTACGACACCCGGCGCATCGGCGACGTGCACGCCTACGCCACCTATGCGGGCATGGCGCTGTCCAAGGTGGAGAACTCCATCGCCACCTCCGGCTACGACGTGATGGACCACGCGTGGTCGGCCGGCACCATGTTCACCCTCCGCAACGGAGCCCAGGACCCCGGGCAGGGCCAGGAACTCACCGACGGCACCTCGAAGTTCGGCAAGGCCGCGGCCATGGCCGACCTCGAAGTGCTCTGCGACAAGGCGCCGCTCCAGATCGGCAACCGGGTCTGGTACGACCCCGAGCGCTCGGGTCTCCAACTGCCGCAGCAGAAGCCGGTTCCGGGAGCCACCGTCAACCTGTACGACGGCGACGGCAAGAAGGTCGGTACCGCCAAGACCACGCCGCACGGTGAGTACTACTTCGACAACACCAACGTCGCGGGCGGCCTGAAGCCCAAGACCGCGTACACGATCCGCCTGGACAACCCGGCGGACTACGCCAAGGGCGGCCCGCTGTACCACTGGGTCCCGACCAAGGACAACGTCGGCGACAACCGCCTGATCGACTCCGACGGCACCGTCCCCAAGGGCGGCACGTACGTCGAGCGGAAGCTCACCACCAACGGCCCCGGTCAGAACGACCACAGCTTCGACTTCGGCTTCATGCAGCAGCAGGGCGAGTTGCGCCTGGTCAAGAACGACCAGGACGGCAAGCCGCTGCCGGGTGCCGTGTTCCAGCTGTGGCGCGAGACCAACGGCACCGAAGGCCTCCAGGCCGACGGTGACAAGCCGGACACCAAGGTCGGCGACCCGTGCACCACCGGCGACGACGGCACCTGCCACACCGTCTCCGACAAGGGCACGTACTACTGGCAGGAGGTCACCCCGCCCAAGGGCTACCAGACCCCCGAACAGCCCGTCCTCGGCCCGGTCGTCCTCGACGACGACCACCTCGAAGCCGGCGTCACCACCACCGCCGTCAACCACCTGATCCCCCCGCCGCCCACCACCCCGGCCCCCACCCCGACCCCGACGCCTACCCCGGTGCCGTCGTCGCAGCCCTCGGGCGGCCTGGCCTTCACCGGCATGAACGACACCGTCCTGACGTACACCCTGGTCGGCGGAGCGATCCTGCTCGTCGCCGGCGCGGGTCTGCTGATCGCGGTTCGCAAGCGCCGCACCCACTGACGCCCCGGCGGCAGTGAGGCGGGCCCCGGGACACTCTCCCGGGGCCCTTTCCGGTCCGAGCGAGGAACAGCCTGAGTCCTCGTCAAGCTGGCGGCCACACCCGCCTGTTGTTCTGTGGCGGCGGAAGTGGAGGGCCAAGTTCCGAAGTTCGCGCTGGACCGCTAACCTCCGACACATCGACGTCCGCTCCGGGGGGAGCGGGCGCCGCGACAGGAGGGGAGAAGGTGCAAATCAAGAGAAGCGGTTATCGGCGTCCTGCCGCGCTGGCCGCTCTGCTGGCGGCCGGGATAGCCACGGGCCCGGCGGTCTCCGCGCCCGCCGCGACTGCGGATGGCTCGGTGACGGTGCGGGTGGTCCGCGCCGTTGACGAGAGCGGGACGTACAGCCCGGCGCTGGAGCCCGGCATGGCCGGGGTGACGGTGACGTTGACCGGCGAGGACGGCGCGGTGCGGACGGCGGTGACGGCCGCCGACGGCACGGTGACGCTGAAGCCCACCAAGGCCACCACCAGCGGCAAGTACCGCGTGGACGTGGTCAATCCGAAGCCCGGCGTGCTGTACCCGGCGTTCGCTGCGCGTGAAGGACTGACCGCTCCGGACAAGCTGAGCAGCAACACCGAGTTCGTCGACCTGTCGGCGGGCAAGCAGGCGACGCTGACCACCGGCCTGTGGAACCCGTCCGACTACTGCCAGCAGAACGCCCCGCTGGCGACGGCCTGCCAGCCCGCGATCATCGACCCGGCGGGCAAGCGGACCCTGCTGAGCTACCCGTACCGGTCCCGGGGCATCAACCAGGACGTCACCGACCTCAGCACCGCCACCGACACCGGCAACGTGTTCGGTATCGCCTGGGACCGGGACGGCCGGCGCCTGTTCAGCTCGGCCCAGGCCAAGCGCGACACCCGCTACGGCGCCGGCGGCCCGGGCGCGATCTACGTCACGGACCCGGCGACGAAGACCACCAAGCTGTTCACCACCGTGCCGGACGCCGGCAGCAGCGCACACGGCGGCGACCTCGACCCGGCGTTCATGGCGGCGCCCGGCAAGGAGAGCCTGGGCGGGCTGAAGCTCACCGAGGACGGCCACGACCTGTACGTGGTCAACCTCAACGACCGCAAGCTGTACCGCTACGACGCGACCACGGCCACGGCCGAGAAGCCCAAGGCGGTCTACAGCATCCCGACCCCCGCCGACTGCCCGTCGGCGGACGACTGGCGGCCGTACGGCCTCGGTATGCAGGACGGCGTCGGGTACGTCGGCGGTGTCTGCTCCGGCCAGTCCACCCAGAAGCTCGGTGACCTGCGGGCGATCGTGCTGCCGTTCGACCCGGTCACCGGGAAGTTCGGCGCCGCCGTCCTCAACCAGCCGCTCGACCACCGGGGTACTCCGGCGAGGATCTGCTCCGGCTACTACTGGTACCCGTGGACGGACACCAGGCCGACCAGCGGAACCTGCAACTTCTACGGGCAGCCCGAGCTCGGCGAGATCGGCTTCGAGACCGACGGCTCCATGCTGCTGTCCTTCCGCGACCGCTATCCCGACCAGGCCAACTTCTACCCGAGTGCCGACAACCCGGCCCCGCCGGGCGGCGTGAGGGCGCTCGCGTCGGGTGACCTGAACAAGGCGTGCAAGTCCGGTGACAGCTACGTGCTGGACGTCAACCTCGGCTGCGGGATGACCACCCGGGGCAAGGGTTTCTACGACGTAAGCCGGCTCAACAACTCGCACACCTACGCCACGTACGCGGGCATGGCGCTCTCCAAGGTCGAGAACTCCATCGCCAGCTCCGGCTACGACGTGCTCGAACACATCGTCACCGCCGGCACCATGTTCACCCTGCGCACCGGCGAGAAGGACCCGGGCATGGGCCAGGAACTCTCCGACGGCCGCTCCAGCTTCGGCAAGGGTGCCGCGATGGCGGACCTGGAGGTGCTCTGCGACCGGGCGCCGCTCCAGATCGGCAACCGGGTCTGGTACGACCCGGAGCGCTCCGGCCTCCAACTGCCGCAGCAGAAGCCGGTTCCGGGTGCGACCGTCAACCTGTACGACGCGGACGGCAAGAAGGTCGGCACGGCGAAGACCACCCCGCGCGGCGAGTACTACTTCGACAACACCAACGTCACGGGCGGACTCAAGCCCAACACGGCCTACACCATCCGGCTCGACAACCCCGCCGACTACGCGAAGGGCGGCCCGCTGTACCACTGGGTGCCGACCAAGGCGAACGTCGGTGACAGCCGCCTGATCGACTCCGACGGGACGATTCCCAAGGGCGGTACCTACGTCGAGCGGGCGCTGAAGACCGGTGGCCCCGGTCAGAACGACCACAGCTTCGACTTCGGCTTCATGCAGCAGCAGGGCGCGCTGCGCCTGGTCAAGCACGACCAGGACGGCAAGCCGCTGCCCGGCGCCGTGTTCCAGCTGTGGCGGGAGTCGAACGACACCGAGGGCTTGCAGCAGGACGCCGACACCAAGGTCGGCGACCCGTACACCACCGGCGACGACGGCACCTGCACCGCCAACGCCGACAAGGGCACGTACTACTGGCAGGAGGTCACCCCGCCCAAGGGCTACCAGACCCCTGAGCAGCCCGTCCTCGGCCCGGTCGTCCTCGACGACGACCACCTCGACGCCGGCATCACCACCACCGCCGTCAACCAGCTGATCCCCCCGCCCCCCACCACCCCGGCTCCCACCCCGAAGCCGGAACAGCCGTCGCAGAACGGCTCGCAGCCGTCGGGCGGCAGCCTGGCCTACACCGGCACGAACGACACCGTCCTGACGTACGCCCTGACCGGCGGTACGGCGCTGTTGGCGCTGGGCACCGCCGTCCTGATCGCCGTCCGCAGGCGCCGCGCCTGACGCCCCGCGACAGCAGACGGCCGGGGCCCGGGGAGTGCGAACTCCCCGGGCCCCGGCCGTCGTTGTACGGCAGAAGCGCCTACGCCAGGGGCGGTATCGGCTTGGCCGCCAGCGACCGCGCCGAGCTGGGGTCGGCCAGCGCGGACGGCGGCAGGATCTCGGGGGCGGGGGCCTGGGCGGGGACGGCGGCCGCCGCCTCCTCCTTGAGCTTGACGCCGGCCAGGTCGAACGCGGCCTTGATGCGCAGCCGCAGCGCGCGGGAGACCTGCGCGGACTTGCCGGGCGTGCAGCGGGCCTCGATCCGCAGCTCGACCGAGTCGACGGCGACCGATTCGATGCCGAGGACCTTGACCCGGCCCCAGATCAGCTCGTCGTAGGGGGATTCCTTGGAGAGCTGCTCGGCGGCCTCGGTGACCAGCAGTTCGACCCGCTCCAGGTCCTCCTTGTAGCCGACCTGGACGTCCACCGAGGCGGTGCCCCAGCCCTGGCTCATGTTGGCGATCCGCTTGACCTCGCCGTTGCGGATGTACCAGATCTCGCCGGCGGAGCCGCGCAGCTTGGTGACCCGCAGGCCGACCTCCAGCACGGTGCCGGTGGCGACGCCGGTGTCGATCTCGTCGCCGACGCCGTACTGGTCCTCCATGATCATGAAGACGCCGGAGAGGAAGTCGGTGACCAGGTTGCGCGCGCCGAAACCGATTGCCACACCCGCCACACCGGCGGAGGCCAGCAGCGGCGCGAGGTCCACGCCGAGCACCGACAGGGCCATCAGCGAGGCGGTGCCGAGGATGCTGAAGGACGACACCGAGCGCAGCACCGAGCCGATCGCCTCGGAACGCTGCTGGCGGCGCTCGGTGTTGACGACGCCGCTGTTGGCCAGCAGCCCGCCGATCACGCCGTGGTCGTTGTCCGCCTCGGCGGGGCGGCCCATCCGGGCGACCAGCTTGTCGATGACCTTGCGGACCACCGCCCGCAGTACCAGCGCGAGCAGCAGGATGAAAACGATCCGCAGCCCGTCGATCAGCCAGCCCTGCCAGTTGTCGTCGAGCCAGCTGGCGGCCTGCCGGGTGGAGTCGGTCACATCGGCGGCACTGGTGGGCAGGTTGAACGTCGGCGTCGTGGGATCGGGGGAAGAATCGGCGAGCATCGCCCCACTCTAGGGCCTGCCGTGCGGGCCCCCACGCCCCCGTTCACCCGCCCGGACGGCCCGTCAGACCGGTTCCGGCCACCGTCCGCGCCGCCCCGGCCACGGTGGGTGCAGGTGGGCCCCGAGCTGGGCATACCGCCTATGGGCGGCAGTGCGGGGTCCACCCGGGCGTGCGGCCCGTTCACAGAGAAATGGTGGCGTCGTACGAGGGCGTAAGGCGACACTGAGGGAGATCGCGTCCCGCAGGGGTCACGATCGCCCGCTCGACTCGGCGCGAGCCACGCGCCGCAGGCGTCCAAGGAGGCCCCGTGCCGCATGTCCTTGTCCTCAACGCGTCGTACGAGCCACTCGGTGTCGTCTCGATGCGACGCGCACTCATCCTGGTCCTCAACCACAAGGCGATCGCCCTGGAGGACGCGGGAACCACTCTGCACAGCGCCACCAGCGCCGTTCCGGCGCCGTCCGTCGTCAAGCTGACCCGTTTCGTGCGGGTTCCCTACCGAGGCCCCGTGCCGCTCACCCGGCGCGCGCTGTTCGCCCGCGACCACGGGCGGTGCGTGTACTGCGGGGCTGCCGCCACCAGTGTCGACCACGTGATCCCGCGCAGCCGGGGCGGTCAGCACCGGTGGGACAACGTGGTGGCGGCCTGCCGCCGCTGCAACCACACCAAGGCCGACCGGCACCTCGCCGACCTCGGCTGGCGGATGAAGCGCCCCCCGGCCGCGCCCAGCGGCCTGGCCTGGCGGGTCATCGGCACCGGGATCAAGGATCCGCGCTGGCGGCCCTACCTGGAGCCGTACGGCGGCCTCGACCAGTTCCGGGACTTCGAGCACCACGACCATCCGGAGCTGGCCGTTCCGTCCCCGGTCCGCACCCGTCCCGTCCGACGCGGCGAGCAGCACGCTCCGCTCTCCGCCTGACCAGACAAGGGCCTGCTCGACACGACATTCGGTACGCCTCATGGGCCGCCGGCGCACCCCGCAGCGGGAGCGTCGGCGGCCCACCGTGTATTCGGCCAGCCGGTGACCAGGGCCTGTCCGGCCGACAGACCTAGCCGGTGACCAGGGCCTGTCCGGCCGACAGACCGAGCCGGTGACCAGGGCCTGTCCGGCCGACAGACCTAGCCGGTGACGCCGTACAGCTCGACCGCGGACAGCGTGTAGCCGTAGCGGCCGGCCCGGCTGACGCCCTGCACCCGCAGGTACTGCGCGTCGGCGGCGTCGAAGCGGACCGTCTCGGTGCCGCCCTGCCCGTTGTCCACCACCGCCACGGTGGTCCACACCAGCCCGTCGGGCGAGGTCTGCACCCGGTAGCGGGAGGCGTACGCGTCGCCCCAGTGCAGCACCGCCGCACCCAGCCGGGTCGGCTGCGGCAGCCGCAGCTGCACCCAGGCGTCGTCCTTCGCGGGGGCCTTCCAGGACGTCTTCGGGTTGCCGTCGGCGATCGCCGCCGCCGGGGTCTTGCCGCTGTCGTCGCCCGAGGACGACGCGCTGGCGGAACGGGCCAGGTCGGGACCGCCGGTCGGCGGGACCACGTGCACCTGGAGCTCCTGGCGGACGGTGACCCCGCCCGCGGTGAACACCAGCGGCACCCGGTAGGTGCCCGACGGGGTGTCGGCGGCCGCCGACACCTGCACCGGGGCGCCCGCCTTGCCGCCGCGCGGCACCGTCACGGACCCGGCCGGCGCCACCGTCAGGCCCTTGGCGACGGCCGGGACCTCGGCCTTCAGCTCGCCGGTCAGCGCGTCCGGGCGGCCCGACTCCACGGTGGCCCTGGTCTGCACCGGGGCGGCGCCCGCCACCACGTCCAGCGTCGGCTCGGCCAGCGTCAGCCGGGCCGCCGGGACGTCCGCGTACCAGGGGATCACCTGGTTGACCACCGGGGCCTCGCCGCCGGGCCGCCACACCATGCGGAACGCGTCCACCTGGCTGCCGTCGGCGCGCAGCTCGTTGTAGCCGGGGCGGACCTGGCCGAGGTCGGCCCAGCTGCCGTCCGGGTGCCGCACCTGCACGGTCGCCTCGGCGCGCACCGCCGGGTCGGTCAGTACGGTGAGCCGGTCCAGCGGGCGGGCGGTGCCCAGTTCGACGGTCAGCGGGGCGTCGCCCGCGCTGGGCGGGGCCGCCGCCCGGAACGCCGAGTCCGGGTCGCCCGACAGCACCGCCTCCGGGGACGAGCCGGGAACCGCGGGCGGGCCGCTGACCTCGGCGTCCACCGCGTTCGGCGCGCCGGCGGTGAACTCGCGCACCGCGACGGCGGTCTTCTGCCCGCCGGTGGCGCGCAGCCGCACGGCCTTGGCGACCGCGCCCGCCGGGGCGTTCGCGATCACCACCCGCTGGTCGTGCACCGTCGTCAGCGGCTGCCAGCCGCCCGAGCCGCTGAAGTACTCCAGCACCCCGTCGTGCAGGTAGTCGTCGGCCGCCGAGGCCGAGTCCGGGTCGTCGCCGTGGCCGCCCATCAGCACCGTCACGGTGCCCAGCGGCTTCGCGGTGCCCAGGTCCAGGCCGAAGCTGTCGCCGACCTGCGGCGGCGCCGACGACCAGTAGAACGTCGTCGCGGAACCGTCCGCCATCAGCGCCGGGCCGTGGTCGTGCGCGGTGCCCAGGGTGGTGGTCGGGGAGGCGCCGGTGGTGATGCCCGCCCAGGTGTCGGCGGCCTTCGTCGCCCGGTCCAGGAACGCGTCCAGCACGCCCTTGCCGACCGTCACCGGGTTCTGCTCCAGCACCGCGCGCTGCCGGCCCAGCTCCAGCCGGGCCTGCCAGGCCGCGGTGCCGTCGCCGGCGTGCTGCGCGGTCAGCATGTCCAGCGCGGCCCGGCCCGCCGCGCCGTACGCCGCCAGCCGGGCCAGCCACGGCGCGGCGTCCGTACCCAGCGGGTCGCCCGCCAGTGTCTTCGGGGCGTCCGCCATCACCGCGAACGCCTCGCGCAGCGGCTGCGCCGCCTCCTTGACCTTCGCCTGGTCGGCGGGCGCGCCCGAGACCGGCTCCACCGTCGCCCAGTACCGCTCCACCAGCGGCGCCAGGTACGCCGACTCCTTGTCGCCCAGCGGCGAGGACGCGCTGTTGCCCGCCAGCGCCGCCACCGCGGCCCGCTGCGCCGGGCCGGCCGTCAGCAGCCGCAGCGCCGACGACAGCGAACGCTCCGGCACGTAGCCGCCCGGCTGCCAGCCGAAGTCGGCGGCGGTGGCCAGCGGGATCCGGGACGCCACCGGCTGGCTCATCGCCGAGGTCAGCAGCACCGCCGAGCGCTGCGCCACCTCGGGATCGCGGCCGCCGTAGCCGCCCAGGAACAGCCGGTCCGGCGCCGAGTCGTTCACCGGATAGTTGTCCAGCGTCATCAGCGGACGGCGGAACAGCTCGGCGGTCTCGGTGAGCTGAGCGCCCGTGACCTGCTTGGCGATCGCCGCGCCGCCGCTCCACACCACCTGCACCTCGGCGGGCAGCCCCGCCGCCAGCGCCGCCCGGTACGGCGTCGAACCCTGCTTCTGGAACTCGGTCGGCACCACCGACAGCGGCGCCAGCTCCGGGTGCGGCGCCACCACCCGCTTCTGCACCGCCGCCACCACCGCGGCCTGCGCCTTCGCCGCCGCCGCCGGCCCGGTGCCCAGCTTGCGGCGGTCCGTGCCGCAGTGCCACTCGTCGTAGGAGACGTTCGCGAAGTCCAACTGGAACGCCCGGACGCCCAGTTGACGCAGCCCGTCGAGCTTCGCGATCAGCGCGTCCAGGTCCTTGCCGGACGAGAAGCAGAACGACTGCCCCGGGTTCACCGAGTACGCCAGCGTCACGTGGTTGTCCCGGGCCCGGCCCGCCAGCTCGGTCAACTCCCGTACCTGGTCGGCCGGGTAGGGCTCGCGCCAGCGCCGCGAGCGGTACGGGTCGCCGCCCGGCGCGTACAGGAAGAAGTTCTGCTTGGTGCGGCCCAGGAAGTCCACCGCCGCCAGCCGCTGCTCGGGGCTCCACGGCTCCCCGTAGAACGACTCGGCGGTGCCGCGCACCGCCGCACCCGTCGGCCAGTCCCGCACCAGCACGCCCGGGAAGCCCTTGTCGCCCGCCGCGCCCTGGCCCTGACCGGGGCCGATCGGCGCCAGCAGCTGCGCCAGGCTCTGCGCCGCGTAGAACGTGCCCTCGCCGTCGATGCCCGCCAGCACCACCGCGCCGTACGCGCCGCCCGCGGTGGGCAGTTGGCCCACCGCCAGCAGGTGGCCGCCGGACGGCAGGCCGGTCAGCGCCGGTACCTCGGTGTCCTTCAGGCCCGCCGCCGTCGCGAGGGAGCGCAGCGCCCGGTCGGTCGGCCCGCCCGCGCCCTCGCGCGGGCCGCCCACGTACACCACCAGCGACCCCGCCGCCGGCGTCGCCGGCGCCTCCGGGACGGTCTCCACCTCGGCGGCGCCGGCCCTGGTCAGCAGCGCGCGCACCGCGTCCACCGCCGGGCCGTCCGCGCCGTCCGCCATCACCAGCGTCGCCCGCTTGGGCACCGCCACCGGCTTGCCGCCCGGCCGCAACTGCTGCGGGCGCGGGAACACCTGGGGGTCCGCCAGCGAACCCAGCGGCAGCGGCGCCTCGGCCGCACCCGGGACGTCCACCTCGGCGGAAACCGTCTGCCGGCCGCCCGGCTGCGCTGCGACACTCTGCGCGGGGATCAGCAGCCCGCCGACCACGGCCGCCGCCGACAGCGTCGCCGCCAGCCGCAGCGAACTGCCGCGCCGACCCGCCCGCCGCTCGGCGCGCACCGAGGCCAGCAGCGGGTCCGTTCCCTTGATGTCGGCGATGAACCGGTCCGCGGCGCGCGGCGCCAGTTGACGGGCCGTCCGGGCCGCCGTCCGGCGCGCCGTCAGCGCCGCGGGGTGGTAGAGCACCTCACGCAGTGCCGTTCCCTGCTCCAACTGCTGCCTCAGCCGACGTCCGGCCGCCACCGACACCCGCGCCTGCACCGGAGCCTCCTCGCCCGAAACATCCAGCTCACCGGCCCCCACAGCCCGCCCCGGCCCCCCATGGCCATCCGGCCCGACCAGCCCATCAGCTCTCCGCGTCCCTGTCAACGCCCGTGGCAGCTATGTCCGTTATCGCCCGGTATTACAGTGCTATCGCCGTCGCTCGCGGCAACCCGCCTCCGGAACGTTCACCCGTCCGGTGCCGACGGGCCGCCGTGTCGGTCGGGGTCGGCGGACGGGCGCGCGGGTAGGACTGTGCCTGTCGCGTTCGGGAGCCCGAGGACGGAGTGCGCTGGGTGGCCGCATACCTTGACCGAGAGCAGCTGGGAACCGATCAGGTGCCGGCGGAGGACAACCCGCCCGCACCACCGGAACTGCTGGCACTGGCCCACGCGCACGGGGTGGACACCAGCTACGACGCCGGCGCCGGGCCGGTCCAGGTCGCGCCGCGCACCCTCACCACGGTGCTCGCCGCCCTCGGCGTGGACGCCGGAACGCCCGAACTGGCCGCCGCCGCACTGGAACGCCACCGCGCCGAACAGGCCCAGCGACTGCTGCCGCCCACCGTGGTCGCCTGGCAGGGCCGGCGCACCGCGCTCGACCTGCCGGCCGACGCCGGGGTGCGGGTCGAGCTGGAGGGCGGCGGCTCCTGGGAGTTGACGCACGACCATTCCTGGTGGCTCCCGGAGGACGTCCCGCTCGGCCGGCACGTCTTGCACGTGACAGCCGGTGAACGGGCGGGCCGCGCCGCGCTGATCGTCGCCCCGGCGCGCATCCCCGAACCGCGGCAGCGCGGTTGGGGCTTCCTCGCGCAGCTGTACTCGGTGCTCAGCGACCAGTCCTGGGGCATGGGCGACCTCACCGACCTCGCCGACCTCGCCCAGTGGGCGGGCGCCGAACTCGGCGCCGGCTTCCTGCAGATCAACCCGCTGCACGCGGGCATGCCCGGCGTCCCCTCCGACCCGTCCCCGTACCGCCCGTCCTCCCGCCGCTTCGCCGACCCCGTGCACCTGCGGATCGAGGCGATCCCCGAGTACACCCGCCACGACGGGGTCCGCGACCTGGCCCGCCGCGCCCGGCTGCTGCGCGAGGAAGTGCTCGAACACGACGCGCTCATCGACCGCGACTCGGTCCGGGCGCTCAAGCAGCAGGCACTGGAACTGCTGCACACCGTGCCGCGCGGCGTCGGCCGGGACGCCGCGTACCGGGCGTTCGTCCGCCGCGAGGGCGAGTGGCTGGAACGGTACGCGGTGTGGAACGCGCTGGCAGAGGTGCACGGCGCGGCCTGGCACTCCTGGCCGAAGGGGCTGCGCCACCCGTCCAACCCCCAAGTCGCCGCCGAGAAAGCCGCGTTGGCCGACCGCGTCGAGTTCCACCGCTGGCAGGCCTGGCTGGTCGACGAACAACTGCGCGCCGCCCAGCGCGCCGCCACCGACGCCGGCATGCCGATCGGCCTGATCCACGACCTCGCCGTCGGCGTCCACCCCGACGGCGCCGACGCCTGGGCCCTGCAGGACGTCCTCGCCACCGGCATCTCCACCGGCGCCCCGCCCGACGCCTTCAACGCCCACGGCCAGGACTGGGGCCTGCCGCCCTGGCGCCCCGACACCCTCGCCGAAACCGGCTACGGCCCGTTCGCCGAACTGCTGCGCGCCGCCGCCCGGCACGCCGGCGCGATCCGGATCGACCACGTGATGGGCCTGTTCCGGCTCTGGTGGGTACCCGTCGGCGCCCGGCCCACCGAAGGCACCTACGTCCGCTACGACGCCGAGGCGATGCTCGCCGTCCTCGCCCTGGAAGCCCACCGGGCCGGCACCGCCGTCATCGGCGAGGACCTCGGCACCGTCGAACCCGGCGTCCGCGAACGGCTCGCCGAACACGGCGTGCTCGGCACCTCCGTGCTCTGGTTCGAACGCGACTGGCACGCGGGCGGCGCCGTCCTGCCCCCGGAACGCTGGCGGGCCGGCTGCCTCGCCACCCTCACCACCCACGACCTGCCCAGCACCGCCGCCCGGCTCACCGGCGACCACGTCGCACTGCGTCACCAACTCGGCCTGCTGGCCCGCCCGCTGGCCGAGGAACAGCACGCCGCCGCCACCGAACTCGCCGACTGGCAGCGCGAACTCGTCCGCCTCGGCCTGCTCGCCGACGGCGCACCCGTCACCCCCGAGGCGCTCCACGCCTACCTGCGCGCCACCCCCGCCCGGCTGGTCGGCGTCTGGCTGCCCGACACCGTCGGCGACCCCCGCCCGCAGAACCTCCCCGGCACCTGGGACCAGTACCCCAACTGGCGGCTCCCCGTCGCCGACGCCACCGGAACGCCCCGCACCCTCGACCGGATCGCCACCGCCCCGGGCACCGCCGCCATCGCCGCCACCCTCACCCCGCTCGGCGCCCCACCAGGCGTTCCGTCCGGCGTTCCGTCCGTCGCTCCGGCGGCGGGACACGCCGACAGGCGCACCCCGCCGGGCGACCCGGTGTAGGGGGCCGGTAAGTTGTGAAACGTGGACAAGAGGAACGCAATGCGCGCCGGTGCGGTCACCGCGGCGGCCACGCTGATGATGCTGATGTCGTCGCCCGCCATGGCGCTCGTACGCGACGACGGCGACGACCCGGGCGCCGGCCTGAGCGTCGGCCAGACCCTGGGCCTGTTTGTCGCCCTCCCGATCGTCTCCTTCCTGGTGATCGCGGGCCTCTGCATGATCCCGGGCAAGAAGAAGTAATCCCGCGTCAGGCCGCTGCGCACACCCCGCCGGGTGCGCGGAACGGCGGGGCCCAGCGCCCCCGGGACGGAACACCGGACGCCCGGCGCTCCTCGGAGCACCGGGCGTTCCGTCGTACCCGGACCCGGGCCGGACGCGCACGGGCGGGCGCTCGGCGCGCAGACCGCACCCTGACACACCGTCACCGTCCACCCCGGCGGTCACGGCAGGCCGGGGGTCTCCTCCTGCCGTCCGTCCGGGTGGATCAGCAGCGCGGGCACGCCCCTCGCGGTGAGCCACTCGAGGGCGTGCGGCATCGCGAAGGCCGCGGTGGCGAGGGCGTCCAGGTGCGCGAGGCGGTCGCCGACCAGGGTGAGCGAGGCGTAGGACGTCGCAGGACGGCCGGTGTGCGGGTCGACGATGTGCGGGCCGCGCTCGGCGGTACCGGAGGTGGCGACGGCCAGGTCGTGGCCGGTGACCACGCGGGCCACCGCGCCGGGGCGGTGCGGGTCGGCGATGCCGATGCGCCAGGGGCCGCCGGCGGTCTGCACGTCGCCGCCGCCGCTGACGCAGTGCTGGTCGGAGCCCGACTCGCGCAGGGTGCGGGAGGCCTCCTCGACGGCCCAGCCCTTGACCCAGCCGCTCGGGTCGAGGTGTCCGCCGGGCGTCGCGGTGAAGTAGCCGTCGGTCTCGGCGGCGAGTTCCGCGCAGCGCTCCAGCACCCGGGCGACCTCGGGGTCGCAGTCGGCGAGCGCGAGTTCGCCGCGGCCGAGCCGGCTGATCTCGCTCTCCGGCCGGTACGGTGAGAACACCGCGTCGATCCAGTGCAGGCGGGTGACGATCCGGGCGAGGGCGTCGGCGGTCCCGGCGCCGGGGTCGCGGACGGTGAAGGAGAAGACCGTCCCCATCACGTGCTCGACGTGGGTGGCGGTCACTTCTTCGCCGCCTGGTCCAGGGCGCTCTGCAGGGAGCGGGTATAGCCGTCGCTGGTGTAGGTGGCGCCGGAGACCACGTCGATGTGCGCGTTCTGCGCGGCCATCGCCTCCTGGTTGAGCTGCGGGACGGCGAAGCTGTTGATCTCCTGGTCGCGGCGGTCCCGGTTGGGGTACTGGATCACGTCGATCTTGCCGATCGCGCTGCCGTTCATGGTGACCCGGACCTGCACCGGCCCGTACCGGGTGTTGATGGCGCTGCCGGTGACGGTCCGGGTGGCACCGCCGGTACCGGGCGAGGACGACGCGGAAGACGGGGACGACGGAGACGACGGGGACGACGGGGACATCGGGGACGAGGCCTGGCTGCTGGTGCTCCCCGTGCCCCCGGCCACGGGGGAGGAGGAGATGGCGGCCGCGCCGGACGGGTCGTGCGGCTTCAGGGAGAGCAGCAGGACGACCCCGGCGGCGGTCGCGGAGGCGGTGATGACGGCTCGGCGCATGGCGGTGGGGGCTCCTAGAAGACGAAGGACTCGTGGTGGATGCGGGACGGCCGGACCCCGGCGGCGCGCAGCGCGCGGACCGCCTCGGCGGTGAACGCCTCCGGCCCGCACAGGTAGACCTCGTGGCGGCCGAGGTCCGGCACCAGCCGGTGCAGCGCCGCACCAAGGTCGCCGACCTGCTCGCGGCTACCGAGCAGCTCGTGCACCCGCTTGCCCCGGCCCCCGGCGGCGACGGCCGCCAGCTCGTGGCGGAACAGCAGGTCCTGGGGGTGCCGGGCCCGCTGGACGAGCGTCAGCCGCCCGGGCAGCGTCTCGAAGAGCGCCCTCAGCGGGGTGATGCCGACGCCCGCGCCGAGCAGCAGCACCGGCCCGCCGTGGCGGCGCCGCGCGGTGAACGCCCCGTACGGGCCCTCCGCCCGGACGGCGGTGCCGGGGGCGAGGCCGGCGACGGCGGCGCTGTGCTTGCCAAGGCCCTTGACGGTGAAGCGCAGGAAGTGCGGGTGGGGGGGAGCGGACAGCGAGTAGGGGTTGGCGGCCCAGCGCAGCTCGGGAGTGAGGAACTGGAGGCGGAAGAACTGGCCGGGCTCGGCGCGCAGCTCGTCCAGGTGCCGGCCGGTCAGGAAGACCGAGACCACGCCGGGCCCCTCGGGCCGGACCTCGGCGACCCGCAGCCGGTGCCGGCGGTCACGCAGGAACGGCCGCAGCAGCCGGTACCAGCCGAGGACGGCGGCGGTGCCGAGGTACAGCAGGTACCAGAGGGCCTTGGCCTTGTTGTCGGCCAGGTCGGCGCCGGTGGTGAGCTGGTGGCCGAAGCCGAGTGCGACGGCCAGGTAGGTGGCCAGGTGCAGGTAGTACCAGGCCTCGTAGCTGAGCCGGCGGCGGGCGGCCCGGGCGGAGACCGCGCCGGTGCCGAGGATCAGCAGGGTGGCGGCGGTGGCCTTCAGCATGTCGGGGAAGTGCAGGACGATCTCCACGCCCTGGTTCCACAGGCCCTGGCCGCTGGTCAGCGCGTAGCCCCAGATGACGGTCAGCACGTGCACGGTGATCAGCGACACCAGGTACCGGCCGCCGAAGGCGTGCCAGCGGGCCATCCGGTCGGCGCCGACCTCGCGTTCGAGCAGCGGAATGCGCGCCATCAGCAGCAGCAGGACGGGCGCGGCGTAGCCGGCCAGCAGGCCGGTGATACGGGCGGTGCCGGTGAGCCAGTCCGCGGCGCCGGCTATTCGCGGGGTGTCGATCCACCACAGGGCGAGCACGGCGAGGGCGCCGAGCGCGATCAGGGCGAGCGCGCCGTGCCGGACGGCGTCCGGGGGGAGGCCCTGGCGCGGGGCGGCGCGGCGGGCGGCGCGGGTCGGGCTGGTCAGTACGGTCAACGGGCCCTCCTTCGGTGGTGCTCTGCCACCGTGGCACCGGAATCTCTCAGTTCCCTATGAAAGGGCGCCGCCCCCAGGCCCTCCCCGGGGCGTTCGCGCAGGTCGCCGGGCCCGCACTCTACGCGAAGCGGTCGGATGATCTCACCGCTTTCTCATGCCGGAACGCCAGAATGGATCCATGCAGCACGCGGAAACCCCATGGCGGGTCCTGGTGGTGGACGACGAACCCGACCTGGTCGAGGTGATCTGCGGCGCCCTGCGCTACGAAGGCTGGCAGGCCCGCGGCGTCACCGGCGGCCACGACGCCGTCACCACCGCCGCCGAATGGCACCCGCACGCCATCGTGCTGGACGTCATGCTGCCCGACTTCGACGGGCTCGAAGTGCTCCGCCGGGTGCACCGCACCGACCCCGAGGTACGGGTGCTGTTCCTGACCGCCCGGGACGCCGTCGAGGACCGGATCGCCGGCATCTCGGCCGGCGGCGACGACTACGTCACCAAACCGTTCAGCCTGGAAGAGGTCGTGGCCCGGCTGCGCGGCCTGCTGCGCCGCGCCGCCCCCGCCGGACCGGCCGCCCCCGGCACCCTCACCGTCGGCGACCTGCACCTCGACCCGGCAGTCCGGGAGACCAGCCGCGGCGGCGAGATCATCGACCTCAGCCCCACCGAATTCGCCCTGCTGCGCTACCTGATGGAGCACCCGCGGCAGGTGCTCAGCAAGGCACAGATCCTGGACGCCGTCTGGTCCTACGACTTCGGCGGGCAGGCCCACGTGGTGGAGCTGTACATCAGCTACCTGCGCCGCAAGATCGACGCCGGCCGGCCACCGATGATCCACACCGTGCGCGGCGCCGGCTACGTACTCAAGGCGGCCACCGGATGACGGCCGCCGGACGGCCCCGCACGCTACGGGCGCGGCTGGTCGCGGGCGTCCTGGTACTGATCGCGCTGATCTGCGTCGGCGTCGGCTTCGCCACCACCTCGGCGCTGCGGCACTTCCTGGTCGACCGGACCGACCAGCAACTGGCCGCCGCCGGCGGACGCTACGCCGCCAGCCTCGAACACCCCGGCGTGAACGGCCACGACACCCGCGCCCAGTCGCCCGGCACCTTCGGCGCCCGCCTGGTGAACGGCACCGTCACCCACGCCGCCGTGGTCGGCGGCATCCCGCCCGGCGACGACGACCCCGTCCCGATCGCCGGAAGCGGCGGCAGCGACGCCCCCGTCCCGCTCACCGACCAGGACGTCCGTGCCCTGCGCGCACTCCCGGCCGGCGGCCACCCGCGCGACCTCACACTCTCCGCCCTCGGCCACTACCGGGCCGCCGCCGTCACCGGCTCCGACGGGGACGTACTGATCACCGGCCTGCCACTGCACCCCATCGACGAGACCGTCCAGCGCCTGCTGATGATCGAACTCGTGGTGTTCGCCGTCGCCCTCGCGGTCGCCGCGGTCACCGGCACCATCGGCGTCCGACTCGCGCTGCGCCCGCTGGAACGCGTGGTGGCCACCGCCGAACGCGTCTCCGCCCTCCCGCTGGCCAGCGGCGCGGTCGACCTCGGCGAACGCGTCCCCGACGACGACCCCGGCACCGAGGTCGGCCGGGTCGGCACCGCACTCAACCGGATGCTCGGCCACATCGGGGACGCACTGACCCGCCGTCAGCAGGTCGAGGAACGGCTGCGCGCCTTCGCCGCCGACGCCAGCCACGAACTGCGCAACCCGGTGGCAGCCGTCCGCGGCCACGCCGAACTCGCGCTCCGGCACCCAGGACCGGTGCCCGAGCCGGTCCGGCACTCACTGGAACGGATCACCGCCGAGTCGCAGCGCATGGGCACCGTCGTCGAGGACCTGCTGCTGCTCGCCCGCCTCGACGCCGGCCGCCCGCTCGCCGTCGAGGACGTCGACCTCACCCGGATCGCCCTGGACTGCACCGCCGACGCCCGGGCCGCCGCCCCACAGCACCGCTGGCTGCTCGAACTGCCCGCCGAACCCGTCACCGTCCCCGGCGACCCCCACCGCCTCACCCAAGTGGTGGCGAACCTGCTGGCCAACGCCCGCACCCACACCCCCGACGGCACCGAGGTCACCCTCCACCTCTCGGCCACCCCCACCGACGCGACCCTCACCGTCACCGACAACGGCCCCGGCATCCCGCCCGAACTCCTCCCGCACGTCTTCGACCGCTTCGTCCGCGGCGACCCCACCCGCTCCCGCCGCACCGGCTCCACCGGCCTCGGCCTCGCCATCGTCCAAGCCGTCGTCCAAGCCCACGCCGGCACGGCTACCGTGCACAGCGAACCCGGGGCAACCACCTTCCGCATCACCCTGCCCGCGCAGGACCAGGGAGAGCACCGCCAGGGGCGCGGGGAACTGCGCGAAGGGGAACGCACCCGTCAGCAAGATCGCGACGCCGGACAATGACCTGCACGTGACCGCGCCCTCCCGGACCGGCCGGCGCTTGCCGCGCAGCAGCAGCAACCCCGAACACGCCGGAGGCCCGGGAGAACGCGTCCCCCGGGCCCCGTCATGACCTCGTGTCAGCGATCCGCCGCCTGAGCCTTCAGCGCCCGCTCCACACCGGCCCGCGCCTCGACGACCTGGCGCCGCAGCGCCGGCGCCGGCTCGGCCGAGGCCAGCCACGCGTCGGTCGCGTCCAGGGTGGCCTGCGAGACCGCGTACGAGGGGTACAGGCCGCCGATGATCTGCTGCGAGATCTCGTGGCTGCGGGTCTCCCACACCTGCTTGACCGAGGCGAAGTACTTCTCGGTGTACGGCGTGAGCAGGTCCCGCTGGTCGGGCTGCTGGAAGCCGGCGATGACGGCCTCCTGCACGTAGTTGGTCAGGGTGTCGGACTCCACCACGGACTCCCACGCCTCGGCCTTGGCCTCGGCGGTCGGGCGGGCCGCCCGGCAGGTGGCGGCGTGCTCCTGGCCGGAGGAGGTGTTGTCGCGGGCGAGTTCCGCGTCGATCGCGGCCTCGTCGGCGCGGCCGGTGGCGACCAGGCGGCCGAGCAGCGTCCAGCGCAGCTCGGTGTCGACGGCCAGGCCCTCGACGGTCTCGGTGCCGTCCAGCAGCCCGGCGAGCAGCGCGAGCTGACCGTCCGTGCGGGCGGAGCCGGCGAGGGCGCGGGCCCAGGCGAGCTGGTGGTCGCTGCCGGCGGGGGCCTCGCGCAGCGCCGTCTCGGCGGCGGCGGCCCAGCGCTGCAGGCCGCTCTCGCGCCACGCCGGGTCGGCGTACAGCTCGAGGGCGAGCTTGACCTGGCGGTGCACGGACTGGACCACGCCGATGTCGCTCTCGCGGGGCAGGCCGGCCAGCGCCAGCGACAGGTAGTCGCGGGTGGCGAGTTCGCCGTCGCGGGTCATGTCCCAGGCGGAGGCCCAGCACAGCGCGCGGGGGAGCGAGTCGGTGAAGTCGCCGAGGTGCTCGGTGACGACGGCCAGCGAGTCGGCGTCGAGGCGGACCTTCGCGTAGGACAGGTCGTCGTCGTTGAGCAGCAGCACGGCGGGCCGCCGGCGGCCGGTGAGCTGCGGGACCTCGGTGCGCTCGCCGTCGACGTCGAGCTCGATCCGCTCGGCGCGCTCCAGCTTGCCGTCGACCAGTTCGTACAGGCCGATGGCGATGCGGTGCGGGCGCAGCACGGCCTCGCCGCGGGCGCCGGCGGGCAGCGCGGGGGCCTCCTGCAGGACGGCGAAGGACTCGATGGTGCCGTCCGCGGCGACCTCGAGGGCCGGGCGCAGCACGTTGATGCCGGCGGTCTCCAGCCAGGCCTTGGACCAGACGCGAAGGTCGCGGCCGCTGGCCTCCTCGAGGGCGCCGAGCAGGTCGGTGAGGCGGGTGTTGCCCCAGGCGTGGCGCTTGAAGTAGGCGCGCACGCCCTGGAAGAAGGCGTCCTGGCCGACGTACGCCACCAGCTGCTTGAGCACCGAGGCGCCCTTGGCGTAGGTGATGCCGTCGAAGTTGACCTGGACGTCCTCCAGGTCGTTGATCTCCGCCATGATCGGGTGGGTGGACGGCAGCTGGTCCTGCCGGTACGCCCAGGTCTTCATCTGGTTGGCGAAGGTGGTCCAGGAGTGCGGCCACTTGGAGCCGGGCGCCTCGGCCTGGCAGACCACCTCGGCGAAGGTGGCGAACGACTCGTTCAGCCACAGGTCGTTCCACCACTCCATGGTGACGAGGTCGCCGAACCACATGTGGGCGAGCTCGTGCAGGATGGTCGCGGCGCGCATCTCGTAGGAGGCGTCGGTGACCTTGGAGCGGAACACGTACTGGTCGCGGAGGGTGACGGCGCCCGCGTTCTCCATCGCGCCGGCGTTGAACTCCGGGACGAACAGCTGGTCGTACTTCGCGAACGGGTAGGCGAAGTCGAACTTGTCCTGGAAGTAGTCGAAGCCCTGCTTGGTGACGGCGAAGATGGCGTCGGCGTCGAGGAACTCGCGCAGCGAGGGGCGGCAGTAGACGCCGAGCGGCACGCGCTGCGCGCCGTTCTCGTAGGCGTCGAACACGCCGACGTAGGGGCCGGCCACCAGCGCGGTGATGTAGGTGGAGATGCGCGGGGTGGGCTCGAAGGTCCACACCCGGGTGTCGCCGTCGCCGGTGGGCTCGGGGGTCGGCGAGTTGGAGACCACGACCCAGCCGGTGGGGGCGGTGACGGTGAAGGCGAAGGCGGCCTTCAGGTCGGGCTGCTCGAAGTTGGCGAACACCCGGCGGGCGTCCGGGACCTCGAACTGGGTGTAGAGGTAGGTCTCGCCGTCCGCCGGGTCGACGAACCGGTGCAGGCCCTCGCCGGTGTTGGTGTAGGCGCAGTCGGCGACCACCCGCAGCTCGTTCGCGGCGGCCAGGTCGGGCAGCGCGATCCGGCTGTCGGAGAAGTTCTCCAGCGGCAGCGCGCGGCCGTTGAGGACGATCTCCGAGACGGCGGGGGCGACCAGGTCGATGAAGGTGGAAGCGCCGGTTTCGGTGGCGGTGAACCGGACCACGGTGGTGGACCGGAAGGTGCCGCCCTCGCGCGCCGAGCTCAGGTCGAGCTCGATGTCGTACGACTCCACATGCAGGAGTGCGGCCCGGGTGCGGGCCTCCTCACGGGTCAAGTTGGTGCCAGGCACTCGCAGGACTCCTTCGTCAGGGCTCGGTTACCGGCATCCTCCCACGTGCGTAACGATCCGTGTTCGTACTTGACGGCCCCTCCGATCTGTACCGGAGCATAGAGTTCACAAGTTGAAGCTGAACTTTGGACGAACGAAGTGCGCCCTGGAGGGTGGAACATGTCGACGGACACACCGGGATCGCAGTCCTCGCTGCACCGGGCGAATCTCGAACGGGTGCTGCGGGCGGTGCGGATGGCCGGATCGCTGACCCAGGCCGAGATCGCCCGGGGTACGGGGCTGTCGGCCGCGACGGTGTCCAACATCGTCCGGGAGCTCAAGGAGTCCGGCACCGTGGTGGTCGCCGACACCTCCTCGGGCGGGCGCCGGGCGCGCAGCGTCTCGCTGAGCGGGGACGCCGGGATCGTGGTGGGCGTCGACTTCGGCCACACCCACCTGCGGGTGGCGGTCGGCAACCTGGCGCACCGGGTGCTGGCCGAGGAGAGCGAGCCGCTGGACGTGGACGTCTCCGCGCAGCAGGGCCTCGACCTGGCCGAGCGGATGGTGGCCCGGCTGCTGGAGCAGGCCGGCTTCCAGCACGACAAGGTGATCGGCGTGGGCCTGGGCGTGCCCGGCCCGATCGACCAGGAGACCGGGGCGCTCGGCTCGACCGCGATCCTGCCCGGCTGGTCCGGGGTGACGCCCGGCCAGGAGCTGGCGCGCCGCCTGGGCATGCCGGTGCACGTGGACAACGACGCCAACCTGGGCGCGCTGGGCGAGCTGGTGTGGGGCGCCGGGCGGGGCCTGGGCGACCTGGCGTACATCAAGGTGGCCAGCGGCGTCGGCTCCGGCCTGGTGATCAACGGCCAGATCTACCGGGGCCCGGGGGGCACCGCGGGTGAGATCGGGCACATCACGCTGGACGAGGCGGGCCCGGTCTGCCGCTGCGGCAACCGCGGCTGCCTGGAGACCTACGTGGGCTCCCGTTACCTGCTCAACCTCTTGAACGCCAACCACCCGGGCGAACTGACACTCGGAAAGGTGGTGCAGTTGGCCCAGCAGGGCGATCTGGGCTGCCGCCGGGTGATCGCCGACGCCGGCCGCCAGATCGGCATGGGCGTGGCCACCCTGTGCAACCTGCTCAACCCCCGCCGGGTGATCCTCGGCGGCGACCTGGCCGAGGCCGGTGAACTGGTGCTTTCCCCGATCCGGGACTCGGTGGCCCGGTACGCCATCCCCAGCGCCGCCCGCCAGCTGTCGGTGGTCCCGGGGACGCTCGGTGGCCGCGCCGAGGTGCTCGGGGCGCTCGCCCTGGTGATGAGTGAGATGGGTGAGACGGGAGGGCTCTGACGGGGTGCGAGAGGTTCCGGACGGCTCCTGAGCGGCCGTCCGATCTCGACTGAGCCTTCAGGAAGATAACGAAAAGGTCTGAATCCCCTGGCCAGATGCTTTACTTGTTGACGACAAGCTTGGTGACGGGGTTGACTCCTGCCCACCTCGCCGCAACGTTGCGGCTCTGTCAGGGAGGCACCCCCCACCATGAACGCAATGATGCGTCGCGTTGTCGTCGGCACCGCCGCTGTCTCGATGGCCCTCACCATGGCCGCGTGTGGCAAGGCCGGCAGTGACAAGAAGGACAGCGCGGCCTCGGGCAACAACAAGTCGATCGGCCTGCTGCTGCCGGAGAACGCCTCCTCGACCCGTTACGAGTCGTTCGACAAGCCGTTCATCGAGGCGAAGGTCCACGCGCTCTGCTCCGACTGCAAGGTCGAGTACAGCAACGCCGAGGGTTCCGCCTCGAAGCAGAAGCAGCAGTTCGACACCCTGATCGCCCAGGGCGTCAAGGTGATCATCCTGGACGCGTTCGACGCCAAGTCGACCCAGTCCTGGGTGAAGGAGGCCGCCGACAAGGGCGTCAAGGTCATCGCGTACGACCGCCTGGCCACCGGCCCGGTCTCCGCGTACGTCTCCTTCGACAACGAGAAGGTCGGCGAGCTGCAGGGCCAGGCCCTGGTCGACGCCCTCGGTGCCAAGGCCGCCGACGCCAACATCGTGATGATCAACGGTGACGACGCCGACCCGAACGCCGGCAAGTTCAAGTCCGGCGCGCACAAGGTGCTGGACGGCAAGGTCAAGAAGGTCGTCTACGAGCAGAGCGGCGAGTGGAAGCCCACCGTCGCGGGCCAGAAGATCGGCGCCGCCATCTCCTCGCTCGGCAAGGACGGCTTCCAGGCCGTCTACTCGGCCAACGACGGCATGGCCGGCGCGATCATCACCCAGCTGAAGGCCCAGGGCATCAACGTCCCGGTCGGCGGCCAGGACGCGGGCCTCGACGCCGTCCAGCGTCTGGTCTCCGGCGACCAGGCCTACACCATCTACAAGGCCTACAAGCCGCTGGCCGAGGGTGCCGCCGAGCTCGCGGTCAACCTGCTCCAGGGCAAGGACATCAAGGGCGTCGCCACCGCGACCGTCGACAGCGACACCGACAAGGGCATCCCGGCCACCCTGCTGGAGCCCAAGGTCGTCACCAAGGCGAACATCAAGGACACCGTGATCGCCGACAACCTGTACAAGGTCGCGGACATCTGCACCGCCGACTTCGCCGCCGCCTGCACCGCGGCCGGCCTGCAGTAATTCCCGCCCGGCGGGGGCTTCCTGACCACCCGGAAGCTCCCGCCGGCCCTTTTTGTTGGAGCAGTCCCACCCCGCGCGCCCGGACCGGCGCGCGGGTCGCCCGTGTCGGAAACGTCAGGTCCGACACGGAACTCAAGGAGATGGTTCACGTGACAGGCGCACCCGTACTGGCGTTGCGCGGGGTCTCCAAGCGCTTCGGTGCCGTCCAGGCACTCACCGACGTGCAGCTGGAGGTCCACGCGGGCGAGGTCGTCGCCCTGGTCGGCGACAACGGCGCAGGAAAGTCCACCCTGGTCAAGACCATCGCGGGCGTCCACCCGATCGACGAGGGCGTCATCGAGTGGGAGGGCAAGCCGGTCACCATCGGCCGCCCGCACGACGCCCAGACGCTCGGCATCGCCACCGTCTACCAGGACCTCGCCCTGTGCGACAACCTCGACGTGGTCGGCAACCTGTTCCTCGGCCGCGAGCTCAAGCGCTTCGGCACCCTGGACGAGGTCGCCATGGAGAAGCGCGCCCGGGAACTCCTCGACACCCTGTCGATCCGCATCCCCAGCGTCCGGATCCCGATCGCCGGCCTGTCCGGCGGCCAGCGCCAGGTGGTCGCGATCGCCCGCGCCCTGGTCGGCGACCCGAAGATCGTCATCCTGGACGAGCCCACCGCGGCCCTCGGCGTCGAGCAGACCGCCCAGGTCCTCGACCTGGTCGAGCGGCTGCGCGAGCGCGGCCTCGGCGTGATCCTGATCAGCCACAACATGGCCGACGTCAAGGCCGTCGCGGACACCGTCGCGGTGCTCCGCCTGGGCCGCAACAACGGCAGCTTCGAGGTGGCCACCACCTCGCACGAGGAGATCATCTCCGCCATCACCGGCGCCACCGACAACGCGGTGACCCGTCGTCAGGCCCGTATCGCGGAGGACGCCAAGTGAGCACCGAAACCCCCACCACGCCCACCCCGCCCGCCGTCGACCCGCGCCTGCTGGTCCGCAAGGAGGGCCTGGCCGGTTACGTCGAGGAGTTCGGCCGCAAGATCCGCGGCGGCGAGCTCGGCTCGCTGCCGGTCGTGGTCGGCCTGATCATCATCGCCGCCATCTTCCAGTGGAAGACCGGCTCCTTCCTCAACGCCGACAACCTCACCAACATCACCAAGTGGATCGCCGGCCCCGGCCTGATCGCCACCGGCGTGGTCTTCGTGCTGCTGCTCGGCGAGATCGACCTGTCGCTCGGCTCGGTGGCCGGCGCCGCCGCCGCGATCTCCTCGGTGCTCGCCGTCCGCCAGGGCGTCAACGAGTGGCTGGCGGTGCTGCTCGGCATCGTCGCCGCGGTCGCCATGGGCGCCCTGCACGGCTTCTTCTTCTCGAAGATCGGCGTGCCCGCGCTGCTGGTCACGCTGGCCGGCATGCTCGTCTGGAGCGGCCTGCAGTACCTGGTCATCGGCAACCTCGGCACCGTCAACAACCTCAACGACGGCGTCATCGCCAACCTGGACACCTACTTCCTCGGCGACGGCGACATCATCTGGGCCTGGCTGGCCGCGATCCTCGCCATCGCGCTGTTCGGCGCCGGCCAGCTGCTGGAGGCCCGCCGCCGCACGGCCGCCGGCCTGCCGGCCCGGCCGATCGCCGAGATCGCGCTGCGCACCGGCGTGCTCGCCGTGGTCGTGCTGCTGGTCGCCTACATGTTCAACCAGGACCGCGGCCTCCCGCTGCCGCTGGTGCTGTTCGTCGGCGTCGTCGCGATCGCCGACTTCGTGCTCCGCCGCACCACCTACGGCCGGCAGATCTTCGCGGTCGGCGGCGGCATCGAGGCGGCCCGCCGGGCCGGCATCAACGTCGCCTGGGTGCGCACCTCGGTGTACATGATCTCGGCCGGCCTGGCCGGCTTCGGCGGTCTGTTCATCGCCTCCCAGCAGGGTTCGGCGGACAAGGGCCTCGGTGGCGCCAACGTGCTGATGAACTGCATCGCGGCGGCCGTCATCGGCGGCACCAGCCTGTTCGGCGGCCGCGGCAAGACCTGGTCGGCGCTGCTCGGCATCCTGGTCATCCAGTCGATCACCACCGGCCTGGACATGGTCCACGCCCAGCAGGCCATCCAGTACATGATCACCGGCGCGGTGCTGCTCGCCGCGGTGGTCCTGGACTCGGTCTCCCGCCGCACCCAGAAGTCCAACGGACGCGGCTGACCCGCACCACCCGCAACCGCGCGACCGGCACACCTCCCCGTTATACCGGGGCCGGTCGCGCGGTTCGGTGCTTTTCGGCCCCGGCCATCCGAACAGGGGGTCGGGGTTGCCCGCCGCACTACGCACGGGTAATGGCAATTAGACTCAAGCGGGGCGTACGCCCTCCGGGCCCATGCGGGCGCGAGAACTTGGACGAGGAGGAACGGGTGGCCCTGCTGACCCGTATTCGGGGACCGCGCGATCTCGATCGACTCACCCCCGCGCAGATGTCGGCACTCGCCGAGGAGATCCGCGCCTTCCTGGTGGAGGAGGTCTCCAAGACCGGCGGTCACCTCGGACCGAACCTCGGCGTGGTCGAGCTGACCCTCGCGATGCACCGGGTCTTCGACTCGCCGCGCGACCGGATCCTGTTCGACACCGGCCACCAGAGCTACGTCCACAAGCTGCTGACCGGCCGCCAGGACTTCTCCCGGCTGAAGATGAAGGGCGGCCTGTCCGGCTACCCCTCGCGCGCCGAGTCCGAGCACGACGTGATCGAGAACTCGCACGCCTCCACCGTCCTTGGCTACGCCGACGGTCTCGCCAAGGCCAACAAGATCCAGGGCCACAAGGACCGCCCCGTGGTCGCCGTGATCGGCGACGGCGCGCTCACCGGCGGCATGGCCTGGGAGGCGCTGAACAACATCGCCGACAGCCAGGACCTGCCGGTCGTCATCGTCGTCAACGACAACGAGCGGTCCTACTCGCCGACCATCGGCGGCCTCGCCAACCACCTCGCCACCCTGCGCACCACCCAGGGCTACGAGCGTTTCCTGTCCTGGGGCAAGGACGCGCTGCAGCGCACCCCCGTGGTCGGCCAGGCGATGTTCGACACCCTGCACGGCGCCAAGAAGGGCCTGAAGGACTTCATCGCCCCGCAGGGCATGTTCGAGGACCTCGGCCTGAAGTACCTCGGCCCGATCGACGGCCACGACCTGCAGGCGCTGGAGTCCGCGTTCACCAAGGCCCGCAACTTCGGCGGCCCGGTCATCGTGCACTGCATCACCGAGAAGGGCCGCGGCTACCACGCCGCCGAGAACAACGACGAGGACCGCTTCCACGCGGTCGGCGTGATCCACCCCGACACCGGCCTGCCGGTCAAGACCTCCGGCAAGGACTGGACGTCGGTGTTCGGCGAGGAGATGGTCGCGCTCGGCCGCGAGCGCCGCGACCTGGTCGCCATCACCGCCGCGATGCTGCACCCCGTCGGCCTGGCCCCGTTCGCCAAGGCCTACCCGGACCGGATCTTCGACGTCGGCATCGCCGAGCAGCACGCCGCCGTCTGCGCCGCCGGCCTGGCCACCAACGGCCTGCACCCGGTGGTCGCCGTCTACGCGACGTTCCTGAACCGCGCCTTCGACCAGGTCCTGATGGACGTCGCCCTGCACAAGCTCGGCGTCACCTTCGTGCTCGACCGGGCCGGCGTCACCGGCACCGACGGCGCCTCGCACAACGGCATGTGGGACATGTCGATCCTGCAGGTCGTCCCCGGCCTGCGGCTCGCCGCCCCGCGCGACGCCGAGCAGGTCCGGCTCCAGCTGCGCGAGGCCGTCGAGGTAGCCGACGCCCCCACCGTGGTCCGCTACTCCAAGGGCAACGTCGGCCCCGCCGTCCCCGCCGTCGGCACCGTCGGCGGCATGGACGTGCTGCGCCGCCCCGAGGACGGCACCGCGGACGAGGTCGCCGACGTGCTGATCGTCTCGATCGGCGCAATGGCCCCGACCTGCCTGGAGGCCGCCGAGCTGCTCGCCGAGCAGGGCATCACCAGCACCGTGGTCGACCCGCGCTGGGTCAAGCCGGTGGACGCCGCGCTGCCGGGCCTGGCCGCCCAGCACCGCCTGGTGGTCACCGTCGAGGACAACGGCCGGGCCGGCGGCGTCGGCTCCGCGATCGCCCAGGCGCTGCGCGACGCGGACGTGGACGTGCCGCTGCGCGACTTCGGCATCCCGCAGGAGTTCCTCGACCACGCCTCGCGCGGCGAGATCCTCGAGGAGATCGGGCTCACCGCCCCCGCCATCGCCAAGAAGATCGAAGCACTGGTCACCACCCGCTCCTTCGCCCGGAGCTGACCACCGGAAATCCCTCCAGCGCACCGTCACGGGACCGCATTTCGGCCCCGTGGCGGTGCGCTTATTGTCGGACAGTCACACCCATTCGCTGACTGCCACTGACTACGCCCGTCCACGCCCGGTAGGTTGTCACCCGTGTCCCTCACCCTCACGAGCAGCCCACGTGCCCTTGCCGAGCGCCTCCCAGAGCGCCTCCGCACCGGGTACTGGACCAGACTGGTCCCGCTGCTCGCCGTGCTGGCCACCCTGACCCACCTGCCGTCCTTCCTGCGCCCCGTGTGGAGCCCCGACGAGGGCTACCTCGCCACCCAGGCCCGGATGCTCGCCGACGGCGGCGTGCTCTACGACACCGTCGTCGACCGCAAACCCCCGCTGCTGCCCTGGCTGTACGAAGCCTGCTTCGCGCTCTTCGGCTCCGCCTCGCTCTGGCCGCTGCGCACCCTCGCGATCGTCGCCCACCTGACCACCGCCATCCTGCTCACCTCGCTGGCCCGCGGCCGCTGGGGCGACAAGGCCGGGCGCTGCGCCGGCATCCTCTACCTGCTGGTCTCCATCGGACTCTCGCCCGAGGACACCCAGGCCGCGACCTTCGAAGTCTTCATGCTGCCCGCCATGGTGGCCGCCTTCCGCTACGCCGAACGCCGCCGCTGGCTGGCCGCCGGCATCGCGGTCGCGCTCTGCTCGCTCACCAAGCAGACCGGCGGCGCCGTCATGCTCCCCGTGCTGTGGATGCTCCTCCAGGACACCCGCCGCCGCGGCGTCCGCTGGCCTCCCGCACTCGCCAAGATCGGCTTCGGGTTCGCGTTGCCGATAGCGCTGGTCGCCGTCATCCTCACCAAACCCAAGGGCTTCCTGTTCTGGGTCGTCACCGGCTCCGGCGACTACGCCGGACTCGGCTCCAACTGGCCGCAGATGATCGGCCGCGCGCTCGGCAACTCGGCCATCCTGATGGGCGCCGGACTGGCCTTCCTGCTGCCCTTCGCGCACCGCCTGTGGCTACGCCACCGCCGACGACCCGTCCCCGCCCGCGGACCCGAACACGGCTCCACCGTCGACCTGTGGATGTGGCTCGCCTCCTCGGTGATCGCCGTCTCCGTCGGCTTCCACTTCTTCGGCCACTACTACCTCCAGCTGATGCCCCCACTGGTCCTGCTCGGCGTCGGCGCCGTCGCCACCTCCGCGATCTCGTGGCGGCCGGTCCTGATCTACTCCGCCCTCGCCAGCAGCTTCTTCTGCGGCCTCGCCGTCCTCTGGCCCGGCCAGCGCCTCACC
Organism: Kitasatospora sp. NPDC004614; assembly: GCF_042873675.1. Taxonomy (NCBI): domain Bacteria; kingdom Bacillati; phylum Actinomycetota; class Actinomycetes; order Kitasatosporales; family Streptomycetaceae; genus Kitasatospora; species Kitasatospora sp. NPDC004614. Next base: position 85,743 of record NZ_JBIALR010000006.1, read on the forward strand.
CAGTCCACCGAGGTCGCCACCGCCGTCGCCGCCCAGACCACCCCCAAGGACACCGTCCTGATCTGGGGCATGCACCCCGAGCTCTATTGGCTCGCCGACCGACGCCCCGCCACCCGCTACCTCACCGCCGGCTTCCTCACCAACTTCAGCGGCGGCAAGGGCGCCGACAAGGTCGGCGAACAGTACTCCGTCGCCGAGGCCTGGCAGACCTTCGACGACGAGATCTCCACCAACGGCTTCCCCGAGGTCGTCGTCGACGACTCCGGCACCTCCCCCTACCAGCCCGACATGGTGCCCCGCATCGCCACCCTGCTCAACACCCACTACGAGGTCGTCGGCGTCACCGGGGACACCGTCATCTACCGCCTCAAGAAGAAGTAGCAGCCGGTGGCCTACGTCCTCTCGGCGGTCGTCGCGGCCGAACCCCTGCTGCGCCGCGTCGCCGACCTCCCCGGCACCCGCGTCGTCCCGCTCGCCCAGGGCCTCGCCATGCTTCCGCTGCCGGACGCCGTGCGCGCGGCCCTGGACGACGGCACCCGCCCGTTCACCGGGTTCTACGAGTTCCCCGGCGGCCTCCAGCACACCCTGGCCGCCTGGTCCGACGCCGGACAGATCGCCTACATCGAGGCCGACATCTTCGGCGGCACCGGCGACCAGTCCGTCGCCGTCTGGACCCGCGGCGCCCTCACCCTCGGCCCTCTCATCGAACCGAACGCCGGCCCGATCTCCCTCGCCCTCCGCCACCTCGGCGCCCACGCGGACGGCCACCACGACGAGTTCGACGCCGTCGGCCTCGGCCGCCACCGCCGCACCGAGGCCTGGCTCAAGGACGCCTGACCCGCGCCGCGAAGCCCGCCACCGCCGCCACCAGCCCCTCCGGCCGGAACGCCGGATGCGGCGGCTCCGGACACCCCGGCAACTCCACCGCCCCCGGGATCAGCCCCAGCAGCCCGTCCGCCGTCCGCCGCTGGTGTACCAGGCCCTCCGGCACCGACGGCAGCACACCCACCGGCATCCGGAGCCCCGCCAACTCCTCGTCCGCGACCCCGCGCAGCACCCCGCCCGCCAGCAGCGGCGTCGCCTCCTCAGGCAGCCTCTGGTCCACCCGTACATCCCCCGCCGTCGCCGGCCACGCCAGCACCAGCCCCCGCACCCGCTCCGGCACCGCGAGCGCCATCCGCACCGCCACCGAGCACCCGTTGGACCCACCGACCACCACCACCGGCCCGTCCGGCAACCCCGCCACCAGATGCTCCGCCTCAGCCCCCCAACTCCCCACCCGCATCACCCGATCCGGCGCCACCACCTCCAGCCCCATCCCGGCCAGCCCCGCCACCACCCCGGTCCGCCCCCAGAACCGCTCCCCGTCCATCTCCTCGTCCCACAACCCGCCATGCACCAGCACCAGCACCGGCCAACCCCCTCCACGCAGAAGCTCGGCAGCATACTGGGCTACAGACCGGTGACCTGGCAGACGTAGACCCGCTGCTGACGGGGAGCGACGAAATAGGCAAAGAAGCCGTTGGTGACGGCAGCAGTTTTCATGGCCTCTCCGGGGCCCTGGTAGCCCGTGCCGTCGAGATAGCGGGCCTCAGCGGCGCGGACCAGCTCGTCGGCGCGTTGCTCGACCTTGGCCAGGAGGGCCGGTGGTGCTTCGGCGGCAAACTACTGCTCGTTCGGGTGGTACTCCCAGGACCAGGTCATCCGTTCACCGCCGCGTGGGCCCGGTTGAAGATCTCCAGGCATACGCGGATGGCTTCGCTCCATCGGGGATCGTCGCGGTCCAGGGTCTGCACGGCGTGTTCGGCTGCGCGCATGCGGGCGGCGGTGTCGAGGTGGCGGGCGACCTCGATGTGGGCGGCCCAGGTGTTCAGGAAGACCCGGAGGGGGTCGATGGAGCCGTCTCGGACTGCGAGGGCGAAGGCCTCGTCCTGTTGCTCCGCCATCTCCGGGAGCCGGTGCGGGGCGACCGCTGCCAGGGCCGCCCGGAGGGTGTCGGGGGTCTTCTGGGGACGCGGGATCAGCTCGTCGTCGGGGTGAACCGAGTGGTCGGGCTGCGCGGTCATGAGGTCCTCCCTGGATCGGCCCGGTCCAGCGTAGTCCCCGGTACGCCAACGGGCGGGCAGCCGTTCCCCCGTGGGGGAGTGCTGCCCGCCCGTGGACGGAACGCTTCGCGTCAGGCGGGGATCGAAGCCAGGCCGGGGGCCAGGAACTTCTTGCCGTTGACGCGCTCGGAGACGCCCTCGCGGTCGAGGTACGGGGTGATGCCGCCGAGGTGGAAGGGCCAGCCGGCGCCGGTGATCATGCACAGGTCGATGTCCTGCGCCTCGCCGACGACGCCCTCGTCGAGCATCAGGCCGATCTCCTGGGCGACGGCGTCCAGGGCGCGGGCGCGGACCTGGTCCTCCGTCAGGACGGAGTCGCCGAAGGTGAGGAGGGCGAGGACCTCGGGGTCGAGGACCTGGGCGCCGTCCTGCCAGATGTAGAAGCCGCGCTTGCCGGCCTTGACGACCTTGCCGAGGTTCTCGGAGACGGTGAACCGCTCCGGGAACGCGCCGTGCAGCGTCTCGGAGACGTGCAGGGCGATGGCCGGGCCGACCAGTTCGAGCAGGGCGATCGGCGACATCGGCAGGCCGAGCGGCTTGACCGCGGCCTCGACGGTCTCGAACGAGGTGCCCTCGTCGATGATGTTCTGGATCTCGCCCATGAAGCGGGTCAGGATGCGGTTGACCACGAACGCCGGGGCGTCCTTGGTGAGCACCGCGGTCTTCTTCAGCTTCTTGGCGACACCGAACGCGGTGGCCAGCGAGGCGTCGTCGGTCTTCTCGGCCCGGACGATCTCCAGCAGCGGGAGGATCGCGACCGGGTTGAAGAAGTGGAAGCCGACCACGCGCTCGGGGTGCTGGAGCTTGGAGGCCATCTCGGTGACCGACAGCGAGGAGGTGTTGGTGGCCAGGATGGTGGTCGGCGAGACCACCGCCTCCAGCTCCGCGAACACCTTCTGCTTGACGCCCATCTCCTCGAACACGGCCTCGATGACGAAGTCCGCGTCGCCGAACGCGACGGCCTTGTCGAGGTGGCCGGAGACCAGGCCCTTGAGCTTGTTGGCCTTGTCGCCGCCGATGCGGCCCTTCGCCAGCAGCTTGTCGATCTCGCCGTGGACGTAGCCCACGCCCTTGTCGATGCGCTCCTGGTCGATGTCGGTGAGCACCACCGGCACCTCCAGGCGGCGCGCGAACAGCAGCGCCAGCTGGGAGGCCATCAGACCGGCGCCGACCACGCCGACCTTGGTGACCGGGCGGGCCAGCGACTTGTCCGGCGCGCCGAACGGCTTCTTCGCGCGGCGCTGCACCAGGTTGAAGGCGTACAGGCCGGCGCGCAGCTCACCGCTCATGATGAGGTCGGCCAGCGCGGCGTCCTCGGCGTCGAAGCCGGCCTGCAGGTCGCCGTCCTTGACCTGCTGGATGATGTCGAGCGCCTTGTACGCGGCCGGAGCGGCCCCGTGCACCTTGGCGTCGGCGACCCAGCGGCCCCACAGCACGGCGTCGTCCCAGGCCTTGCCGCGGTCGAACTCCTCGCGCTCGACGACCACGTCGCCCTTGAGGACCTTCGCGGTCCACAGCAGCGACTGCTCCAGGAAGTCGGCCGGCTCGAAGATCGCGTCCGCGATCCCCAGCTCGAACACGTCCGTGCCCTTGAGCTGCTTGTTCTGGGCCATCGAGTTCTCGACGATGACCTTGACGGCCTTGGCCGGGCCGATCAGGTTCGGCAGCAGGGTGCAGCCGCCCCAGCCGGGCACCAGGCCGAGGAAGACCTCGGGCAGCGAGAACGCCGGGACGCCCGCGCTGACAGTGCGGTAGGAGCAGTGCAGGCCGACCTCGACGCCGCCGCCCATCGCCGCGCCGTTGTAGAACGCGAAGGACGGGACGGGCAGCGCGGCGATCCGCTTGAAGACGTCGTGGCCGCCCTTGCCGATGGCCAGCGCGTCCGTGTGCTCCTTGAGCACCTCGACGCCCTTGAGGTCGGCGCCGACCGCGAAGATGAACGGCTTGCCGGTGATCGCGACGGCGACCACCTTGCCCTCGGCGGCCTCGGCCTCGACCTGGTCCAGCGCCTCGGACAGCTTCGCCAGCGAGCCCGGGCCGAAGGTGGTCGGCTTGGTGTGGTCGAAGCCGTTGTCCAGGGTGATCAGCGCCAGCTTGCCGGCCTGCAGCGGCAGGTCCAGGTGGCGCACGTGCGCGGTGGTGACGACCTCGCCGGGGAACAGTTCGGCGGCGCGCTGAAGCATCTCAGTGGTGCTCATGGTCACTTACCACCCTCGAAGTGCGGGTTCTCCCAGATGACGGTTCCGCCCATGCCGAAGCCGATGCACATGGTGGTCAGGCCGTAGCGGACGTCCGGGCGCTGCTCGAAGCGGCGGGCCAGCTGGGTCATCAGACGCACACCGGAGGAGGCCAGCGGGTGGCCGAACGCGATCGCGCCGCCGTACGGGTTGACCCGCTCGTCGTCGTCCGCGATGCCGTAGTGGTCCAGGAACGCCAGCACCTGGACGGCGAACGCCTCGTTGACCTCGAACGCGCCGATGTCGTCGATGGTCAGACCGGCCTTGGCCAGCGCCTTCTCGGTCGCCGGGACGGGACCGATGCCCATCACCTCGGGCTCGACGCCCGCGAACGCGAAGCTCACCATGCGCATCTTGATCGGCAGGCCCAGCTCGCGGGCCACGTCCTCGGCGGCCAGCAGCGAGGCGGTCGCACCGTCGTTCAGGCCCGCCGCGTTGCCCGCGGTGATGTTGCCGTGCGGACGGAACGGGGTCTTCAGGCCGGCCAGCGACTCCATGGTGGTGCCCGGGCGCATCGGCTCGTCCGTGGTCGCCAGGCCCCAACCGGTCTCGCCGATCTCGGGGTTGGTGTTGCGGATCGCGATCGGCACCAGGTCCGGCTGGATGTCGCCGTTGGCGTACGCCTTCGCGGCCTTCTCCTGCGAGCGCACCGCGAACGCGTCGCAGCGCTCCTTGGTGAGGTGCGGGAAGCGGTCGTGCAGGTTCTCCGCCGTCATACCCATGAACAGGGCGGACTCGTCGACCAGCTTCTCCGAGACGAACCGCGGGTTCGGGTCCACGCCCTCGCCCATCGGGTGCCGGCCCATGTGCTCCACGCCGCCGGCCACGACCACGTCGTACGCGCCGAACGCGATGCCGCCCGCGGTGGTGGTGACGGCCGTCATCGCACCCGCGCACATCCGGTCGATGGCGTAGCCCGGAACGGACTTCGGCAGACCCGAGAGCAGCGCGGCGGTACGGCCGATGGTCAGACCCTGGTCACCGATCTGGGTGGTCGCCGCGACGGCGACCTCGTCGATCCGCTCGACCGGCAGGTTCGGGTTGCGACGCACGAGCTCGCGGATGCACTTGACGACCAGGTCGTCCGCCCGCGTCTCGTGGTACATGCCCTTCGGGCCGGCCTTGCCGAACGGGGTGCGGACGCCGTCGACGAAGACGACGTCCCTCGCGGTACGAGGCACCGGGGCTCTCCTCCCAAGGGGACATGGCTGGGCGAGCGCGCCAAACATCAGCGCTGCTACGCGACCAATCTACCCACGAGTAACAACGGTGGGCAAGGAGCCGAAGAAGTGGGATGCGCAACCAGGGGCGCGGGGAACTGCGCGAAGCGGAAGGCATCCGACCGCAAGGTCGCGACGCAGGGCAGTGACTTGCACGCGCTCGCGACCCTACGGACGTGGCCTGCGCTTGTCGCGCAGTTCCCGCGCCCCTGATCGCTCAGCCCTCCGCCGTCCTGAACGCCTCCGCGAGCGCCGGCGAGACCAGCTCCGTCTGCCAGGCGCGGGCCCCCAGGGCGTGCAGCGCGTCGGCGATCGACGTCGCGTCGGGTCGGGCCGGCGGCTCCCAGGAGACGCGGCGGACCAGGTCGGGGGTGATCAGGTTCTCCGCGGGCAGGTGGTGCTGCTCGGCGAGCGCGGCGACAGCCGCCCTCGCGCCGGTGAGGCGGGCCGCGGCGACCGGGTCCTTCTCGGCCCAGGCGCGCGGCGGCGGCGGCCCGTCGTGCGGGGCGGTCGCGGAGGGCAGCGCGTTCTCCGGGATCTCCCGGGCGCGTTCGATCGCGCCCAGCCACTGCTCGAGCTGGCGCCGGTTGACCCGGGGGCCGAAGCCCTGGACGGCGATCAGCGCGGGCGCGTTCAGCGGCATCGCGAGGGCCGCGTTGACGATCGCGGTGTCGGCCAGCACCCGGCCGGGGGAGACGTCGCGTTCGCGGGCGATCCGGTCGCGGGTCAGCCAGAGCTCGCGGACCACGGCGAGCTGGCGGCGACGGCGGACCTTGTGCAGCTGGGAGGTGCGCCGCCAGGGGTCGACCCGGGGTGCGGGGCGGGGGGCGGCGGCGAGGGCGGCGAACTCCTGGTGGGCCCAGTCGAGCTTGCCCTGCCGGTCGAGTTCGGTCTCCAGCGCGTCGCGCAGGTCGACCAGCACCTCGACGTCGAGCGCGGCGTAGCGCAGCCAGGGCTCGGGCAGCGGGCGGGTGGACCAGTCGACCGCGGAGTGTTCCTTGGCGAGCGAGAGGCCGAGAATGTTCTCGGTCATCGGGCCGAGGCCGACCCGGGGGAAGCCGGCGAGCCGGCCGGCGAGTTCGGTGTCGAACAGCACGCCGGGGTGCATGCCGACGTCGAACAGGCACGGGAGGTCCTGGGTGGCGGCGTGCACGACCCACTCGGTGTCGTGGATGGCCTCGTCCAGCACGGACAGGTCGGGGCAGGCGATCGGGTCGATCAGCGCGGTGCCCGCGCCGTTGCGGCGCAATTGGATCAGGTAGGCGCGCTGGCCGTAGCGGTAGCCGGAGGCGCGTTCGGCGTCGACGGCGACGGGGCCGGTGCCGGCGCGGAAGGCCGCGATGACGGCGGCGAGTGCCGCTGGGTCCGACACCACCGGTGGGAGTCCGTCCCTGGGTTCGAGGAGCGGAACCGGGGCGATCTCTTCTGGGATGGAGGCTACGGCGTCGGTCACCCCCCAAGGGTACGTCGTGTGCCGCCGCCGGGAGTGTTGTCCGACTGGTCGGACCATGTTCGGACCCGGGCCGTCCGGGGTGGGCGGGTCGTTCCGGAGGTCGGAGCGGGGCGGTGGGGGAGGGGTGACGGGCCGTCGGGAGGGGGCGCGGGAACGGCCCGGAGGAAACGTTCCTCCGGGCCGCCACCAGGGACGATGCGGATCAGTGGATGATTCCGGTGCGCAGCGCCACGGCGACCATCCCGGCCCGGTCGCCGGTTCCGAGCTTGCGGGCGATGCGGGCCAGGTGGCTCTTCACGGTGAGCGCGGACAGGCCCATCGCGACGCCGATCGCCTTGTTCGACTGGCCTTCGGCGACCAGCCGAAGCACCTCGACCTCGCGGCCGGACAGCTCCCGATAGGCGGAGGGCTGCGCGCCGGGCGCACCGGGAGCGCCGGGGGCGGCGCCGGACTGGCCCGGAGCGCCGTGCATGCCGGGGTGGTGGTGGCCGGGGATCCCGGGGCGCCGCATCCGGCCGGCCAGGCCGGCACCGATCGGCAGTCCGGGACGGCCCGGCATAGGCATGCCGGTGCGGGTACCGGTGACCACGTATCCCTTGACGCCGCCGGCCAGGGCCGAGCGGACCGCGCCGATGTCGTCGGCGGCGGACAGTGCCAGGCCGTTCGGCCAGCCCGCGGCGCGGGTCTCGGCCAGGACGGTCAGGCCGGAGCCGTCGGGGAGGTGGACATCGGCGATGCAGATGTCTCGCGGGTTGGAGATGCGGGGTCGGGCCTCGGCGATCGAGGAGACCTCGATGACGTCACGGACGCCGAGCGCCCATAGATGCCGGGTCACCGTGTTCCGGACCCGGGGATCAGCGATGACCACCATGGCGGTGGGCTTCGTCGGACGGTAGGCGACCACGTTTGCTGGGTGCTCAAGAAGGACCGACACCTGGGGCCTCCTGCGGGGAGTGGCGGACGGAACCCCGAGGGGGCGGTCGGAGCGTTCCGCGTCTGGAAAGGGTCACTGACACCTTCGGCAACAACCGTGACCGGCTTTAGCAAGTGATCACGATCTGGTGAGTAACAATACGGACAAATCGCGCAGGCGACCGGTACGACCTGCCCGGAAATCGCACAGATCCGATCGATTTCGACAGCGCGGTGATCACGAACGGTCGGGTAACCGACCGGGAGCGTCCACGAAGTCACACTCCGTCAGCCCTGCGGGTGGTCGCGCACCGGGACGGCTGACGGTCCCCCCGGGGTGTCTACGGCACGGGGGGTGCGGACAGCTGTACGAGCGCGGGCGTGACGGTGGCGCCGGGCCGGAGCGGGCGGGCGGCGGTCAGTGCGGGTTGCGCGGCCGGCGGCGGGCCGGCATCGGCACCACGCCGCCGAGGGCGCCGGAGTCGGCGGCCGGCGGCGGGGTGGACGGGGCGGGCGGCAGCCCGGCGCACACGCACAGCAGCTCGGCCCAGGCGGCCAGGTGACGGTCGAAGCGGCGGTCGGCAGGCGTCCAGGACGCGCGCAGCTCGATCTCGGTGGAGGCGCCGCGTTCGGCCAGCGCCCCGAAGTACTGCGAGTGGCATCTGGTCACGGTGCCGCCCGGCTCGGCGAACCGGGCGCCGTGCGCCTGGAGGGCGTCCATCAGCCAGCTCCAGCCGACCTCGGACAGCAGCGGGTCGCCGGCCATCTCCGGCTCCAGCTCGGCCCGGGTCATGGTGACCACCCGGAACTCGCCGTTCCAGGCCTCCGGAGAGGCCGGGTCGTGCAGCAGGACCAGGGTGCCGTCGGCCAGTTCCTCGCCGTCCACCTCGACCGAGGCGGACAGCGCGAAGGCGTGCGGGGCCAGCCGGCGGGGGGCGGGCCGAGGGGACAGCTGCACCTCGGGACGCAGCCGCGCCCCGGTCAGCGCCTCGACCGCCTCGCGGAACTCGATCGGCACCGACTCCCTGCCCGTTCCTCCACCCTGTGCGGATTGCCCGCCGACCGCTGCCATGTGCGGAAGCCTAGGTGGCGCGGGCCCGCAATCCGAGCACTTTCGTACCTCCGGCGTGCCGAAATTCCGGAAATCGGCCAGGCCGGGACCGCTGTGCGCGCCACGGGTGTCCGAGGTGTCCGTTTTGCCTGGTGGGCGGCCGGGACGGGAGCGCCCGCGTGCGAGGATGTGGGACGTGAGTGAGACCCCCGCAGCCCAGTCCGGTCAGCGGCCCCGCGGCGCCGCGTACGACTCCGTCTTCCTGCGCGCCGCCCGCAACGAGCCGGTGCCGTACACCCCCGTGTGGTTCATGCGGCAGGCCGGCCGCTCGCTGCCCGAGTACCTGAAGGTCCGCGAGGGCATTTCGATGCTCGACTCCTGCATGCGGCCCGACCTGGTCAAGGAAATCACCATGCAGCCGGTGCGCCGGCACAAGGTGGACGCCGCGATCTTCTTCTCCGACATCGTCGTCCCGCTCAAGGCGGTCGGCATCGACGTGGAGATCAAGGGCGGCGTCGGCCCGGTGATCGCCGACCCGATCCGCACCAAGGCCGACCTGCAGCGGCTGCGTCCGCTGGAGCCGGACGACATGCCGTACATCACCGAGGCGGTCGGCCTGCTGGTCGCCGAGCTCGGCGCCACCCCCCTGATCGGCTTCGCCGGCGCGCCGTTCACGCTGGCCAGCTACCTGATCGAGGGTGGCCCGTCGAAGTCGTACGAGAACACCAAGGCGATGATGTACGGCGAGCCCGAGCTGTGGGCGGAGCTCGTCGACCGGCTCGCGCAGATCACCTCGGCGTTCCTGAAGATCCAGATCGAGGCGGGTGCCTCGGCGATCCAGCTGTTCGACTCCTGGGCGGGCGCACTCGCGCCCGACGAGTACCGCCGTTCGGTGATGCCCGCCAGCGCCAAGGTGTTCGACGCGGTCGCGCCGTACGGGGTGCCGCGGATCCACTTCGGCGTCAACACCGGCGAGCTGCTCGGCCTGATGGGCCAGGCCGGCGCGGACATCGTCGGCGTCGACTGGCGGGTCCCGCTGGACGAGGCCGCCAACCGGGTCGGCCCCGGCAAGGGCCTGCAGGGCAACCTCGACCCGGCCGTGCTGTACGCCCCCACGCACGTGGTGGAGACCAAGGCCCGCGAGGTGCTGCACGCCGCCCAGGCGCTCGGCGGCAGCCACCACATCTTCAACCTCGGCCACGGCGTCATGCCGACCATGGACCCGGACGCGCTGACCCGCCTGGTCGCCTTCGTCCACGAGGCCAGCGCCCGCTGAGGCCCTACGGCCTGTCGCCGCCGAGGAACGCCAGGACCGCCAGGATCCGGCGGTGGGTGTCCTCGGCGGGCGTCCCTCAGCCGGCCCCCGGCGCGCAGGTCGACCGGATCGAGCTACGGCTCGCTCCTGGCGCGGAGGGCCTGCTGCGGCGGGGGTCCGGGCGTCGTGCTGCGGGCCGTGCGGGCCCGAGGGCGGCGGTGGTGCGATGAGGGTCAGTCCTCCGGTTCGGTCGTCGGCGGGTGCTGCGGGGGTGCGGGCGGGTTCTTCCAGGAAGGGGTCGTCGGGCGGGGGCGGGTGCGGTAGTGGCGGCGGAGGAGCCAGGCGGCGGGGGCCACGACCAGGAGGAACGGGGCGCCGGCGGCCAGGACCACCAGGAGGCCGTGCAGGACGGCGAGCAGGGCGTGCCAGCCGCCGGTGAGGGCCTTGCCGACCGAGGCCCAGAAGCCGTCCTTGTGCTTGGGCACGGCGCCGGTGGGCCGCTGGGCGTCCGTCAGCAGGTCGAGCGTCACGGTGGACAGCGACGTCCGGGAGGTGAGCTGCTGCTGCTGGCGTTCCAGCGCTTCCAGGTCGGACTCGCGGCGGGTCAACTCGCTTTCCAGTGACACCACTTCGGAGAGTGTCCTGGCCTCCGCCATCAGTGCCCGGACCCGGTCCACGCTGGCCCGCATCGACTTGATCCGGCTGTCCACGTCGGCGATCTGCCCGGTCAGGTCGTCGGACTGGCTGGTCATGGCGAGTCGCTGGCCCAGCCCACCGAGCGCGTCGACGGTCTTCTGGTAGGACTCCGACGGCACCTTCAGCGTCAGGGTGGCCTCGGCGCCGTCGCCCGCGCCGCGCCGGCTCTCGGCCGCCACGTAGCCGCCGGCCTGCCCGACCAGGTCCACGGCCTTGTCCCGGGCCGGTTCCAGGGCGTCCACCCGGACGGTCATCCTGGCCTGGTAGGCGATCTGACGGTTCGTCGGCTGACCGCTCGCCCCGGCGGACGGGGCCGCCGTTCCGCCCGCCCCGGCAGCGGCCACCGCCGCCTTGCCGTCACCGGCCGGTGCCGCCGGTGCGGCCGCCTGGTCCGCCGCCTTGGACGCCGAACTGCCCTCGTTCGCGCTGCATCCGGCCAGCAGCAGCACCGCCGCCAGTACGCCGACGGCCCCCGCTCTGTGCACCCGTACTCCCATGCCCGTGTCCCCTCCCCGGGTCGCGGGCGGGCCGCTCGCCCGCCCCGTCAGCACTGTGACGCGCGGGCCCGCGGACCGGACCCGGGCCGGCGGTACCGGAATGATCACGCCTCGGCGTCACCGCGGTCTCGGCGCCCAGTGGGCCGGTTCGGGATTCGGGATAAGGGCTGGAAGACTTCGAGGCATGGCGAAACCTCACGTCGTGGTGATCGGTGGCGGCGTCGCGGGCCTGGCCGCGGCCGCCTTCCTCAGTGACCGGCCGGTGCGGGTCACCGTGCTGGAGGCATCCGACCGCTTCGGCGGCAAACTGCTCGGCGGGGAGGTCGGCGGCGTCCGGGTCGACCTCGGCGCGGAGTCGATGCTGGCCCGCCGCCCCGAAGCCGTCGAACTGGCCCGGCAGGTCGGTCTCGGCGAGCAGCTGGAGCCGCCCACCACCGCCAAGGCGTCGATCTGGACCCGCGAGGGCCTGCGTCCGATGCCCGGCGGCCAGTTGATGGGCGTGCCCGGCGACCTGGACGCCCTCAAGGCCTCCGGCGTGCTCACCCCCGAGGGGCTGGAGCGGGCCGCGAACGAGCAGCCCGCCGAGATCGGCGACGACGCCGCGATCGGCGGCTACATCGCCGCCCGGCTCGGCCGCGAGGTCGTCGACCGCCTGGTCGAACCGCTGCTCGGCGGCGTGTACGCCGGGCACGCCGACGAGATCTCGATCCGCGCCGCCGTCCCGCAACTGCTGGCGCTCGCCCAGCGCGAAGGCTCGCTGACCGAGGCCGTCCGCGAGCTCACCGGCCGCTCCACCGCCACCGGCCCGGTCTTCCAGGGCCTGCGCGGCGGCCTCGGGACCTTCCCCGACGCCATCGCCGCCCACGACCGCGCGCACGGCGCCGAACTGCTCACCGGCCACCCCGTCGAGGCGCTGCGCCGCACCCCCGACGGCTGGCAGGTCACCACCGGCGGACAGCAACTGCACGCCGACGCCGTGGTGCTGGCCGTCCCCGCCCCGCACGCCGCCGCGCTGCTCGCCGTCGACGCGCCCGGTGCCGCGGCCGAGCTGCGGGAGATCGAGTACGCCTCGATGGCGCTGGTCACGCTGGCCTTCCGGCGCGCGGACCTGGCCGACAGCCCGCTCACCGGCAGCGGCTTCCTGGTGCCGCCGGTGGACCGCCGCAACATCAAGGCGTCCACCTTCTCCAGCAACAAGTGGGGCTGGCTGGAGCGCTCCGCGCCCGACACCTTCCTGCTGCGCACCTCGCTCGGCCGGCACCGCGAGGACGCCGCGCTCCAGCTGGACGACGCCGAAATCGTCGACCGCTCGCTGGCCGACCTGCACGAGGCCGTCGGCCTGACCGCCACCCCCTACGACCACGCCGTCACCCGCTGGACCGACGGCCTCCCGCAGTACCCGGTCGGACACCTCGACCGGGTCGCCCGGATCCGCACCCAGCTGGACGCGCTCGGCGCGATCACCGTGTGCGGCGCCGCCTACGACGGCGTGGGCATCCCCGCCGTCGTCGCGAGCGCCCGCAAGGCCGCCGAAGCCGTCCACCCCGTCAGCTGAACCACCCGCACAGAAGGGACAATGGGCTCATGACCGAAAGCACTGAGCAGCCCGTGAAGAAGAAGGCCCGCGACCTCAACCAGGTGATCCGCTACACCATGTGGTCGGTGTTCAAGCTCAAGGACGGCCTCCCCGAGGACCGCTCCGCCCTGGTGGCCGAGGTGGACGCCCTCTTCGAGCAGCTCGCCGCCAAGGACGTCACCATCCGCGGCACCTACGACGTGTCCGGCCTCCGCGCCGACGCCGACCTGATGATCTGGTGGCACGCCGAGAACTCGGACGACCTGCAGGAGGCGTACAACCGCTTCCGCCGCACCGAGCTGGGCCGCCACCTGGAGCCGGTCTGGTCGAACATGGCGCTGCACCGCCCCGCCGAGTTCAACAAGTCGCACATCCCCGCGTTCCTCGCCGACGAGCGCCCCCGCGAGTACGTGTGCGTCTACCCGTTCGTCCGCTCCTACGAGTGGTACCTGCTCCCCGACGAGGAGCGCCGGGCGATGCTGTCCGAGCACGGCCAGATGGCCCGCGGCTACCCGGACGTGCGCGCCAACACCGTCGCCTCGTTCGCGCTCGGCGACTACGAGTGGCTGCTGGCCTTCGAGGCCGACGAACTGCACCGCATCGTCGACCTGATGCGCGACCTGCGCCCGTCCCGCGCGCGCCTGCACGTGCGCGAGGAGGTGCCGTTCTTCACCGGCCGCCGCAAGTCGGTCGGCGACCTGGTCGCCGGACTGTTCTGACCCGCAGACCGAACGCCGCCGCCGTGCTCCTGCGCGGTGGCGGCGTTTTTTGCTAGCGGTGGCCCAACGCGGCCCGCAGGCGCGGGTCCTGGACGGCTTCGGGGCCGCGGATGGCGACGGCGGTGAGCAGGTCGTCGGTGGTGCCGGTGCGGCAGATGTGGGGCCAGCGGAGGGTGCGGAGCAGGCGCTGGCCGGCGGGGGCCGCCCAGGCGGTGTAGGCGTGGACGTCGACGCGGGCCATCAGCAGGGTGCCGCCCGTCAGGACCAGGGGCAGGGCGTACCAGGCGAGGGCCGTCCGGGCCGCCTGGCCGTCGGCGGTCAGGACGATCGTGAGCAGCAGCATCGCGACCGCCGCGAGCAGCGCCCAGCGCACCTGCCGGACCGCTCGCCGGGCCCGGTCCCGGATCACCGCCGGTGTCGCCAGCCCGGCCAGTGCCAGCCGGTCGCCGATGTCCCGGACGGTGGGGTGGGCGGCCAGCGCCGCCTTCAACTGGGCGGTGCGGCACTGGCCTTCGGGCCCGATCGCGCTGATCAGCGCCCGCTCCAGCCGGCCCCGGCCCTGCGGATCGACCACCGTCGTCCACCCCGTGTGCGCGAGGTGCAGCCGGCCCAGCCCGGCCATCCGGACCAGCGCCAGCTCCACCACCCGGCCCGGTCCGCCCGCCAGGTACGCGGTCTCGTACAGGCCGATCCCGGCGGCCCGGTCGGCGGCCGGCAGATGCTCGGCGAGGGCGTCGGCGATCGCGGCGACCCGGACCAGGTGCAGACAGGACAGCACCGCGGCGGCACAGGTCGGGATCAGCAGCAACACCCACATGATGTTTGTTCTAGTCCTGCGTACGCGGCAAGTGGAATGGATCCACCTGCCGCGATACCGAACTGTGACACGGCCTCAGCTCGAGCCGCACGAACTGGACGACCCGCAGGAGCTGGACGAACCGCACGAACTGGACGACCCGCAGGAGTGCGAGGACCCGCCGCAGGAGTGCGAGGACCCGCCGGAGTGCGACGACCCGCAGGAGTGCGAGGACCCGCCGGAGTGCCCGCCCGAGTGCCCGGAGTGCCCGGAGTGCCCCGAGGAGCCGGACGACCCGCAGGAGACGGCGGTGCTCCCGCACCACGCCCCGGTGGTGGCCGCCGCCGTGGTGTCCGAGGTGCTGAACGCGGGTGTCGAACGCTTCGACTTCGCCATCCGGACCGGCCGGACCGGTCCGGCCGTGGTGCCGTCGAGCGCCTCGCGCAGCGGCTGGTCGGCGGGGTCGGTCAGCGTGGCGGACCCGTCCAGCGCGAACGCGCCGACCACGGCCGCGTACTGCCGGTCGACCTCGCGCGGCTGCCACGGGCTGCTGCCCCGCACCAGCTCCAGCTGGCGTTCCCCGGCGGGCGTGATCCGCATCTTCGGCGGCCGTCCGACCATCAGGCGCACGGCGGCGACCAGGACCAGTGCCCCGAACGCGAAGAACGGGGGAGTGCTGGTGTCCCGCTCCGGCGCGTGCAGCCAGTGGAAGGTGGAGATCGTCCCGAGCCCCAGGGCCGTCCACAGCGCGAACACCTCCATCCTGCGGGCGCGCCAGGCCGCCTTGAGCTTGGCCGGGTGGCGCATCAGGCCGCGGGCGGCCAGCGCGTCGCCGATCCGCTGCACGTCCGGGCTGCCCAGCACGGACGCGCGCAGCACCGACAGGTCCCGTCCGGTGCGGCCGCCGACGGCGGTGATCAGCACCTGCTCGACGGCGTCGCGCGGCGCGACGTCGGTGACCGTCACCCGGTGGGCGCGGGAGATCACCGCGCGGCCCTCACGTTCCATCCGGACCAGCGCGGTGTCCACCGCCCGGGCCGGGCCGCCGGCCAGGAAGGCGGCGTCCAGCAGCGGCATGCCGCGTCCGGGCAGGCCCTGCGGTTCGGTGACCCGGCGGCAGCGGTGGTTGAAGACAGTGGCGGCGACCATGGTCACGGCGACCAGGGCCAGGGCCACGAAGAACAGGCTGTTCCACATTCCCCCGTGTGTCCTTTCGTGCGATGGATCGGTGCGGCGGCAGCGTGGTGCTGCGGTGGTTACCGGTGCGCTTTCACGGCGCGGCGCGGCAGCAGGCGGGCCCAGCGGCGGGTGGCCGGGTGGAGCAGGTGGTGCAGCGCCGGGTGCCAGGGTGCGGTGGGTGCGGCGTCCAGGGCCCAGCCGGCGAAGGTGCGGGCGTCTGCCCGGTAGCCGCCGGTGAGCGGGTGGTCGGCGGCGTAGCGGCGGAACAGCGGCGCGAAGTCCGCGCCGAGCAGTTCGGGAAGTTCGGGCATCAGGTGGCCGACGGTCTCCCGGCGCTTGGCGATCAGGCCCTCTGCCTGGGTGCGCAGTTGCGCGGGGTCGAATCCGGCCGGGGCGGGTCCGCCGGCCACCAGGGCGGCCAGCAACTGTTCCTGGCGGGCGGCCAATTGGTTTCGGGCCAGGGCGAGTTCGGCGTCGGCGCGGTCACGGATCAGATATTCGTCCAGTTCGGACACGGTCGGGCTCCTCCCGGTGGTCGCGGGCCGTGCGGTGGACCCGGCGGATGGCGTCGAGTTCGGCGGACAGTTCGGCGGGCGGCGGGTAGGCGCCGTCGCGTTCCAGCAGTACCCCGGGCGGGTCGGTGCGTTCGCACAGCGCGGCGAGCACGTCCAGCACGGGGGCGGTGACGGGGTGGGTGTGGGTGTCGTGCCAGACGCCGTCGCGTTCCACCCCGCCGGCGACGTGCACGTAGGCGAGCGCGTCCAGCGGCAGCCGGTCGAGTTCGGCGGCCGGGTCGATGCCCAGGTTGACCCGGTTGGTGTGCAGGTTGGCGACGTCCACCAGCAGGTGCACGCCGGTGCGTTCGACGAGTTCGGCGAGGAACTGGGCCTCCGTCAACTCGTCGCCCGGCCAGGCCAGATGGGCGGCGATGTTCTCCAGCGCCAGCGGCACCGGCAGTTCGCGCTGGGCGATCCGCACATTGGCGGCCACCACCCGCAGCGCCTCCCGGGTGCGCGGCACCGGCAGCAGGTGCCCGGCCTCCAGGCCGCCCGCCCGGACGAACGCCAAGTGCTCGCTGACCAGCGGCGCACCGAGCGCCTCGGCGACCGAGGTCAGCCGGGCCAGCCGTGCCGGGTCGGGTTCGGTGGCGTCACCGAGCCCCAACGAGACGCCGTGCGGAACGACGGTGACGCCCCGTTCGCGCAGCGCGGTCAACGAAGGCGGCAGATGGTCGGCGCAGACGTTCTCGGCGACCACCTCCACCCAGTCCAGGCCGGGCAGCCGCTCCACGGCGGTGTCGATCTCGGGGCGCCAGCCGAGCCCCGTACCCAGCTGCGGAATTCCGTGCGAGGACACAAAACACCCCTTCCCGCCGGGCCTTTCGACGGCCCCGCCTCCCCCATGCCGAGGGTGTATCCGGACGGAGCCGGTGCCAAGCAGGACACCGGAAACTCAGAGCTGAACTTGAGGTTTCCCACTCACTGAACCGACCGGCCCGCAGGTGGGGGAAATTCAGCAGCGCGCAGGCGAACGATTGACTAACGTGACATGCCTATGACTTCTATGCCGTACCACATCCGCCCGTTCGCACCCGAAGACGCCTCCGGGGCCACCGAGGCCTACCGGGCGGGCCGGCCGCACCTGGTCGTCACACCCGAGGTGACCAACTGGCTCGTCGGACTGCCGCACTTCAACCTGCTGGTCGCCGAACGCGGCGGACAGGTCGTCGGCTCCGCGAGGTTCGGCCCGGTCGCCGAGAGCACCACCCCCGACCAGGGCTTCCTGAACGTCAGCGTGATGCCCGAACACCGCGGCGCCGGCATCGGCACCGCGCTGCTCACCGCCGCCGAACGCGAACTCGCCGCGCTCGGCGTCCGCGACGCCCACGGCTGGGCCGACGGCACACCCGAAGCACTCGGCTTCGCCGCCGCCCGCGGCTACCGGCGCGGCCGCCGCGCCCAGTACGCCGGCCTCGACCTCACCGTCCCGCTGCCGCCGCTGCCGCCCACCCCGCCCGGCATCGAACTGCGCACCGCCGCCGACTTCCTGGACGACCCGCACCCGATCTACCTGGTCGACATCGACGCCACCCGCTCCGAACCCGGCGACCTCGTCCTCGACGACCAGTCGTACGAGAGCTGGCTCGCCGAGATCTGGCAGCGCCCCGACCAGGACCACACCCTCACCACCGTCGCCCTCGACCACGGCGAGGCCGTCGCCTTCTCCGCCGCCCAGACCGACGGCCGCCACTACTGGTCGGCGTTCACCGCCACCCGCTCCACCCACCGCGGCCGCGGCCTCGCCAAGCTCGCCAAGGCGCATGCGCTTCGGCGCGCGCAGGACCGGGGGTTGGCTGCCGCGTACACGCACAACGACGGGGAGAACGCGCCGATGCTCGCCATCAACGACTGGTTCGGGTACGGGGTTTGCGCGGAGGAGTGGAAGCACAGCCGGACGCTCTAGCTGCGCGAGCGGTTGGGCGCAAAATCAGGGGCGCGGGGAACTGCGCGACAAGCGCAAAGCACGTCCGCAAGGTCGCGATCAAGTGCAAGTCATTGTCCTGCGTCGCGATCTTGCGGTCGGTGCGTTCCCCTTCGCGCAGTTCCCCGCGCCCCTGGTTTCGCGCCCGCTACTCGACGTCAACCCCGTGGTCGCGGGCCAGGCCGGCCAGGCCGTCCGCCCAGCCCTGGCCGATGGCGCGGAGTTTCCAGCCGTCGGACGGGTGGCGGTAGAGCTCGGCGACCAGCATGGCGGAGATGGCGGGGTCGGTCGGCGGGTGGAAGACCCAGCGGCCGGCGCCGGAGGCGAGTTCGACGGCGGGGTCGATCAGGTCGGCGCAGGTGGCGTCGCCGTCCGTGTCGAGGTTGACCGACATCACGACGCGGCGGATGGCGTCCGGCAGTTGGCCGGTGCGGACGATCGCGCTGCCGTCGCCGGGTTCCAGGATGACGGCGCCGTCGGCCGCGGTCGGCTGGTGGTAGAAGACGAAGTCCTCGTCGGCGCGCACCTTGCCGTCGGGGCCGAGGAGCAGCAGCGTCAGATCGGCTTCCGCGCCGCCGGCCCGGAAGCGGACCCGTACCTCGCCGTCCGGGAGGGCGGTGTTCTGGCCGGGCATCAGTTCCACCGCCGGTGTCCCGTCGGCCCGTTGGGCGGGGACGGGGGCGGGCCCGAGGCGGCCGGGGAGGCCGTGTTCGCGGAGCAGGGTGAGCAGCATCGGGCCGTCCACCAGGGTGAGCGGCTGGCCCTCGGCGTGCTTGCGCGAGCCGGGGCCGAAGCCCGAAGTGGTGACCAGGATGCCGCGGTTGGCGCCCTGCCGGCGCATGGTGGATTCGAGGTCGCGGACGGCGCTGGGGGAGACGGTGTGCCGGTAGCGCTTGGCCTGGATGACGATCTTTCCGCCGGTGATCGGGTCCGGGTCCTCGGCGAGCACGTCCACGCCCTCGTCGCCGCTGCGGGCCGTGGTGCTGGTGCGGAAGCCGCGGCGGCGGAACAGTTCGGCGATCAGCTTCTCGAACTCGATCGGGTCCATCGCGAACAGGTCGGGCTCCTCGCCGTCCCCGGCGGAGGTCGCGGCGGCCGGGATCGGGGCGACCGTGTCGGCCTTCTCCGGCCGGTTGGACAGCCGTCCGGCGAGCCCGTCGAGCAGGCAGTCCAGCGGGGCGACCCGGTCCAGGGCGAGCCCGGCGAAGGTCTCCCGGTCGACCTCCACCGCGAGCAGGCAGCGGTCGCCCTCCTGGCCGGTCGCCGGGTCCGGGGCCACCACGACGCCGTTCAGGCCGACCGAGGCGATCAGATGGTCGGTGTCGGCCCGGAACACCTCGGCCAGCACGCGCAGCGCGCACTGCGCCAGCACCTCGCGGTAGATCTCCTTGCGCTGGGTGGCGGGCCGGGCCACCTCGTCCTCGCGGTCGTCGGACCGGACGTAGCGGTACCGGCCGACCGTCGGCACCACATCGAACGCCGGCAGCTCCCAGCGCACCACCAGCCGGCGGGTGTCCGCGTCCCAGGAGGCCTCGCCGTCGGTGGGGAAGCCGTCCGGCCAGTCCTCCCGCCAGTCGACGACCGCCTCGAAGTACTCGGCCACGGCTGCCGCGTCGCCCGCCCGCAGCCGCGAGGCGAGCTGCCCGGCCTGGGTGCTCTGCCCGGCCAGCAGCCGGTGCCGCTCGGCCGCCCACGCGTCGTACTGGGCACGGTAGTCCGCGAGTTGACGCTGCCGCTGCTGCTCGGCCGCCCCTGCCGCATGCCAGTCGTACTCGAACCTGGCCCGGGCGTGCGCGGCCTGCTCCTCCCACTGGCGGCGGGCGGCCGGGTTGTACGCCTGGGCGCCCGTCAACGGCGGGACCAGGTACCAGTTCTGATCGGGCATCGGCACCGGATTGCCCAGCGGACCCGGGTCGAACGGCGGGACCGCGCCCTGCCCGCCCCGGCTCTGCTCCGCAAGCGAGAACCCCGGACCGGCCAGCCCCGCCGCCAGCACCCCGCGCAACTCGGCGACCCGGTCGTCCAGTTCGGCCGTCCGCCGGGCCGCGTCCGCATCCCGCTGCTGCTGGTACGCCTTCAGCGCCTCGCGCTCACCCCGCGCGGCTGCTCGCTGCGCCTCGCGCTGCGCCCGCTCGTTGTCCCGCTGCTGCGCGGCCGCCGCCTTCCGCTGCGCCTCCGCGCGCTGGTGCTGCGCGCGCTGCGCCTCCGCCAGTACCGACCACACCCCGGAAGACCGCCGCCGCGCCACGCCCGCCCCACCCACATCCAGACCGACCAAGAGCGATCAGTCTTCCACGGGGGCGGGCGCCCGCGCCTCCTACTCGACCGGCTTCAGCTTCAGCGAGATCGAGTTGATGCAGTACCGCTGGTCGGTCGGCGTCCCGTAGCCCTCACCCTCGAAAACGTGCCCGAGGTGGCTGCCGCACTTCTTGCAGCGCACCTCGACCCGGCGCATCCCGAGGGTGCTGTCCTCCAGGTACTCGACCGAGTCCCCGGCCAGCGGGGCGTAGTACGACGGCCAGCCGCAGTGCGAATCGAACTTCGTCTCGCTGCTGAACAGCTCCGCGCCGCACGCCCGACAGCTGTACACGCCGACCGTCTTGGTGTCCGTGTACTCGCCGACGAACGGCCGCTCGGTGCCGGCCTCGCGGAGTACGTGGTACTCCTCGGGCGTCAGCTCGGACCGCCACTCGGCGTCGGACTTCTGGACCTCGTAGCTCACGGCGCACTCTCCAGGGCTCGGCCGTCGGATCAGACAGCAGGTGCAACGTCCGCCAGGGCGGCCAGAATTTCCGGGCCCAGGTTGGTGACGTCGCCCGCGCCCATGGTCAGCACCAGGTCGCCGGGGCGGGCCAGCGCGGCCAGCACGGCGGGTGCGGCGGCGAACTCGTGCTCGGCGCGGACGTCCGCACCGGCCCGGCGGGCCGAGTCGATGATCAGCTCGGCGGTGACGCCCGGGATCGGGTCCTCGCGGGCCGGGTAGATGTCCAGCACCACCGAGGCGTCGGCCAGCGCCAGCGCCTGGCCCATCTCCTCGGCCAGCTGCTGGGTCCGGGAGAACAGGTGCGGCTGGAACACCACCAGCACCCGGCCGTCGCCCGCCGCCTCGCGGATCGCCTCCAGGTCGGCGGCCATCTCGGTCGGGTGGTGCGCGTACGAGTCGATCACCTGCACGCCGCGGGCCTCGCCCTTCAGCTGCAGCCGCCGCCGCACCCCGGTGTACGCGCCCAGCGCCTTCGCCAGCCCGTCCGCCGGAACGCCCAGCGCGACGCCCGCGGCCAGCGCCGCCACCGCGTTGTGCGCGTAGTGCCGGCCGGGCACCGAGACGGTGAACGTCAGCTGCTCGCCGCCCAGTTCGACCGTCACCTCGCTGGTCATGCCGCGCGCCACCACCGACAGCACCCGCACGTCCGCGTCCTCGGCCGCGCCGACCGTCACCACGTTCAGGCCCTCGCGCCCGGCGACCCGGCGGGTCAGCTCACGGGCACCCTCGTGGTCGGACGACACCACCAGGGTGCCGCCGGGGACGATGCGGCCGACGAAGGTCTCGAAGGACTCGTAGATCTCCTCCATCGACGCGTAGTTGGCGTGGTGGTCCAGCTCCACGTTCAGCACGATCGCCACCTCGGGCGCGTACTTGTGGAAGCTGCGGTCGCTCTCGTCCGCCTCCGCGACGAAGATCTCGCCCGCGCCGTGGTGCGCGTTCGACCCCGGCAGGTCCAGGTCGCCGCCGATCGCGTACGAGGGCTCCAGGCCCAGCTCGCCCAGGCTGACCGCCAGCATCGAGGTGGTGGTGGTCTTGCCGTGGGTGCCCGCCACCGCGAGCGCCCGACGGCCGCCCATCAGCGCCGCCAGCGCGTCCGAACGGTGCACCACCGGGACGCCGCGCTCCTGCGCCGCCACCAGCTCCGGGTTGTCGGCGCGGATCGCGCTGGAGACCACCACGCTGCTGGTCCCGGCCGGCAGGTGCTCGGCCGCGTGGCCGACGAACACCGTCGCGCCCAGCTCGCGCAGCGCCCGCACGGTCTCCGACTCCTTGGCGTCACTGCCCGAGACGGTGGCGCCGCGCACCGCGAGGATCTTCGCCAGACCGGACATTCCGGCGCCGCCGATGCCGATGAAGTGCGGGGCGTGCAGGTCGTGCGCGGCGTCGTTCAAGGCTGGCTCCGTACGGGCGAGGTCGGAAAAGGGTCGTCCCGTGCGCTCGGTAGCTACCAGAGCGCACGGGACGATTCTGCCCTAATCGGGAGGGCGGTCAGGAGTCGCTGGCGAACAGCTTGAGTACGGGGACGCCGACCTCGTGCCGGGCGCGGGACGCCCAGTCGCGGTGGAAGAACTCCTCGACGAAGTGCGGCGAGGTCAGGACCAGCACCTCGTCGGCCCGGTTCTCCTCCACCACCTCGCGCAGGCGCACCAGCGGCTGCTGCTCGACCACCTCGCCGACCGCCTCCGCGCCGGCCCGCCGCAGGTGTCGCAGGCTGTGCTCCAGGGACTCGCCGGCCAGCGTCGGCCCGTCGCCGTCGCGCTCGTCGTGCTCGTGCACCGCCTGGTCAAGATGGCCGAGGGCCACATCGTCCAGGGCGCGCAGCAGTTCGTCCTGCCGACCGCGCGGCTGCATCAGGACGACGAAGGACACCTGTTCGTCGCCGTGGAGGGTGGTGACCAGCTCCACGTCGGCGTCGGAGAGTGCCTTTTCGATCATCAGTACGGTCTTGAACACGTGAGTCCCTTCGCTGGTACGGGCCCCCGGGTCCGGCTTCCATCCCCTCCTTCATAGTGCCCGGAGGAAGGATTCCTCACGCTGCACACGCGCCACATGGAACACGTGGTCCACATCGGTCAGGAAGTGGCTCAGGTGAGCGCGGGGTCGCTCGGGGACCGGTCCGGATCGGTCGGCCGCAGATAGCGGGTGAAGAGGAAACCTTCCTCCTCGATCAGGGACGCCAAGCGCATCCGCCGGACGTCCGCAACCTGCGGCCCGTTGACGATCCGCGGCGAGTCACCGCCCGTCACCAGAGGGGCCACCGAGAGGCACAGCTCGTCCAGCAGACCGTCCGCCGCGAGCCGCCCCAGCAGGCGGGGGCCACCCTCCGAGAGCTGGCGGCGCCAACCACGCTCCGTGAGCGCCCCGACCGCGCGGGGGAGGTCGACCGAGCCCGTTCCCGCGGTGATCACTTCGGCGACCTCGGCGGTCCGGGCGAGTCGGTCGGCCGGCGCGTCGGAAGTGGTGATCACCACCGTCGGGACCAGCGGCTCGGTGAACAGCGGCGCCGAGAGATCGAGGTCCAGGCTCCGCGTCACCACCGCGATCACCGGCGCCGGCAACTGACCCGCGGCGGCCCGCTGCTCCGCGAACTCCTTACGGGCCCGCCCCGGCCGGTAACCCTCCGCCCGCACCGTCTCCGCACCCACCAGCACCACGTCGCACAGCGCGCGCAGCACCCCGAAGATCCGCTTGTCCGCTGTGCTCGACAGCCCGTCCGAGAGGCCGTCCAGCCGGGCCGCGCCGTCCAACGAGGCCACCATGTTCGCCCGCAGCCACGGGCCTTCGGACGGGTACGCGTACGCCTGGGCCAGCCACTCCAGGGTGCCGGGGGTGCCGGGGGTGTTGCCGATCAGTTGCTCCATGGCTCAAGTCTCGCAGCGAGGCGAACGCATGCGGGCGCGAAACCAGGGGCGCGTGGGGGTACCTCCCGGCCCGCTAGGGCTGGGGGAGAACTGCGCGACAAGCGCCGCTCCCACGGTCAGGTCGCGTCCACGTGCAAGTCACCGTCCTGCGTCGCGATCTTGCGGTTCGGCGCCTTCCGCTTCGCGCAGTTCCGCCCCCTCGGCTTCGCCTGGGGGTACCCCCAGCG
Source organism: Kitasatospora sp. NPDC004614 (assembly GCF_042873675.1). Classification (NCBI taxonomy): domain Bacteria; kingdom Bacillati; phylum Actinomycetota; class Actinomycetes; order Kitasatosporales; family Streptomycetaceae; genus Kitasatospora; species Kitasatospora sp. NPDC004614. The sequence goes on from NZ_JBIALR010000006.1 coordinate 109,775, forward strand.
CCCCCGGTTTCGCACCCGTCTGCCCGCCCCCGTACGCTGGTTTCTCGTGTCTGCACCTGCCTCGGAGTCCGAAATCCGTACCGCGACAGCTCTCGCCTCCCGGCGGCCGGTGGTCCCGGCCGAGCGGCTGGTGGCCGAGATGGTGCCGCCGCCGCGTTTTTCCGGCGTGAGTTTCGGCAGCTACCTGCCGGATTCCTCGCAGCCGAGCCAGTACGAGGCCGTGCAGATCCTGGAGGGCTTCGCGGCGAGCCTGAACGCGGGTGCGGAGCCGGCCAAGCGCGGGTGGTTCCGCAGGTCCGCGCCGGCGCCGAGCGGGCCGGCGGGGATCTACCTGGACGGCGGGTACGGCGTAGGAAAAACGCATCTGCTGGCGTCACTGTGGCATGCGGTGCCGGGGCCGAAGGCGTTCGGCACCTTCGTCGAACTGACCAACCTGGTCGGCGCGTTGACCTTCCAAGGTGCGGTGAGGACGCTGAGCTCGCACCGGCTGCTGTGCATCGACGAGTTCGAGCTGGACGACCCGGGCGACACCGTGCTGGTGTCGACGCTGCTGAGCCGGCTGGTGGAGAACGGCGTCAAGCTCTGCGCGACGTCGAACACGCTGCCGGAGAAGCTCGGTGAGGGCCGGTTCGCGGCCGCGGACTTCATGCGGGAGATCCAGGGCCTGTCCTCGCACTTCCGCCCGGTGCGGATCGACGGCCAGGACTACCGCCACCGCGGCCTCCCGGCCGCGCCGCCGCCGTACACCGACGCCGAGGTGACGGCCCGCGCGGCCACCGCCCCGAACGCCTCGCTGGACGACTTCGACACGCTGCTGGAGCACCTGAAGGAGGTGCACCCCAGCCGTTACGGCGCGCTGCTGGACGACATCGGCGCGGTCTTCCTGCGTGGCGTGCGCCAAATCGACGACCAGTCCACCGCGCTGCGCCTGGTGGTGCTGGCGGACCGGATGTACGACCGGGAGCTGCCGATCACCGCGTCCGGCGTGCCGTTCGACCAGGTGTTCACCGAGGAGATGCTGCACGGCGGCTACCGCAAGAAGTACCTGCGGGCCGTCTCCCGCCTGGTCGCGCTGGCCCGGGATTCCGCCAAGTAACTCGGACTGTCGGTGGCCGGTCGTACGGTGGAGTCGTGCGTCCCATCACGAGTATTGAGCGGTCCGTGGCGCCCTTCGAGGTCGTCAGCCCCTTCCAGCCCAATGGTGACCAGCCGGCGGCCATCGCCGAGCTGGAGCGCCGGATCCGCGCGGGGGAGAAGGACGTCGTCCTGCTCGGCGCGACCGGTACCGGCAAGTCCGCCACCACCGCGTGGATGATCGAGAAGCTGCAGCGTCCCACCCTGGTGATGGCGCCGAACAAGACGCTGGCCGCGCAGCTGGCGAACGAGTTCCGCGAGCTGCTGCCGAACAACGCGGTCGAGTACTTCGTCTCGTACTACGACTACTACCAGCCCGAGGCGTACGTCCCGCAGACGGACACCTACATCGAGAAGGACTCCTCGATCAACGAGGAGGTCGAGCGGCTGCGGCACTCCGCGACCAACAGCCTGCTCACCCGGCGGGACGTCGTGGTGGTGGCGTCGGTGTCGTGCATCTACGGCCTCGGCACGCCGCAGGAGTACGTGGACCGGATGGTGCAGCTGAAGGTCGGCGAGGAGGTCGACCGGGACGCACTGCTGCGCCGCTTCGTGGACATCCAGTACACCCGCAACGACCTGGCGTTCAGCCGCGGCACCTTCCGGGTGCGCGGCGACACCATCGAGATCTTCCCGGTGTACGAGGAACTCGCCGTCCGGATCGAGATGTTCGGCGACGAGATCGAGGCGCTGTACACGCTGCACCCGCTGACCGGCGAGGTGATCAGCGAGGACGACTCGGTGTACGTCTTCCCCGCCTCGCACTACGTGGCCGGCCCGGAGCGGATGGAGCGGGCGGTCAACGACATCGAGCGGGAGCTGGAGCAGACCCTCGCCCGGATGGAGAAGCAGGGCAAGCTGCTGGAGGCCCAGCGGCTGCGGATGCGCACCACCTACGACATCGAGATGCTCCGCCAGATCGGCACCTGCTCGGGCGTGGAGAACTACTCGATGCACTTCGACGGCCGCGAGCCCGGCTCGCCGCCGAACACCCTGCTCGACTACTTCCCCGAGGACTTCCTGCTGGTCATCGACGAGTCGCACGTGACGGTCCCGCAGATCGGCGCGATGTACGAGGGCGACGCCTCGCGCAAGCGCACGCTGGTCGAGCACGGGTTCCGGCTGCCCTCGGCGATGGACAACCGGCCGCTGAAGTGGGAGGAGTTCCAGGAGCGGATCGGCCAGACCGTCTACCTGTCGGCCACCCCCGGCAAGTACGAACTGGCGCGCGGCGACGGGCAGGTGGAGCAGATCATCCGCCCGACCGGCCTGATCGACCCCGAGGTGATCGTCAAGCCGACCGAGGGCCAGATCGACGACCTGGTGCACGAGATCCGGCAGCGGGTGGAGAAGAACGAGCGGGTCCTGGTCACCACGCTCACCAAGAAGATGGCCGAGGACCTCACCGACTACTTCCTCGGCCTGGACATCCGGGTCCGCTACCTGCACAGCGACGTGGACACGCTGCGCCGGATCGAGCTGCTGCGCGAACTGCGGGCCGGCGAGTACGACGTGCTGGTCGGCATCAACCTGCTGCGCGAGGGCCTGGACCTGCCCGAGGTCTCGCTGGTGGCGATCCTGGACGCCGACAAGGAGGGCTTCCTGCGCTCCGGCACCTCGCTGATCCAGACCATCGGCCGTGCCGCGCGTAACGTCTCCGGCCAGGTGCACATGTACGCCGACAAGATCACCCCGGCGATGGACCTGGCGATCTCCGAGACCAACCGCCGGCGCGCCGTCCAGCAGGCGTACAACGAGAAGCACGGGATCGACCCGCAGCCGCTGCGGAAGAAGATCGGCGACCTGCTCTCCACCATGGCCGGCGAGGACGTCGACACCGAGGAGCTGCTCGCCACCGGCTACCGTCAGCAGGGCAAGGGCAAGGCCGCGGTGCCGTCGCTGGGCATCGACCGCAAGCCCGCGAAGAACCTGCCGGCGGCCGAACTCGCCGAGCTGATCCAGGACATGACGGACCGGATGCACACCGCCGCCGCCGAGCTGCAGTTCGAGGTGGCGGCCCGGCTGCGCGACGAGGTCAAGGAGCTCAAGCGCGAGCTGCGCCAGATGCGCGAGGCCGGCATGGCCTGATCCGGCTGTCCGAAACAGCCGCTGTGTCGTGGTTCTGCCACAGTCTCGCCGTCCCGGACCGGGGCGGCGGGGCGGCGGCGTAGGGTGGTGCGGACCGGCATGGGGGCAGGACGCTCCTGTCGCGGCCGGTCACGGGCGAGAAGCCGGGGCGACCCGGAGGAAGGGGTGGTGGCGTGTCGGTGAACCTGGCCAAGGGTCAGAGCGTCAGCCTGTTGAAGTCCAGTGGCGAGACCCTGAGCGTGGTCCGGATGGGCCTCGGTTGGAAGTCGGCGCCAGGCAAGCGCGGCTTCTTCAGCCGCCGCCCGAAGGACATCGACCTGGACGCGTCCGCCCTGCTGTACGACGGCAAGACGATGAGCGACGTGGTGTTCTTCTCGCACCTGGTCAGCAACGACGGATCGGTGCAGCACACCGGCGACAACCTGGTCGGCGGCGTCGGCGGCGAGGACGACGAGAGCATCCTGGTCGATCTGACCAAGGTGCCGCGCAAGGTCACCCAGATCGTGTTCACCGTCAGCTCGTACAGCGGCCAGAACTTCCAGGAGGTGCAGAACGCGCACTGCCGCCTGGTCGACGAGACCACCAACAAGGAGCTGGCCCGCTACGAGCTCGCCGGCGGCGGCACCCACACCGGTCAGATCATGGCCAAGGTGGAGCGGGACGGCGCGGGCTGGAAGATGACCGCGATCGGCGCGCCCGCGACGGGCCGCACCTTCCGGGACATGCTGCCGTTCATCGAGCCCTTCCTGTAAGCCGCTCCGCCCTGTGAGCGGCTCCGCGTAGGGGCGGCCCGGGCTTTACCCGATCACGCATCTCTTTACCTTCTTTACCTTCCCTTGGTTCCCCTGTTACTCTCGACGGGAGCGGAGGGGAGTATTCCCCGTTCAGTGACCCCGTCATCACGGATGCCCGTCGCGGCATCCCGGGGCACTGGCCGTGCGGCGCCGACCAATGGGTGTGCCGCGCGGCGGAAGAGACCTCCAGCAGTGACGATGTTCGCCTAACTGCCGGAGGAGCAGTCATGGACGTTTCCGCAGGCCTGTGGGCCGGCACCATCGTGGTGCTGGCCCTTTTGATCACCGCCGATTTCTTCATCGGCGGCCGCAAGCCGCACGAGGTCTCCCTCAAGGAGGCCGGGATCTGGACCGCGGTCTGGGTCGTGCTGGCCGTGCTGTTCGGCGGGTTCCTCTGGTGGTACGGCGGCGGAGAGCCGGCCGGGGAGTTCTTCGCCGGCTACATCACCGAGAAGTCGCTCAGCGTCGACAACCTGTTCGTGTTCATTCTGATCATGGGCAAGTTCGCGGTGCCGAAGATCTACCAGCAGCGCGTGCTGATGTTCGGTGTGATCATCGCCCTGGTGCTCCGGACGGTGTTCATCGCCGGCGGCGCGGCGCTGGTCTCCAGCTTCTCCTGGGTGTTCTTCATCTTCGGCGGGTTCCTGATCTGGACCGCCTGGAAGCTGCTGAAGGAGGCCCGGGCCGAGGAGGAGGGCGAGGAGGACTTCGAGGAGAACCGCCTGCTCAAGGCGGTCCAGAAGCGCATCCCGTCCACCGACAAGTACCACGGCACCAAGCTGTTCGTCCGGGAGAACGGCCGCCGGCTGATGACGCCGATGCTGATCGTGATGATCGCGATCGGCACCACCGACGTGCTGTTCGCGCTGGACTCGATCCCCGCCATCTTCGGCCTCACCCAGGACCCGTACATCGTCTTCACCGCCAACGCCTTCGCGCTGATGGGTCTGCGGCAGCTGTACTTCCTGATCGGCGGGCTGCTGAAGAAGCTGGTCCACCTGTCCTACGGCCTGTCGGTGATCCTCGGCTTCATCGGCGTGAAGCTGGTGCTGCACGCGCTGCACGAGGCCGGCGTGCACGTCCCGGAGATCAGCATCCCGGTGTCGCTGGGCTTCATCCTGCTGACCCTGGCGGTCACCACCGTCACCAGCCTGATCGCCTCGCGGAAGCAGGACGATTCCAACAAGCCGGAGAAGATCGACGCCTGACCGCACACACATGAGGGCCCCCGCCTCGGCGGGGGCCCTCATACTCTCCGCTCACCAGCCGCGTTCGCGCCACTCCGGCAGGTGCGGGCGCTCGGCGCCCAGCGTGGTGTCGTTGCCGTGGCCCGGGTAGACCCAGGTCTCATCCGGGAGGACGTCGAAGATCTTCTCGTTGACGTCCCGGAACAGCGAGTCGAAGGCGGCCGGGTCGCCCCAGGTGTTGCCCACCCCGCCCGGGAACAGGCAGTCGCCGGTGAACAGGTGCGGGTGGCCCTGCGGGTCGTCGTAGACCAGCACGATCGCGCCGGGGGTGTGGCCCACCAGGTGGCGGACCGTCAGCTCGACCTGCCCGACCCGGAGCACCGAGCCGTCCTCCAGCAGGACGTCGGTGGGCACCTCGATGCCCTCCGCGTCGACCCGCCCGGCCGCGGTGCGTGCCCCGGTGGCGGCGACCACCTCGGCCAGCGCGCCCCAGTGGTCGTGGTGCCGGTGGGTGGTGACCACCATGGCCAGCCGGCTGCCGACGGTCTCCAGCAGCACCGGCGCGTCGGCGGCCGCGTCGATCAGCAGCTGCTCGTCGGTGGCCCGGCAGCGCAGCAGGTAGGCGTTGTTGTCGTACGGTCCGACCGCCACCTTGGTGATCATCAGGTGGGCCAGCTCCCGGACGTCGGGCGCGCCGCCGACCTTGACCGTTCCGTGGTACGTCATCACGTCGCTCCTTGCTGCTGCTGGGGTTCCCCGTCAATCGGCACCATCATCCCATCGGGGGGAGCTCGGGCAGCGAGCTGCGCGCGTCGACCAGGTGGCCGGCGCGGTGGACCTGCAGGCCGTCGCCGTCGGAGCGGCCCGACAGCCAGCCGGTGAGCGCCCGCACCGGGCCCTCGACGGTCAGCTCCGGCTCGCCCGCGCCGCCGAGCCGGGCCTCCGTCGCGGCGTCCTCGGCGATCAGCCGGACCACCGGGAGGCCGTCCAGGGCGCCGAAGTGGGTGCCCAGGCGCCGGAACTCGGCGATCGCGAACTGCTCGGGCCAGTGCGCCGGGGTGTAGCCCGCGTTCAGGTCGACGTGGTGGTACTCCAGTTCGGCCAGCCGCTTCCCGGGCAGCTGCCAGGCCGGGAAGGTGTAGCCGGCCCGGTGGCGGACCGTGGCCTGCCAGTGCTCGGGCGCGAGCTGCCGGGCGGCGTCCACGAAGCGCTGCTGGCTGTCGCGGACGTCGGCCAGCTGCACCTCCAGCGGCCGGCCCGCGCCGGCCTCGATGCCGGCGTCCCGGGCGGCCGAGCTGGCGTACTGGGGGATGTCCTGGCCGGTGCGGGCGCCGTTCAGCAGGTTGACCAGCGAGTCGGCGTTGCGGGCGATGTGGGCCAGTACGTGGCCGCGGGTCCAGCCGGGCAGCGAGGACGGTTCGAACACCTCCTCGGGCTTCAGCTCGGACAGCGTGTGCAGCAGTTCGGCGGTGCTCTCGACAGTGGCTCGCAGCTGCTCGGCTGCGGTGGTCGCGTCGCTCATCGGGCGGTGCCTTTCGACGGTCGGGTGGAGCGGTTCCGGGCGGTACTCGACCGCCCCGGGCCGTTGCCGGGGGCGGTTGTCAGTCGTTGACGCTACCGTCGGGCGCGGGTGCCGTTCACTCGTACGGGTGGACACCGCTGGACGGTTCGAGATTCGAACAGATGAGCTAGTACGCTGGCGGGCGCATCCTGGAAGAAGCAGACCTCACACATTTCGACCCGGAGAAAGGCGCCAGTAGCTGTGGCAGACCGCCTCGTCGTCCGCGGTGCACGCGAGCACAACCTCAAGAACGTCTCGCTCGACCTGCCCCGGGATTCCCTCATCGTCTTCACGGGCCTCTCCGGGTCCGGCAAGTCCTCGCTCGCCTTCGACACGATCTTCGCCGAGGGCCAGCGGCGATACGTCGAGTCGCTGTCCTCGTACGCCCGGCAGTTCCTCGGGCAGATGGACAAGCCGGACGTCGACTTCATCGAGGGTCTCTCCCCGGCCGTCTCGATCGACCAGAAGTCCACCAGCCGGAACCCGCGCTCCACCGTCGGCACCATCACCGAGGTGTACGACTACCTGCGCCTGCTGTTCGCCCGGATCGGCAAGCCGCACTGCCCGCATTGCGGCCGCCCGATCGCCCGGCAGTCGCCGCAGGCCATCGTCGACAAGGTGCTGTCGCTGGCCGAGGGCACCCGGTTCCAGGTGCTCAGCCCGGTGGTCCGGGAGCGCAAGGGCGAGTTCGTCGACCTCTTCGCCGACCTGCAGTCCAAGGGCTACGCCCGGGCCCGGGTGGACGGCCAGACCGTCCAGCTGACCGAGCCGCCGACGCTCAAGAAGCAGGAGAAGCACACCATCGAGGTGGTCGTCGACCGCCTCACCGTGAAGTCCAGCGCCAAGCGCCGCCTCACCGACTCGGTGGAGACGGCCCTCAAGCTGGCCGGCGGCATGGTGGTGCTCGACTTCGTCGACCTCCCGGAGGACGACCCCGAGCGCGAGAAGATGTTCTCGGAGCACCTCTACTGCCCCTACGACGACGTCTCCTTCGAGGAGTTGGAGCCGCGGTCGTTCTCCTTCAACTCCCCGTTCGGCGCCTGCCCGGACTGCTCGGGCCTGGGCAACCGGATGGAGGTCGACCCGGAGCTGCTGGTTCCCGACCCGGAGAAGTCGCTCGACGAGGGCGCCATCCACCCGTGGTCGCAGGGCGCCACCAAGGAGTACTTCCAGCGGCTGGTCAACGCGCTGGCCGGCGAGCTCGGCTTCCGCACCGACATCCCGTGGGCCGGGCTGCCCGCCCGCGCCCGCAAGGCCCTGATGTACGGGCACAAGACCCAGGTCGAGGTGCGCTACCGCAACCGGTACGGCCGCGAGCGCTCCTACACCACCGCGTTCGAGGGCGCCGTCCCGTTCGTGACGCGGCGGCACTCCGAGTCGGAGAGCGACTCCAGCCGCGAGCGCTTCGAGGGCTACATGCGCGAGGTGCCCTGCCCGACCTGCAAGGGCACCCGGCTCAAGCCGGTGGTCCTCGCGGTCACCGTGATGGACAGGTCCATCGCCGAGGTCTCCGCCATGTCGATCAGCGACTGCGCGGACTTCCTCGGCGCCCTCCGCCTCGACGCCCGCGACAAGAAGATCGCCGAGCGGGTCCTCAAGGAGGTCCTGGAGCGGCTGCGCTTCCTGGTCGACGTCGGCCTCGACTACCTGTCGCTGAACCGCGCCGCCGGCACCCTCTCCGGCGGCGAGGCCCAGCGCATCCGGCTGGCCACCCAGATCGGCTCCGGCCTGGTCGGCGTGCTGTACGTGCTGGACGAGCCGTCCATCGGCCTGCACCAGCGCGACAACCACCGCCTGATCGAGACCCTGGTCCGGCTGCGGGACATCGGCAACACCCTGATCGTCGTCGAGCACGACGAGGACACCATCAAGACCGCCGACTGGATCGTCGACATCGGCCCCGGCGCCGGCGAGCACGGCGGCAAGGTGGTGCACTCCGGCTCGCTCAAGGACCTGCTGAAGAACCCCGAGTCGCTCACCGGCCAGTACCTGGCGGGCAAGCGCAGCATCCCGATCCCGGCCGCGCGCCGCCCGCGCGACAAGAAGCGCCAGCTCGTGGTGCACGGCGCCCGCGAGCACAACCTGAAGGACGTCACGGTCGCCTTCCCGCTGGGCACCTTCACGGCGGTCACGGGCGTCTCCGGCTCCGGCAAGTCGACGCTGGTCAACGACATCCTCTACTCGCACCTGGCCCGCGAGCTGAACGGCGCCCGCAGCGTCCCCGGCCGGCACACCCGGATCACCGGCACCGACCTGGTCGACAAGGTGGTGCACGTCGACCAGTCGCCGATCGGCCGCACCCCGCGCTCCAACCCGGCCACCTACACCGGCGTCTTCGACCACGTCCGGCGGCTGTTCGCGGAGACCCAGGAGGCCAAGGTCCGCGGCTACCTGCCCGGCCGGTTCTCGTTCAACGTCAAGGGCGGCCGCTGCGAGAACTGCTCCGGCGACGGCACCATCAAGATCGAGATGAACTTCCTGCCGGACGTCTACGTCCCCTGCGAGGTCTGCCACGGCGCCCGCTACAACCGGGAGACGCTGGAGGTCCACTACAAGGGCAAGTCCATCGCCGAGGTGCTGGACATGCCGATCGAGGAGGGCCTCGACTTCTTCGAGGCCGTCCCCGCGATCGCCCGCCACCTGCGCACCCTCAAGGAGGTCGGCCTCGGCTACGTCCGCCTCGGCCAGCCCGCCACCACCCTCTCCGGCGGCGAGGCCCAGCGCGTCAAGCTCTCCGCCGAACTCCAGAAGCGCTCCACCGGCCGGACGGTCTACGTCCTCGACGAGCCCACCACCGGCCTGCACTTCGAGGACATCAGCAAGCTGATCAAGGTCCTGGAGGGCCTGGTCGACAAGGGCAACACCGTCATCGTCATCGAGCACAACCTCGACGTCATCAAGACCGCCGACTGGCTGGTCGACATGGGCCCCGAGGGCGGCGCCGGCGGCGGCGGCGTGGTCATCGAAGGCACCCCGGAAGAGGTCGCCGCCTCGACGATCAGCCACACCGGCAAGTTCCTCCGGGACATCCTGCCGGGGGTTTCGGACGCGACCCCGGTGAAGCGCAAGAAGAAGTAATCTCCGGCGCTGCCGCAGGCCGGCGAGGTTTTTTCACTCCTCAACCCCCGCGCCCCGCCAGGGGCGCGGGGAACTGCGCGAAGCGGGGGGCGAACGTCAACGCGGGCCGCCCGCGGAGAGCACCAGGCTCCCCGGGCGGCCCGCGTTGTGCGTGCTACGTTGCTGGCGCCCTTCCCCGCACCGAGGAGTTCCCGATGTCCGAGCCCGTCGCTTCCCGCCGAACCGTCCTCTGCTGCGCAGCCGTTGCGCTGGCCGGTGCCACGGCCGCGGGCTGCTCCTCGTCCAAGGACAACAAGACCGAAGCCTCCTCCGGCCCCGTCGACCTCGGCGCGGCCTCCGACGTCCCCGTCGGTGGCGGCAAGGTGTACCGCGAGCAGGCCGTCGTCGTGACGCAGCCAGCCGCGGGCGAGTACAAGGCGTTCAGCGCGAAGTGCACGCACGCCGGGTGCCTGGTCAACGGCGTGGCCAAGGAGCAGATCCAGTGCCTGTGCCACGGCAGCCGTTTCGCGATCACCGACGGCGCGGTGCTGGACGGCCCGGCGCCGAAGCCGCTGCCGGAGTACAAGGTCGCGGTGCAGAACGGTCAACTCCAGGTCACCAAGTAACTTCCCGCTCCGAGGTGTCGGCGTCAGTCGGTACGGTAGGGGCATGGCTGACCCGTCCACCTACCGTCCGGCTCCGGGGGCGATCCCGCTTTCGCCCGGGGTGTACAAGTTCCGTGACGCGCACGGCCGGGTCATCTACGTCGGCAAGGCGAAGAACCTGCGCCAGCGGCTGTCCTCGTACTTCCAGGACGTCGCGAACCTGCACCCGCGCACCGCGACGATGGTCACCACCGCGGCGTCGGTGGAGTGGACGGTGGTGTCCACCGAGGTCGAGGCGCTGCAGCTGGAGTACTCCTGGATCAAGGAGTTCGACCCGCGGTTCAACGTCAAGTACCGGGACGACAAGAGCTACCCGGAGCTGGCGGTCACCCTGAACGAGGAGTTCCCGCGGGTCCAGGTGATGCGCGGGGCGCACAAGAAGGGCGTGCGCTACTTCGGCCCGTACGGGCACGCGTGGGCGATCCGCGAGACGGTCGACCTGATGCTGCGGGTGTTCCCGGTCCGGACGTGCTCCAACGGCGTGTTCAAACGCGCCCAACAGGTCGGCCGCCCCTGCCTGTTGGGCTACATCGGCAAGTGCGCGGCGCCCTGCGTGGGCCGGGTGAGCGCGGATGAGCACCGCGAACTCGCCGAGGAGTTCTGCGACTTCATGGCCGGCCGGACGGGCAACTACCTGCGCCGCCTGGAGGCGCAGATGCAGGAGGCCGCCGCCGACATGGAGTACGAGAAGGCGGCCCGGCTGCGCGACGACCTGGGGGCGCTGCGCCGCGCGATGGAGAAGAACGCGGTGGTGCTCGGCGACGGCACCGACGCGGACCTGCTGGCGGTCGCCGAGGACGAACTCGAAGCCGCCGTACAGATCTTCCACGTCCGCGGCGGCCGGGTGCGCGGCCAGCGCGGCTGGGTGACCGACAAGGTCGAGGACGTGGACACGGCCGGCCTGGTCGAGCACGCGCTGCAGCAGCTGTACGGCGCGGGCACCGAGCAGGTGCCGCGCGAGGTGCTCGTCCCGGCGGTGCCGGACGAGGCCGTGCACGAGTGGCTGTCCGGCCTGCGCGGCGCCCAGGTCGACCTGCGGGTGCCGCAGCGCGGCGACAAGAAGGACCTGATGGAGACGGTGCAGCGCAACGCCCAGCAGGCGCTGGCGCTGCACAAGACCAAGCGCGCCTCCGATCTGACCACCCGCAGCCGGGCGCTGCAGGAGATCGCCGAGGCGCTGGAGCTGGACTCGGCGCCGCTGCGGATCGAGTGCTTCGACATCTCGCACCTGCAGGGCGAGGACGTGGTGGCGTCCATGGTGGTGTTCGAGGACGGCCTGGTGCGCAAGAGCGAGTACCGCCGGTTCCAGATCAAGAGCTTCGAGGGCCAGGACGACGTCCGCTCGATGCACGAGGTGATCACCCGCCGGTTCCGCCGCTACCTCCAGGAGCGCGAGCAGACCGGCGAGTGGGCCGTCCCGGAGGAACCCGCCGATAGTGACGAGTCGCTCACCGACGAGAGCGGCCGCCCCAAGCGCTTCGCCTACCCGCCGCAGCTGCTGGTGGTCGACGGCGGACAGCCCCAGGTCGCCGCCGCCAAGCGGGCGCTGGACGAGCTCGGCATAGACGATGTCGCGGTGTGCGGCTTGGCGAAGCGGCTGGAGGAGGTGTGGCTGCCCGGCCAGGACGACCCGGTGGTGCTGCCGCGCTCCAGCGAGGGCCTGTACCTACTGCAGCGGGTGCGCGACGAGGCGCACCGGTTCGCCATCACCTATCAGCGCTCGAAGCGGGCCAAACGGCTCACGGCGGGGGAACTGGACTCCGTCCCCGGGCTCGGAGAGACTCGCCGCCGGGCCCTGCTGAAGCACTTCGGTTCACTGAAGAAGCTTCGCGCGGCCACCATCGACGAGCTGTGCGAAGTCCCCGGGATCGGGCGCCGGACCGCCGAGACTGTTGCCACAGCCTTGGCCTCCCGTACACCTGCCGCATTCGCGGTCAACACCGCGACCGGCGAGATCATCGAAGACAGCACCGCCACAGCAGTACCGAGAAGCGGGGAAGAGACGTGACTGTGTCCAACGGGGGAGAGAGCACCCCCGAGCTGGTGATCATCTCCGGCATGTCCGGGGCGGGCCGTTCCACGGCCGCCAAGTGCCTGGAGGACCTCGGCTGGTTCGTGGTCGACAATCTGCCGCCGGCGCTGATTCCCACCATGGTCGACCTGGGGGCCCGCTCGCAGGGCGCGGTACCGCGGATCGGCGTGGTGGTCGACGTGCGCGGCCGCACCTTCTTCGACGACCTGCTGACCTCGCTGGAGGAGCTGGAGAAGCGCGGCGTCCGCCTGCGGGTGGTGTTCCTGGACTCCTCCGACGACGCCCTGGTGCGCCGCTTCGAGTCGGTGCGCCGCCCGCACCCGTTGCAGGCCGACGGCCGGATCGTCGACGGCATCGCCCGCGAACGCGAGCTGCTGCGCGAACTGCGCGGCGAGGCCGACCTGGTGGTCGACACCTCGAACCTCAACGTGCACCAGCTGCGCGCCAAGATGGACGCCCAGTTCGCCGGCCAGGACGAGCCGGAGCTGCGCGCCACCGTGATGTCGTTCGGCTTCAAGTACGGTCTGCCGGTCGACGCCGACCTGGTGGTGGACTGCCGCTTCCTGCCGAACCCGCACTGGGTCCCGGAGCTGCGGGCCCGTACCGGAACCGATCCGGACGTGGCAGAGTACGTGTTCCAGCAGCCCGGCGCGCAGCCGTTCCTGGACGGCTACACCGAGCTGCTGCGGATCATCACCGAGGGTTACCGCCGCGAGGGGAAGCGCTACATGACGCTTGCCGTAGGCTGCACCGGAGGCAAGCACCGCAGCGTCGCGATGTCCGAGCAGCTGACGAAGCGTCTGATCGCGGACGGGGTCGAGACGGTGCTGGTCCACCGGGACATGGGCCGGGAGTAGCGGCCGGGAACCCCCCGTAACCGCCGCCCCGGCCGAGCACGAGACAGGAACATGGGGTCGGCGTGACGGGATACGTGCCAGCACGGCAGCAGATCCGGACCAGACCTGCCGAGCGGGCCGCCCCGGGGCCCCGCCCCGGGGCCCCGCGCATCGCCGCGCTGGGCGGCGGCCAGGGCCTGTCCGCGTCGCTGTCCGCGCTGCGCCGGCTGACCACCGAGCTGACCGCCGTGGTCACCGTCGCCGACGACGGCGGCTCCAGCGGGCGGCTGCGCGCCGAGCTCGGCGTGCTGCCGCCCGGCGACCTGCGCAAGGCGCTGGCCGCGCTGTGCGGGGACGACGACTGGGGCCGCACCTGGTCCGAGGTGATCCAGCAGCGCTTCACCGGCAACGGCGAGCTCGGCGGCCACGCGGTCGGCAACCTGCTGATCGTGGCGCTCTGGGAGAAGCTCGGCGACCCGGTGGAGGCGCTGAACTGGGTGGGCCGGCTGCTGAACGTGCAGGGCCGGGTACTGCCGATGTCCGCCGTGCCGCTGGACATCGAGGCGCAGGTGCGCGGCCACGACCCGCTGAAGCCGGGCGAGGTCTCGGCGGTGCGCGGCCAGGCCGCGGTGGCGGTGACGCCGGGCACGGTGCTGTCGATCCGGCTGCTCCCGGACGGGCCCCCCGCCGTCCCCGAGGCCGTGCAGGCCGTACGGGAGGCGGACTGGGTGGTGCTCGGCCCCGGCTCCTGGTTCACCAGCGTGCTGCCGCACCTGCTGGTGCCGGACCTGGCGAAGGCCCTCGTCGAGACCCGGGCCCGCCGCCTGCTGACCCTCAACCTGGCGCCGCAGCCCGGCGAGACCGAGGGCTTCACCCCGCAGCGCCACCTGGAGGTGATCGCCGACCACGCTCCGGACCTCGCGGTGGATGCGATCCTGGTGGATGAGCGGGCCGTCAGCGGAGGAGCTTTCGGGCTCGCCGACCTGACGGGCCTGGAGCAGGCCGCGAAACGGATGGGCGCCGCACTGGTGCTCGACCAGGTGGCCCGCGCCGACGGCACCCCGCGACACGACCCGGAGCTCTTGGCCGCGGCGTACGACCGGATTTTCCGGACTCATGGAAGGATCGGCCCATGGCGATGACGGCAGCGGTGAAAGACGAGATCTCCCGGCTTCCCGTCACCCGTGCCTGCTGCCGCAAGGCGGAGGTCTCGGCGATCCTGCGTTTTGCGGGCGGACTGCACATTGTGAGCGGCCGCATCGTGATCGAGGCGGAGCTGGACACCGGCATTGCGGCACGGCGGCTGCGCAAGGACCTCCTGGAGATCTTCGGACACTCCTCGGATCTGGTGGTGATGGCCCCCGGCGGGCTGCGTCGCGGCAGCCGGTACGTGGTGCGGGTGGTGAAGGACGGCGAGCTGCTGGCCCGGCAGACCGGGCTGGTGGACGGACGCGGACGACCGATCCGGGGCCTGCCCCCGGCGGTGGTCTCCGGCGCGACCTGCGACGCGGAGGCCGCCTGGCGCGGCGCGTTCCTGGCGCACGGCTCGCTCACCGAGCCCGGCCGCTCCTCCTCCCTGGAGATCACCTGCCCCGGCTCGGAGGCGGCGCTCGCCCTGGTCGGCGCGGCCCGCCGGCTCGGCATCCCGGCCAAGGCCCGCGAGGTGCGCGGCGTCGACCGGGTGGTGATCCGCGACGGCGACGCGATCGGCGCGCTGCTCACCCGCCTCGGCGCGCACGAGTCCGTGCTGGCCTGGGAGGAGCGCCGGATGCGCCGCGAGGTGCGCGCCACCGCCAACCGGCTGGCCAACTTCGACGACGCCAACCTCCGCCGCTCGGCCCGCGCCGCGGTCGCGGCCGGCGCCCGGGTGGCCCGCGCCCTGGAGATCCTCGGCGAGGAGGTGCCCGAGCACCTGGCGGCGGCCGGCGCGCTGCGCATGCAGCACAAGCAGGCCTCGCTGGAGGAGCTCGGCGCGCTCGCCGACCCGCCGCTGACCAAGGACGCGGTCGCAGGCCGGATCCGTCGCCTGCTGGCGATGGCCGACAAGCGCGCCGCCGAACTCGGCCTGCCCAACACCGAGGCCAACCTGACGGAGGAAATGGCCCTGAACTGACGGGTCATCAGCCTCCCGGAACGCAACCCCGGAGGGGCGTGCGGAGCATGACGCGGCATCTGCCGCGGACAGGCCCGCACGCCCCTTTTCGGCCATCTGGGCCCTCGCGGCCTACCGGTGAGGCGATGTGCCTTGCCACACTTGGGGGAGGTAGGGTCAGCACTGGTCGGGGAAAACCCAAAATTTCACCCCCGTCGGGCTCCGGCCCGGCGTACCTAAGAGGAGATCGGTTCGTGACGATCCGGGTAGGCATCAACGGGTTCGGCCGCATCGGCCGCAACTTCTTCCGTGCGGTCAAGGCCCAGGGCGCGGACATCGAGATCGTCGGTGTCAACGACCTGACGGACACCAAGACGCTCGCTCACCTGCTCAAGTACGACACCACCCTCGGTACCTTCCCCGGTGAGGTCTCGCACACCGAGGACAGCATCACCGTCGACGGCCACACCTTCAAGGTCACCGCCGAGCGTGACCCGGCCAACCTCCCCTGGGCCGCGCTGGGCGCCGACATCGTCGTCGAGTCCACCGGAATCTTCACCAAGGCCGAGGGTGCGAAGAAGCACCTGGCGGCCGGTGCGAAGAAGGTCATCATCTCGGCGCCCGCCTCCGGCGAGGACATCACCATCGTGCTGGGCGTCAACGACGGCAAGTACGACGCCGCCGCGCACCACATCATCTCGAACGCCTCCTGCACCACCAACTGCGTGGCGCCGATGGCGAAGGTGCTGGACGAGAACTTCGGCATCGTCAAGGGTCTGATGACCACCGTGCACGCCTTCACCAACGACCAGGTCACCCTGGACTTCCCACACCGGGACCTGCGCCGCGCCCGCGCCGCCTCGCAGAACATCATTCCGACCTCGACCGGCGCCGCCAAGGCCACCGCCCTGGTGCTGCCGCAGCTGAAGGGCAAGCTGGACGGCACCTCGCTGCGCGTCCCGGTCCCGACCGGCTCCATCACCGACCTGGTGGTCACCCTGGAGCGCGAGGTCACCAAGGACGAGGTCAACGCCGCGTTCCAGAAGGCCGCCCAGGAGGGCTCGCTGAAGGGCATCCTGGCGTACACCGAAGACCCGATCGTGTCCTCGGACATCGTGAACGACCCGCACTCCTGCATCTTCGACTCCCAGCTGACGATGGTTCAGGGGAACCAGGTCAAGGTGCTCGGCTGGTACGACAACGAGTTCGGCTACTCGAACCGCCTCGTCGACCTGGTCGCCATCATCGGCGAGCAGCTCTGACTCCCAGCGGTAGCTGACGTGACGTAAGGGGCAGGGCCCGGACGGCTGTCATCGCCGACCGGGCCCTGCCGCTGCGCCCACCTCGTCCGTCCTACCCATTCCGGTGACGCACTGCGCCGTGTCGCCGTCTGCCGATCCATCCATCGAGGAGCAAGACCGTGAAGACGATCGAAGACCTGGAGGTCTCCGGCAAGCGGGTGTTCGTCCGCGCCGACCTCAACGTGCCGCTGTCCGGTGACACCATCACCGACGACGGCCGGATCCGCGCCGTCGCGCCGACCATCGCCAAGCTCGTCGAGCGCGGCGCCCGGGTGGTCGTCGCCTCGCACCTGGGCCGCCCGAAGGGCGAGCCGGACCCGAAGTTCTCTCTCGCGCCGGTGGCGGTCCGCCTCGGCGAGATCCTCGGCCGCCCGGTGAGCTTCGCCACCGACACGGTCGGGGACAGCGCGAAGGCCACCGTCGCCGCACTCGGCGACGGCGAGGTCACGCTGCTGGAGAACCTGCGCTTCAACGCCGGCGAGACCTCCAAGGACGACGCCGAGCGCGGAGCGTTCGCCGACCAGCTGGCCGCCCTGGCAGACCTGTACGTCGGCGACGGCTTCGGTGCGGTGCACCGCAAGCACGCCTCCGTCTACGACCTGCCGGCCCGCCTGCCGCACGCCGTCGGCGACCTGATCGCCACCGAGGTGGGCGTGCTCAAGCGCCTCACCGAGGACGTGGCCCGCCCGTACGTGGTGGTGCTCGGCGGCTCCAAGGTCTCCGACAAGGTCGGCGTGATCGAGAACCTGCTCGGCAAGGCCGACCGGATCCTGATCGGCGGCGGCATGATGTACACCTTCATCGCCGCCCAGGGCCACGGCGTCGGCAACTCGCTGCTCCAGGAGGACCAGATCCCGGTCGTCCAGGACTACCTGAAGCGCGGCGCCGAGCAGGGCGTGGAGTTCGTGATCCCGCTGGACACCGCGGTGTCCGGCTCGTTCCCGGACGTCAAGACCGGTGCCCCGGTGGACGACTTCGCGGTGGTCGACGTGGACGCCATCCCGGACGGCGCGCTGGGCCTGGACATCGGCCCGAAGACCGCGCAGCTGTTCGCGGAGAAGATCGCCGACGCGAAGACCGTGTTCTGGAACGGCCCGATGGGCGTGTTCGAGCATCCGGCGTTCGCGGACGGCACCCGGGCCGTGGCCCAGGCGCTGATCGACTCCGAGGCGTTCACGGTGGTCGGCGGCGGAGACTCGGCGGCAGCGGTGCGCACCCTCGGGTTCGACGAGGCGAAGTTCGGACACATCTCGACCGGCGGTGGCGCGAGCCTCGAGTACCTGGAGGGCAAGACCCTCCCCGGTCTCGCCGCCCTGGAGGACTGAGAAAGACATGACTGAGCGTCTCCCGCTGATGGCGGGCAACTGGAAGATGAACCTCGACCACCTCGAGGCCATCCAGCACACCCAGAAGCTGGCGTTCTCGCTGGCCGACAAGGACTACAAGGCCGTCGAGGTCGCCGTCCTGGTGCCGTTCACCGACCTGCGCTCCGTGCAGACCCTGGTCGACGGCGACAAGCTGAAGCTCAAGTACGGCTCGCAGGACATCTCGCAGCACGACGGCGGCGCCTACACCGGTGAGGTGTCCGGCCCGATGCTGGCGAAGCTGAAGTGCACCTACGCGGTGATCGGCCACTCCGAGCGCCGCCAGTACCACGGCGAGAACGAAGAGATCGTCAACGCCAAGGTGAAGGCCGCCTACCGCAGCGGGGTCACTCCGATCCTGTGCATCGGCGAGCCGCTGGAGATCCGCAAGGCCGGCACCCACGTCGCGTACACCCTCGCGCAGCTGGACGGCGCGCTGGACGGCGTTCCGGCCGGTGACGCGGAGAGCATCGTGGTCGCGTACGAGCCGGTCTGGGCGATCGGAACCGGCGAGGTTGCCACGCCCGAGGACGCGCAGGAGGTGTGCGGCGCGATCCGGGCCCGGCTCGGCGAGCTGTACGGCACCGAGCTGGCCGACAAGGTCCGCGTCCTGTACGGCGGTTCGGTGAAGTCCTCGTCGGCGGCCGGCCTGATGGCCAAGCCCGACATCGACGGCGGACTGATCGGCGGCGCCTCGCTGGACGCCGAGGAGTTCGTCAAGATCGTGCGGTACCGTGACCAGGCAGTAGGCTAACGCCGCCGCAGCAACGTAGGCTTTGGGGCCGGACCGCGTGGAGCGGGCCCGGCCCCTTCGCCGAAGATTCGAGAGAGTTGGTCCCGTCGTGGTTCTCGGGTTCGAGATTGCTCTGATCATTCTCAGTGTGCTGATGATCATGCTGGTCCTGCTGCACAAGGGCAAGGGCGGCGGCCTGTCCGACATGTTCGGCGGCGGCGCGATGTCCACCGGCGGCGGCTCCGCGGTGGCCGAGCGCAACCTCGACCGCATCACCATCGTGATCGGCCTGGCCTGGTTCGCCTGCATCATCGTGCTCGGCCTGCTGCTGAAGAGCAGCTGACACCGACAACTGACGTGAAGTCGGCGGCGATGGTGGCACAGCCTTAACCGCCGCTTACACTAGGACGACTTCGCCACCGTCCGCCCAGCCGCGGCCGGACGGCACCAGCACGCAGGGGAGTCAGACCGTGGCAAGTGGCAACGCGATCCGAGGCAGCAGAGTCGGTGCCGGCCCGATGGGAGAAGCGGAGCGCGGCGAGTCCGCCCCCCGCAACCGGATCTCCTTCTGGTGCGCCAATAAGCATGAGACGCGCCCCAGTTTCGCCGCGGAGGCGGCCATCCCGGACACCTGGGACTGCCCCCGCTGCGGGTTCCCGGCCGGCCAGGACGAGCACAACCCGCCCGCCCCGGCCCGCAACGAGCCCTACAAGACCCACCTCGCGTACGTGCGGGAGCGTCGGACGGACGCGGACGGCGAGGCGATTCTCGCTGAGGCGCTGGCCAAGCTGCGTGGCGAGATCTGAGCCGTACGGCAACGCGAAAGCCGCCCACCTGGGGAGTTCTTTGGGTGGGCGGCTTTTTGCGTGGGCGCACTCCCCCTTGCGGGGCACGAGTGAAGGGGCGTCAGTGGAAACGGATGCCGCCCACCTGGGGAGTTCTCCGGGTGGGCGGCTTTCTGTTGGTCCCGTTCCCCTGCGCGCAGTTCCCCGCGCCCCTGACGGGGCGCGGAGGTTGGGCGCTGGTTCTACGTGCCCCTGACGGGGCGCGGGGGTGAGGGGGCGTCAGTGGAGCTTGCCGGCGGCGGTGGTGTCGAGGAACCAGAGGGTTCGGGTGGTTCCGGTGACGGCGCCGGCGGGGGCGGTTTCGGGGGTGGGGGTGGTGCGGGCCAGGGCTACGGCGTCGGCCTTGTCGGGGCCGGCGGCGAGGAGCCAGACCTGGTGGGCGGTGCGGAGCGCGGGGAGGGTGAGGGAGATGCGGGTGGGGGGCGGCTTGGGGGAGTCGTGGACGGCGATCACGGTGCCCTCGGTCTGCTTGACCCCGGGGTGGCCGGGGAAGAGCGAGGCGACGTGCGCGTCCGGGCCGACGCCGAGCAGCAGGACGTCGAAGACCGGCAGGTCCGCGCCGTTGGGGGCGGCCGCGCGGAGTTCGGCGGCGTACCGGGCGGCGGCGTCCTCGGGGGAGGAGCCGTCGTCGGCGGGCATCTCGTGCACCCGGGCGCCGAGCGGCCGGACGGCGTCCAGGAACGCGGCGGCCTGTACGGCGTTGCGTTCCGGGTCGCCGGCCGGCAGGTAGCGCTCGTCGCCCCACCACAGGTCGACCTGTGCCCAGTTCACCGCGTCGCGCGCCGGGTGGGCGGCGAGTGCGGCGAGCAGGGCGTTGCCGTTGCGGCCGCCGGTGAGCACCACGTGGGCGGAGCCGTGGGCGGCCTGCGCGTCGACCACGGTGGTGATCAGCCGGGCGGCGACCGCCTCGGCCAGCACCGTCGGGTCGCGGTGGACCAGGACCGTCTCGGTGCTCACTGGGCGCTCCGCTTGCGGGTGGTGGCCTTCTTGGCGGCGACGGGCTCCTCGGGCTCGTCGGCCGTCTGCTCCGCGGCGTGCCCCTCGACAGTGCCGCCGGGGCCCGCGTGCTCGACTCCGGCGATCCGCTCGCGCAGCCGGTCCACGGGGGTGCGGACGGCGGTGGCGTAGATGTCGTCGGGGTCGAGGCGGCGCAGTTCCTCGGCGATCAGTTCGGCGGTGTCGCGGCGCTTGAGCGCGACCATGCGGTCGGGCGCGCCGGGCATCGACAGGGTGCCGAGCAGGCCGTCGGGGCGGTCCAGGACGATGTTGCCGTCCTTGGTGCGCAGCGTGACGGAGGTGATGCCGGGGCCGCCGGTGACGACCCGTTCGACCGGCACCCGCAGGCGGTTGTGCAGCCACAGGCCAAGCAGTTCGACGCTGGGGTTGTACGACTCGCCCTCGACCACCGCGGCGGTGATGGTGACGTCGCGCTGGTCGAGCGCGGCGGCCAGCATCGAGCGCCAGCCGGTGATCCGGGTCCACGCCAGGTCGGTGTCGCCGGGGGTGTAGCCGGCGGCCCGCTGGGCGAGCTGGCCGACCGGCGACTCGGCGGTCACCGCGTCGGTGATCCGGCGCTGGGCGAGCGCGCCCAGCGGGTCCTGGGCGGGGTTGAGCGGCGCGTTGTCCGGCCACCAGACCACCACGGGGGCGTCGGGCAGCAGCAGCGGCAGCACCACGGACTGGGCGTGCGAGGCGAGTTCGCCGTGCATGCGCAGGATGACGGTCTCGCCGCTGCCGGCGTCGCTGCCGACCAGGATCTCCGCGTCCAGCCGGGTCTCGGCCCGGGCGCGGGGCGAGCGGCCGGCCCGCTTGATGACGGCCAGGGTCCGCGAGGGGTGCTCGCGGGAGGCGTCGTTGGCGGCCTTCAGGGCGTCGTAGGCGCTGCCCTCGTCGGTCACGATGACCAGGGTCAGCACCATGCCGGCGGCGGTCGAACCGCTGGCCCGGCGGGCGTCCATCAGGGCAGCGTTGATCCTGCTCGACGTGGTGTTCGTCAGGTCGATCTTCATGGCCGGCGCCAGCTCCTGCCGTCTCGTGCGAGCATCTCGTCCGCCTCGACCGGGCCCCAGGTGCCGGCCGGGTACTCCGCGGGCTTGCCGTTGGCGTCCCAGTACTGCTCGATCGGGTCGAGGATCTGCCAGGACAGCTCGACCTCCTGGTGCCGGGGGAAGAGGTTGGCGTCGCCCAGCAGGACGTCCAGGATGAGGCGCTCGTACGCCTCGGGGCTGGATTCGGTGAACGATTCGCCGTACGCGAAGTCCATGGTGACGTCGCGGACCTCCAGCGCGGTGCCGGGGACCTTCGAGCCGAAGCGCACGGTGACACCCTCGTCCGGCTGGACGCGGATCACCAGGGCGTTCTGGCCGAGCTCCTCGGTGGCGTAGGAGTCGAACGGCAGGTACGGGGCACGCTGGAAGACCACCGCGATCTCGGTGACCCGGCGGCCCAGCCGCTTACCGGTGCGCAGGTAGAACGGCACGCCCGCCCAGCGCCGGTTGTTGATCTCCAGCTTGATGGCCGCGTAGGTGTCGGTCTTGGACTCGGGGTTGATGCCGTCCTCGTCCAGGTAGCCGCGCACCTCCTCGCCGCCCTGCCAGCCGGAGGTGTACTGGCCGCGCACGGTGTGCTTGCCCAGGTCGGCGGGGAGCTTGACGGCGCTGAGCACCTTCAGCTTCTCGGCGACCAGCGCCTTCGGGTGGAAGGACGCCGGCTCCTCGATGGCGGTCAGCGCCATCAGCTGGAGCAGGTGGTTCTGGATGACGTCACGGGCCGACCCGATGCCGTCGTAGTAGCCGGCGCGGCCGCCGATGCCGATGTCCTCGGCCATGGTGATCTGCACGTGGTCGACGTACGACCGGTTCCAGATCGGCTCGAACATCTGGTTGGCGAAACGCAGCGCCAGGATGTTCTGGACGGTCTCCTTGCCCAGGTAGTGGTCGATCCGGAAGACCTCGTCACGCGGGAAGACCTCGTGGACGATCCGGTTCAGCTCCTGGGCGCTCTCCAGGTTGTGGCCGAACGGCTTCTCGATGACCGCGCGCCGCCAGGAACCCGGCGCCGGGTCGGTCAGGCCGTGCTTCTTCAGCTGCTGGACCACGGTGGGGAAGAACTTCGGCGGCACCGACAGGTAGAACGCGAAGTTGCCGCTGGTGCCCTGCGCCTGGTCGAGTTCCTCGATGGTGCGGCGCAGGGTGGCGAAGGCGTCGTCGTCGCCGAAGTCGCCCTGGACGAAGCGCATGCCCTTGGCGAGCTGCTGCCAGACCTCCTCGCGGAAGGGGGTGCGCGCGTGCTCCTTGACGGCGTCGTGCACCACCTGCGCGAAGTCCTCGTCGGCCCACTCGCGCCGGGCGAAGCCGATCAGCGAGAAGCCCGGCGGCAGCAGGCCGCGGTTGGCGAGGTCGTAGACGGCCGGCATCAGCTTCTTGCGCGACAGGTCACCGGTGACGCCGAAGATCACCAGGCCGGACGGGCCGGCGATCCTCGGGAGCCGGCGGTCGGCAGGGTCCCGCAGCGGGTTGACGGGCTGGTCGGGGGTGTCTCCCCCGACCGGCTCCGTGCCCTCCACGTCCGGGTACGGCTGGGTGTTGCTCACTGTGGTGTGCTCCGCTTTCCGTTCGGTTTCGTGAGCGGGAGTCAGTTGTCGCCGTGCGACTGGAGCGCGGCGGTGACGGTGTCGAGCAGCTCGTTCCAGGAGACCTCGAACTTCTGCACGCCCTCCTCCTCCAGCACCCGCACGACGTCGTCGTAGTCCACGCCGGCCGCGGCGATCGCGTCCAGCACGGCCTTGGCGTCCGCGTAGTTCGGGGTGATGGTGTCGCCGGTGATGACGCCGTGGTCGTCGGTGGCGTCCAGGGTGGCCTCGGGCATGGTGTTGACGGTGCCCGGGGCGACCAGCTCGGTCACGTACAGGGTGTCCGGCAGGCTCGGGTCCTTCACGCCGGTGGACGCCCACAGCGGGCGCTGCGGCTTGGCGCCGGCCGCCTCCAGGGCCGCCCAGCGGGCCGAGGCGGGCTTGCTGCCGTCGACCGAGCCGTACACCTCCTCGTACGCCTGGTAGGCGAGGCGGGCGTTGGCCAGCGCGGCCTTGGAACGCAGGTCCTTGGCCTCGCCGCCGAGCGCGTCCAGGCGCTTGTCGATCTCGGTGTCCACCCGGGAGACGAAGAACGAGGCGACCGACTCGACCTGCGAGAGGTCCAGGCCGGCGGCCTTGGCCTGCTCCAGGCCGGTCAGGTGGGCGTCGATGACGGCCTTGTAGCGCTCCAGCGAGAAGATCAGCGTGACGTTGACGCTGATGCCCTTGGCGAGCACCGCGCTGATCGCGGGCAGGCCGGCCAGCGTGGCGGGGATCTTGATCAGCACGTTCGGGCGGTCGACCAGCCACCACAGCTGCTTGGCCTCGGCGATGGTCGCGGCGGTCTCGTGGGCCAGGCGCGGGTCGACCTCGATGGAGACCCGGCCGTCACGGCCGTTGGAGGCGTCGTACACCGGGCGCAGCACGTCGGCGGCGTCGCGGACGTCCGAGGTGGTGATCATGCGGACGGCCTCGTCGGTGGTGACCTTGCGCACCGCGAGGTCCTCCAGCTGGCGGTTGTAGGCGCCGTTGCCGGCGATCGCCTTCTGGAAGATGGTCGGGTTGGTGGTGACGCCGACGACGTGCTTCTCCTGCACCAGCTCGGCCAGGTTGCCCGAGTTCAGGCGCTCCCGGCTGAGGTCGTCCAGCCAGATCGCCACGCCTTCTTCGCTGAGGCGGTTCAATGCGTCGGTCATGGTGCTTCAGTCCCTCTTCTTCTGTTCTTCGTACGTCTGTGGAGTCCGGGGGCCCGGCCCGGGGGAGTGCGGATCCCCCGGGCCGGGGCTGTAACCGCTAGCGGGAGACGGCCTCGACCGTGCGCAGCGAGGCGCGGGCCGCGTTGGCGACGGCGTCCGCGGTGATGCCGAACTCCTGGTAGAGCACCTTGTAGTCGGCGGAGGCGCCGAAGTGCTCCAGGCTGATGATCCGGCCGGCGTCGCCGACCAGCTCGCGCCAGCCCTGGGCGATGCCCGCCTCGACCGAGACCCGGGCCCGGACGTTCGGCGGCAGCACGCTGTCGCGGTACGCCTGGTCCTGCTCGTTGAACCACTCCACCGACGGCATCGACACCACGCGGGTCGGGGTGCCCTCGGCCTGCAGCGCCTCGCGGGCCTGCATCGCCAGCTGCACCTCGGAGCCGGTGCCGAGCAGGATCACCTTGGGCTCGCCGCCCTCGGCCTCGGCCAGCACGTAGCCGCCCTTGGCCGCGCCCTCGGCGGAGCCGAACACCTCGCGGTCGAAGGTCGGCACGCCCTGCCGGGTCAGCACCAGGCCGACCGGGCCGGGGTGGCTGGTCTGCCGCTCCAGGACGGTGCGCCACACCACGGCGGTCTCGTTGGCGTCCGCCGGGCGGACCACCGCGAGGCCCGGGATGGCCCGCAGCGCGGCCAGGTGCTCGACCGGCTGGTGGGTCGGGCCGTCCTCGCCGAGGCCGATCGAGTCGTGCGTCCAGACGTAGACCACCGGCAGCTTCATCAGCGCGGCGAGCCGGACCGCGGGGCGCATGTAGTCGGAGAACACCAGGAAGGTGCCGCCGTAGATGCGGGTGCGGCCGTGCAGCGAGATGCCGTTCATCACGGAGCCCATGGCGTGCTCGCGGATGCCGTAGTGGACGGTGCGGCCGTACGGCGAGGCGCTCTTGAGCGAGTTGCCCTCCGGAAGGAAGGAGGACTCCTCGTCGATGGTGGTCAGGTTCGACTCGGCGAGGTCCGCGGAGCCGCCCCACAGTTCGGGGATCAGCTTGCCGACGGCCTTCAGGGTGTCGCCGGAGGCCTTGCGGGTGGCGACGTCCTTGCCGGCCGGGAAGACCGGCAGGGCCTTCTCCCAGCCGTCGGGCAGCTCGCCGATCTGGATCCGGTCGAACTCGGCGGCGCGCTGCGGGTTGGCGGCGCGCCACTCGCGCAGCTGCTCCTCCCAGGCGGTGCGGGCGGCCTGGCCGCGCTGCACGACCTCGCGGGCGTGCGCGACGACCTGGTCGGTCACCTCGAAGGTCTTCTGCGGGTCGAAGCCCAGCACCTTCTTGGTGGCGGCGATCTCGGCGTCGCCGAGGGCCGAGCCGTGCGCCTTGGCGGTGTCCTGGGCGTTCGGCGCGGGCCAGGCGATGATGGTGCGCATCGCGATGATCGACGGCTTGCCGGTCTCCGCCTTGGCGGCCTCCAGCGCGGCGGCCAGCGCGACCACGTCGATGTCGCCGTCCGACTTCGGGACGACCCGCTGGACGTGCCAGCCGTACGCCTCGTAGCGGGCCAGCACGTCCTCGGAGAACGCGGTGGCGGTGTCGCCCTCGATGGAGATGTGGTTGTCGTCGTACAGCGCGACCAGGTTGCCCAGCTTCTGGTGGCCGGCCAGCGAGGACGCCTCGGCGGAGATGCCCTCCTGGAGGTCGCCGTCGGAGACGATCGCCCAGATGGTGTGGTCGAACGGCGAGGTGCCGGCCGGCGCGTCCGGGTCGAACAGGCCGCGCTCGTAGCGGGCGGCCATCGCCATGCCGACCGCGTTGCCGATGCCCTGGCCCAGCGGGCCGGTGGTGGTCTCGACGCCGGCCGTGTGGCCGTGCTCGGGGTGGCCCGGGGTGCGGCTGCCCGCGACCCGGAAGGCCTTCAGGTCGTCCAGCGACAGTCCGTAACCGGACAGGAACAGCTGGGTGTACAGCGTGAGGGAGGTGTGCCCCGGCGAGAGCACGAAGCGGTCGCGGCCGACCCAGGTCGGGTCGGTCGGGTCGTGGCGCAGGAAGCGCTGGAAGATGAGGTAGGCCGCGGGGGCCAGCGACATGGCGGTGCCGGGGTGCCCGTTCCCCACCTTCTGCACGGCGTCCATGGCCAGGACCCGGGCCGTGTCAACGGCCCGCTGGTCCAGCTCGCTCCACTCGAATACGTTCGGCGTCGTGCTCACCCTGACTCAGGGCTCCTTCCGGATTTTTGTAGAAGTGTCACCCCGTGAAGGGGACCGGTCGGCCACGCCGCTGTGGCTGGTGCCGATCACGGAGGGTTGATCCCGCTTCTCTGTGCGAGCCTACCGTTTGCGGGGCACCTCACCCTGCGTGCCGGGCAACCAGGAACTGCGGCGTCGCATTCCCCTGTCGGGGCGTCAACTGCTCTGTCCTACATTCACCCGTCCGGGGAGGGTTTGCCCGTCCGAGGCGTAAGACGCGCATGCGCACGGCTCGCCGGGGGACCCCGGGGCGGATCGGGAGATATGGAGCGTCTATCGTTGCGTGGTACGCGCAGCGCGGACGGTGGGCACCCTGCGGGTTCTCCGGGCGCCTGTGGAAGTTCATCGACTGTTGAGGTGTCCGTGACCGCCGTCGAATCCCGCCCCGCCGGGGTGGTAGGGACGAGCACCGCGCGCCGGCCGTTCGGGGCCCGCATCGGGGCTTTCGTCGCCCTCACCAAACCCCGGATCATCGAGCTGCTGCTGATCTCCACGGTGCCGGTGATGTTCCTGGCCCAGGGCGGTGTGCCCAACCTGTGGCGGGTGCTCGCGGTGGTGGTCGGTGGATACCTGTCCGCCGGCGGCGCCAACGCGCTCAACATGTACATCGACCGCGACATCGACGCGGTGATGTCCCGCACCGAGCGGCGCCCGATCGTCACCGGCATGGTCTCGCCGCGCGAGGCGCTGGTCTTCGGCATCTCGCTGGCCGTGATCTCCACCGTCTGGCTCGGCCTCCTGGTCAACTGGCTGTCCTCGGCGCTGGCCGGCAGCGCGCTGCTGTTCTACGTGTTCGTCTACACGCTGGGCCTCAAGCGCCGCACCGCGCAGAACATCGTCTGGGGCGGCATCGCCGGCTGCATGCCGGTGTTCGTCGGCTGGGCGTCCGTCACCAACTCGCTGTCCTGGTCGGCGCTGCTGCTGTTCCTGGTGGTCTTCTTCTGGACGCCGCCGCACACCTGGGTGCTGTCGATGAAGGTCCGCGACGACTACGCCCGGGCCGGCGTGCCGATGCTGCCGGTGATCCGCGGCAACATCGGCGTCGCCAAGCAGGTCGTCATCTACTCCTGGGTGATGGTGGCGACCTCGATGCTGCTGTGGCCGGTCGCGCACACCAGCTGGCTGTACCCGATCACCGCCGGCGTGCTCGGCGTGCTGTGGATGAAGGAGGCGTACGCGCTCCAGTCGCGCGCCAAGGCCGGCATCGTGGGCGCCAAGCTCAAGGAGATGCGGCTGTTCCACTGGTCGATCACGTACCTGACGCTGCTGTTCCTGGAAGTCGCGATCGACCCGTTCGTGGGCTGACACCCCCCGTTTCCCGAACCCCTCGGCCTCAGCGCGGCGCAAGCCCGCTGGGGCCGACGTGGTTCTCCAGCCACTCGTGCAGCGGGGCCGCCGCGTGCAGGAAACCGGTGACCCGGCCGTACGCCTTCGCGGTGCCCAGCCAGGGCGCGGGCTCCCACCGCTGCCAGGCGATCAGGCCCTTGTGGCGCAGCAGCTCGATCCGCGGGTGGTCCCTCGGGTAGCCGCGCGGCGCGGTCTTCAGACTGTCCCGGCCGACCACCTCCGGCCCGGCCGCGCGCACCGCCGCCACCACCCGCTCCAGCTCGGCGCCCGGCAGGTCCTCGGCGACCGCGGTGCGGTAGGCCGCCAGCTGGTCGGTGGCCAGGTGGTAGTAGCCGAGCCCGCAGGCCAGGCCCTCGGCGGACAGCTGCACGTACCCGCCGGACTCCAGCACCGCGCCGATGTGCGTCTTGTACGGGGACTTGTCGGCCGAGAACCGGACGTCCCGGTTCGGCCGGAAGATCTTCCCCGGACCGAACTCGGGCTCCAGCCGGGCCAGCAGCGCCTCCATCGGGGCGCGCACCTGTTCCTCGTACTGGGTGCGGTGCTCCGTCCAGAAGGTCCTGGAGTTGTCGGCCTCCAGGTGCTCGTAGAACTCCAGGGCCTCGGCCGGCCAGCCACGGAAATCGTTCACGGGGCCAGTATTCACGCCGCGGCGGCGCGGGCCGCCGGCTTTGCGCGCGCATGGGGTGACGTTTCGTCAGCGGAAACAGTTCTCCAGTAGGGTCGGCCACCGTTTGCGATCCTGTCGTCGCCTTTCGGGGGAAAGAAAGAATGCCGCTCCAGTCCATCGTCCTGTCCGGACACCTGTTCCTGGCCCGCGAACCGGCCGAGCTCGCCGGGCTGATCGGGGCCTTCGCCGACCCGCCCACCCGGATACTGCTCGGCGCGGACGGGCTCACCACCACCCTGCTGTCGGCCTGGACCCGCGGGCCGGTGCGGGTCGGGCACGCCGACCACCGGCGGGTGACGGCCGCCGAGGCGCCCGCCGGGGCGGCCGCGCTGCTGCTGGCCGGCGACGACGAGGAGCTGATCGTCCGGCGCTCGGTGCTCACCGGCGGTGACGGCGGCGAGCTGTCGCGCAACGTGGTGGTCGCCCGGCCGGTACTGTCCGCCACCGCCGAGCAGTGCCTGACCGACACCGCCGCGCCGATCGGCGCCGCCCTGCAGGCCACCGGCACCGGCTACCGGCGCACCGTGCTGGACGCCGGTGTGCGCGACTGGGACGGGGCGGACGCCGCGTACAAGACCTACCTGATGTGGCACGGGCCGAAGCCGCTGGCCGCCGTCACCGAAACGTTCAACCCCGCGCTGGTGCCCGCCGTGGCCGGGGCCGACCTGCTCGCCGTCGGAGGCCGTCGATGACCCGCCGAACCACCACCGTCGCGATCGTCGGCGCCGGGCCCGCCGGGCTGGTGCTCGCCCACGTGCTGCACCGGGCCGGGATCACCGTCACCGTCCACGAGCGGCTCTCCCGGGCCGCCGTCGAGAGCGCCGCCCGGGCCGGGGTGCTGGAGCACCGGGTGGTGGAGTACCTGCGCGCGCTGGGCCTCACCGACCGGCTGACCGCCGAGGGCGAGCGGCACGGACGGTGCGAGATCACCTGCCTCGGCGAGAACGTGCTGGTCGACTACGGCACGCTGTCCGGCGGCATCCGGCACTGGGTGTACCCGCAGCAGCTGCTGCTGCGCGACCTGATCGCCGCGTACCTGGCGGACGGCGGCAGCATCGCCTTCGAGCGGCCGGTGGACTCCGTCACGGTCGGCGCCGACGGCCGCCCCGAGCTGAACACCGCCGACGGCCCGCTCACCGCCGAGTACGTGATCGGCTGCGACGGCGCGCACAGCGTGGTCGCCGCCGCCTTCCCCGACGGCGCCGACGGGCCCGGGCGGCGCTACCCGTACGACTGGCTGACGGTGCTGGCCCGGATCTCCCGGCCGGTCGAGCAGATCCGCTACGCGGTGCACGCCGACGGGTTCGCCGGGATGATGCCGCGCACCGCCGACGTCGGACGGTTCTACCTGGAGGTGCCCGCCGGGGAGGACCCGGCCGGCTGGGGCGAACGGCGGATCCGCGCCGAACTCGAACGGCGGCTGGAGCTCGACGGCGAGGACCCCGCGCTCGGCGCGCTGCTGGAGACCGGCATGCTGCGGATGCGCGGCAAGGTCGCCCGCCGGATGCGGGCCGGGCGGCTGCTGCTGGCCGGGGACGCCGCGCACACCGTCACCCCGTCCGGGGCCAAGGGCCTCAACTCGGCGGTCGCCGACGCCGCCGACCTGGCGGCCGCGCTGATCGCCGAGCTGCGCGACGGCGACGGCACCGGGCTGGACGGCACCGGGCTGGACGGCACCGGGTTGGACGGCTACGAGCGGCGACGGCTGGACGCCGCCTGGCGGACCCAGGAGTTCTCCGAGCAGCTGCTCGACCTGCTGCACCTGCCGGCCGGCCTGCCGCCCGGGCAGCGCGAGTTCGCGCTGCGGCTGCGGCTGGAGCGGATCCGCCGGATCGCCGCCCCCGGGCCGGAGGGCGCCGCCTTCGCGCTGGCCTACGCCGGGGCCGGTGAGCTGCGGCTGCCCGCCATGTGGCCGTCGGCACAGGGCGGTGCCGTCGCCAGCGGCGCTACCGGTCGGTAGCATGCGGGCATGACCAGCGCAGAGACCGCCACCACCGCCGCGCCGGACGCCCGCGTCGAGCGTCGCGCCAAGCGCATTGCCAAGCACCTGA
Source organism: Kitasatospora sp. NPDC004614 (assembly GCF_042873675.1). Taxonomy (NCBI): domain Bacteria; kingdom Bacillati; phylum Actinomycetota; class Actinomycetes; order Kitasatosporales; family Streptomycetaceae; genus Kitasatospora; species Kitasatospora sp. NPDC004614. The sequence goes on from NZ_JBIALR010000006.1 coordinate 140,532, forward strand.
GCAGCTTCGCCAAGCAGCACGGCGGCCACGCGGACGGTGTCGTCGAGTACGTCGGCCGCACCGCCACCCGGATCGTCGTGGTCGGCGCCGACGGCACCTGGGGCGACCAGGTCGCGCCGACCTACGCGATCGGCCGCCGGGCCGCCGAGCTCGCCGGGCTCACCCTGCACGACGACTTCGAGGGCGAGCTGGGCCTGAAGGTGAAGACCAGCTCGTACGAGTGGAAGCGCATGGCGGGCATCCAGATCTAGTCCGCCCCGGCGGACGGAAAAGGAGCGCGGACAGCTGTCCGCGCTCCTTTTCTGCGTTCGGGGTGTCGCTCAGGCGACCAGCTCGGTCGACGGGGCGGTGGCCTGGGCCGGGATCTCGGCGCGGGTGCGCAGGGCGAGCGGGATGCGGACGGCGGCGCCGAGGATCAGGGCCGAGCCCAGCATGTGCACGCCGACCATGATCTCCGGGGCGTCGGTGAAGTACTGGACGAAGCCCAGCACGCCCTGGATCATCAGCAGGCCGAACAGCTCGCGGACCCGGGCCCGGGCGGCCGGCGGGGCCTTCACGGCGGCGAACACCAGCAGCGCCGCCAGCGTCAGGCCGACCGAGAGGAACACCAGGTCGGCGTGGGCCTGGACGAGCCGGTCGTAGTCGATCGGGATGCGGTACACCGGCTTGCCGTCCTTGGACGAGGCTCCCGGGTGGTGGCCCGCGCCGGTGACCGCCGTACCGGCCACCACCAGCAGGCTGATCGTCAGCACCAGCACCTGGGCGAGGCGCTGGATCGGCTCCGCGACCAGGGCCCGCGGCGCGCCGTCACCCTCCCGGGTGCGCTCCCACTGCACCACCGCGACCCAGACCAGGGCCAGCGCGGCGACCATGTGCGCCGCCACGATGTACGGGTTCAGGCCGGTCAGGACGGTGATGCCGCCCATCACCGCGTTGCTCATCACCAGCCAGAACTGGGCCCAGCCGAGCTTGGTCAGCGAGCGCCGCCACGGCTTGGCGCAGCGGGCCGCCAGGATCGCCCAGCCGACGGCCGCGCACAGCACGTAGGTGAGCATCCGGTTGGTGAACTCGATGACGCCGTTGATGCCCATCTCGGGCGTCGGCGTCAGGCTCTCGGCGGTGCAGCGCGGCCAGGTGGTGCAGCCGAGACCGGAGGCGGTCAGCCGGACGGCGCCGCCGGTGACCACGATCACCACGCTCATCACCAGGGCGGCCATGGCCGCCCGGCGGACGTGCTGCGCGCTCGGGTGCCAGCGCTCGGCGAGGAGGGAGAACGGGTTGGTCACCGGACCATCGTAGGCGGGCTTACACGGTGGTCCGGCGGCGCGGGTGCGGCAGCGGGCCTCGCGAGGGGCGCGCGGACAAAACGGACGGATCGAGCGTGTCGGTGCGTTGGTCTTGACCTACTGGTGAGTGGCCGAAAGGGTGCGACTTGGTCCAGACCTTTCACAGGTTGGGCTCATCTCCCCCTGCCCTTCTCCACCCGTGGAGTCCTGCACATGCGCAAGTCCATATCCGCCGCCGCCGTGGCGCTCGGCGGCTCGCTCGCCCTCGCGGCCCTGGTCGCGCCCACCCCAGCGACCGCCTCCCCCGGCGAGGGCAACTGCTTCAGCCTCGGCGTCGCCGGCAAGTACGGCGAGTTCATCGAGGGTGACGACACCCACAGTCCCGACGCCGAAGGCGCCGTCGCGATCGGTGGGAACGCCGATTTCAGCCAGGCCGGTTTCTCGGTGGGGCAGGAGCTCACCGCCGATGAGGTCAAGGCCCTGCCCGGCGGTTACTCCCTGGTGGTCGGCGGCGACATCAAGGGACCCGTTCACGTGCAGAAGGGCAAGGGCGTCTACGCCGGGCGGAACCTCGGTGGAGCGATGGACGGTGTGACCAAGGGGACGTCGCCGATCGACTTCGCGGCCGAGTTCGCCAAGCTGCGGGCCGTGTCCGCCGAGCTGGCGAAGACCGCGGGTGCGGCCCCGGTGGCGGACGGCCGCACCCTGACCTTCACCGGCACCGACGCCAAGGCCAACTTCTTCACGGTGACCGCGGACACCCTGCAGAAGGCGGGCGAGATCCAGCTGAAGGTCCCGGCCGGCTTGTCCACCGTGATCACCGTCACCGGCGGCGGCTACGACCAGACCAAGGCGCCCACCAGCGGGTTCCTGATCTGGGACAACGCCAAGAAGGGCTACCTGCTGGACGACAAGCTGCAGTCCGCGGACGGCGGCGCCGAGCGGGCCAGGCTGCTGTGGAACTTCCCCACCACCACGAAGATCACCAAGCACAGCGGCAACGCCTGGCCGGGCAGCATCCTGGCGCCGAACGCGGCGTTCGACCTGGGCAGGGGCGGTCCGGTGAACGGCTCGGTGTGGGCGAAGTCGCTCACCGGCAGCGGCGGGGCCGAGACCCACCACTACCCGTTCGAGGGCTGCCTGCCGGGGACCACCGTGGCGCCGGTCTCGCCGTCCGGGGCCCCGTCCGCGTCGCCCTCGCCGTCCGCGAGCAGCGGCGGGTCGGAGAGCCCGTCGCCGTCGGGCAGCGCCTCGACGCCGGGCGGCAGCGAGTCGCCGAGCCCGAGCGGCTCGGGCGGCGCTTCGGTGAGCCCGTCCGCGAGCCACTCCGCCCAGGCGGGCGGTGGCAGCGGCGGTGGCGGGCTGGCGTTCACCGGGTCGGAGGGCCTGCTGGCGCTGACCGTGGGCGGCGCGGCGGTGCTCGGCGTGGGCGGCGGGATCATCTACGCGGCACGCCGCAAGAAGGCCGGCGCCGCTTCCTGAGCCCGGACGTGGCCCCCGAGGGCAGCGGGGGCTACTCCCAGCGGAAGAAGCGGGCGGCCGCAGCCAGGCCGAGCACCGACCAGACGCCCAGGATGCCGAGGTCGGACCAGGGCATGCCGTGGCCGAGCTGGAGCACCGAGCGCAGGCCGTCGGAGAGCGCCGAGATCGGCAGCAGCTCCAGCACCGGGCGCACCGCGTCCGGGAACTTGGCGAGCGGCACCACCACGCCGCCGGCCAGCAGCAGCAGGATGAACACCAGGTTGGCGCCGGCCAGGGTGGCCTCCGCGCGCAGCGTGCCCGCCATCAGCAGGCCTAGGCCGGAGAACGCGGCGGTGCCGAGCACCAGCAGGAGCAGGACCGCCAGCGGGTTGCCGTGCGGCGACCAGCCGAGGGCCAGCGCGATGCCGGAGAGCAGCAGCACCTGGAGCAGTTCGGTGACCAGCACGCAGCCGGTCTTCGCGGTGAGCAGCGCCCAGCGGGGCAGCGGTGTCGCGCCGAGCCGCTTGAGGACGCCGTAGCGGCGCTCGAAGCCGGTGGCGATGGCCTGGCCGGTGAAGGCGGTGGACATCACGGCGAGCGCCAGCAGGCCGGGGGCGAGGAAGTCGACGCGCTTGCCGGGGCCGTCCACGGCGACCACGTCGACGGCGGAGAACAGCACCAGCAGCACGGTGGGGATGACCACGGTGAGCAGCAGCTGCTCGCCGTTGCGCAGCAGCATCCTGGTCTCCAGGGCGGTCTGCGCGAGCAGCATCCGGCCGACCGGCGCGGCGCCCGGGCGGGGGGTGAGGTCGGTGGCGGTCATCGCAGGTCCCGTCCGGTCAGGTCGAGGAAGACGTCTTCGAGGCTGCGGCGCTGTACCGCGAGCTTGTCGGGCATCACCCCGGCCTCGGCGCACCAGCCGGTGACGGCGGCGAGCAGGGCGGCGTCCAGGGCGGCCTCGACGCGGTAGGAGCCGCGGGAGGGCTCGGCGACCAGAGCGGTGTCGGGGAGGACCTTGCGCAGGCCGGCCAGGTCCAGCCCGGGCGGTCCGTCGAAGCGCAGCTGGGCGTCGGGGCCGCGCAGCTCGTCGGGGGAGCCCTGGGCGATGACCTTGCCGCGGTCGACGACGGCGACGTCGTCGGCGAGCTGTTCGGCCTCGTCCATCTGGTGGGTGGTGAGGACGACGGTGACGCCGGCGGTGCGCAGTTCGGTGACCAAGTCCCAGGTGGCGCGGCGGGCCTGCGGGTCGAGGCCGGCGGTGGGCTCGTCCAGGAAGACCAGTTCGGGGCGGCCGACCACGGCCATGGCGAGGGCCAGGCGCTGCTGCTGGCCGCCGGAGAGCCGGCGGTAGGTGGTGCGGCCGCAGGAGTCCAGGCCGAGGCGTTCGGCGAGCGGGCCGACGGGCAGCGGGTTCGCGTAGAGCTTCGCGGTGTGCTGGAGCATTTCGAGGGCGCGCGCACCGGCGTACACGCCGCCGGACTGGAGCATCACGCCGATCCGCGGCTTGAGCTGCCCGGCCTGCGCGACCGGGTCCAGGCCGAGGACCCGGACGGTGCCGGCGTCGGGGCGGCGGTAGCCCTCGCAGGTCTCGATGGTGGTGGTCTTGCCCGCGCCGTTGGGGCCGAGCACCGCGGTGACGGTTCCGCGCGCGATGGCCAGGTCGAGGCCGTCCACGGCGGTCTTGTCGCCGTACCGCTTGACCAGTCCGGTCACCTCGACGGCGGGGTCTGCATGCATACCGGCGAGTGTAGGAGCAGTTCACGACCCTCATCAGGTAAGGCATGCCTTCCGTGATGGAGGCCACCGGTGAGACCGGGGTCACGGCTTGTTTCCCGCGGAGGAATTAAGCAACAATCGTGTTGTGAAAAAGATTCGCGAGCGCGACGCTCAGCGGGAGCCCGAGGCTCCCGACTGTGCCGTGCCCGCGACTCCGGCGGAGGCGCTCGCCGCCGAGGGCCACCGGGCGACCCGGGACCGGGTCGCCCGTTCGATCCTCGACCACGGACCGTCCTCGGCCGCCGACCTGGCCGGCCGCCTCGGCCTGACCACCGCCGCGGTGCGCCGCCACCTGGACGGCCTGACCGCCGCCGGGCTGGTCGAGTCCCGCGAGCAGCGGGTCTACGGCAGCCGCGGCCGGGGCCGTCCGGCCAAGGTGTTCGCCCTGACCGACGGCGGGCGGGACGCCTTCTACCAGGCCTACGACCAGCTCGCCGCAGACGCGCTGCGCTGGATCTCGGAGGCCGCCGGTGGCGGCGAGGCGGGCGAGCAGGCGGTCGCCGCCTTCGCCCGGGCCCGGCTCGCCAAACAGGGCCGGAAGTACCAGGGCGAGGTCGAACAGGCCGACGCCCCGCAGCGGGCCCAGGCGCTCGCTCGGGCCTTGAGCGCCGACGGGTACGCTGCCACGGTGCGGCCCGTCCCGTCCGCCGCCTCGGTGCCTGCCGCCCCGGCCGGCGCCCAGCTGTGCCAGCACCACTGCCCGGTCGCGCACATCGCCGAGCAGTTCCCGCAGCTCTGCGAGGCGGAGACCGAGGTCTTCTCGCAGCTCCTGGGCACCCATGTGCAACGGCTGGCCACCATCGCCCACGGCGACGGGGTCTGCACCACGTATGTGCCGGCATCCGGTGCCGCACCGTCGTCCTCCGGGACGCCCGGTGCCGTGCCGACTGCCGGTACCTCCATCGAACGTCCGACGAAACCGGCTCCACCGCGCGGAGGAACCTCGCATGACTGACATCGCACACCCCGAGCTCGAAGGTCTCGGCACGTACGAGTACGGCTGGGCCGACTCGGACGCGGCCGGTGCCGCCGCCAAGCGTGGCCTGAGCGAGGACGTCGTCCGCGACATCTCGGCGAAGAAGAACGAGTCCGAGTGGATGCTCAACCTTCGCCTCAAGGGCCTGAAGCTGTTCGGCAAGAAGCCGATGCCGACCTGGGGCTCCGACCTGTCGGGCATCGACTTCGACAACATCAAGTACTTCGTGCGCTCGACCGAGAAGCAGGCCGAGTCCTGGGAGGACCTGCCCGCCGACATCAAGGCCACGTACGACAAGCTGGGCATCCCGGAGGCGGAGAAGCAGCGCCTGGTCGCCGGTGTCGCCGCCCAGTACGAGTCCGAGGTCGTCTACCACCAGATCCGTGAGGACCTGGAGGAGCAGGGCGTCATCTTCCTGGACACCGACACCGCGCTGCGCGAGCACCCGGAGCTGTTCAAGGAGTACTTCGGCACCGTCATCCCGGTGGGCGACAACAAGTTCGCCTCGCTGAACACCGCGGTGTGGTCCGGCGGATCGTTCATCTACGTGCCGAAGGGCGTGCACGTGGACATCCCGCTGCAGGCCTACTTCCGGATCAACACCGAGAACATGGGCCAGTTCGAGCGGACGCTGATCATCGTCGACGAGGACGCCTACGTCCACTACGTCGAGGGCTGCACCGCGCCGATCTACTCCTCGGACTCGCTGCACTCCGCGGTGGTCGAGATCATCGTCAAGAAGGGCGGCCGCTGCCGCTACACGACCATCCAGAACTGGTCGAACAACGTCTACAACCTGGTCACCAAGCGCGCCGTGGCGTACGAGGGCGCGACCATGGAGTGGGTCGACGGCAACATCGGCTCCAAGGTCACCATGAAGTACCCGGCCGTCTACCTGATGGGCGAGCACGCCAAGGGCGAGACGCTGTCGATCGCGTTCGCCGGCGAGGGCCAGCACCAGGACGCCGGCGCGAAGATGGTCCACATGGCGCCGAACACCTCGTCGCACATCGTCTCCAAGTCGGTGGCGCGCGGCGGCGGCCGGACCTCCTACCGCGGTCTGATCGAGATCGGCGAGGGCTCGCACGGCGCCAAGTCGAACGTGCTGTGCGACGCGCTGCTGGTCGACACCATCTCCCGCTCGGACACCTACCCGTACGTGGACGTCCGCGAGGACGACGTGTCGATGGGCCACGAGGCGACGGTCTCCAAGGTCTCCGAGGACCAGCTCTTCTACCTGATGAGCCGCGGCCTGACCGAGACCGAGGCGATGGCGATGATCGTCCGAGGCTTCGTCGAGCCGATCGCGCGCGAGCTGCCGATGGAATACGCGCTGGAGCTGAACCGGCTGATCGAGCTGCAGATGGAGGGCGCGGTCGGCTGACGCGCCGTCAGCCCCCGCCCGTCCGTCGACCATTTCCGAAAGAGAGCAACACGAACAGCCATGGCTGAGCAGAACACTCCCGGCTCCACCACCGCCGGTTCGATCGAGGTGGGCACCGCCGGCGCCGGCGCGCAGCTCGCCGGTCCGGGCACCGGCCGCGAGAGCGTCCGGCAGCCGATCGACGCCCGCGTCGCGGTCAAGCCGTCCTTCGACGTGAACGACTTCCCGGTGCCGACCGGCCGCGAGGAGGACTGGCGCTTCACGCCGATGCACCGCCTCGCCGGCCTGCACGACGGCACGGCCGTCGACGCGGTCCGCGGTGAGGACAAGATCGAGCTGGGCCTGCCGGAGGGTGTCACCTCCGAGCTGGTCGGCCGCGACGACGCCCGCGTCGGCAAGGCCGGCACCCCGGTGGACCGGATCGCCGCGCAGGCGTTCAGCGCCTTCGAGCAGGCCCTGGTGGTGACCGTCCCCAAGGAGACGGTGCTGACCGAGCCGGTCCGGATCGACGTGCACGGCGAGGGCGGGGTCCGCTTCGCCCACGTGGTGATCGAGGTCAAGCCGTTCGCCGAGGCCGTCGTGGTGCTGAACCACTCCGGCACCGGCACCCGCGCCGCCAACGTCGACCTGCTGGTCGGCGACGGCGCCAAGCTGACCTTCGTCTCCGTCCAGGACTGGGAGCGGGACGCGGTGCACGCCGCCCAGCACAACGCGCTGGTCGGCCGGGACGCCACCTTCAAGTCCGTGGTGGTCACCTTCGGCGGCGACGTGGTGCGCCTGCACCCGCGGGTCTCCTACGCGGGCCCCGGCGGCGAGGCCGAGCTGTTCGGCCTGTACTTCGCGGACGCTGGGCAGCACCTCGAGCACCGCCTGATCATCGACCACGACACCCCGCACTGCCGCTCCAACGTGGCCTACAAGGGCGCGCTGCAGGGCGAGGACGCGCACGCGGTGTGGATCGGCGACGTGCTGATCCGCGCGGCCGCGGTCGGCACCGACACCTACGAGCTCAACCGCAACCTGGTGCTCACCGACGGCGCCCGGGTCGACTCGGTCCCCAACCTGGAGATCGAGACCGGCGAGATCGTCGGCGCCGGCCACGCCTCCGCCACCGGCCGCTTCGACGACGAGCAGCTGTTCTACCTGCAGTCCCGCGGCATCCCGGCCGACGAGGCCCGCCGCCTGGTGGTGCGCGGCTTCTTCGCCGAGCTGGTCCAGCAGATCGGCGTCGCCGAGATCCAGGACCGCCTGATGGAGAAGATCGAGGCCGAGTTGGAAGAGACGGTCGCATGAGCGCCGGCTACCTGCGCGCCTGCGCGCTGAGCGTGCTGCAGGAGGACGTGCCCAAGAAGGTCGAGCTGAACGGCGTCCCGGTGGCGATCGTCCGCACCGACGAGGGCGTGTTCGCGATCAACGACATCTGCTCGCACGCCAACGTCTCGCTCTCCGAGGGCGAGGTCGAGGACTGCATGATCGAGTGCTGGCTGCACGGCTCCAGCTTCGACCTGCGCACCGGAAAGCCGTCCGGGCTGCCCGCGACCAGGCCGGTCGCCGTCTACCCCGTAAAGATCGAAGGGGACGATGTGCTCGTCTCCGTCAACCAGGAGAACTGAGTACCCCATGGCAACGCTTGAAATCCGCGACCTGCACGTCTCCGTCAACGCCGAGGGCGGCCCGCGCCAGATCCTCAAGGGCGTCGACCTGACGGTCAAGCAGGGCGAGACCCACGCGATCATGGGTCCGAACGGCTCCGGCAAGTCCACCCTGGCCTACTCGCTGGCCGGCCACCCCAAGTACACCGTCACCGGTGGCGAGGTGCTGCTGGACGGCGAGGACGTGCTGGCGATGTCGGTCGACGAGCGCGCCAAGGCCGGCCTCTTCCTGGCCATGCAGTACCCGGTCGAGGTCCCCGGCGTCTCGGTCTCCAACTTCCTGCGCACCGCCGCCACCGCCGTCCGCGGCGAGGCCCCCAAGCTGCGGCTGTGGGTCAAGGAGGTCAAGGAGGCGATGGCCGCCCTGCAGATGGACCCGGCGTTCGCCGAGCGCAACGTCAACGAGGGCTTCTCCGGCGGTGAGAAGAAGCGTCACGAGATCCTCCAGCTCGAGCTGCTCAAGCCGAAGGTCGCGATCCTCGACGAGACCGACTCCGGCCTGGACGTCGACGCGCTGCGGATCGTCTCCGAGGGCATCAACCGGGTCCGCTCCACCGGCGAGGTCGGCACCCTGCTGGTCACCCACTACACCCGCATCCTGCGCTACATCAAGCCCGACTACGTGCACGTCTTCGCGGGCGGCCGGATCGTCGAGTCCGGCGGTGCCGAGCTCGCCGACAAGCTGGAGGAAGAGGGCTACGAGAGCTACGTGAAGGGCGGCGCTTCCGAGTGACCCACTCCCATCTGACCGGACTCCTGGACACCGACGCGATCCGCAAGGACTTCCCCGTCCTGTCGCGGGTGCTGCACGACGGCAAGCCGCTGGTGTACCTGGACAACGCGGCGACCTCGCAGAAGCCGCGCCAGGTGCTGGACGCGCTGAACGCCTACTACGAGCAGCACAACTCCAACGTCCACCGCGGCGTGCACGTGCTCGCCGAGGAGGCGACCGCGCTGTACGAGGGCGCCCGGGACAAGGTCGCGGCGTTCATCAACGCGCCCAGCCGGAACGAGGTGATCTTCACCAAGAACGCCTCGGAGTCGCTCAACCTCGTTGCCAACATGCTGGGTTGGGCCGACGAGCCGTACCGGGTGGACGCCGACTCGGAGATCGTGATCACCGAGATGGAGCACCACTCCAACATCGTTCCGTGGCAGCTGCTCGCGCAGCGCACCGGCGCGAAGCTGAAGTGGTTCGGGCTGACCGACGAGGGCCGGCTCGACCTGTCCAACATCGACGAGCTGATCACCGAGAAGACGAAGATCGTCTCCGTCACCCTGGTGTCCAACCTGCTGGGCACCATCAACCCGGTGGAGACCATCGTCCGCAAGGCCCAGTCGGTCGGCGCGCTGGTCGCCATCGACGCCTCGCAGGCCGCCCCGCACGCCGTCCTCGACGTGCAGGCGCTGGAGGCCGACTTCGTCGCCTTCACCGGCCACAAGATGCTGGCCCCGACCGGCATCGGCGTGCTGTGGGGACGCCAGGAGCTCCTCGAGGACCTCCCGCCGTTCCTCGGTGGCGGCGAGATGATCGAGACCGTCACCATGGGCTCGTCCACCTACGCCCCCGCGCCGCACAAGTTCGAGGCCGGCACCCCGCCGATCGCCCAGGCCGTCGGCCTCGGCGCCGCCATCGACTACCTGTCGGCGATCGGCATGGACCGCGTGGCCGCGCACGAGCACGCGATCACCGAGTACGCCATCGAGCGCCTGCTGGACGTCCCCGACCTGCGGATCATCGGCCCGCGCACGGCCGTGGACCGCGGCGCGGCGATCTCCTTCACGCTCGGCGACATCCACCCGCACGACGTCGGCCAGGTGCTCGACGAGCAGGGCATCGCCGTCCGGGTCGGCCACCACTGCGCGCGGCCGGTCTGCCTGCGGTACGGAATTCCGGCGACCACCAGGGCGTCGTTCTATCTGTACTCCACGCCCGGTGAGGTGGACGCGCTGATCGACGGCCTCCACCACGTCCGCAACTTCTTCGGCTGAGGTGGTCGCATGAAGCTCGACTCGATGTACCAGGAGATCATCCTGGACCACTACCGCAACCCCCACGGCAAGGGGCTGCGGGACGGCGACGCCGAGGTGCACCACGTCAACCCGACGTGCGGCGACGAGATCACCCTGCGGGTGAAGCTCGACGGCGCGGTCGTCGCGGACGTCTCCTACGAGTCGCAGGGCTGCTCGATCAGCCAGGCCTCCGCCTCCGTGCTCAACGACCTGGTGGTCGGCAAGACGGTCGGCGAGGCGCAGCAGGTCCAGGAGGCGTTCCTGGAGCTGATGCAGAGCAAGGGCCAGTCCGAGGGCGACGAGGAGATCCTGGAGGACGCCGTCGCGTTCGCCGGGGTCTCCAAGTACCCGGCCCGGGTCAAGTGCGCCCTGCTCGGCTGGATGGCCTGGAAGGACGCCACCGCCAAGGCGCTGGCCGGCCACCCCGAGATTTCCGACTGACGTTCCGGTAAGGACACTGAATTCATGAGCGAGAACGAGACCCCCGAGGCCGCCACGGCCGAGGTCGCGGTGTCCGACAGCCCCGGTGCGTTCACCACCGCCGGGACCGTCACCACCGAGGACCTCATGGAGGCCCTGATGGACGTCGTCGACCCCGAACTGGGCATCGACGTCGTCAACCTGGGCCTGATCTACGGCCTGCACATCGACGAGGACGACACCGCCACCGTCGACATGACCCTCACCTCCGCGGCCTGCCCCCTCACCGACGTGATCGAGGACCAGGCCCGGACCGCCACCGACGGCCTCGTCAAGGACCTGCGGATCAACTGGGTCTGGATGCCGCCGTGGGGCCCGGACAAGATCACCGACGAGGGCCGCGACCAGCTGCGCGCGCTCGGCTTCAACGTCTGATCGGTCAGTAGTACTTCTGGCAGGGGCGGGACCTTCGGGTTCCGCCCCTGCTGCGTGTGCTCACTTGATCGTTGCCCTCCCGCAGCGCCGCCGCCACCCGGCGGACCGGGCCCGACTGCGGACGGTCGGGCAGCCGGGCCGGCAGCAGCCGATGTCCGCCTCGCGGCGGGGGGGTCAGTCCTTGCGGCGCAGGACGGCGGTGGCCAGGGCCAGGGAGGCGGTGGCGGCGAGGGCGGCGAAGGTGGTGATGGCGGGGATCAGGCCGTAGGCGCGGGTGAGGGCGCCGACGGCGATGATCGGGGCGGAGGAGCCGAGGTAGACGATCACCCAGAGGGTGGAGAGTTCGCTGCCGCGGCGGGCGGGGTCGAGGGCGGCCACTGCGGCGGTGAACAGGGAGCGGAAGGCGATGCCCTGGCTGACGCCGGCGACCACGCTGCCGATGAAGAGGAGTGCGGGGGTGCCGGTGGCGGCGGCCGCGGTGAGCAGGCCGAGGCCGGTGGCCAGGCCGGTCAGGCCGGCGGCGACCACGATGCGGTCGGAGGTGGGCGGGACCAGCAGCTGGGCGGCTGCCGAGGAGCCGAGCAGCAGGGCCGCGACGGCGGCGCCCGCCATCTTGGAGTCGGTGTGCAGCAGGGTGCTGGAGAACGCCGGGGCGAGCGCCAGGTAGACGCCGAAGACCGCGTACGAGACGAAGCCCGCGCCGGAGGCGAGCAGGAACTCGCGGCGCCCGGAGCGGGGCAGTCGCAGGCGCTGCGGGCGCAGGTGGGTGGGGGTGGTGATGCGCGGCGGGGAGGCCGGGGGGCGGACCGAGCCGGGCATCCGCGGGTGCACCAGGGCGAGGGGTACGCAGAGGGCGAGCAGCGCGACGGCGTGGGTCAGGAACAGGCCCGGCAGCGGGTTCGAACCCGAGGCCATGGCCGCGCCGACCAGCGGGCCGAGTGCGACGCCGCCGGCCGAGCAGGCCAGGGTGACTTTGGCGGCGAGGGTGGGCCGGTCGGGCAGCAGGTCGCCGAGGGCGGCGCCCGCCGCGCCCGTGGACAGGCCGACGGCGATGCCCTGGACGGCGCGTCCGGCGGCCAGTTGCCAGAAGGAGCCGGCGGTGGCGAAGACGACGTCGCCGGCGGCGGACAGCGCGACCGCGGGCAGGATCATGGCGCGTCGCCCGAGGTGGTCCGACCAGTGGCCGACCGCGGCCAGTACCGGGACCAGGGCGAACACGTAGACCGTGAACAGGATCGTGGTGTCGAGCGGGGTCAGGCCGAGCCGCTGCTGGAGCGCGGGGTAGAGCGGCGTGACCAGGTTGGCGCCGATCAGCATCAGCAGCAGGCCGGCGGCGACCAGGCCGACCCGGATGCCGCGCAGCGCGTTCCATCGGCTGATCGCGGAGAGCTGGAGCTGCTTGCGAGGGGCGAGTTCCAGCGGAAGCAGGGCCTCCGACAGTCGGCGGCCGGCGTACTGAGCGGTGCTCAGGCCGGGGCCGGCGGGGGAGAGGTCCGCCATGGCAGGGGTCTCCTGTGGCCGGGCGCCGCCGGGCGTGGCCAGGCCGGGGAGTGGTGGCATGGCGGACTGGCCCGGTCGGCGCGGGTGTGCACGTGGTTCTTGGGGTTCGGAGCTCCGTCGCTCCGGGGAGGCACGCGCGGGGGTGGTGCGCGGCGCCCACCGAAGGATACGTGCACCCGGGCACTCGTTCGGCCGCACCGTCCCACTCGTTCGGGGGGACGCCCGGGCGGCTCACGCTTTCGGTGGTGGCGGCCGATACGCTGGGTTGACGGGCCGACACACCGGTCCGCGCCGCCGATGCCCCGGCGTCCGCCCATTTGTCGGACCGCCCACCGGGCGGCGGTTACCTCCGACGAACAGCGGGAGTTCGCGCGCGATGGCCGGACGAAGCCGTAAGACCCCTGAGCAGCAGCCGTCCGACGCCGAGGGCCTGCTGCCCGCCGACTACGACCTCGCGGAGCTGTACGGCTCCAGCAGCGGCGACGAGGACCCCGACGACACGGCGGTGCTGATCCCGCCGATCGTGCTGCCCTCGGACCGGGAACTCGCCGACGCGGCGCTCGCCGTCCCGCTGATCGCCCAGGTGGTCGCGCTGGCCCGCTGGGTCGACCCGCACCGCGACGTCGACGAGCACGGCGACCTCGGCCCCGAGGACCGGATCCGGGCCGCCCGGATGCTCGGCATCGAGAACCCGGACGAGGAGGACGTCGTCGAGGCGATGCGCGCCTGGGCGCTGGCCTGCGACCTCGGCGCGGTGGAGACCGGCACCACCGAGGGCGGCACCCACATCGCCGTCCCCGGCGCCGACCTGCCCGCCGTCGAGGCCGGCGAGCCGGCGGCCGTGCTCGGCCTGTGGTTCGAGGCCGCCGAACTGGTCCGCGAACTCGCCGCCGAGGCCGAGTCGGTGGACCCGGACGTGGTCGAGGGCAGCGAGCGGGACGATCCCGAGGGCCTGGCCGAGGTGGAGGACGCCCGGGACCAGGCCGCCGAGATCCTCGACGAGGCGCTGCACGTGCTGTACGAGTCCACCGCGTTCGCCGAGCCCGGCGCCGACACCACCGTCCCGCTGGGCGTGCTGGCCGCGCTGCTGGTCGTCCCCGAGGGCGAGGAGCCCGACGAGGAGATGCTCGGCGAGATCACCGACCTGATGGTCGTCCTCGACCCGATGCTCGGCGACCTCGCCGAACTCGGCCTGGTCGAGCACACGCCGATCGACCCCGAACTGTTCGAGGAGGAGGACGACGCCGCCGCCGCCGAGCCCGAGCACCCGCTGACCGACGAGGACGCCGCCCGCTTCGGCACCGTCCGGCTCACCCCGCTCGGCCAGTACGCGGTGCGCGAGTGGCTGATCGCCGACGGCCTCGACGCCCCGCTGATCGGTGACCTCGCCGACCTCGACGGCCCCGCCCTGCTGCGCGCCCTCGCCGAGAACGGCAACACGTTCGCCGAGCCCGAGCTCAGGGCCTGGCTGGCCGCCCGGGAGGACGCCACCGACGCCGCCCGCGCGCTGCTGTCCGGCGGGCGGGGCCGCGACGTGCAGTCGCCGGTGCGCCGCTACTACTGCGGGTTCGCGCTCGGCGAGCTCGGCGAGGACGCCGTCCCCGCCGTCCGGGAGGTCGTCGACGACCCCGAGCTGGGCGGCCTGGCCCGCGAGTGGCTGCGCGCCCGCGGCGAGGACGTCGAGGCCGCCGAACGCCCCGACGCGCTGTGGCGGGTGGTCGACTCGGTGGCCGCCGTGCTGCTGCTCACCGCCGGTGAGGGCGGCCGCCTGCAGGCGCTGGTCGCCGACCTGCCGGTCACCGACAACCCGGCCAGCTACTTCGGTGAGGTGTGGCGGGTGCCGCACCCGTTGACGCCCGAGGTGCTGGAGGTCATCGGCGCGCTCCACCTGGACCGCAAGGTCGCCAAGGAGGCGCGGCGGGCCGCGATCAAGGCCCGTTCGCTGAGGGCGCAGCGCTGACGGGCAACCCGGGCGGGTTCCCGCCGCGTCACCCTGGCGGAAGACCACTGCGGAGCTGATGGATCGACAGGTTCCCCGGGCCGTATGGTGGTCGCCGTGCCGGGCCCGCCCGGCAGCGGAACGGTGTGGCGAGTGCCGGGGGTGCGGCGAGAAATGAAGAGGCAGCACGCGAGCGGGCCGTGGGAGATCGAGGAGGTCTACGCGGACCAGGAGGCGTACAGCCGGCGGCTGATGGCCGGGGCCGGGTTCCCGGTGTTCGGCTGGGAGCACCGCGCGGGCGGCCTGCCCGGGCGGGACGTCCTCGCCGAGTACCAGGTCGACAACGGCGAACTCGGCTGGGTGGAGGTCCGCTCCGGTGACTGGAACCGTGCGGACGGTCCGTACGTGACCGTCCGCACCTACCGGCCCGGCGCGGAACTCACCGAACCGCTGCCCGACCTGGAGGACGTGGTCGAGGACGAGCGCGACCGGGTGTACGAGCAGCTCGGCATCGACGAGGGCGACACCCCCGGCGGCGTGCGGGCGCTGCGCGAGTGGATCACCGTGGACGGCGACCCGCGCGCCCTGCAGATCCACGAGGACCGCCGCCCCGGCGCCGGCACCGTCTGGGCCGGCCGGCTGTGGATGGACGGCACCACCGTCACCGTCACCGGACGCGGGGTGCCGCCCGGCGCGATCGAACTGCGCGGAATCGCCGACTTCGAGCAGTACATCATCGGCCGCACCGCGCTGCTGCGGACCCTGGCCGCCCGCCGGACCACCGCGTCCGAGCCCGCGGCCGAACCGACACCCGCCGAGCTCGGCCTGACCGCCCACCGCGAACTCGTCGAGCACGGCATTGCCCGGGCCACCGCGATGGTCACCCAGCTCCGGGCCGGCCGCAGCGCGAGGCTCCCCCGGTACCTGCGCGGTGCGGACCGCAAGGCCCGCTGGGAGACCGTGGTGCGCCAGCAGATGTGGCTCGCCTCGGAGACCGAGGAGGAGGCGGACAGCGCCGTCACCTCGATGGTCAACCACCTCGGCCGGCTCGCCCACCACGTGGACTGGCTGACCGGCACCGCGGAGGGCGCCGCGGCTGCCGAGGAGGTGGTGCGGTACACCGTGTTCGCCAGTGAGGTGCCGAGCCTGCCCGCGCAGCGCGCCTGGGAACGCCTGTGGGTCGGGGGCACGCCCGAGCTGCCGTCCGGCACGGAGGACGCCTGGCTGACCGCCTGGGAGCAGTGGCGCGTCGAGCGTACCCAGCACCGGAACCAGTGGTAAAGACCCGGTCATGGGGCCGTCTCCGGTTGGCAAAACGGTCGGTGGATCGGCGCTTTGACGTAGCGTCCGGTTCACGCCCGGTTCACGCGCGGGCCGGACTCTGACGGTCACCGATCCGTCTCCTTCCGCTGAGGAGTGACCGTCATGTCGCTGTCCCGCCGGGACTTGTTGAACCGTTCGACCGTGCTCGGCGCAGGCGTCCTGATCGCCGGAAGCGCGGAGGTCCTCGCCACCGCGCCCGGGGCGATCGCCGCTCCCTCCGGCGGCGAGGCCGCCCTCGCCGGGGCCGGGCACGCCGCGGTCGGCTACGGCGCGCTGGTGTCCGACCCCGAGGGCATCCTGGCACTGCCCAGGGGCTTCTCCTACGAGATCATCACCCGGACCGGCGTCACCACCCTGCTGACCGGCGAGAGCACCCCCAGCAACCACGACGGCACCGCCGCGTTCGAGGGCCGCCACGGCGCGACCCTGCTGGTCAACAACCACGAACTGGCCGGCCCGCGGGCGAACTGGCCGCACCCCGTGCCGCTGCTGGACGGCTACGTGTACGACCCGGCGGCGGCCGGTGGGTGCACGGTCGTGGAGGTGTCCGGGCGTGGTCATTTCCAGGAGGACGGCGACGATCACGGTTGCGGGCACGGGTACGGCAGGCGGCGGGTGCGGGAGTGGGTCGGCATCGCCGGCACCGCCACCAACTGCGCCGGCGGGGCCACCCCCTGGGGCACCTGGCTGACCTGCGAGGAGACCGAGGACAAGG
Source organism: Kitasatospora sp. NPDC004614 (assembly GCF_042873675.1). Lineage (NCBI taxonomy): Bacteria > Bacillati > Actinomycetota > Actinomycetes > Kitasatosporales > Streptomycetaceae > Kitasatospora > Kitasatospora sp. NPDC004614. The sequence continues at coordinate 157,412 of NZ_JBIALR010000006.1, forward strand.
CCGGCACCAACGGCTTCACCAAGGACCACGGCTACGTCTTCGAGGTCGACCCGCACGACCAGGACGCCAACCGCGACCCGCAGCCGATCAAGGCCCTCGGCCGGTTCGCGCACGAGGCCGTCGTCATCGACGAGAAGCGCGGCCACGCCTACCTCACCGAGGACGCCTCCAAGCCGAACGGCCTGTTCTACCGCTGGACGCCGCCGGCCGGCTTCCGGCACGGCAAGGGCAAGCTGCGCACGCTGGCCGCCGACGCGGGCGTGCTGGAGGCGCTGAAGGCGTTCGACGCCCAGGGCAAGCTGGTCGACGACCTCTCCCGCGCCACCAAGCCCGGCACCACGTACGGCGCGGACTGGGTCAAGGTCGCGGACCGGGACGCCCGCACCACCTCGATCCGCAAGCAGTTCGCAGCCGGCGAGATCACCCGGGCCCGCAAGCTCGAAGGCATGTGGTGGGGGGACGGCGGCATCTACTTCGTGTCGTCGTTCGCGCGCGAGGAGTCGCCGCTGCAGCACGACGGGCAGGTCTGGTTCTACCACCCGGCCCGGCGGACGCTGACGCTGAAGGTCATCCTCGGGGTCAACGCGGACGTGTGGACGGACAAGGGGAACTTCGACGGCCCCGACAACATCACGGTGTCGCCGCACGGCGGGCTGATCATCGCCGAGGACGGCAACGGGCTGCAGCACCTGTTCGGGGCGACTTCGGACGGGCGGACGTATGCGCTGGCGCGGAACGAGCTCAACCTGGGGACGGCGGAGAAGCCGGAGTTCAGCGAGTTCACCGGGGTGACGTTCTCGCGGGACGGGCGGACGTTGTTCGCGAATATTCAGGAGCCGGGGATCATGCTCGCGATCAGTGGGCCGTGGCACCGGATGTGACACGTTTTTAGGTGGTCCGCCCGGGGAGAGACGTTGCGCTCCCTTGGGCGGACCTTGCCGTTTGTGGGTGGTTGCTCGCGCTCCGCTGGGGGGACCCCAGCGCCCCTGGCGGGGCGCGGGCCGTTAGTCGGAGAGGCGCAGTTGGAGCATGGCCAGGAGGCGTTGTTGGGGTTGGGTCAGGTCGAGGCCGGTCAACTGCTCTGCTCTGCGGACTCGGTAGCGCAGGGTGTTGGGGTGGATGTGGAGGGCGTCTGCGGCTGCGCGGACTTCACCGAGGGCTTCGAGGTAGGCGAGGACGGATTCGGCGAGGCGGGTGTGGTGGCGGGTGTCGTAGGTGGTGAGGGCGGTGAGGCGGGGGTCGCGGAGTTCGGGGCGGTCCTGGAGGAGGGCGAGGACTTCGGAGACCAGGACTTCGGCCTGGACGTCGTGCAGGGCGGCGACGTCGGGGACGACGCCGCCGCGGCCCATGGCGTCGAGGATGCGGTCGGCCTGGGCGCGGGAGGAGGGGACGTCGGCGAGGCCGGGGACGGTGGGGCCGATGGCGGCGCGCAGGGGGATGGCGAGGTGGGTGCGGGCGGCGTCGACGGTTTCCTGGGCCCAGTCGCGGAGGGTGGACTGCGGGAGGGCGGGCGGGAGTTCGGGCAGCAGGACGTAGATGCGGGAGTCGACGGGGGCGAGCAGGGCGCCGCGGTGGCGGGCGGCGGTGTGGACGGAGATCAGGCCGGTGACTTCGTCGCGGGAGAGTTCGACGTCGCGTTCGGCGGTGGCGGCCGGGGCGTAGGCGAGGACGGTGGCGGGGCGGCGCAGGTCGAGGCCGAGGTGGGTGGCGAGCGACTGGGGGCCGGTGGAGCCTTCCAGCAGGCCGGTGAGCAGGGTCTGGGTGAGCCGGGCGTCGGCCGACAACTCGCGGCGGCGGCGCACCAGTTGACCGGCGGCGACGCGGGCGGCGCCGACCAGGGCGCGGTCGGCGGTGGGGGCGAGCGGGCGGGTGCTCTCCTGGACCCAGATGGTGCCGAGCGGCTGGGCGCCGGAGCGGATCGCGATGGCGAGGCGGCGGCGGATGCCGAGTTCGGGGTGGGCGGCGATCTCGATCGCGCCGTCGGAGCCGCGCAGGTGGGAGAAGACGCCCCATTCGCGGAGCTTGGCGAGGTAGGGCTCGGGCCCCTGGCGGCCGAGGATGGACAGCCGGCGCAGGTCGTCGACCTCGTCGGAGTCGGAGGTGCGGGAGTAGGCGAGGACCCGGCTGGAGGTGTCCTCGATGGAGACGATGCCGCCGGTGAGGACGGCGACGGTCTGGGCGAGGGTGAAGAGGTCGCCGGTGTCGGCCTCGCCCGGTTCTCCGCTGTCGGGTCCGGCGAGCAGGGCGCGGGCGAGCGAGTCGAGGTGTTCCCAGCGGGTTTCGCGGCGTACTGAGAGAAGGGCGACGCCGGCTTCGGTGGCGGCCTCGCGCAGCGCGTCGGCCTGGCCGGGCCCGTCGAGTTTGACGGCGACGGCGGCGGCCCGGGCGCGGCCGGCGGCGCGCAGGGCGGGGAGGGCGGCGCGGCCGCGGGCGCCGATGGCCAGGACGAGCTCGCCCGGGGCGGCGGTCGGCGGGTCCTCCGGGTCGAGGATGGCGACGTCGCGGACCGGGACGTCCAGGCCGGCCGGCGCGGCCTGGAGTTCGACCAGGGGTTCGCCGAGCGACATCAGCAACTGGCGCAGCGGCAGGCCGTTCATGGGCGGGGTCCTCGTCGAGTCACTGTCGGGGTCTGGCGGGGCTGGCGGGGTCTGGCGGGGTCCGTCGAGTCCGTCGGGTCTTCGTCGGGGCGGACAACATCCCGGCCCCGAGTTTAGTGAGCCGGACAGGATTCGGCGGCCGTGACCGGGACGTGACGGTGTTCGTCCGGGCGGACAACGGCGAGCGGGGGACTTTGGCGGCGCGGCCAACAGTTGGCGGCCAGGACGGGGAATAGCGTTCGTGACATGGCCGACGTGTGAACCCCGTCGGCGTCCCATGACGAGAAGGAGAGCGTGCGCCATGGATGCTGTGACCCAGGTCCCCGCGCCGGTCAACGAGCCGGTCCACAGCTACGCCCCCGGGAGCCCCGAGCGGGCCCGCCTGGAGGCGAAGCTGAAGGAGCTGGGCGGCCAGGGGCCGATCCAGCTCACCATGACGATCAACGGCGAGCAGCGCCTCGGCGGCGGCTCCGAGTTCCACGTGGTGCAGCCGCACAACCACGCGGCGAAGCTCGGCACGCTGCGCAACGCCACCCAGGACGACGCGCGTGAGGCCATCGACACCGCGCTGGCCGCCGCCCCGGCCTGGCAGGCGCTCTCCTTCGACTCGCGCGCCGCGATCTTCCTGCGCGCCGCCGACCTGCTGGCCGGCCCGTGGCGCGAGACGCTGGCCGCCGCCACCATGCTCGGCCAGTCGAAGACCGCCCAGCAGGCGGAGATCGACACCCCCTGCGAGCTGGTCGACTTCCTGCGCTTCAACGTGCACTTCGCCCGGCAGATCCTGGCCGAGCAGCCGATCTCCTCGGACGGCGTGTGGAACCGCATGGACCACCGCCCGCTGGAGGGCTTCGTCTACGCGATCACCCCGTTCAACTTCACCGCGATCGCCCTCAACCTGCCGACCGCGCCCGCGCTGATGGGCAACGTGGTGATCTGGAAGCCGTCCCCGACGCAGCAGTTCGCCGCGCACTACCTGATGCGTCTGCTGGAGGCCGCCGGCCTGCCCAAGGGCGTCATCAACATGGTCACCGGTGACGGCCTGGACGTCTCCGAGGTCGCGCTGAAGCACCCCGCGCTGGCCGGCATCCACTTCACCGGCTCCACCCCCACCTTCCAGCACCTGTGGCGCACGGTCGGCGAGAACATCTCCAACTACCGCACCTACCCGCGGATCGTCGGCGAGACCGGCGGCAAGGACTTCCTGGTCGCCCACCCGTCCGCCGACAAGGCGATCCTGAAGACCGCGATGACCCGCGGCGCCTTCGAGTTCCAGGGCCAGAAGTGCTCGGCGCTGTCCCGCGCGTACGTCCCGGCCTCGATCTGGGCCGAGCTGAAGGACGACTTCCGCGACGAGGTCGAGTGGCTCACCATGGGTGACGTCACCGACCTGGCGAACTTCATGGGCGCCGTCATCGACGAGCGTGCGTTCGCCAAGAACAAGGCCGCGATCGACCGCGCCCAGGCCGACCCGAAGGTCGAGGTCCTGGCGGGCGGCACGTACGACGACTCGGTCGGCTACTTCGTCCGCCCGACCGTGCTGGTCTGCGAGGACCCGACCGCCGAGTACTTCAAGGACGAGTACTTCGGCCCGATCCTCTCCGTGCACGTCTACGAGGACGACAAGTACGACGAGATGCTCGCGCAGATGGAGTCGGTGTCGTCCTACGGCCTGACCGGCTCGATCATCGCCCAGGACCGCGAGGCCGTGCAGCACGCCATGCACGTGCTGCGCAACGCCGCCGGCAACTTCTACATCAACGACAAGCCGACCGGCGCCGTCGTCGGCCAGCAGCCCTTCGGCGGCGGCCGGGCCTCCGGCACCAACGACAAGGCCGGTGCCAAGCAGAACCTGATGCGCTGGACGTCCACCCGGTCCATCAAGGAGACGTTCGTCCCGCCGACGGACTACCGCTACCCGCACATGGGCTGACCCAGCCCCGCTGTGCTCTTCGGCGGGGCGGCCGCCACCCCGGCCGCCCCGCCACCTCTCGCCACCAGCTGAACCTTGATCCGGGAGTACCGATGCTCCGTTCCGCCCTCCTCGCCGCCTCGCGCTCCCCGCAGGTGCGCACCATGGTCGAGAAGTTCCCGCCCACCCACGCGATAGTCGAGCGCTTCGTCGCCGGTGACCGCCTCGACCAGGGCGTGGACGCGACCGAGACGCTGGTCAACAGCGGCCGCAAGGTCACCCTCGACCACCTCGGCGAGGACACCAAGGACGCCGCCCAGGCGGCCGGCACCGCCCTGGCGTACGAGCACCTGCTGACCGCCCTCAAGGAGACCGGCCTCGCCGCGAACGCCGAGGTCTCCGTCAAGCTCTCCGCGGTCGGCCAGTTCCTGCCCGTGGACGGCGAGAAGATCGCGCTGGAGAACGCCCGCCGGATCTGCCAGGCCGCCGCCGACGCCGGCACCACGGTGACCCTCGACATGGAGGACCACACCACCACCGACTCCACCCTCGGCATCGCCCGCGAACTGCGCGCCGACTTCCCGTGGCTCGGCGTCGTCCTGCAGGCCTACCTGCGGCGCACCGAGGCCGACTGCCGAGACCTCTCCCACGAGGGCTCCCGGGTGCGCATCTGCAAGGGTGCCTACAAGGAGCCCGAGTCGGTCGCCTTCCAGGGCAAGCACGAGGTCGACCTCGCGTACGTCCGCGCGCTGAAGGTCCTGATGGCCGGTCAGGGCTACCCGATGGTGGCCTCGCACGACCCCAACATGATCAAGATCGCGGGCCAGCTGGCCGAGTGGAACCGCCGCGACGTCACCTCCTTCGAGTACCAGATGCTGTTCGGCATCCGCCCCGAGGAGCAGCTCCGCCTCGCCGAGGCCGGCAACACCATGCGCGTGTACCTGCCGTACGGCCAGGAATGGTATGGGTACTTCATGCGCCGCCTCGCGGAGCGCCCCGCGAACCTGACGTTCTTCCTGCGGGCGATGGCCACCCGCGGCTGACGCCGGCTCAACTCCCGCACGGGGCCCGTGGCATGACGCCACGGGCCCCGTCGGCGTGCGGAGGGCCGTCAGCCGGCCGCACCGCGCAGGCCGATCAGACAGTGCAGGGAGGTGGAGCGGCCCCCGGTGAAGGAGGGGTCGGTGAGGGTGTCGGCGAGTTCCGTGAGGATGCCGACGGCGGTCCGGAACTCCCCGGGGGCCCGGTCGTGCAGGAGGGTGAGGTCGGTCACGACGATCAGGGCGGTGTCGCCGGGGGCCCCGTGCAGGCCGCTCCACAGCGAGTCAGCGAGGGCGTCCCAGCCGCGCCGGCCGAGCAGCGGCGGGTCCATGGGGAGCGCGCCGCGCACGGCGTCGAAGAAGTCGGCGCGGGAGGTGGCCGCGACGGTGTCGACCCAGTAACGCAGGACGGCGTCCCGGGCTGCTGCGGCCCGGCCGATCGCGGACGGATCGACCAGGGTGACCCCGGGGGTGCGGAGCGGCGCCGGCACGGGGGGCGCTCAGAGCATCGCCGCCGCGGGCTGGACCATGGAGCGGGCGGTTTTGGCGTCGACGTATTCGCCGAGGGCGGTCATGACCCATTCGCCGGAGAACTGGCGGACGAGTTTGCACATGGCGACACCGGTGCGGGGTTCGGCGTGGGTGAGGTCGAAGCGGACGAGTTCTTCGCCGGTGGCGGCGTCGGTGAGGCGGCAGTAGGCGTTCTTGACGTCGGTGAACTTCTGGCCGGAGAAGGAGTTGACGACGAAGACCAGGCCGCAGACCTCGGCGGGCAGGCCTTCGAGGTGGACGGTGATGGCTTCGTCGTCGCCGCCGCCCTTGCCGGTGAGGTTGTCGCCGGAGTGGGCGATGGCGCCGTTGAAGACGGAGAGCTTCATGAACCAGGCGGTGTCGACCTTTTCGCGCCGGGCGTCGAAGGCGATCACCGAGGCGTCCAGGTCGATGCCGCGGCCGTGGGTGGCGGGTTCCCAGCCGAGGCCCATCCGGACCGAGGCGAGGAACGGCTTGCCGGCCTTCTCCAGGGAGACCGAGCCGCCCTTGACCAGGTTGACCTTGCCCTTGTCGAGGGTGATCTTGCCGACGGCGGGGGAGCCGGACGGCATGGGGGGTGCGGCCGCGGCCGGTGCGTCCTCGACGGTGACGCCGAAGTCGGTGGCGATGCCGGCCAGGCCGTTGGCGTAGCCCTGGCCGACGGCGCGGATCTTCCATTCGGCGCCGCGCCGGTACACCTCGACCACCACCAGGGCGGTCTCGCCGCCGAGCCGGGGCGGGGTGAAGGTGAACAGTTCGCGGCCGCTGTCGGCGTCCCGGACGGTCGCGGTGGGCTCGGTGCCGGCGAAGGTGGCCTGCCGGTCGTCGAGGGAGGCGGTGACCACGATCCGGGTGACGTCGGCGGGCACGCCCGCGGTGTCGACGGTGATCGCGTCGGGGTTGCTGCCGGCGGCCGGACGGTGCGTCACACCGGGGCCGGTGGGGGCGTTGAAGAAGACGAAGTCGGCGTCCGAACGGACCTTGCCGGACTGGGTCAGCAGCAGCGCGGACACGTCCAGCTGCTTGCGCGCGGTGACCTCCACCACGACCCGGCTCGCGCCGAGCGACGCATTGCCGCCCCGCACCAGAACTGTCGTCACGTGCTCCTCCTCGACTCGCCGCCGCGACACACCCTAGCCAACTCCCCGGACCGCCCCTGGTACGCCGCCAGCGAATCCGGGTCGAACCCGCTTGCCGGTCCCGGGCGGGCTCGGCGAGCATGCAGTCATGCCAGCACTGCAACGAGCCGAAGCAACTGTCCGTGCCCGCCTGTTGGCGGTCCACGGCTACACCGTCGACCTCGACCTGACCCGCGGACCGGACCGGTTCGGCAGCACCACCGTGATCCGGTTCGGATGCGCCGAGCCCGGCAGCGACAGCTTTGTCGACCTGGAGCCGGCCACCCTGCACCGGGCCGTCCTGAACGGGCAGCCGCTGGACGTGGCCGCCCTGGACGGCAACCGGCTCGCGCTGCCCGGACTGCGCGCCGAGAACGAGCTGCTGATCGAGGCCGAGATGCGCTACTCGCGCACCGGCGAGGGCCTGCACCGCTACACCGACCCCGCCGACGACGCGGTCTACCTGTACGCCACCTGCGGCCCCGACCTGGCGGCCAAGGTGTTCGCCTGCTTCGACCAGCCCGACCTGAAGGCCCCCATCACCCTCACCGCCACCGCCCCCGAGGACTGGACCCTGGTCTCCAACGGGGCGCCGGTCAAGTCCGAGGGCGGGCACTGGGAGTTCGTCGCCACCAAGCCGATCTCCACCTACCTGTTCACCGTGGTGGCCGGCCCGCTGCACTCGGTGTACGGCGAGCACGACGGCATCCCGCTCGGCCTGCACGCCCGCCGCTCGCTGGCCGCCGAACTCGACCGCGAGGCCCCCGAGTTGTTCGAGGTGACGGCCGCCTCGTTCGACCGGCTGCACGAATTCTTCGACGAGCGCTACCCGTTCGGCGAGTACCACCAGGCGTTCGTCCCCGAGTTCAACTGGGGCGCGATGGAGAACCCCGGCTGCGTGGTGTTCCGCGACGAGATGCTGTTCCGCTCGCCGGCCACCGACGTCGAGCGCGAGCGCCGCGCCATGGTGGTCTGCCACGAGATGGCCCACATGTGGTTCGGCGACCTGGTCACCATGCGCTGGTGGGACGACCTGTGGCTGAACGAGTCGTTCGCCGAGATGCTCGGCTACCGGATCGCCGCCGAATCCACCCGCTTCACCGGCACCTGGACCGGCTTCTCGGTGCAGCGCAAGGGCTGGGGCTACGACGCCGACCAGCGCGCCTCCACCCACCCGGTGGCCGGCAACGGCACCCGCTCGGTCGCCGAGGCGATGGTCAACTTCGACGGCATCTCCTACGCCAAGGGCGCCTCCGTGCTGCGCCAGCTGGTCGCCTGGCTCGGCGACGAGGCGTTCTTCACCGGCCTGAACGCCTACTTCGCCGACCACCTGTACGGCAACGCCGAACTGCCCGACTTCCTGGCCGCGCTGGCCACCGCCAGCGGCCGCGACGTGCACGCCTGGGCCGAGAGCTGGCTGCGCACCAGCGGCGTCGACACGCTGCGCGCCGAGACCGAGCGCGCCGCCGACGGCACCCTGACCGCGCTCACCGTGGTCAACGAGGGCGAGCGGCCGCACCTGATCGAGGTCGGTGGCTACCGGATCGAGGACGGCCGGGTCGTCCCCGTCGGCCGCGCCGCCGTCGAGCTCGCCCCCGGCCGCCGGGTCGCCGTGCCCGCCCTGGTGGAGGCCGGTGCGCAGCTGGTCGTCCCCAACGACGGCGACCTCAGCTGGGCCAAGATCCGCCTGGACGCGCACTCCTGGCAGCTCGTCACCGAATCGCTGTCCGCCGTCGAGGACGACGTCACCCGCGCCGTGCTCTGGGCACACGCCCGCGACCTGGTCCGGGACGCCGAGCTCGACCCGGTCGCCTACCTCGGCCTGCTGGAGCGGCACCTGCCCGCCGAGACCTCCGACGCGATCGTCGAGGCGGTGCTCACCTTCGCCCACCTCCACGTCGTCGGCCGGCACCTGACCGGCGAACGCCGCACCGACGGCCTGGCCACGCTCAGCCGCACCGCCCGCGCGCTGGTCACCGGCGGCGCCGGCGACGGAATCCGGCTGGCCGCGCTGCGGGTCGCCGTGGAGGCCTCCGGCGGCGAGCAGCAACTCGCCGAACTGCGCGGCTGGCTGGCCGGCGACGGGGTCCCCGCCGGGCTGGAGATCGGCCCCGAGCTGCGCTGGGCGGGCCTGGCCCGACTGGCCTCGCTCGGCGAACTCTCCGAGGACGAGATCGCTGCGGAGCTCGCCCGCGAGCCCGGCACCGAGGCCGAGTTCGGCGCCGCGCAGTGCCGGGCGGCCCGGCCGGAGAGTGCGGCCAAGGCCGCGGCGTGGCAGGTCCTGTTCACGCCCGAGTCGATGTCCAACCGTCTGCTGGAAGCCACCGCGCGTGGTTTCTGGGCCTCCGGTGACCCGGAGGAGAAGGCCGCGTACGCGCTGCGGTACTTCGAGCGGATCGGGGAGGCCTCGGACCGCGGCGACATTGTCGCGCACTTGCTCGGGGGGACGCTGTTCCCAGTGGACCAGGCGACGCCCGAGGTGGTGGCTGCGGCCGAAGCTGCGCTCGCGGAGCCGGAGTTGACGCCCGGGCTGCGGCGGAACCTGGCCGACTGCGCGGACGATCTGCGGCGGGCGCGGGCGATTCGGGTGGCGTTCGAGTAGGGGTGCGAAACCAGGGGCCCGGGGACGGCGGTTGTCCGTGGCTGCGGGTGGTCGGGGACAGCGGTTGTCCGTGGCTGCGGAGGGTCAGAGACGGGGGCCAGAAACGGCGGAACGCTCCGCGCCCTGTTGATCCTCCGCAGGCACGGCCCCGCCGTTCCCCGGGCCCCTGACGGGGCTCGGCTTCCCCCCTGCCGAAGGCTCAGAAGCTGCCGCGGGCTGCGACTGCGCGGGTGGTGGGGAGGGCGAAGGCGGAGGCGGTCCAGGTTTCCGGGGTGGTGGGGGTGGGGGCGGCGAGGGCGCCGGTGACGGTGAAGGTGTAGGTGCCGGGGGGCAGTTGGAGGTGGGACGGGGTGGTGAAGCGGTAGATCAGGGTGTCGCGTTCGAGGGCGATGGTGGCGACCGCGCCGGGCAGGTCGGTGGCGGGGACGGTGCCGGGGAGGGCGGCGGGGCGGGCGAGGCGGAACTCGACCTGGAGGGCCGTCATCGTTTCGTCGAGCTGGATCTGTACGACGTGCCGGGTGCCGGCGCGGCCCAGTGCGTCCACCCGGGCGGTGCCGCTCAGCGGCTGCGAGGGGGCGGGCGCGGCCGTCGGTGAAGGCTCGGCGGGGTTCAAGGGCGAGAGGGTGTCGCTCGGGGACGGCGTCGGGGACGGCGTGGTGGGGCCGGCGGGGATCGACGGCGAGGGCCGGGTCGACGGGGCGGCGGGGATGCTCGGCGAAGCGGAGGGTGCGGCCGGGCCGGTGGCGGCTGCGGGGCGGGCTCCGGTGCGGGTCGGGCCCGGGACGGGGGAGACGGTCGCGGAGCCGCGCGGGGGCGGCGGGGTGTCGGTGGGCTCGTCGACGGGGGTGGCGTTGGTCGTGGGCGAGGCGTCGGGGCTGGGGACGGGCGGGCCGCCGACGGTGACTCCGGGGCGGCGGCCGATCTGCTGCTGTTCGTTCAGCAGCCAGGTGGTGGCCAGGCTGATGCCGACCACCGTGGACATCGCCATCGCCGCGCCGGAGAAGCGGATGGTGGGCAGCCGGAGCCGTCCGCCGAAGGGCCGGGGGCGGCCGTGCCGGCCGGTTCGCCCGGCGGCGACGGGCCGGGAGTGCTCGCGGAGCGCCACCGGGCTCCCCTTCCTGGGTCTGGTCCGCGTCCGGCGTTCGGTCCGAACGCCACGCCGCATCCCGCGCCGCCGGGGGTGCCCGGACGAACGGCGGAGGAAGGACGAGAGTACCAGCGGCCTGACGGTCCGCCAGATTCCGGACCGAACCCGGGTGCGAATCGGGCCGCCGCCCGCCGGCCGGAAGCGGACACCCGTGCAACCCCCTGCAACCGTTGCGGGCGCCGGTGTGCGGGAGCAGGCTTGGCGGACACCCAGCCGCCCCGGAGAGACAGTCATGCCGCGCGATCCGCTGCCCGCCCCGTCCGACCAGCCGCTCGCCGCCACCCCCACGGGCGGCGAGCCGGCCGGTGCCGCCGTGCCCCGGGTGCTGGAGGAGACGCTGGTGCTGCGGATCGCGCTGGACGAGGAGCAGGTCGGCGAGGTGCGGACGCGGTTCCGCTACGACGCCGCCGCGCCGTACGAGGTGCGCCTGACGTTCCACGCGGGGCGTCCCGACGAGGCGGACTGGGTGTTCTCCCGCGATCTGCTGCGGGACGGCCTGGATTCGTTGTCCGGCCAGGGCGACGTCAAGTTGTGGCCCACTCACTGCCCGTGCCACGGGCTCACCCTGCACCTGGCGTTGGAGTCCCCGCACGGCAGTGCGCTGTTGGAGGTGCCCCGGCCGCAGGTGAAGGACTGGCTGGAGCGCAGCTACCGGATCGTCCCGGACGGCCAGGAGGCCGAACTGCTGCCCGACGACGAGGAGTTGGCGAAGCTGCTGGCCGAGGGCTGAGCCGCTCCGGGCAGTCGCAGTACGCCGTGTGCCAGGTCGGCCCGCAGTGCCCGTACGGCCGGGGCGGCCGAGCCGGGCAGCAGGTCGTACGGGTCGTCGGGGCCGAGCACCGTCACCTGGGCGCAGTTCGCCAGCCGGTACGGGCGGGCCTCCAGCAGCGGGCCCAAGTGCCGTCGCAGGCGGGAGAGTTCGGCGCGGACGGTGACGGTGCGGGCGGCGTCGGCGAACAGTTCCTCGGCGAGTTCGGCGGCGCTCAGGCCGTCCCGGTGCAGGGCCAGCAGCAGGAGCAGTTCGGTGTGCCGCGGGCTCGGGGTGTGCGACCAGCTGCCGGCGCTGCCGTTCACCCGCAGCTCGGGACGGTCGGTGCGGCGCAGGTCGAGTTCGATCAGGCCGGCGCCGGGGTGCTCGGCGTCCTCGGCGGGCCGCGGCGCGGACGGGCGGATCAGCCAGCCGTCGGCCAGCGGCTCCACCACGCACTCGCCGAGGGTCGGTACCCAGCGCACCCCGCCGCCCTCCCAGTTCTCGGCGGGCAGCGCCAGCCGGGGCGAGGCGGGGACGCCGACCGCGGCGGCCGTCCAGCCGGCCGGGTCGACCACCAGCGCGGGGCCGCCGAAGCGGGCCAGCAGCGGTACCGCGACGGTGCGCAGGTGGTGCAGGGCCTCCAGGTGGGCGGCGCGCAGTTCGGTCTCGGCGAGGCGGGCGGCGGTCAGCGCGAGCTGCCGCAGGTAGTGGTGGTCGCCGGCGGCGGGGCCGCTCAGGTCGACCACGCCGGCCGGGCGGCCGGTGCGCGGGTCGCGGATCGGCACGCCGTAGCAGCTCCAGTTCTGGTGGCTGCGCAGGTAGTGCTCGGCGGAGTGCACCTGGGCGGGTCGGCCGGTGCGGGCGGCCAGACCGATGGCGTTGGTGCCGACCTCCTCCTCGGCCCACAGCGCGCCCTGCTCGAAGCCGATCGAGTCCACCGCGCGGCGCAGCCGCTGCTCGCCGTCCATCCACAGGACCCGGGCCTTGGGGTCGGAGACCGCGAGCACCAGCGGGGTGGAGCCGCCGGGCGCGAACAGGGTGGAGCGCAGCACCGGCAGGACGGCGGCCAGGCCGGTGGCGCGGCGCAGTTCCTCCAGTTCGGCGGGCGGCAGCCGGTGGGTCTCGCGGGGGCGTTCCGGGTCCAGGCCGAGGCGGCGCAGGCGGGCCCAGGAGTCCTCGATCTCCGGTCGGACGGGGTGGTCGTCGTCGGGGGCGGGCCGCTCGCCCGCCATGATCCGTTCGTATGCGCGGGCGGGGAGGTGCACGCGGGTCGGGGGCCGGACGCCTCTGCTGCCGTGCTGCATGCGTACCCCCCGTGTCGACGTCGGCTGTCAGCGTAGGCCGGTTCGGCGTGGACACGCCGAACCGGGGAAATGATCTCGTGCACGCGGCGGCCGCCGGTGCACACTGGCCGGTTCCGCCCGGTCAGCGGTGCTGTGCGGGGCGCTCGCCCTGGGCGGTTTCGACGGCCCGGTGGAGGTCGTGGCCGGCCTCCGCGATGGTGACGGCGGTGCCGGCCAGGCAGCCGGCCAGTGCGAGCGCGGCCAGGGCGCGGGAGGCGCGGCGGTGGCGCGGGGGGCCGGGGGTGAGCAGGGCGCGGACCCGGCGGGGCACCGGGCCGCCGGCGGCGGCGGGCGCGAGCCGGGGGCGCGGGGCGGCCGGGGCGCGGGCGGCGGCGAGTGCGGCGCGGCCGATCGCCCGGGCGATGAGCGCCCGGTCGCCGACCTCGGCGGCGGCGCACTCGTCGGCCCAGCGCTCCAGGTGGTAGCCGAGCGAGCCGCGCAGCGGCCGCAGCGCGGGGTGGCAGGCGGCGGCGTACTCGGCGGCGGCCAGCAGCAGGTGGTGGCGGCCGGCCAGGTGGGCGCGCTCGTGGGCGAGCAGCGCGGCCCGTTCGGGGGCGCTGAGCGCGGCCAGCATGCCGGTGGTGGCGACGATCCGGGGCGGGCGGCCGGGCAGCGCGTAGGCGTCGGCGCGGTCGTCGTCGAGGACGGTGAGCGCGGCCGGGCCGGTGCGGCGCAGCCGGTCGCGCAGGCCGGTGGGCGCCCCGCCGGTGGCGCGGCGGGCGCGGCGCAGGTCGGCCAGCTGGTGGTGGGCGGTGCGGGCGGCGAGTGCGCCGATCACCAGCAGGGCGAGTGCGGCGGCGGCCGCGGCGGGCGCCCACTGCGTGCCGGAGAGTGCGTCGGGCAGGCCGTGGGCGGGGGAGAAGTGGGCGAGCGCGCCGACGTACGGCAGGTGCAGCAGGCCGGTGACGGTGAGCAGGCCGAGCGAGCCCAGCGCGGCGGTGCCGAGGACGACGGCGGTGCTGGCCAGGGTGAGTGCGGCGGCGCGCGGGGCGAGCTGCTCGGTGAGCCGGCGGGCCAGCGGGGCGGCGAGCAGCGGCAGCAGCAGCGGGATCCAGACGGCCCAGGTCACGGTTGCTCCCCGAGCAGTTCGCGGAGCAGCCGTTCGTCCTCGCCGGACAGGTCGGAGACGAACCGGGCGAGCACGGTGGAGCGGTCGCGGCCGCGTTCGAGTTCGGTGCGCATCCGGCGGGCGGCGAGGCCGTCGGCGTCCTGGACGGTCGGGGTGTAGGCGAAGGCCCGGCCCGCCTTGGTGCGGGCGACGGTGCCCTTCTCGTGCAGCCTGGCCAGGATGGTGGCGATGGTGGTGCGGGCCAGGTCGGCGTCGAGCGCGTCCTGCACCTGCTGCGGCGTGAGCGGGGTGCCGGCGGCCCAGAGGACAGCGAGCACCTGGGCTTCGAGCTCTCCCGCCGGCCGACGGGCGGTCGTGTCCGTCATGTCGCGCGAACCTCCGGCGTTCGTCTACAGTCCTGTCGATCGACGTCTACACCACTGTAGACGCCAAGGGGGTGCCCGGAACCGGACCCCCCCAAGGTAACGGGAGGTCCGCCAGCCTTGCCCCAGTCACTGCTCCTCGGAACCGCGAGCACGCCGCACGCCGCGTCCGTTCTGGTACATGTTGTCCCTGTGACTCCGAACGTTCATCCCTCCGCCCGCCTGCTCGCCTACGACGGCAGTGGCATCGACGGCAGCCTCTACACCCGGGTCACCGGGTGGGCCGAGTCCGCCCCGCACTGGTTCGACCAGCTGGCCAAGGAATGGTCCGCGTACGGCCTCGCGGTGTTCGCGCTGCTGATGGTGTGGGGCTGGTGGCGGGCCCGGGCCGCCGACTCGGTGGTGATGGCCCGGGTGCTGGCCTCGCCGCTGATCGTGGTCGGCGCGTACCTGGTCAACTCGGTCTTCAAGGGGATCGTCGAGGAGAACCGGCCCTGCCAGCAGATTCCCGGCAGCTTCACCCTCGAGGCCTGCCCGGCGCCCGGCGACTGGTCGTTCCCCAGCAACCACACGGTGATCGCGTTCGCCGCCGCCGCCGCGCTCTGGTACGCCGACCGCCGGCTCGGCTGGATCGGCCTGGTCGCCGCCGTGCTGATGGGCGCCTCCCGGGTCTGGGTCGGCGCGCACTACCCGCACGACGTGGCGGTGGCCGCGGTGGTCGGCATCGTGGTGGCGCTCCCGCTGGCGGCGCTCGCCGGACGGGCTGCACCGCTGGTCGACCGCCTGCGAACCGGCCCGCTGGGCCCCGTTCTCGGAGCCGGAGCCGCCTGACCTCTCGCAGGTTGTTCGGAGTCGGAGCCGCCTGACCTCTCGCAGGTTGTATGGACAACTCTTGCGGGCGGTTCACCTGTCCGACGGGAGCCGGACGACCTGCGGCCACCTCGGCGCCCGAGC
The DNA here is from genome assembly GCF_042873675.1 of Kitasatospora sp. NPDC004614. Lineage (NCBI taxonomy): Bacteria > Bacillati > Actinomycetota > Actinomycetes > Kitasatosporales > Streptomycetaceae > Kitasatospora > Kitasatospora sp. NPDC004614. The sequence goes on from NZ_JBIALR010000006.1 coordinate 172,835, forward strand.
CTGTCCGCATGAAGGTAATCGTCGTAGGAGCTGGCGTGCTGGGCACCATGCACGCCTGGCAGGCCGTCGAGCGCGGCCACGAGGTCGTCCACATCGAGCGCGAGGCCGAGGCACGCGGCGCGTCCGTCCGCAACTTCGGACTGGTCTGGGTCAGCGGACGCGCCGCCGGTGAGGAACTCGAGGTCGCGCTGCGCGCCCGCGAACTCTGGGAGCAGATCGGCGCCCGCGTCCCCGGCCTCTGGTTCCGCCCCAACGGCTCGCTCACGCTGGCCCGCACCGAGGCCGAACTCACCGTCGCCGAAGCCGCCGTGAAGCTGCCCGACGCCGCCGCCCGCGGCTACCGGCTGCTCGACGCCGACCAGGTCCGGGCCGTCAACCCGGCGCTGCGCGGCGACTTCCTCGGCGGCCTGCACTGCACCCGGGACGGCGCCGTCGAATCCCGGGTCGCCCAGCCCGCGCTGCGCGCCGCGCTGGAGGCCACCGGCCGCTACACCTTCCTGCCCGGACGCGAGGTCCGCGAGGTGGTCGGCACCGCCGCCGTCCGCGACGACCACGGGCAGCTGCACCAGGGCGACCAGGTCATCCTGTGCACCGGCGCCTGGCTCGGCGGCCTGGTCCGCGAACTCGCCCCCGACCTGCCGGTGCGCCGGGTGCGCCTGCAGATGATGCAGACCGACCCGCTGGGCGAGACGCTCACCACCTCGGTCGCCGACGGCGACTCGTTCCGCTACTACCCCGCCTTCATCGGCCCCGAGCTGGACGCGCTGCGCGCCGGCCAGCCGCAGCCGCCGGTCGCCGCCGAGCACAAGATGCAGCTGCTGATGGTCCAGCGCAAGGACGGCGGACTCACCATCGGCGACACCCACGAGTACGACCAGCCGTTCGGCTTCGACGTGGTCGAGGACCCCTACGAGCACGTCGCCGAGGTCGCCGAGACGCTGCTCGGCCGCCCGCTGCCGAAGATCCGCCGCCGCTGGGCCGGCGTCTACGCCCAGTGCCTGGACACCACCCGGGTGGTGCACCGCCAGCAGATCACCGAGGGCACCTGGCTGGTCACCGGCCCCGGCGGCCGCGGCATGACCTGCTCGCCCGCCATCGCCGAGACCACCGCCGACCTCGCCGGCCTCTGACACCTTCGATCGCATAGGCAGAACATGACCACGCACGATGTGACCCTGGTGGTGCTCGACATGGCCGGCACCACCGTCGCCGACGACGGCCTGGTGGAGCTCGCCTTCGCCGCCGCCGCCCGCTCCCAGGGCGTCGAACCCGGCAGCCCCGAGCACGCCGGCATGCTGGCGCACGTCCGCGCCACCATGGGCGAGTCCAAGATCTCGGTCTTCCGTCACCTGTTCGGCGACGAGGACCGCGCCCAGGCCGCCAACCTGGCCTTCGAGGCCGGCTACGACAGCCTGGTCGACGAAGGCCGCTGCGAGGCGCTGCCCGGCGCTGCCGAGGCGATCGCCGAACTGCGCGGGCAGGGACGGAAGGTCGTCCTCACCACTGGCTTCTCCCGCACCACCCAGGACCGCATCCTGGCTGCGCTCGGCTGGGAGTCCGTCGCCGACCTGACGCTGTGCCCCGCCGACGCGGGCCGCGGCCGCCCCTACCCCGACATGGTGCTCACCGCGCTGCTGCGCACCCGCACCGACTCGGTCCGGCAGGTCGCGGTGGCCGGCGACACCGGCTACGACATGCTCACCGGCACCCGGGCCGGCGCGTCCGTGGTGGCCGGCGTGCTCACCGGCGCCCACGACGAGGCCCGGCTGCGCGCCGACGGCGCCACCCATGTGCTCGGCTCGATCGCCGAGCTGCCGGGGGTGCTGCTCGGCTGAGGTGCTGTACGGCTGACGTGCTGTTCAGTGGCCCCGGGGCGGTGACGCCCCGGGGCGCGCGGGGGCCAGCCCGAGGGCGCGCGTGGGATGGCCCGATGGTTGTTCGCGTGCTTATCTGACGGTATGTCGCTCTCACTGAGGTCGGTCGGCCTGCTCACGCTCGGACTGGCGCTGGCCGCCGGCTGCGGATCGCCCGCCAAGAGTCCGTCCCCGAGCCCCGCGACCGGCAGCGCCGAGCCGACCACGAACGCGCAGCCCACCAGCCCGTCGCCGTCGCTCTCGCCGACCGCCTCGCCGTCGCCGACCGCCTCGCCGACCGCCCAGCCATCGGCGGCCGCCGCCGACCTCGCCGGGCAGCGGATCGTCTACTCCTACCCCGGCACCACCCCGCCCGCCGCGCTGCTGCAACGCATCCGCGAAGGCCGGGTGGCCGGAGTGATCTTCTTCGCCGAGAACGTCGGCAACGACCCGTCCGTGCTGCGCACCGCCGTCAGCCAGCTCCGGCAGGCCGAGCAGCAGGCCCCGCACCCCCGGCCGCTGCTGCTGATGACCGACCAGGAAGGCGGCCTGGTCCGGCGACTGCCCGGCGGGCCCGCCCAGTCCGCGAAGGACGTCGGCCGGGCCGCCAACCCCACCGCCGCCGCCACCGCGACCGGCGGCCAGGCCGCCGCGACGCTCTCCGGCTTCGGACTCAACCTCAACCTGGCGCCCGTCCTCGACGTCTACCGCACCCCCGGCGACTTCGCCGACAGCGCCCAGCGCTCGTACAGCACCGACCCCGCGGTCGTGGGCAAGCTCGGCTCCGCGTTCATCAAGGCCCAGCAGGGCGCCGGCGTCGCCGCCACCGCCAAGCACTTCCCCGGCCTCGGCAGCGCCCCCGCCGGAGCCAACACCGACGAGGAACCCGTCACCCTGAACGTCTCGGCGGACCAGCTGCGCACCGTCGACGAACGCCCCTACCAGGACGCGGTCGCCGCCAACGTCAAACTGGTGATGCTCTCCTGGGCGATCTATCCGGCCCTCGACCCCGGCACCCCCGCCGGGATGTCCGGCACCATCGTCCGCGACGAACTCCGCGACCGCCTCCACTTCCAGGGCGTCACCGTCACCGACGCGCTGGAGGCCAAGGCACTCGACCCCGTCGGCGGCACCGGCAAGCGTGCGCTCGCCGTCGCGGACGCCGGAGTCGACTTGATCCTGTGCTCCGCCCGCGACGTCAACCAGGGCGACCAGGCCGCGACGGCCCTGGCGGGCGCGCTGGACTCCGGGGGCCTGGACCGGGACGCGTTCACCGCCTCCGCGAACCGGGTGGACGCGCTGCGGGACTCGCTCAAGTAGCGGGCGGCGTAGGCGGGTTCAGCGTTCGGTGGAGGGCAGGTGTCCGGCTGCGAGGCGGCGGCGGAGCTCGCGGAGCTGCTCGTCCGAGGCCGGCGGCGCGGACGGGACCGGAAGGATTTCCTCCCGGCCGTCGTCCGGAAGGTCCGACCAGGCAGGGAGACGGCCGGTTGCCTCGCGGTGCAGGATGGCGAGTCGGCGGCGGGCCGTCGGTGTCGACGGCGGGTTGCGCTCGGGATCGGGCCAGACCAGCAGCTTGAGGCGGCGGGCCGGGTCGCGGAACTGCCGTTCGAACGCTTCGAGTTCGGGCCAGGTCAGCGCGTCGTCCAGGAAGTTCCACCGGCCGACCTGGGCCGCGTGCATCCAGTCGTGGTACGCCTTGGCGAAACGGCGGCGGATCGTCAGGTCGGTCGGGTAGCTCGACACCAGGCCGCGCAGCCGCCGCCGGGCCAAGTCGTCCCGGTGCTCGCGCAGGTCGGTGTCGACCTTGGCCAGGGTGGACTCGATGCTCACGGCCCGGATCATTGCCGCCCGGGGGCGGCTGGTCAACCGAGTTGGTGCAGGACCAGCGCGATCAGGGCCGCGCCGGCGGTGACGAGCAGCGTCAGGCGGAAGGCGGCGACGTACATCGGCATTCCGGGCGGGGGTGGCGCGAACTTGGGCCGCGGTGACGGCTGTTGGGGCGGGACCGGGCGCGGGGGCGGGGGCGGGTTCGTCGTCGCCGCGTCGTCCGGGTGGTCGGGCCAGCTGGGTGGGGTGCCGGTGGCCTGGTGATGGAGGGCGGCGAGTCGGCGGCGGGCGAGCGGGGTCGGCGGCGGGTTGTGCTTGGGGTCGGGCCAGCGCAGGACGGCCAGCCGGCGGGACGGGGCGCGGAAGCGGCGTTCGAAGGCGAGGAGTTCGTCCGTGGTGAGCGATTCGTCCAGGTAGTTCCACCGGCCCGACTCGTCGAGGTGGCCGATCCGGCGGTAGTGCTCGGCGAGGCGGTGGCGGAGCGCCAGGTCGGTCGGGCGGCTCGTCAGCAGGCCGAGCAGACGTTGGCGGGCCAGGTCGGGGCGGCCCTCGCGGGCGTCCTTCTCGGCTCTGGCCAGGGTGGATTCGGTCATTTGGTGGACGCTTTCACAGGAACCGGAGGACGGTGGTGATCGTGCCGATCACGGCCGGGGAGAGGAGGGCGGCGGCGGTGATCAGGCAGGTGGGGAGCAGGAGGTCGTGGGGTTCGGGCCCAGGGCCCCGGTCCTCCAGGGCGATGTACAGGTCGGTCCAGGTGACCGGGCCGCCGTCGCCGCCGACGGCGGACTCGCGGAGGGCGGGCTCGCGGAGGGCGGGCTCGCGGAGGGCGGGCTCGCGGAGGGCGGTAAGGCGGGCGCGGGCCGTCCCGGTCGGGGCGTGGTTCTCGGGGGCGCGCCGGCAGAGGGCGATCATCCGGCGCGGCGGATCCGGGTGGCGGGCCTCGAACGCCGCGGTCTCCGCCGGGTCGGCGGACTCGTCCAGGAAGTTCCGGCGCCCCGCCTCGGCCAGCTCGCCGTACAGGCGGTACACGGCGGCCGGCCGGTGGCGCGCCGTCAGGTCGGTCGGGTGGTCCGCGATCAGGCTGCGCAGCCGCTGCCGGGCCATCGGGACGCGGCTGGCAGCCAGATCGGCGTCGGCGCGGGCGAGGGCGGCTTGCAGGGGCATGAGGGGATGCTGGCCGAGTGGCGGCGGGGCGGTCAACTCGGTTTCTTTGCAGGTCAGCGGGTGGACCGCGGGTTGGTCGGGTGGTGCGGGGGTGCTCGGGGAGCGGTGGTGCGGGGGTGCTCGGGGAGCGGTGGTGCGGCGGTCAGTGGCTGGAACGCAGGTTGAGCAGGATCACGCCGGCGATCACCAGGGCGATGCCGCACCACTGGAGACGGCCCAGCGACTCGCCGAAGAAGGTGGCGCCGATGGCCGCGACCGCGGCCGTGCCCGCGCCGGACCAGACCGCGTACGCGACGGAGACCGGTATGTGCTTGAGGGCGCGGCCCAGCAGGTAGAACGACAGCACGTAGCCGACGGCGACGGCGAGGCTCGGCCACAGGCGGGAGAAGCCGTCGGTGAGCTTGAGCAGACTGGTGGCGCAGACCTCGCTGGCTATCGCGAGGGCGAGCAGCAGATACGGCATCAGGACGCCGGGGCGGCGGTGAGGGAGCCGAGGAGCGCGAGGTCCGCGCGCTCCAGGCTGTCCAGCACGGTGATGCCGTCGCTGGCCGGGATCGGGACGGTGGACGGCACCGCGAGGACGGCGCAGCCGGCGGCGTGCGCGGAGGCGACACCGGTCGGGGTGTCCTCGACGGCGACGCAGGCGGCCGGGTCAAGGCCGAGACGGTCGGCGGCGGCCAGGTACGGGTCCGGGGCGGGCTTGGTGCGGGGGGTGTCCTCGGCGGCGAGAGTGGTGGCGAACCAGTGCGGGCCGAGAGCGCTCAGCACGAGATCGACGACGCGGCGCGGGGACGCGGAGACCAGGGCGGCTGGGATCCGGGCCTCCTGGAGCGCGGCGAGCAGGGCGAGGGCGCCCGGGCGGGGCACGATCTCGGCCTCGACCTTGGCGGCGAAGGTGTTGTTCAGGTGCTCGACGAGGTCGGACTCGGCGCGGGCGGTGCGGCTGGTGCGGTGCAGGTGGGCGGCGGTGTGCTCGACGGCCTGGCCCAGGACGTCCGGCAGGTCGGCGTCGGTGAGGGTGAGGTCGAGCTCGGCGGCGAGTTCGGCCGCGGCCTGCCACCAGAGGTGCTCGGTGTCGACCAGGGTGCCGTCCATGTCGAACAGGACGGCGGCGGGGTGGGTTGCAGGCATGGCGGTACCTTACGTGGCTCATCGGGCAACGCGACGTGTCGCGGTGCGAGGTGACGCGGTGCGGGGCGGCGGGACGCGGTGCGGGGCGGCAGGTGGTTGTCGGAGGGCGGCTGCGGCTCGTTGCCTTCCGCTTCGCGCAGTTCCCCGCGCCCCTGCGGGGCGCGGAACTCTTGAGAGCGAGGAACGGAGAGGGCGCTACGGGGCGGCAAGTGGGTGTCGGCGGGCGGCTGCGGCTCGTTGCCTTCCGTCTCGCGCAGTTCTCCCCCAGCCCTGGCGGGCTGGGAGGTGCCCCCACGCGCCCCTGCGGGGCGCGGAACTCTTGGGGGCGAGGAACGGAGAGGGCGCTACGGGGCGGCAAGTGGGTGTCGGCGGGCGGCTGCGGCTCGTTGCCTTCCGTCTCGCGCAGTTCCCCGCGCCCCTGCGGGGCGCGGGATTTCAGTGGCACTGACGCTCAGGGTGCGGGACTTGGGCGCAGGACGACGGTGCCCTGGCGGGACGTCAGGATGCGGCCGGGGCCCGGTCGACGAGGACGGGGCGGGTGGGGAGGGTGAGGGTGGCGTGGGTGCCGAGGGGGAGGGTGGCGGCGGTTTCGGTGGGGAGGTCGGACTTGATTTCGGTGCCGTCGGGGAGGCGGACGGTGAGGCGGGTGACGGCGCCGAGGAAGGAGGCGGCGATGACCTGGGCGGGGCCGTCCGTCGCGGGGGTGAGCTGGACGTTCTCGGGGCGGACCAGGACGTGCAGGTCGCCGTCGGCGGGGAGGGTGCCGTCGACGGGGTGGCGGCGGCCGAGCACCTCGACCTGGCCGTCGGCGGTGCGCACGCACGGGATGCGGCTCATGGTGCCGACGAACTCGGCGACGAACGCGGTGGCCGGCCGGGAGTACAGCTCGGAGGGCGTCGCGCACTGCTCGAGCCGGCCGGCGCGCAGGACGGCGACCCGGTCGGCCATCGAGAGGGCCTCTTCCTGGTCGTGGGTCACGAACAGGGTGGTGATGCCGAGTTCCTGCTGGAGGCGGCGGATCTCCTCGCGCAGCGAGAGGCGGACCTTGGCGTCGAGGGCGGACAGCGGCTCGTCCAGGAGCAGGACGCGCGGCTGGAGGGCGAGCGCGCGGGCGAGGGCGATGCGCTGCTGCTGGCCGCCGGACATCTGGTGCGGGTAGTGGTCGGCGCGCTGCGGCAGGCCGACGAGTTCGAGCAACTCGTGGGCGCGCTTGCGGCGTTCGGCCTTGGCGGCGCCGCGCATGCGGAGGCCGAAGGCGACGTTGTCGGCGGCGGTGAGGTGCGGGAAGAGGCTGTAGGACTGGAACACCATGCCGGCGTCGCGCTTGTGGGCGGGGATCCGGGTGATGTCCTCGCCGTCGACCAGCACCTCGCCGGAGTCGTGGGTCTCGAACCCGGCGAGGATGCGCAGCGCGGTGGTCTTGCCGCAGCCGGACGGGCCGAGCAGGGCGAGGAGTTCGCCCGGGTTGACCGTGAGGTCGAGGCCGTCGAGGGCGGTGGTGGCGCCGAACTGCCGCCGCAGCGAGCGGAATTCGACGGTGGCGCTGGTGCCGGTGGCTGCGGTGGGGGCGGCGGTGGCGGTGCTCATGGGTGGTGGTCTCCGGGGAGGCTCAGGAGGCGGTGGCGGTCTTGTGGCGGCGCTCGCGGCCGGCGGCGGCCAGCAGGAGCAGCAGCACCCAGGTGATCAGCAGGCTGAGCACGGACACCGCGACGGACATCTGGCCCTGGCTGTTGCCGACCGAGTAGATCCACACGGCGAAGGGCTGGTAGCCGAGGATCGAGGCGGTGGTGAACTCGCCGAGGACCATGGCCAGGGTGAGGAAGGAGGCGTTCAGCAGCGCGCCGCGCAGGTTCGGCAGGATCACCTGGACGACGGCCCGCGGCCAGCTCGCGCCGCAGTTCCGGGCGGCCTCGACCAGGGTGCGGACGTCCACGGCGCGCAGGCCGGAGTCAAGGGCGCGGTAGGCCAGCGGCAGCGCCATCAGCACGTACGCGATCACCAGGACCAGCGGGAACTCCGGCTGCTGGATGAACACGAAGGTCTGGAAGAACGGGGTTTCCATCAGGTAGTCCGGGCCCCAGCGGAGCACGCCGATCAGGCCGGCGGTCAGCGCGACCGGCGGCACCACCAGCGGCAGGGTGCAGACGATTTCGAGCACCGGGCGGAGCTTCGGCGAGCCGAGCCGGACGGCGATCATCGCGGGCACCAGCAGGAGCAGCAGCACCACCACGGTGACGGCGGCGAGCTCCAGGGTGAGCAGCAGGCTGTCGGTGAAGCCGGGGGCGGACAGCAGGCCGGTGTAGGCGTCGAAGGTGATGCCGCCCCGGTTGTCGATGGAGAACCACACCGACGCGGCCATCGGGATCAGGAAGTACAGGCCGGCCAGCAGCAGGACCGCCCCGCGCCAGACCCGCAGACGGGAGATCAGCTGAGCCATCGGGCACTCCGGCGCTGGAGGGGCAGGTAGACGGCCATCACCAGGACGGCGACGATGATCATGTCCAGGCTGAGCGCCAGCGCCAGGTTGCCCTGGCCGGTCAGCACGTTGCCGGACAGCGCGTCGGCGATCTGGCGGCTGATCAGTGGCACGGTGGCGCCGACCATCGCGGCGGCGGTGGCGTACGCGGCGAACGCCGAGCCGAACAGCAGCACGAAACCGCCGAGCAGCGACGGGAACAGGATCGGCAGGGCGACGTGCCGCCAGTACTGGAGGCTGGTGGCCCGGTTGTTCTGGGCGGCCTCGCGCCACTGGACCCGCAGGCCCTCCAGCGCGGGGGTGATGGTGAGCACCATCAGCGGCACCAGGAAGTACAGGTAGGCGACCGTCAGGCCGGTGAAGCTGTACAGCGACCAGCCGTGGTCGGTCAGGTGGAACATCTTGGTCAGCTCGCCGGCGTTGCCGAGGGTGGCGACGAAGGCGAACGCCAGCGGCAGGCCGCCGAAGTTGGCGAGCACGCCGGAGGCGGTCAGCACCGCTTCGCGCAGCACCCGGAACCGGGAGGTGAGCACCGCCTGGGCGATCGGCACGCCGACCGCGGTGGCGATCAGGGCGGTGAGCGCGGACAGCTTCACGCTGGAGACCAGCGCCGTCCAGTAGGCGCCCTGCACCGAGTCGGTGAGGTTCGCGGTGGTGAACGAGCCCGCGCCGGTCTCCGCGTCGCTGGAGACGGTGAACGCGCCCGTGACGATGGCGATGGCCGGCAGGCCGAAGCCGATCAGGAAGAAGGCCAGCAGCGGGACGGTGGCCAGCCAGGACTTGCCGCGCAGCAGGCGGCGTCCGGCGGCCCCAGGGGTGGAGTTCAGCGGGGTGGGGGCAGGGGAGGTGATGGCGGTGTCGGTGGCCACCGGGCCGCCGCTGAGGTCAGCGGCGGCCGGGGCCGGCACCGGGGTGGGAGCCGTGGTCATGTCGGTGATCAGCCCGCGATCGCCTTGGCCCAGTTCTCGGTCACGACCTTCTTGGCCGCGTCGATCTGCTCCGAGCTGGGGAAGGTGGTGAACGGCTTCTCGACGAGCGGCAGCTTGGCCGCCGCGGCGGCGTCCAGGGTGCCGTCCTTCTTCATCGCGTCGAACAGCGCCGGGGTGGCGTAGCCGCCCATGAAGCCGTTCTGGCCCTCGGCGGAGTACAGGTACTCCATCCACAGGCGGGCGGCCGCCGGGTGCGGGGCGTCCTTGTTGATGGCCTGGTTGTAGAACTGGGCGTAGGAGCCGTCCGAGGGGATCGACACCTGCCAGTCGACGCCCTTGCCCTTGAACTCGTCGGTGTAGCCGGCGTTCAGGTACGACCAGTCGATCGAGATCGGGGTCTCGCCCTTCTCGACGGTCGCCGGGGTGGACTCGACCGGGTTGAAGTTGCCGGACTGCTTCAGCTTGGCGAAGAAGTCGATGCCGGGCTGGACGTTGTCCAGCGAACCGCCGTTGGCCAGCGCCGCCGCGTACACGCCGCCGAACGCCGAACCGGACTTGGTCGGGTTGCCGTTCAGCGCGACCTGGCCCTTGTACTCGGGCTTGAGCAGGTCGGCGAAGGTCTTCGGGCAGTTGGCGACCTTCTTGGCGTCGCAACCGATCGAGACGTAGCCGCCGTAGTCGTTGACCCGCAGGCCGGCCGCGTCCTTCATGGTGTCCGGGATCTTGTCGAACGACGCGACCTTGTACGGGGCGAGGATGCCCTCCTTGGCGGCGGACAGCGCGAACGCCGAACCCAGGTCCAGAGTGTCGGGCGCGCGGTCCTGGCCCTTGCGGGACTTGACCGCGTTGATCTCGTCCTGGCTGGAGCCGTCCGGGTTCTCGTCCTCGATCTCGATGCCGTACTTCGCCTTGAAGTCGTCCATCAGCTTGCCGTAGTTGGCCCAGTCGCGAGGCAGGGTGATGACGTGCAGCTTGCCCTCCTTCTTCGCGGCGGCCACCAGGCCGTCCATGCCGCCGAAGTCGGCCAGCGAGGTGGCGGTCTTGGCGTTGCCCGAACCGCCCTTGGCGTCACCGGACTTGGCGGCCTGGCCGGCGGAGCCGCAGGCGGAGAGGGAGAGCGCGGCAGCGGTCAGCACGGCCGCGAGGGCGGCGGCGCGGTGGCGGTGCACGGTCACGGGAGGGTCTCCTGAAGGAAGTGGAGCTGCAGAGATCACGAGAGGTGTTCGGTGCGCGGCGCGGGATGTGTCGGGTAGTGACACGTGTCGGGTCCTGGCCAAGTTGGCCAGCCAACTTCCGTCGCCCGAGGTAAGTACGCCCGAGGCCGGTGACGGGAAAGTGAACGGACGGCCCAGTGCAGGGGGCGGCTGTCGGAACGGTCGCGCCCGGCGCCGGACGGTGCGGTGACAGCGGCTACAGTCAATGGTGTACGCGCGATCACAGCGCGGACACGGCCCAATCTCCTTACCAGGCAAGGGAAATCGACGCACGTGGCATCCGACCAGGACAGCGCCGCCGGCTCGCTCTACCGCAAGGTGGCCGCCGACCTGCGCGAAGCGATCACCTCCGGCTCGTTCGGCGACGCCGGACGACTGCCGGCGGAGGGTGCCCTCGCCGAGCAGTACGGCGTCTCCCGCGGCACCGTCCGGCAGGCCCTCGCCCTGCTGCGCGCCGACGGACTGGTCACCTCCCGCCGCGGCACCCGCCGGGTCGTCCTCGGCAGCGCCCGCGTGCAGTCCTTCTCCGAACTGCTCTCCTTCACCCACTGGGCCCGCTCCATGGGCGAAGAACCCGGCGGCCGACTGGAATCCATCGTCCGCCGCCCCGCCGACGCCGCCGAACGCGAACAACTGCGCCTCGAACCCGGCACCGAGGTCTACGCGATGCTCCGCCTGCGCACCCTCTCCGGCACCCCCGTCATGGTCGAACGCACCGTCTACCCGCCCCGGGTCGGCGAACTCGTCGCCCAACTGCCCCCCGACGCCGTCTCGCACACCGAACCGCTGCGCGAACACGGCATCCTGTTCAGCGACGCCGACCACACCATCGACGTGGTCGGCGCCAACGCCGACGACGCCCGGCTGCTCGGCTGCCGGCGGGGCAGCCCGCTGCTGCGCGAGAAGCGCCGCACCACGGACCCGACCGGCACGCCGGTGGAATGGTCGCAGGACCGGTACCTGCCCGGGACGGTGGCCTTCTCCATCCACAACTCCCTTGCCTCGTCGGCACTTTCGCGGCACGCGCGGGAGAACGACTGATATTCGGATGCCTGCGGCTCCGCTCGCGGGGCACTATCGGCGGATGACCGACATCACCCGCATCAGCCCCGCCGAACTCCACCCCACCGCCGGCTACGCCCACATCACCATCACCGAGACCGGCCGCACCGCACACCTGGCCGGGCAGTGCCCGCTCGACCGCGACGAGCTTCTGGTCGGGGAGGGCGACCTGTTCGCCCAGATCGACCAGGTGGTGGCCAACTCGCTCGTCGCCCTGGCCGCAGCCGGCGTCGGCCCCGAGCGGGTGGTCCGCTCGGTGATCTACGTCGTCAGCGACCGGAGCGAGGAGCTGGGGGCCGCCTGGAAGCACCTGCAGGACGGCCCGCTCGCCCCCGCGTTCGCCACCGCCAGCACGCTGCTCGGCGTCGCCGCGCTGGGCTACCGCGGGCAGTTGGTGGAGATCGACCTGACGGCGGCGCTGCCCTAGCGAGCCGGCGCGGCGGCCTCGTCCTGGCGCTGGCGCCTCGCGCTGGTGCCTCGTGCTGGTGGCGCGGCCGCTCGCACGCGTCGCGGCGACCGTCGTGTTCCGGGTGGCTGTGGGCTCACCCCCCCGGGGCGTCGTCCCGGGGGTGGACCGGACGCTGCCGCGTACGCCCGCACGGCTACGTCAGTGGACTGACGTGCCGTCATGTCCGGGGCCGCAAGATGGAGTTGTCGCCGTCCGGGCCGCTTCCCGGCCGCCCGCCTCGGTCAGGACAGAGCTCCCATGTACCGCACCGCACTGCGCAATCTGCTGGCCCACAAGGGCCGACTGCTGATGACGGCGCTGGCCATCATGCTCGGGACCGCCTTCGTGGCCGGCAGCATGGTCTTCTCCGACACCGTCGACCAGGCCACCAGGAACAGCTACTCGACCAGCTTCGACGACCTGTCGGTGATGGTCTCCGACCCGGCGGCGTCGGCCTCCGGCGCCTTCCGCGGCCAGCGGAGCTCGGCCCAGCTGAACGAGGAGACCGTCGCCAAGGTCGCGGCGCTCCCCGGGGTGGCGAAGACCCGGGCGGTGGTCGGTGACTTCACCGGTGTCGCCGACAAGCAGAACAAGCTGATCGGCCCGGCGTGGAGCGCCAGGTCCGCGAACTTCGTGCCGGACGTCTCCGGCAACGACCCGCGCTACCCGATGGTCCAGGGCCGCGGCCCGCGCGCCACCGGCGAGATCGCCCTCGACCGGAAGACCGCCGAGTCCGGCGGTCACCAGGTCGGCGACACCGTGCGGATCGCCACCAACGGCCCGGCCGTGGACGCCCGGCTGACCGGGATCTTCACCACCACCGACCCGATGGTCGCCGGCGGCGGCTCGCTGACCCTGCTGGACACCGCCTCCGCGCAGCAGGCGCTGCTGACGCCCGGCCAGTACAGCAGCATCGAGGTCACTGCCGAGCCCGGCGTCTCCGCCCAGGCGCTGCGCGAGCAGATCACGCCGGTGGTGGCGTACAGCAAGCGGTTCACGGTGCAGACCGCCGAGCAGCTGCGGACCGCCCAGTCCGAGATGATCTCCCGCCGCACCCACAGCCTGGAGCAGGTCCTCCTCACTTTCGCCGCGGTTTCGCTCTTCGTCGGCATCTTCATCATCGCCAACACCTTCACCATGCTGATCGCCCAGCGGACCAAGGAATTGGCGCTGCTGCGCGCGATCGGTGCCGCTCGGTCCCAGGTCACCGGGTCGGTGCTGGCCGAGGCCGCGCTGATCGGCCTGGTCTCCGCGGCGGGCGGCCTGCTGGTCGGCATCGGCGTCGGCGCCGGCCTCCAGTGGGGCCTGAAGTCGGTCAACCGGGGCATGCCCACCGGCTCGGTGGTCGTCTCACCGGGCACCACCGTTACCGTGCTGGCCGTCGGCGTGCTGGTCACCGTGGTCTCCGCCCTGCTGCCCGCCGTCCGGGCCTCCCGGATCGCGCCGGTGGCCGCGATGAGCAGCGGCGACCAGCCCACCACCCCGAAGAGCCTGCTGATCCGCAACAGCATCGGCGGGCTGATCACCGCCCTCGGCCTCGGGCTGATCACGCTCGGCATCGTGTCCGACCACAGCAAGCAGCAGTTCATCCGGCCGGGTGCGCCGCTCGCCGCGATCGGGATCCTGATCCTGCTGCCGCTGCTCTCCCGTCCGGCGATCGGCCTGGCCCGCCCGGTCCTGGTCCGGCTGTTCGGCACCCCCGGCAAGCTGGCCGCACTGAACGCGGTACGCAGCCCGCGCCGCACCGCGGCCACCGCCGGCGCGATCGCCATCGGCCTCACCCTGGTCACCGCGATGACCGTGGTCGGCGCCTCGGTGACCGACGTGACCGCCCGATCCGTGGACGGCGCGGTCAAGGCCGACCTCGCCGTCGCCATGACCAACGGCCGAGGACTGTCCGCCCAGATCCCCGCGGACATCGCCAAGGTGCCGGGCGTGACCTCGGTCAGCGCCGTCACCTCGATGAACGCCAAGGTGAACGGCAACCCGCACACCGTCGAGGGCCTGGACGCGGACACCTTCGACCAGCTGGTCAAGCTGTCCATGACGGCCGGCTCCGCCGACACCCTGAAGCAGGGCCAGCTGCTGATCGACGCCGGCCTGGCGAAGAGCGAGGGCCTCGAGGCCGGCTCGACCGTCAAGATGAGCAACCCCGACGGGACGGAGAGCGCGCTGACCGTCGGCGGCGTCTTCGAGAACAACCAGTTGCTCTCCCCGGTCCTGCTCGCCAACTCCGTGATCGCCGCGCACAACCCGCAGCCCTTCATCGTCCAGGCACTGGTCAAGGGCACCAACGGGCCGACCCGGGAACTCAAGCAGGCCATCGCCACCGCCACCGGGAACAACCCGGTGATCGTGATCCGCGACAAGCGGGCCATGGCGGACGACTACAGCTCCACCGTGAACGCCGCGATGAGCCTGCTGTACGTCATGCTCGGCATGTCCGTGCTGGTCGCGGCCCTCGGCGTGGTCAACACCATGGCGATGTCCGTCTTCGAACGCAAGCGCGAGATCGGCCTGCTGCGCGCACTCGGCCTGGACCGGGCCGGCATCAAGCGGATGGTCCGACTCGAATCGGCCGTCGTCTCGGTCTTCGGCGCCGTGGTCGGCATGGCCCTCGGCAGCTACCTGGCCAAGGCCGCGGTCAGCACCCTGTCCGTCCCGCTGCCCGGCATCAGCACCGTGCTGCCGTTCGGGGAGCTGCTCCTGTTCCTGGTCTGCGCCGGCGCGGTGGGCACCATCGCCGGCCTCTGGCCCGCCCGGCAGGCCGCCGGGACGGACATCCTGCACAGCATCAACGCGGCCTGAACCGACCGTCCCTGACGGCCGGACGGACCACCGGCACTAGCTCCGGGACAGGACGGTGTCCGTCCAGCGGCGGAGCAGGGTGAGCAGGGCCGTGAGGCGTCGTATTCCGCCCGGGAAAGCGGGCAGGAGCAGGACGGCGGGCAGGCAGGCCACGGTCACCAGGATCATGGGCAACAGGGCCAGGGCCACGACCACTGCGCGCTGGCAGGCGGCCAGCTGTCGGACGACTGCGGTGAACATCAATGCGCCTTTCGCTGCGGGGGGTTGAGGGTTTCTCCTAGTCTTCGACGCAGGCCGAGAGTTGCACCAGGCGCAACGGGTTGCCACTTCCCGGCAACGGCCGGGGAGGGGAGCCCGTGACGCTCGAACCGCAGGGCGGCGAGCCGGAAGTCGCCGCCTTCACGGCCTTCCTGGGGCAGCTGTTCCAGGCCCTGGGGATCTCGCTCACCCGCTACGCCGCTCGCTGCAACTACGACAAGGGCACTGTCTCGCGGTACTTCAGCGGGGTGCGGATCGCTCCGAAGGACTTCGTGGACGAGTTGCTGCGTCAAGTCGCCGAGACCACGGGGGAGTCGGTCACTTCCGAGGTGCAGGAACACGTCCACCGGCTGCGGATGGAGGCGTTGCGGGTGCGCAACGCCTCCCGGCACGAGGTCGAGGAACTGCGCGACCGGCTCGGGGCGGCGGAACGCGAGCTCCAGCTGGCGGGGGTGCGGGAACGGCACCTGCTGCGCTCGCTGGCGGCGACGGAGGCGCAGGCGCAGCAGGCCGAGCAGCGCTACCGGCAGTTGGAGGCGGACCGGGCCGCGGCGCGTTACGGGGCGGGCGAGCTGGAGCGGTGGGCGGACGGGCCGGACACCGAGCCCGCCCGGGAGGAACTGCGGTCGCTGAAACGGGAGTTGGACCTGCTGCGGGCGGAGCTGGCGCGGGCCCAGTCGCTGCGCCACGACGCGGAGGAGCAGTGCGTTCGCCTGGAGGCCCGGCTGCTGGCGGCAGAGGCCGCGCTGGCCACCCAACGGGCGCGCCACGAGCGGGAGTTCAGGTACCGGGCGGAGCTGGAGTCGCCGGCGGCGGTGCTGACGCGGGAGTTCGGCCGCAGGGTTGGCACCACCGTGGACCTGGACACCACGATCACCGAGCTGTGCGAGGTGTTCGTGCCGGGCTGGGCCGACCTGGCCACGGTCTATCTGCGGACCGAGTTCGTCTTCGGCTCCCACCCGGAGGACGAACTGCCGTGGCGGAACAGCAGGTTTCAGCTGGCCGGTCACGCCGGGGACAGCGACGGCCTGCTCGGGCTGTCGCCGCGGATGGGCGCGGTGCTGAGCATCGGGCCCGGCACCCCGATCGGCCGCGCCCTGCAGGGCGGCGAACCCGTCCTCACGCTGGTGGACGAGGGTCACGAACCCGGCCCGGAATCGTCGGTGCTGGCCCTCCCGCTGACGGTTCGGGGGCGGGTGTTCGGGGTGCTGCAACTGTTGCGGATGTCCAGCCGGGTGCCGTTCGAGTCCGCCGACGTTCCGCTGCTGCGCGGACTCGCCGAGCGCGGGGCGCTCCTGCTGGACAGTGCGCGGCTGCACCAGGCCGAGGCGCGGCTGGCGGAGGCCCTGCAGCGTTCGATGATCCCGCCCGACCCGCCCAGGATCGCCGGTGTCCGGACCGCACACCGCTACCTGCCCGGCGACCGCAAGGCCGGGGTGGGCGGCGACTGGTTCGACGTCATCCAACTGGCCGGCCAGCGGGTCGCCCTGGTGGTCGGCGATGTGATGGGCCACGGTCTGGAGGCCGCCCAGACGATGAGCCGGCTCCGCGCGGGGGTGCAGGCCTTCGCCCTGCTCGACGTACCGCCCGCACAACTGCTGCGGCACCTGGACGACTTGGTCCTGCGGCTCGGTGTCGCCCAGCTGGCGACCTGCCTCTACCTGGTGTACGACCCGATCGCCCGGCGCTGCGAGATGGCCTCGGCCGGCCATGCGCCCCCGCTGCTGCGCCACCCGGACGGCAGCGTCGAGTGGCTCGCCGTGCCCTCCAACCTTCCGGTCGGGACCGGGGGGCTGCCGTTCGAGGCCATCACGGTGGACGTCCCGGACGGAGCCATGCTGGTGCTCGGCTCCGACAGCCTGCTCCCGCTGCACGACTACGACGGGTTCGGGGAGTTCGCCGACCGCTGCGCCGACCTGATCGGGCCGGAGTCCACACCCGGCCAGGTCTGCGCGGACCTGCTGGACGAACTGTCCGCGACGGCCCGCCGGGACGACCTCGCCCTTCTGGTGGTGGGGCTCGACGGCATCCCCGCGGAGCGGGTGGCGCACTACCTAGTCGTGCTGGGGGAGCAGGAGGTGCGGGCCGCCCGGCGGTTCGTCCGGGACCGGATCGCCGAGTGGGGCCTGGAGATCGACCTCGACCTCGCCGAACTGCTGGCCGGTGAACTGATCACCGACGCCGTGCTGGTGGCGAAAGTACCTGTCGGGGTGCGGCTGGTGTACACCGATCGCCTGCTGGTCGAGGTCACCGACGACCACCACCGGCTCCCCGTCCTGACGGCAGTCGATCCGCTCGACGAGGAGGCCGATCGCGGTCTCCTGATGGTGGCCTGGTCCGCCGACGGGTGGGGGGCCGAGCTCCGGCCGGATGGGCGGACGGTGTGGTTCGAGCTGCGGCCCCGGGAGCGTTAGCGCGTCAACTCCCTGAGAAGCGGCCGGAATTCGGCGAACGCCGGGATGTCGGCCGGCGGGTTCCCGGCGGGCATGACTTTCGGCAGATCCGCAGGTGGGGGCGGCCCCCGTAGGGTCGTGGGCATGCGGATGAGTGGGGCGGCGCTGCCGGTGGTGGCGGCGGGGTGTGTCGGGCTGGGTGTCACGAGCCTGTGGTGGGTGTTGCCGGCGGTCGGGTTGTCGTTCCTGGCGGGGCTGCGGACGGAGCGGGTGCGGTCGGCGGCGGTGGTGTTCGCCGTGCTGGTGGCGGGCGGGGTGCTGGTGGTCGGGTCGGTGCCGGCGTGGATCCTGTTGGGGCTGCGGTTCGTCGTGCTCGCCGTGTGCACGGGGATGGGGCCGTGGTTGCTGGGCCGGTTCTGGCGGCAGTCGCAGGAGTTGGTGCGGGCCGGGTGGGAGCGGGCGGAGCGGCTGGAGCGGGAGCAGCAGTTGGTTGCCGAGCAGGCGCGGTTGCGGGAGCGGGCCCGGATCGCGCAGGACATGCACGACGCCCTCGGGCACGATCTCAGCCTGATCGCTCTGCGCGCCGGGGTGTTGAAGCTCGCCCCCGACCTTGCGGAGCCCCACCGGGAGGCGGCCCAGGAGATCCGGGCGGGTGCGGCCGCTGCCGTCGATCGGCTGGGCGAGGTGATCGGGATCCTGCGGGACGAGGGCGACGCGGGTCGCGGGCCGGCCGACGCGGACATTCCGCACCTGGTGGCGGAGGCGGCCGCGGCCGGCCTGGCCGTCCGTTCGGAGATCACCGGTGAGCCGGACGGGTTTCCGCGCGCCACCGAGCACGCCGCGTACCGGGTGGTGCAGGAGGCGCTGACCAACGCGGCCAAGCACGCCCCGGGGGCGGGCGTCACCGTGGAGGTGGCGTACGCGTCCGAGGGTGCCCGGGTCAGGGTGGCCAACGGCCCGGCGCCCGTCGCCCCGGGAGTGCCGGCGGCGGGCGGTGGGCGTGGCCTGGTCGGGCTGGCGGAGCGGGTCCGGCTCGCGGGTGGGAGCTTCGCGCACGGTCCGGGAACGGACGGCGGGTTCGAGGTGGTGGCCGAGCTGCCGCGCCGCCCCGCCGGGCCCGTTCCGCCGGGGCCCGCCGCCCCGCCGTCGCCGGTGCGTGAACTGCGGCGCGCCCGGCGCAGGGTCGGCCGGACGCTGGCTGCCGTGGTGCTCGTCCCGCTGGTGACGGCCGTGCTGCTGACCGTGGCGCTGCGGGTGTGGACGCTGTACGTGGTCAGCCTGTCGGTGCTGGACCCGGAGGTGTACGCCACCCTCCAGGTGGGGCAGGACCAGGCCTCGGTCGAGCGGGTGCTGCCGGGCCACCGGCTGCCGTATCAGGTGCCGAGCGGGCCGTCGACGCCCGCGCCGCCGCCGGGGGAGGGCGTTTCGTGCGTGCACTACGCCATCACCGCGCAGCTGTTCGTGGACCGGGCGGACGACGCGTACCGGCTGTGCTTCCAGGACTCCCGGCTGGTCTCGCGCGACGTGCTCGTCTCCTGACCATTCCCCATACGTGCTGAACGACCGACAGGAGTTGCTGATGACACCCGCACCGATCCGGGTGCTGCTCGCCGACGACGAGCCGATGATCCGCGCGGGGCTGCGCGCCGTGCTCACCACCGACCCGGGCATCGAGATCGTCGCCGAGGCCGGGGACGGCCGGGAGGCCGTCGAGCTGGTCCGGCGTCACCGGCCGGACGTCGCCGTGCTGGACATCCGGATGCCGGGGACGGACGGCATCGCGGCCGCCGCCGAGATCCGTCGCAGCGGCCTGGCCACCGGGGTGCTGATGCTGACCACCTTCGGCGAGGACGACTACATCCTGCGCGCGCTCAGCGGGGGCGCGAACGGCTTCCTGATCAAGTCCGGCGAGCCCGAGGAACTGCTCGCCGGGGTGCACGCGGTGGCCGCCGGGGCGGCCTACCTCTCACCGAAGGTGGCCGCCCGGGTGGTCGCCCACCTGGCCGCCACCGGGGCCGGTGGCCCCGCCGACCGGCGTGCCGGAGCCCGGGAACAGGTGGCCGCCCTGACCGTCCGGGAACGGGACGTGCTGACGCTGATCGCGGCCGGACTGTCCAACGGCCGGATCGCCCGCCGGCTGGGCGTGGTCGAAGGCACCGTGAAGGCCCATGTGAGCTCCATCCTGGCGCGGTTGGGGGTG
The DNA here is from genome assembly GCF_042873675.1 of Kitasatospora sp. NPDC004614. NCBI lineage: Bacteria > Bacillati > Actinomycetota > Actinomycetes > Kitasatosporales > Streptomycetaceae > Kitasatospora > Kitasatospora sp. NPDC004614. Next base: position 192,598 of record NZ_JBIALR010000006.1, read on the forward strand.
GCCAACCGGGCGGCGGCCGCCGTCCTCGCGCACGAGGCCGGGCTGACCCTCGGCGCGAACTGCGCGGGCGGTCCGCGGGACTGAGGCCGCGGGAGTCGACAGCAGCCACCCGAGCACCGGCACCCCGGTCAGGGCCGACACGGCGCGGGTGGCCGCCGGCCGCAGGGCGAGGACCACGGCCGCCGTGACCGTTCCGCCGAGGGCGGCGCCGGCGAGCACGTCGTGCGGGTAGTGCACCCCGGCAGCCACCCGCAGCGCGGCCGTGGCCCCGCCGACGGGGACGGCCAGCAGCGCCCAGCGCGGGCGCAGCAGGACCAGCCCCGTCGCCAGCGCGACCGCCAGGGTGGCGTGGTTGCTGGGGAACGACCAGTCACCGGGCGGCGGGCAGTCGCCGACCGCCGTGCCGGGCAGCCCGGTCAGTGCCCGGCAGGGCCGCTCCTCGTCGAGGAGCACCTTCAGCACCTCGCTCGTCCCGTAGGCCAGCACCGTGCCGAGCCCGACCAGCGCCACCCCCGCGACCACCCGGGCGGCCCGGCGGGCCCGGGCCGTCCACCAGCAGTACGTCAGCAGCAGCCCCAGCACCAGCAGCCCGGCCTCGGTGGCCGGCTCCAGCAGCGCGGCCACCGCGTGCGGGGCGTCGCCGACGGCCTCCGCCACCCGGCGGTAACCGTCGGCCGACCACCGCGCCGGTTCCGTTCCGCCTTGCTTCGGCGCCAGCAGTACCACCGCCCCGGCCCCCGCGCTGAGCACGGCCGCGGCGAGGACGGGCCTGGCCCCCGTCCCGGATTTCCTGTGCGTGTACGTCATGGTCCGGACGGTACGAGCCGGGGTGCCCGTGTGGCCCGGCCCGAAAGTCAACCGGCACCCCTGACGATGGTCAGGGTTGACACCAGCGTGTCAGCTCATCAACTCCAGGAGCAGCGGCCGGAATTCGGCGAACGCCGGGGTGCCGACCGCAGGGTCCTTCGCGGCCTCGTCCCAGCGGCGGACGGTCACGGCGTCGGCGGCGAACGGGCCGGCGGCGAACTCCTCGGCCTCGGTGGGCGTCATCGGGCCGCCCTGGAGGCCGAGGGTGTGGACGGAGGCGGGGGAGAGCTTGGCGAAGTAGTCGGGTTCGGCGGTGCAGAGGTAGCGCTTGGCGGGGACGTGCAGGCGGACGGGCTCGGTGACGGCGGTGGGGAAGTACCGGGAGAGCCAGCCGGCGGCGGTGTCGCCGTGGCGGTTGTCGGTGCCGGCCATCAGCTTCAGGCCGCTGCCGTGGAAGTGGCCGATGTCGTGGAGCAGCGCGGCGGCCACCAGCGCGGGCGGGGCGCCGGCCGTCCGGGCCAACTGGCCCGCCTGGAGCATGTGTTCGGCCATGGTGACGGCTTCGCCGAGGTACTCGCCGGCACCCTCGCCCGCGAACAGGGCCTCCAGTTCGTCGAGCGCGGCGACGTTGCGGCGCAGCACGGAGAGGGTCGAGGAGAGCGAGTCGAGGTCGGCGTAGCAGCCCTGGAGGTGGCGGCCGCCGGCCTGTTCGAAGGCGGTGCGGGCGTGCAGCAGGCGGGTGTTGTCGAAGATCAGGCAGTCGCCCGGGCCGAGCCGGAACTCGAGCTGGAGTTCCGGGCGGAGGGTGATCGCCGCGAAGCGCCGGTACGCGGCGTAGAAGGCGTCGAGCTCCGCGCCGTCGAGCGTCCGCAGGGTGTCGATGGAGCGGTTGTTGAAGCGGATCTCGCGGATCGCGCCGCGCGGGTCGAGCCCGATCATCGGCAGCTCGGCGGCCAGGTCGGCGGTGCGGTCCCGGTAGCGGAACGGCACCGGGGTGCGGGCGAGCAGCGCGAACGCCTCCGGGTCCTCCTCGCGCAGCAGCGCGGCGGCGCGGAAGCCGTCCACCAGGCCCGAGTCGCCGCCGGCGGCCTCGTTGCGCAGGCAGTGCAGCAGCTGGAGGGTGGGGACGGGGTCGCGGTACGGGTTGTCGGTGTGCGGGGCGATGGCGGCGTCGGTGAACGCGAAGTTCACCGCGTCGGGCTCCACCCGGACGTCGAACAGCTCGCCGTAGTTGGTGTCCCGCACATACCCGAACGTCCGTGCCACGGCGAGGACTTGACGCTCCTCCACCGGGACGCCGCGGAGCACCGCGAAGCCGGAGCGGCGGACGGCGGAGAGGACGGCGATCCTCTCCTCCGGGTCGGACAGGTAGCTCGACCAGTCGGCCTCGGGCAGGCCGCGGGCGAAGTCGGCGGCCTCCCACAGGCGCTTGCCGTGTTCGGTGCGGTGGTCGCCGGCCGCGTCCTCGGGCGCGTCCCAGCCGGTCGGGTAGTGCGAGCGGTGGCCGTCGGACCACACCACGCTCAGCCCGCTCTCGTCCCGGTGCGCCTCGGTGGCGGTCAGGCCGTCCGGCAGGTCGCCGATCTGGAACCGCTTCTGCCCGCTGCGCGGGTTGCGGCACTCGGTGCACGGACAGTTGTCGCGCAGCCAGTAGGGGTTGGGGACGGACATGGGAGCAGCCTCCGGTTGTACAGACAACTTCGCGGGGCTGCTCAGCCAAGTCCGCGCTTGCGTACACCGGTTGCCCAGGCGGTGAACGGTCGGCCACCGGAAGCCGAACCCTGTCCGTGGGGGGCGCTAGCGTGCGAGGCATGACGCTGGACCTTGCCCGTGACCTGCCAGCCGCCCTCGGCCAGGAGGACCCGCCGACCGTCGCTTGGCCGAACGTCGCGCCGTCCGTGCAGCTCCAGGTTTCCTGGCTGGAACACTGACCGACGTCAGAAACCGTGCACCGACCGCCAGGCGTCGAGCGCGGGCACCGTTCGCTGCCCGACGACGGTCGGTGCGAGCGTCGGCTTCAGCCGGGTCATCGCGTGGACGACGTCGATGAACGGGGAGTCCAGCAGGGCCCGCGCCACATCGTCCGCGTGCGGGTCGCCGTCCTGGACCAGGGTGAACCAGTCGCGGATGTTGGAGCAGGCGCGGTGGAAGGCGTCCAGGCGGCCCTTGACCAGGTCGCCCCGGTTGAGGCCGAACACCTCGATCGTGCGCCGGCCTTTCCGGGACCCGACGACCGGTTCGTACTCGCCGCTCCTCAGGAACAGCACCAGGTGGTCGGCGGGGTCCTCGGCGGTCGGGTCGATCAACAGGCAGGTGCCGTCTGTGTCGACCGGGTACGCGTCCCGCTTGGCGTTGCTGTTGCAGAAGGAGCAGGCGAAGAGGTGGTTCGGCCAGTCGAACGCCCGCAGCGGGGCGCTGTCGATCGGTTGGAAGTGGTCGATGCCGGTGCCCCGGCTGTCGTCGCAGTACATGCACCGGAGGTTGCCGCGGGCCATCGGTTCCAGGGTTCGGTGGATGTGCTGCTTGGGTGCCGCGGCCCGCTTCCAGTGGTCGCGGGCCGTTTTCGAGTCGCCGCCGGCCGCCGCCACGCGTCCGGTCCACTTGGTCAGCAACTGCGCGGAGTCGGCCGGCAGGGGTGTGCGGGGGAGCGGGATCACCGGTCCGGCTCCAGCCTGGCGGACACCTCGGCCACCCTGCTGCTCAGTGAGCTCGTGAGTCGCTCGCCGAGTTCCTGGTACTCGGCGATCTCCTCGGCGGAGGCCGTTTCGGCGTACACCTTGCGCTCCAGCGCGACCAGCCGCCGGCGTTGCCCTTCGGCGCGGTTCGAGTAGGGCGTCTCCAGGCCGAACAGCTCCGAGAGCACGGCGTCGTCGCCGCTGCCGTAGACGACCCGGTGGTAGAGGTCGTCGTCGACGACCACTGCGGGGTGCTGCTCGTCGACGCCCGGGAGGCGGATCAGGCTGCCCGGGTCGGCGGCCTGGCAGATGTAGGGGCTGTGGCTGGTGACGATGAACTGGATCGCCGGGAAGTGCTGCCGCAGCCAGTCGCCGATCTTGCGCTGCCAGGTGACGTGGAGGTGCGCGTCCACTTCGTCGATCAGCACCACGCCGGGCAGGTGGACCGCGATGCCTCCGCCGGGGATCGGCTGGGAGAGCAGGGTGCCGTAGGTGCTGTGGAGTTGGCGCACGATGTCGAGCACCAGCGCCACCACCGTTCGATAGCCGTCGCTCATCTCCCGCAGCGGGAAGCCCCGTCCGTTCCGGCCGTGCTCGCGGACCCACAGCCCGTCGGCCGTCACCCGCTGGATCTGGTACTGGTCCGGCAGCAGCCCGTCCTGGAGCAGGCCGAGCACCTTTGCGAGCAGTGCCGCCGCTCCGCCTGGCCGGTCCTCCTCCTCGTACGCCCGCAGCCGCAGGTCGATGAGCCAGGCCACGCCTTCGGCCAGCGAGGCGTCCTCGTGGAACAGCGTGGCCAGGCGACCTCGAGGCCCCTGATTGATCATCAGGCGCTGGGCCTCGCTGGACCCGCCGGTGAGTCGCCGGAACGGGCCGTAGCCGGCGCAGAACCAGCCGAACGAGTTCTCCGCCCAGGGGCCCCGGGAGCCGCTCTTCGTCGTGCTGGGGAAGGCGCTCAGGGCGGGGCGGGCGGGGTGATCGGCATCGGCGGGCGGAGGTGTCCAGCGCAGTCCCAGCGAGATGGGTCCCTGCGGGGTCTTGCCTGCTCCCGCGAAGCTGTCCAGCGGCGATTTGTGGGTCACCTCGATGTCCACCGCCCCCTGCCTGGCGCCGGTGGTGACCCACCCGGTGAAGTCCGGCACCAGGGTCTGGGCGACGCTCGGGCCGCTCACGGCCAGGGCGATCGCCTGGAGCACGGTGGACTTGCCCGAGCCGTTGCGTCCGGCCAGGACGGTCCAGCCGCTGCCGCCCGCCAGCGGCAGGTCCACGGCGCGCTTCCCGGTGAAGCCCTTCACGTTCCTGAGCTGGACTCTGGTGATGTACATCCGTGCTCCCTCGTCGTCCCGGACCGCCGCCGCAGGCTGTGGCGCAGCGTCAGATCGCCTGCTCCCAGGCCTCGGTGGCTGCCGCCACCGCTGCCGCGGCCGAGACGTCGGTGGCCTGGGCGAGGGCTTCCAGGGTGGCGATGACCGTTTCGGCGGTGGCGGCCGGGCCGTAGTGGTTGAGGCGGAGCATGGTGGTGGCGAGGGCGCCGCCGCCGGCCTGGACGGGCAACTGGGGGGCGTGGCGGCGGAGTTCGGCGGCGAGTTCGGTGGCGTCGAGGCCGTCGGCGGTGCGCAGGGTGGTGGCGACCGGGGCGGCGTGCTCGGCGAGGCGGACGTACGGGGTGAGGGTGCCGAGGGCGGTGGCGCCCGCGCGGGTGGCGGCGGCTGCGGCGCGGTGGCGGGCGATGACTGCGTCGAGGGTCTCGGCGGTGATCGCGTCCAGGCACTCCTCGAGTGCGAGCATCTCCAACTGGGCGGGGGCGTGGGGCAGTTGGGTGCGGCCGGCGTCGGTCCAGCGGGCCTTCCAGTCGAGCAGCGAGAGGTAGGAGCGGCGCGGCGCGGCCGGGTTGGCCTCGATCCGCTGCCAGGCCCGCTCGCTGACCGAGACGGCCGAGACGCCGGCCGGGCCACCCATCGCCTTCTGGCCGCCGATCACGCACAGGTCGATGCCCCAGGCGTCGGTCAGCAGCGGCTCGGCGGCCACCGAGGCCACCGCGTCCAGCATCAGCAGCGCGCCGTGCTCGCGCACGACGGCGGCGATCTCGGCGACCGGGTTGGTGTTGCCGGTGGCGGCCTCGGCGTGCACCAGCGAGACGAAGTCGATCTCCGGGTTGGCGCGCAGCGCGTCCGCGACCTGCTCGGCGGTGACGGCGGCGTCGAACGGCGCGGCCAGGTCGACGACCTTGGCGCCCGCGTCGCGCAGCCAGCCGCCGAAGGTCTGGCCGTAGGGGCCGGTGATCACGTTCAGCGCGGTCGAACCCGGGTGCGCCGCGCCCTTGATCGCCGCCTCCAGCGGCAGCAGCGCCTCGCCCTGGGTGACGATCACGTCGGCCTCGGTGTGCAGCAGCGCCGCCACCTTGTCCTCGATCGCGGCGAACCGGTCGGCGGTCATCGGGGGAAGGTCGAGCAGCATGCGGGGAGGCCTTTCGGGCAACGGGGTTTCGCCGGGGCGACGAGGGGGTCGCCGTCGAACAGTGTGCCGCAGATCGCCCCGTGCGCCCGCACGGCTGCCGAGTACAGTGCCAGGCATGACAGACGGTGGGGTGCTGCACATCAAGGGCCGGGTGCTGGTCGGGCCGGAGGACGTCCGGGACGAACTCTGGGCGGTGGACGGCCGGGTGACCTTCGCGCGGCCCGCCGCCGAACCCGCCGCCACCCTCACCGGCTGGGCGCTGCCCGGCCTGGTCGACGCCCACTGCCACGTCGGACTGGACGCGCACGGCGCCGTCGACCGGGCCACCAGCGAGAAGCAGGCCCTCACCGACCGGGACGCCGGCACCCTGCTGATCCGCGACGCCGGCTCCGCCGCCGACACCAGGTGGATAGACGACCGCGCCGACCTGCCGAAGATCATCCGGGCCGGGCGGCACATCGCCCGCACCCGCCGCTACATCCGCAACTACGCGCACGAGATCGAACCCGGCGACCTCGCCGCGTACGTCACCGCCGAGGCCCGGCGCGGCGACGGCTGGGTCAAGCTGGTCGGCGACTGGATCGACCGCGGCGCCGGCGACCTCGCCGCCTGCTGGCCCGGCGACGCGCTCACCGAGGCGATCGCCGCCGCGCACGCCGAGGGCGCCCGGGTCACCGCGCACTGCTTCGCCACCGAATCGCTGCCCGACCTGCTGGCCGCAGGCATCGACTGCATCGAGCACGCCACCGGCCTCACCGAGGAGTTGATCCCCGCCTTCGTCGAACGCGGCGTGGCGATCGTCCCCACCCTGGTCAACATCGCCACCTTCCCGGGCCTCGCGGACGGCGGCGAGACCAAGTTCCCGCAGTGGTCCGCGCACATGCGGCGCCTGCACGAGAACCGCTACGCGACGGTGGGCGCGGCCCACGACGCCGGCATCCCGATCTACGTCGGCACCGACGCGGGCGGCTCGCTCGCCCACGGCCTGGTCGGCGAGGAAGCACTGGAGCTGACCAAGGCCGGCCTCACCCCCACCGAGGCCCTCGCCGCCGCCACCTGGTCCGCCCGCGAGTGGCTCGGCCGCCCCGGCCTCACCGAGGGCGCCCCCGCCGACCTGGTGATCTACGACGCGGACCCGCGCGCGGACCTGCGGGTGCTGGGGGCGCCGCGGCACATCGTGCTCAACGGCCGGGTGGTGTGAGTGATGCGGATGACGGACGAGGAAGCCCTCGCCTGGTGGGAGACGCTGCCTGCCGACGTCCGTGAGCAGGTGGACGGGTTGGTGCTGCAGTTCCGGCTGGTCTGGGCGATGAAGATCCTGCTGGACGCGGGGCGGGTCAGCCATGGGATCGGGCTGCACCAGGCCCAGGCGATCGTCGGGGCGCGCTGCGAGCACTACGGTGACCGGGTCGCGAACCCCGCGAACGTTCCCCTCGATCCGGCGGCGGTGGAGCGGCGGGCCGGGGAGGTCGACGAGCGGGTGCTGGCGGTCGAGGCGGTCTGGGACGGGGACACCGTCCAGAACTGGTTCGTCGACCTGGTCGCGGTCGGCGGGAGCCGCGACCACCGGCTGGTGACCGTGTACTGGAGCAACGCCGCCCGCTACCTCGGCTCCGACGACCGGATCGACGGCCGCCCGCACATCGCGGTCGCCGCCGAACGGATCGGGCGTGGCGTCGCGGCGGAGCTCGGCGTCCCGTTCCACTTCGGCAGCCCCGACCGGCCGGACGACGAGGCCCCGCGCTGGGTGCGGCCGCGGGCGACGCCGTGATGACGGGCGAGGAGGTTCTCGCGCTGTGGGAGGCGCTGCCCGCCGAGGCGCGTGAGCAGGTGGACGACCTGGCGCGGAAGGACAAGACGTACGGGATCGTGGTGCTGCTGCAGACGGCCCACGGCTTGAGCATTCCGCAGGGGTTGGGGATCGCTGTCGCCCGCCACGCGCTGCTGCGGCCGCCGGTCCCGGACGGGCCGGTGGATCCCCGGGTGCTGATCCGGAAGGCCGGGGAGGTCGAGGAGCGGGTGCTTGCGGTCGAGGCGGTCTGGGCCGGTGACTTGGCGCACGGCTGGTTCGTTTGGCTGTTCGCGATCGGTGCGACGCGGGACCACCCGCTGGAGCCTGTGTACGCGAGCACGGCGACTCGGCACCTCGGCTCGGAGGAGAGCGACGACGGGCGGCCGCACATCGCGGTGGCGGCGGAGATGATCGGCGTCGCGGTGGCAAGAGCGCTCCGGGTGCCGTTCCACTTCGCGAGCCCCCGCACGCCCGACGGCCGTGCCCCGCGGTGGGTGCGCTGGACCTCGTGAACTGGCGTTGTCGGTGCGGCCGATAGGCTTTCGTCATGGCTGCTCGACCCTTGCACGAAATCGTTGAACCCGGCTGGGCCCAGGCCCTCGCGCCGGTCGCCCCGCAGGTCGCCGCGATGGGCGACTTCCTGCGTGGTGAACTCGCCGCCGGGCGTACCTACTTGCCGCCGGGGCCGCAGGTGCTGCGGGCCTTTCAGCAGCCGTTCGCGGACGTCCGGGTGCTGATCGTCGGTCAGGACCCGTACCCGACACCGGGTCACGCCGTTGGCCTGAGCTTCTCGGTCGCGCCGGAGGTGCGTCCGATACCGGCGAGCCTGGTCAACATCTACCAGGAGTACGGCAACGACCTCGGCTTCCCGCCGCCGTCCAACGGTGACCTGACGCCGTGGGCGAACCAGGGCGTCCTGCTGCTCAACCGGGCGCTGACCACCCAGACCCGCAAGACCAACGGCCACCGCGGCAAGGGCTGGGAGGCTGTCACCGAGCAGGCCATCAAGGCCCTCGCCAACCGCGGCGGCCCGCTGGTGGCCATCCTCTGGGGCCGCGACGCCCGCGAACTGCGCCCGTGGCTCGGCCAGGTCCCCAGCATCGAGTCGCCGCACCCCAGCCCCTACTCCGCGTCCAGCGGCTTCTTCGGCTCGCGGCCGTTCAGCCGCGCCAACGACCTGCTGGTCCGCCAGGGCGGGCAGCCCGTGGACTGGCGCCTGCCGTAACTGTCCGGGGCACATGGGTGGCCCGGGTTCGGGGCCCGGGCCGGTGGGGTCAGTGCTGGGCGACCTGGAAGCAGGCGACGTCGTACTGGGACGGTGCGCCCGCGTTGTTGTAGGCCGCTCCGCCGGTGCCGCCGTTGGTGCTGCCGAAGCCGGGCTCGTTGAAGACCGAGCCGGGTGAGGTGCCGGAGTGTCCGGGGGCCCCGGCGCCGGTGCCGGGGGTCTCGAAGCTCTGGCAGGACTGGTTCGGGGGTCCGGTCCCGCTCGGGTTGGCGGCGGCCATCGCGGTGGCCGCGCCGCCGAGGCAGAGCAGACCGGTGAGGAGCCCTGTCGCCACGATGCGCAGCATTTCTCCTCCTTCGGTGGAAACGTTCACGTGAAGCCGGACGGCTTCACGTCTCCCCACCCGTGAGTACGTACCGTGGCGGCGAAGTGTTCAGCGTCGCCGCCCGCAGTCCGAACTCCCGGCCGGGTGGCGGCGGGTGGCGCACAGGGTGGGGCCATGGCCGACACGATTCGGGTGGTGCTGATCGCGGACGACCAGGCGCTGCTGCGCGGCAGCTTCCGGCTGGCTCGGTCCTCACCACGGGTGTAGGTGTGGGGTATGGCGCGGTTCGGTACCTGGCGAGCCGCCCTGTCGCGTGGCAGAGAGGCGGCTGCAGAACCGCGGTCGTCGGGCTCTGCGGCTGATCGGGGCGGTTCCGGCCGGCGACGGCGCGCGGCGTTCCTCGTCCCGCGCAGCCTCGCGGGCCGGGTGTTCGTGATGCAGCTGGTGGTGGTGCTGCTGCTGGTCGTGACCGCCCTGGCGGAGCTGCTGGTCCAGGCACACGACGACATCAACGAGAGGGCCCGGAGCCGGGCGATGGCCGTCGCGCAGACCTTCGCCAACTCGGCCGGGGTGGTGCCCGCACTGGCCACCAGCAACCCGTCGGCGATCCTCGAGCCCAAGGCCCTGGCAGCGTCGCAAGCCTTGGGCGACACGGGCATCCAGGTCATCAACGCGCAGTACGTCCGCGTGACCGACCGCTACCCGTACCGGGTCGGCACGATGGTGGAGCCCAACATCGTGCCCACCCTGTCCCGCGACCATCCGAACTTCGCAATCGTGCACACCAGCGCCGGTGGGAAGCAGATGGTCGCCCGGGTCCCGGTCTACGACAACGGCCGGTTCGTCGGGTGGGTGGCCGCGAGCACTCACATCAGCGACATCAACGGTGTCGTCGGCATGCGCGTGCGCGTCCTCACCATCGGGGCTGCCGGTGCGCTGGCGGTGTCGGTGCTGGGGACGGCCTTGATCAGCCGGAGGCTCAACCGGCAGACCCGGGGCCTGGGGCCGGCCGAGATGACCCGGATGTACGAGCACCACGACGCGGTGCTGCACGCGGTACGCGAGGGCGTCGTGATCGTCGACGGTGAGGGCCGGGTGGTGCTCGCCAACGACGAAGCGCGGCGCCTGCTGGATCTGCCGCCCGACTGCGAGGGCCGCTTGGTGCCGGAGCTGGGTCTGGAGTCGCCGACGGCGGACCTGCTGGCCGGTGGCACCACGGTCAGCGACGAGGTGGTGGCAGCCGGAGAGCGGCTGCTGGCGGTGAACATTCGGCCGACCGGCCAGGTTGACGGCCCGCCCGGCAGCGTGGCCACCCTGCGTGACACCACCGAACTGCGCAGCCTGTCGGGACGGGCGGAGCAGGCACGCGGCCGCCTGCGCCTGGTGCACGAGGCCAGCACCGCCATCGGGACGACCCTGGACGTGACCCGCACCGCCGAGGAGCTCACCGAGGCAGTCGTGCCCCGGTTCGCCGACTTCGTCACCGTCGACCTGGCCCCCGGAGTCGTATCGGGCGAAGAGCCCACCGAGCGGGACTGCCGTGAGGTGGTCCGCGTGGCGATCGGCGGCATCCGTGACGACGCCCCCTTCTTCCCGATCGGCCGCACCATCGCCTTCGGCCGGGCCACTCCCCAGGGCTGGAGCCTGGGCACCGGACGCGCCAGGCTCGCACCCCGTCTCGCCGACGACGCCGCGTGGCAGGACGTGGACCCGCCCGCCGCCCGCGCCCTGCTGGACCACGGCGTGCACTCGATGATCGCGGCCCCGCTGCTGGCCCGCGGCATCATGCTCGGGGTGGCCGAGTTCTGGCGCGCCGACACCACGGCACCCTTCGAGGAGGACGACCGCTCCGTCGCCGAGGATCTCACCGCGCACGCCGCCCTGTGCATCGACAACGCCCGCCGGTACACCCGCGAGCACACGCTCGCCGCCACCCTCCAACGCCGCCTGCTGCCCGGCGAATTGCTGCCGCAAGCCGCCCTGGAGGTCGCCCACCGCTACCTGCCCGCCCAGGAAGGGGCCGGCGGCGACTGGTACGACGTGATCCCCTTGCCCGGCACCCGGGCCGCCCTCGTCGTCGGTGACGTCGTCGGACACGGGATCCACGCCGCCGCGACGATGGGCCGCCTGCGTACCGCCGTGCACAACTTCTCCGCTCTCGACATCCCCCCGGACGAACTCCTCGGCCACCTCGACGAACTCGTCCAACGCATCGACCGGGAAACCGCCGACGCAGAGGACACCATCACCGGCGCCACCTGCCTGTACGCCATCTACGACCCCACCGCCGGTCACTGCACGCTGGCCACCGCCGGCCATCCGCCGCCCGTCGTCGTCCACCCCGACGGCAGCGCCTACTACCCGGACATCCCCCAGGGGCACCCTCTCGGCCTGACCGCTCTGCCTTACGAGACCGCCCGGATCGACCTGCCGCCGGGCAGCCTCCTGGTCCTCTACACCGACGGACTCATCGAGAGCCGCGAGCAGGACATCGACAGCGGCCTCCAGCTGCTGCGCGAGACCGTCGCCCACCCGCACCGCACCCCGGAGGAGACCTGCACCGCCATCCTGCGCCGCCTGCCGCCCGCCCGTCAGAACGACGACGTCACCCTCCTGGTCGCCCGCACCCGCACCCTCAGCCCCGGCAGCATCGCCGAATGGGACGTCCCCCAGGACCCCGCCGCAGTCGCCCACGTGCGCGCGGCGGTCAACGACCAACTCGACGCCTGGGGCATCGAGGAAGAAGCCTTCGCCACCGAACTCATCCTCAGCGAACTGGTCACCAACGCCGTCCGCTACGGCGCCCCACCCATCCACGTGCGCCTGATCCGCGACGCCGCCCTGGTCTGCGAGGTCTCCGACGGCACCAGCACCGCACCCCACCTGCGCTACGCCGCCACCACCGACGAGGGCGGACGCGGACTCTTCCTCGTCGCCCAACTCGCCGACCGATGGGGCACGCGCTACACCGAAACCGGCAAGATCATCTGGAGTGAACAAGCACTTGATCACGTCTCCCCGCCCGTGACTACGTAGCGCGGCGGCGAAGTGTCCGGCGTTGCCGCCCGCAGTCCGAACTCCCGGCCGGGTGGCGGTGGGTGGCGCATAGGGTGGGGCCATGGCCGACACGATTCGGGTGCTGATCGCGGACGACCAGGCGCTGCTGCGCGGCAGCTTCCGGCTGCTGGTGGATTCCACGCCCGGCATGACGACGGTGGCGGAGGCCGCCGACGGGGCGGACGCCGTCCGGCTCGCGCGCGAACTGCGGCCGGACATCGTGCTGATGGACCTCCGGATGCCCGCGCTCGACGGCATCGCCGCCACCCGGGAGATCTGCTCCGACCCCGAACTGGCGGGTGTCCGCGTGCTGGCGCTGACCATGTTCGACCTGGACGAGTACGTGTATCCGGCGCTCCGGGCGGGGGCGAGCGGCTTCCTGCTGAAGGACGCCACGCCGGCCGACCTGGTGGCCGGGATCCGGACCGTCGCGGCGGGGGAGGGCGTCCTGTCGCCGACCGTGACCAGGCGCCTGATCGCCGACCTGTCCTGGAGCGCCGGACCGGCCAGGCCCGAGCCGCGGCTGGTCGGGCTGACCCGCCGCGAGCACGAGGTGCTGGTGCAGATCGCCAACGGGCTCTCCAACCAGGAGATCGCCGGGCGGCTGGTGGTCAGCCTGCCCACGGTGAAATCCCATGTCGGCAGCCTGCTGGCCAAGTTGAGCGCCCGGGACCGCGCCCAGCTGGTGATCATCGCCTACGAGGCGGGGGTCGCCGAGCCCGGCATGCCGCAGCTCTGACGCCGGCGGCGAGTTAGTGTCGGCGGCATGGTGTCCGCATTCCGAAAGGCTTACGTGGTACGGCAGTTGATCGCGATCGACGCCGGCGTCGCGCTGGGGTTGGCGTTGCTGCCGGCGTTGTCCCCGTTGCGGCGGCAGGTCGGGGACGGTGTGCCCGGGTGGATGCTGTGGGCGGCTGCCGCGGCGGTTCCGTTGGTGGTCCGACGGATCTGGCCGTGGCCGGTGTTCCTCACGGTGCTCGCGGTGGCCGTGGCCTCGGTGCCGCTGGGCCTGGCGCCGACCGCGTTCCTGGCCGCCGCCTTCGCCGCGTACCCGGTCGCGCTGCTGACCGGTCCGCCGCCGTTCGGGCGGAGCGCGGCGGTGATCGGCGGGACGAGCGTGGCGGGCGTGGCCCTGCTGACCGTCGGCGGCAGCCCGCACTACCCGGGCGGGACGCAGGCCGTGCAGGTGCTCTTCGGCGTGCTGGTGCTCGGCGCCACCTGGGCGGCGGGCCTCGCCGTGCGGGAACGCCGGGAGGGCGTGCGCCGGACGATCGAGCAGGCCGGGGAGCGGGCCAGGCGCGAGGAGCGGCTGCGGATCGCCCGGGACATCCACGACGTGGTCACCCACAGCGTGGGCCTGATCGCCGTCAAGGCGGGCATCGCCAACCACCTCGCCGCCACCCGCCCGGAGGAGGCCGGGCTCGCGCTCACGGCCATCGAGGAGATCAGCCGCAAGGCGCTGAGCGACCTGCGCGCGACGCTCGTCGTGCTGCGCGGCGAGGACGGCCACGACGGGGGCGACCTGCGGCCGGCCCGGGGTCTGGCCGACCTGCCCGAGCTGGTCCGCGCCGCCGAACTGGCCGGGGTGCGAGCCGAGTTGACGACGCAGTGCGCGGTGGAGCCGCCGGGCGGGGTCGCGCTCGCCGGGTACCGCATCGTGCAGGAGGCGCTGACCAACGCCGCCAAGCACGCCGCCCCCACCCGCTGCCGGGTCCGGGTGGTCGCGGCCGACGGCGAGCTGACCGTCGAGGTGGCCGACGACGGGCCGTCCGACGACGGGCCGTCCGACGGCCGGTCGGCCGGGCCGGTGCCTGGCGGCGGCCTCGGCCTGCCCGGCATGCGCGAGCGGGCCCGCGCCCACGGCGGCACCCTCACGGCCGGGCCCGGCGACGGCGGCGGCTGGACCGTCCGCGCGGTGCTGCCGTACTGACGAGAACTCATCCCCAGGTAGGGGTTCGGGCGGCGGCCCGGCGCGGGCGGGACCGGACCGGGGCCCGATGTGGCGCCGGCGTGGCCCGCCGAGACTGGACGGCGTGATCGACGTCAACGACCTGACCAAGCGGTACGGCCCGCACACCGCCCTGGAGGGGCTGACCTTCGCCGCCCGGCCCGGTGCCGTGACCGGGTTCCTCGGCCCGAACGGCGCCGGGAAGACCACCACCATGCGAATGATCCTCGGCCTGACCCGCCCGGACGGCGGCAGCGCCCTGATCAACGGCCTGCCGTACCGTCAACTGCCCTTCCCAGCACGGCAGGTGGGCGCCCTGCTGGAGGGCGGCGGCGCGCACCGCGGCCTCACCGCCCGCGACCACCTGCGCTGGCTGGCCCGGAGCAACGGCATCGCGCCCGAACGGGTCGGCCGGATGCTCGACCTGACGGGCCTTGGCGCGGCGGCCGGCAAGCGGGTCGGAGCACTGTCCCTCGGCATGTCCCAGCGCCTGGGGCTGGCCGCGGCGCTGCTCGGCGACCCGCCGGTGCTGGTGCTGGACGAGCCGGTCAACGGCCTCGACGCGGAAGGCATCCGCTGGCTGCGGGAGTTGCTGCGGACGATGGCCGTCGAGGGGCGCACCGTGTTCGTGTCCAGCCACCTGATGGCGGAGATGTCGATGGTCGCGGACCGGCTGGTCGTGGTCGATCACGGCCGACTGGTCGCGGACGCCCCGCTGGAGGAGTTCCTGGCCCGGCACGCCCGCGCCCACGTTCAGGTCCGAACCCCCGAACCGGCGCTTCTGGCAGCCGAGTTGCAGCGGGCCGGCGCCACCGTGCAATGCGCTGCGGACGGCAGCCTTCAGGTCACCGGGTTGCCCGCGGCCGAGATCGGCCGACTGGCCGCCGCCCGCGGCCGAGATCGGCCGACTGGCCGCCGCCCGCGGCCTGCCGCTCGACGAACTGGCCACCCGGACCGACTCGTTGGAGGAAACCTTCCTCGCCCTGCTCGCCGAGAGGAACACCGCCCGTGCCTGAGACCCTGGCCGCCCTGCGGGGCGAACTCGTCAAGCTGCGCAGGGTGCGCGGCACCTTCCTCTCCCTGCTCCTGTTCGCCCCCGTCAGCCTGGCGATCGGCGCCCTCGACGGCGCCTCCGCCCGCTCCGCGCTGGAGTCGCACAGCCCGCTGCTGCGCGCCGACTTCACCCCGGAGCAGACCGGCCTGGACGGCATCGGGTACGGGCAGCTCGCCCTGATCGTCTTCGCGGTGCTGGCGGTGGCCGGCGAGTACGGCTCGGGCATGCTGCGGACCTCGCTGCTGGCGGTGCCCGACCGGGGCCGGCTCTACCTGGCGAAGACCGTCGCGACGGCCCTGGCGGCCCTCGCGGTCGGCGCCCCCGTGACGGTCGCCGGGTACCTGGTCACCCAGTACGCGCTCGGCCCGCACGGTGCGGGCCCGGGCGCCGACGGCGTCCCCGCCGCGCTGGTCGGCGCGGTCGGCTACCTGGTGCTGATGAGCCTGTTCGCGGCCGGCCTCGCCGCGGCGGCGCGCAATGCCGTCGTGCCGCTGGTCGTCCTGCTGCCCATGGTGCTGGCCGGCTCGCACCTGCTGTCGCTGCTCGGCGCGACCAGGGAGCTCGCCCGCTACCTGCCGGACCGGGCCGGGGCGGAACTGCTCACGGTCGGCTCCCACGACCAGCTCCGGGGCCTGCTGGTGCTGCTTGCCTGGACGGTCGCGGCGCTGGCGCTCGGCCTGCTGCGGCTGCGGCGCTGGGACGGCTGACGGGTCACCAGTTGTCGGTGGTGCCGAGGGCATGCGCCGGACCATCGAGCAGGCCGGGGAGCGAGCCAGGCGCGAGGAGCGGCTGCGGATCGCCCGGGAGATCCACGACGTGGTCACCCACAGCGTGGGCCTGATCGCCGTCAAGGCGGGCATCGCCAACCGCGTCTCCGCCACCCGTCCCGCGCTGGCGCTCGGCCTGCTGCGGCTGCGGCGCTGGGACGGTTGAGAGGTGGCGGGTCACCACTTGGAGGTGGTGCCGAGGGTGACGGTGGCGCCGGTGTCGGTGCCGGCCACGAAGACGCACACCTGGTAGGCGTCGAGCAGCGAGCCGTGGGTCCGGCAGGCCGACCAGCCGCCGCGGCTGTCGGTGGCGAGCGGCCAGCCGGAGGCCGTCAGGTGGCCGCGGACCTGGTCGAGGACCTGGCCGGCGTTCTGGCCGGAGGTGCCGCCCACGTCCAGGCCGTGCTCGCAGAAGTCCGCGGAACCGCTGCCGCAGCCGGAGCGCTCGGAGGTGATCAGGAGCCCGGCGGGCAGCGGGGCCAGCTCCGAGGCGGCCGGGGTCTCGGCGGGACGTCCGTTGTCGTGCAGGAACGAGCCGAACAGCCAGCTCGCCGCCCCCATCAGCAGCGCGCAGCCCACCATCAGCGCGGCCGCGAACCCCCGGCGGTCGCCGCTCTCGCCCTTGTGCACGGGCCACACCAGGGCCAGACCCACCAGCGGCACCACGGCCAGGACGCAGCCGGCGCCCACCAGACCCGTCCAACGCACCTGCTGGGGAAGCCAGTTCAGCATTCCGGCCGCCGCTGTCAGCGTCGCCGCCGCGAGCACTGCCGCGATCACCGGCCTGGCCCACCCCTTCGGTGCCGCGAGCAGCCAACAGCCCAGCGGTACCGCCAAGATGATGATTCCCACCGTCATGGTTGGTCACTCTGCCCTGTGACCCGTCCCGCTGGGAAGGCTCCGATGTGTGCCGGAATCCCTCCGGAAACGGTCAGTCCGGATCGTCAACCTCACCCGAAGGAGTGAACTGACGCTCCGTGTTGCTGGGGTGACGCACGGTTCGAGAAGACTGGCGGCAGTCGAGAGCGCGAGTCCCCTCCCCGTGCCGGTGTGCCGGGTGAGGTCGCGGGTGCGCTCTGCCGTTCACCATGTGTGGGGGTTCCTGTCATGTCTGTTCTGCGCACGGTTGCCGTGTCCACCCTGGCCGTGTCCGCGCTCGCGCTCGCACTGCCGCTGCCGGCCTACGCGGCCGACGGCAGTACACCGGCCAAGCCCGGGAAGGCGAGTGCGGTGACAGCCGAACTCGCCCTGAACGTCGAGCTGTTGAACGCGGTGAAGGTGCCGGTCGAGGTGGCCCTGAACAAGGTGGAGTCGCCGGCCCAGCGGGACGGGGCGATGCTCACCGCCACGGTCGACGGCGTGGACAACGGGAAGCCGGTGAACCTGGTGAAGGCCCAGGTCGGCAAGTCCGTGACCAAGGTGGACGACAAGCTGGCCACCGCCTCGGTGCAGCTGGTCGGCGCGGACGTGCACGTCCCCGGTCTGCCGCTGACCACGCTGCTCGGGCTGGACGCGATGAGCGCCGAGGTGACCTGCCCGGTGGACGGCCAGCCGACCGCCAAGGTGACCGCCCCGGTGAAGCTGACGGTGCTCGGGAAGTCGGTGACGGTGGGCCTCAACTCGCCCACCCACGTGGACGTTCCGGCGATCGGCTCGGTGGACGTCGAGTTCTCCAAGAAGACCGTCACCAGCAGCACCGCCGCCGCCTCCGCGCTGGAGGTGCAGGTGTCGATCAACCCGCTGAACCTGAACGTCGCCAAGGTGGACGGCAAGGTCACGGTCGCCGGGGTGTCCTGCGAGAAGCCGGTGGCGGCCGTCACGCCCGCCGCCGCCACCTCCGGCGCGCCGAGCCCGTCCGGCTCCGCGGCCGGGACCGCGCAGAACCGTACGGCGCCGAAGGAGGCCGGTGAGGAGCTGGCGTACACCGGCTCGACCGGCACCACCGCGATGGCCGCCGCCGGCGTCACCCTGCTGGTCGCCGGCGGGGCCGCGGTCTGGATGACCCGCCGCAAGCGCGCCGCGCACGCCCGCCAGCGCTGAACCCCGGCGGTGTGCTCACGCTCCGGCGCCTCTCGGAGGGTGAGCACACCGCTGCGGTCCGTTGGTTCACATGGGCGTTACATAGGAGGAACAACCGGGAAACGGCGGCTTGCGAGGCTACGCAGGCACCCACCACCCGAGCAGTGAGGTTCACCGCGATGGCAATCAAGGCCGAGTACATCTGGATCGACGGCACCAAGCCGACCGCGAAGCTGCGCTCCAAGACTCGGGTCCTGCCGAACGCGGACAAGATCCCCACCTGGGGCTTCGACGGCTCCTCCACCAACCAGGCCGAGGGCCACGCCTCGGACCGCGTGCTCGACCCGGTGCGCGTCGTCCCGGACCCGATCCGCGGCGGCGACAACATCCTGGTGCTGTGCGAGGTGCTGGAGACCAACGGCACCGCCCACGCCTCCAACAACCGCGCCCTGCTGCGCGAGGTCGCCGAGAAGTACGCCGCCCAGGAGTCGATCTTCGGCATCGAGCAGGAGTACACCTTCTTCAAGGGCTCCCGCCCGCTCGGCTTCCCCGAGGGCGGTTACCCGGCCCCGCAGGGCGGCTACTACTGCGGCGTGGGTGCCGAGGAGGTCTTCGGCCGCGAGATCGTCGAGCTGCACCTCGACCGGTGCATCGACGCCGGCCTGGCGATCTGCGGCATCAACGCCGAGGTCATGCCCGGCCAGTGGGAGTTCCAGATCGGCCCGGTCGACGCGCTGACCGTCTCCGACGACATGTGGATCGCCCGCTACCTGCTCTACCGCACCGCCGAGGAGTTCGGCATCGACGCCACCCTGGACGCCAAGCCGGCCCGTGGCGACTGGAACGGCGCGGGTGCGCACACCAACTTCTCCACCAAGGCGATGCGCGAGGGCTACGACGCCATCATCACCGCCTGTGAGTCGCTCGGCGCCTCCCAGGAGAAGGTGCTGGAGCACGTCAACCAGTACGGTGACGACATCCAGTCCCGCCTGACCGGCAAGCACGAGACCGCCCCGTGGAACGTCTACTCGTACGGCGTCTCCGACCGCGGCGCGTCGGTCCGCATCCCGTGGCAGGTCGAGGTGGAGCAGAAGGGCTACATCGAGGACCGCCGCCCGAACGCGAACGTCGACCCGTACGTGGTCACCCGCCTGATGATCAACACCTGCTGCGAGGCCCTGGAGAAGGCCGGCCAGGTCTGATCCGCCACGCGTCACGCAACGGCGCCCGCTGAACCCTTGCTCGGGGGTTCGGCGGGCGCCGTCGTGTTTTTCGGTCACATCTTGACGAAGCCGTGGGTGCGGCCCACCGGCACGAATCCGCGCCGGGCGTACCACGCCTGCGGCCAGTCCTCGGCGTCCGCGACCAGGAAGCGCAGGCCGTCCGGGGCCTGTTCGGCGGCCAGGTACAGGGCGGTGGTCAGCACCCGGTCCGCGAGGCCGCGGCGCTGATGGTGCTCCGCCGTCGCCAGATCCTCGACCTGCGCGGTGCCCGCCGCGTCCTGGTACAGGTCCGCCCAGGAGCCGAACTCGCCGTCCTCGTCCCGCGCGGCCAGGGTCAGCACCCGCTCCGCGCCGGCCTCGCGGGCCGTGCGCCGTGACACCAGCTGCGCGATCGAATCGTCCGGGGCCGACGGCAGCCAGCAGCGCCACTGGCGCTCCAGCATCGGCGCCAGCTCCGCCAGTTCGACCTGTTCGGCGCCGCCGGGAGCGGGCACCGGGCCCTGGTGGACCATCACCAGCTCGACCTCGTGCCGGTACCCCGCCGCGACCAGGCCCGGGGCCAGCGCCTGCGCGGACGCGTCGTCGAACACCGCGATCCGCCGGTGCTCCAGGTGCCCGAGCACCTCCTCGGCCAGGCCCGCCGCGTCCACCCCGCTCGGCGGAGCGTCCAGGATCAGCTGGTTGTGCTCGTGCGAGTACCGGTATCGCTCGCTCAACACCGCGAACCCGCCCGGCAGTTCGGTTACTTCGTCGGCCTGCCGGCGGGCGAACCCGCGACGGAAGTCCAGTGCAGTCCGCAGACTCTCTTCGCCCACCATCGGGCCATCGTAGGCCGGACCGCCCGTTCCGGCCGACGGGATATTCGGCTTGAGTCTCCTGTGGGGGGAGACCGCAGAGTTGGGGTCATGGACGGCGAGGAGCTCGTGACGATCGGGGCACTGGCGCGGCGGTGCGGGCTGACGGTGAAGACCATCAGGTTCTACTCGGACATCGGGCTGGTGCCGTCCACCGACCGCAGCGCGGCCGGGTACCGGCGGTACGGGGCGCGGGCCGTGGCGAGGCTCGAACTGGTCCGCACACTGCGCGAGTTGGGGCTCGACCTGGGCACGATCCGCCGGGTGCTGGACCGGGAGACCTCGGTCGGCGAGGTGGCGCGGGCCCACGCCGACGCCCTGGACGTGCAGATCCGCGCCCTGCGACTGCGCCGGGCCGTGCTCCGCGCGGTCGCCGAACAGGGAAGCGAAGGAGAGGAGATCGCGTTGATGCACCGACTGGCGAGGCTGCCCGACGAGGAACGCCGCCGCATGATCGAGGAGTTCGTCGACGACACGTTCGGCGCGGTGGACGCCAACCCCGAACTGGTGGAACTGCTCCGGACGGCGGTGCCTGAGCTGCCGGAAGAACCCAGCGCCGCGCAGGTGACCGCGTGGGTGGAGCTCGCCGAACTGACCCGGGACCAGGAGTTCCGCGCCTCGCTGCGGCGGATGGCCGCCTACCAGGCCACGGAACGTGCCGCCGGCGACACCACCGGGCTGCACCACGAACTGACCGAGCACGTCCGGGAGGCGGTCGGCGCGGCGCTGGAGTCCGGCGTCGAACCGGGCTCGGCGCAGGCCGCGCGAGTGGTGGCCGGGCTGACGGCCCGCTACGCGGAAGTTTTCGAACGGCCGGACGACGCCGCGCTGCGGACCTGGCTGCTGACCAGGCTGGAGGTGGCGGGCGACCCCCGGGTCGAGCGCTACTGGGAGCTGCTCGC
Source organism: Kitasatospora sp. NPDC004614 (assembly GCF_042873675.1). Lineage (NCBI taxonomy): Bacteria > Bacillati > Actinomycetota > Actinomycetes > Kitasatosporales > Streptomycetaceae > Kitasatospora > Kitasatospora sp. NPDC004614. The sequence continues at coordinate 213,703 of NZ_JBIALR010000006.1, forward strand.
CCGGATCAACGGCTGGCCGGTGCCGCCGCCGCTGACGCCCGTGTTCGGGTGGCTCGCGGCGGCGCTGGCGGCGCCGGCGGCCTGACGGTCGGCCGGGCCGCTCGGCGGGTGGCAGGCGCCGGGCGCAGGGGTCCGACGGCGCGCCCGGTCACTACGCTGGGGGCATGGCCGACACACCGACCCCCGTTCCGTCCGGTGACTTCGCCCCGCAGGAGGTGGCTCGCGGCCGGGCGTTGCGGCGGGCGCAGCTGCCGTGGGCGCTCGGCGGGCAGCTCGCCTCGCTGGCGCTGTCGGCCGTGCTCGGGTTCACGGCGGCCGGGGCGGGGCTGGTGACGGCGGTCGGCGGCTGGTTCGGCGGCAGCTGGGCGGCCGAGGTGCTCGGCGGGAGCGCCGCGCTGGTGCTGCTCGGACGGGCCGTGACGCTGCCGTTCTCGGCCAAGGTTCGTACCGCCCGCGCCGGTTTCGGCCTGGTCACCCAGGGCTGGAAGGGCTGGGCGGTGGACGCGGCGCGCGGGACGGCGGTGACGCTGGCGCTGTTCCTGCCGCTTGCGCTCGGCCTGTACGCGCTGATCGGGCACTCGCCGACGGGCTGGTGGGTGCCGGGCGCGCTGGCCGCGGCGCTGCTGACGGTGGCGATGTCGTTCCTGCACCCGCTGGTGTTCGAGCCGCTGTTCAACCGTTTCTCCCCGATGCCGGACGGCGAACTGCGCACCGCCCTGCTGGAGTTGGCCCACCGCGACGCCATCGCGGTGCGCGACGTGCTGGTCGCCGACGCGTCCCGCCGCACCACCGCGCTGAACGCGTACGTGTCCGGCTTCGGCCCGACCCGGCGGATCGTGGTCTACGACACCCTGCTGGAGACCGCCGAGGCACGCGAGGTCGAACTCGTCGCCGCGCACGAACTCGGCCACGTCAAGCACCGCGACGTCGCCACCGGCACCGTGCTCGGCGCACTCGGCGCGGCCGTCGTGGTGCCGGTGCTGGCCGCGCTGCTGGCCTGGCAGCCCCTGCTGGACGCGGCGGGCGCCGCCACCCCGCAGGACCCGCGTTCGCTGCCCCTGCTCGCGGCCCTCGCCGCCCTGCTCGGCGCGCTCAGCCTCCCCGCCCAGTGCGCGGTCAGCCGCCGGATCGAGACCCGCGCCGACCGCCACGCCCTCGAACTCACCGGCGACACCGAGCAGTTCATCGCCATGCAACGCCGCCTCGCGGTCGCCAACGTCTCCGACCCCGACCCGCCACGCGCCCTGGAACTCCTCCTCGCCACCCACCCCAGCGCCACCCGCCGCATCGCCGCCGCCCGCAACTGGCAGGCGGAGCAGCATTCCTGACTGCGGGTGCCCTGGGACCCGGCCCTCTTGGTCCAAAGCGGTGGTCGGACGGCCCGGGTGCGGGAGAGAATCCGGCACGGGCCGACCGAGGGGGAGCACATGACAGACCGTCCGCTGCTGATGCTGGACGTCGACGGGCCGATCGCCCCGTTCGACCGCTTCTTCCGCCCCTGGGGCTACCGGACGCACCGGGTGCCGTCGCAGACCTGGCGGCAGCGGCAGCTCGACAAGGGCGTGACCGACCCGAAGCCCTTGCGGGTCTGGCTGAACCCCGCCCACGGTCCGTCCCTGCTCGCCCTGCCGTACGACCTGGTGTGGGCCACCGCCTGGCAGGCGGAGGCGGACGAGCACCTGGCGCCGCTCCTCGGCCTGCCGCAACTGCCCTACGTGAGCTGGGAGTCGATGCACCACAAGGACCCCGACGGCCTGCACTGGAAGACCCGGCAACTGGTCTGCTGGGCCGACCAGCGGCCTTTCGTCTGGGTCGATGACGAGATCGGACCCCAGGACACCGAGTGGATCGCCGCCAATCACCCCGGCGAGGCGCTGACGATGAAGATCGACCACCGGTCCGGGCTGCGGCCCGAGCACTTCGCCCGACTCACCGCCTGGGCCAGGGAGCTCGGCCGCTGAAGGTCGCCGGGCCGTGCCGCCCCAAGGGCAAAAGCGCTGGCCGGAGGGTGTGCGGGTGGGGGAGAATCCGGCATCGGCCGCCGAGGAGGAACGCATGACGGACCGTCCCTTGTTGATGCTGGACGTCGACGGACCGATCGCGCCGTACGTCGGGAGTCCGTACCGGCGGCCCGAGGGGTACCTGACGCACCGGGTGGAGTCGCAGTCCTGGCGGCAGCGGCAGCGCGAGATGGGCGTGCGCAATCCGAAGCCGCTGCGGGTGTGGTTGCATCCCGGCCACGGCCCGTCCCTGTTGGCGCTGCCGTACCGCCTGGTGTGGGCGACCACGTGGCGGGCGGAGGCGAACGAGCACCTGTCGCCGCTGCTCGGGCTGCCGCAACTGCCGTACGTCGACTGGGAGTCGATGCACCGCGGCGATCCGGACGGCTTGCACTGGAAGACCCGGCAGTTGGTGGCCTGGGCGGCGGGGCGGCCGTTCGCCTGGGTGGACGACGAGATCGAGCCACAGGACGCGGCGTGGATCGCCGACCGTCATCCCGGGCCGGCCCTCACCCTGAAGATCGATCACCGGTACGGGCTGCGGCCCGAGGACTTCGTACAACTCACCGACTGGGCCGAGGAGATCACCCGTTGAAGGTCGCCGCGCTGTACCGCCACCCCGTGAAGTCGATGCTCGGCGAGGAGATCGTCCGGGCCCGGATCGACGAACGCGGCATCGAGGGCGACCGCCGCCGCGCCCTGCTGGACGTCACCACCGGCCGGATCGCCAGCGCCAAACAGCCGCGCACCTGGCGGCAGTTGCTGACGATGAGTGCCGAGACCAAGGACGACGGGGTACGGATCACCGGCCCCGACGGCGGCGAGCTGGACGAGGACGGGATCAGCGCGCTGCTGGGCCGCCCCGTCCGGCTGATCACCGAACGGCCGGCCGGCTCCGTGCTGCTGCGCTCGGTGCCCGAGCAGGTGCTGGCGGACGGCATCGAGGCCGAAGTGGAGTACACCGTCCAGGACTTCGGCAAGGCCGCCGCCCCCGGCAGCTTCTTCGACTTCGCGCCGCTGCACCTGATCACCGCCGCCAGCCTGGCGGGTACGCCGGCGGTCCGGTACCGGCCCAATCTGGTCCTGGAGACGGACGGGGAGCCGTTCGACGAGAACGCCTGGGTCGGCCGCGAGCTCACTGTCGGCCCGGACCTGCGGCTGCGGCTGATCGCCGCCAGCCCGCGCTGCGCCGTCCCGACCCTCGCGCACGGCGAGCTGCCCGCCGACCCAGAGGCGCTGCGTCGCCCGGCCCGGCTGAACCGGGTCGAACCGCTGCCCGGCATGGGCCCGTTGCCGTGCCTGGGGGTGTACGCGCAGGTGCTCACCCCGGGCACCGTGGAGGTCGGCGACCGGGTGGAGGTGCACTGACCGTCAGCGGGAGATCGCGGCCGCCAGGGCGGTGAGGAAGCGGTCGGTGGTGTCCCGGTCGCGGACGGCCAGGCGCAGCCAGTCGGGGCCGAGGCCGGGGAAGGTGTCGCCGCGGCGGACGGCGAAGCCGGCGGTGCGCAGGCGGTCGCGGACGGCGGCGGCGTCCGGGAGCTGGATGAGGACGAAGGAGGCGGCGGGGTCGCCGTGCACCCGGACGTCCGGGAGCGCGGCGAGGCCCTTCAGCAGGTGCTCGCGGTCCAGGGCGGTGGCGCGGGCGGCGGCGTCGGCCTCGGCGAGGGCGGCGGGGGCGGAGCAGAGTTCGGCGGCGGCGAGCGCGGGCGTGGAGACCGGCCAGAGCGGCTGGGCGGCGGCGAGTTCCGTGACCAGGTCGGCGGGGGCGAGCAGGTAGCCGATTCGCAGGCCGGCCAGGCCCCAGGTCTTGGTGAGGCTGCGCAGCACCACCACCCGGCCGGGCAGGTCGCGGGCCCCGGCGAGGGTCTGGGTCTCGCCCGGGTCGGTGTCCATGAACGCCTCGTCGAGCACCAGGGTCCGCCCGGGCCGGGCGAGTTCGGCCAGGTCGGTGGCCGGGTGCAGGATGGAGGTGGGGTTGGTGGGGTTGCCGACCACCACCAGATCGGCGTCCTCGGGAACGGCCCCGGGCAGCAGGCGGAAGCCCTGCTCCGGCGTGAGGAGGACGCGGTGGACGGTGCGCCCGGCGTCCCGCAGCGCCGCCTCCGGTTCGGTGAACTGCGGGTGCACCACCACCGCGTGGCTCGGCCGCAGCACCCGGGCGAGCAGCACGAACGCCTCTGCCGCGCCGGAAGTGAGCAGCACCTCGGCGACGGGGCGGCCGTGCCGGGCGGCGACGGCGGAGCGGGCCGCGGTGCCGTCCGGGTAGGCGGCCAGGGTGTCGAGGGTGGCGGCGAGGTGCGCGCGCAGCCAGGGCGGCGGGGTGCCGGTGCGGACGTTCACCGCGAGGTCGACCAGGCCGGCGGAGCGGACTTCGGCGTCGCCGTGATGGCGCAGATCGGGCTCGGTGTTCACCTGGTGGCCTCCTGGGCGGGTACGGCGAGGGCCGCGGTGGCGGTCGCGGTCGCGGTGCGCGGCGCGAGCAGGCGGCCGCCGGGCCCGGCCGAGGTCAGCGCGGCGGCCTCCGCGACGCTCGGGGTGCCGACCGCGGCGGCCACCCGGGCGGAGCCGGCCACCGGGACGGCGGCCAGCGCGGCGGCCGGGTGGCCGACCACGGGGACGTCCAACTCCCTTGCGGCGGCGCACAGTCCGGGCTCGGCGAGCTTGCTCTCCAAGGTGGCGACCAGGGCGACGGCAGAGCGGTCGAGGCCGCAGGCGGCGAGCGCCACGTCGGCGGTGCGGAGCAGTTCGGCGGCGGGGGTGCCGCGGCGCAGCCCGAGCCCGAGTACGACACGGGGAGTGGCTGTCACGCCCGGCCCTCCCGTTGCTCGTTCACCTGCTCGTTCACCTGCTCGTTCACCTGCTCGTTCACCTGCTCGTTCACCTGCTTGTTCACCGCGCCGGTCGTGCGCGCCGGGCCGGAAAGATCCCACCATGTCGGTCCGAGGCGGGTCAATCGGGACAGGTGTGAGCCGCGCCGCTTCTCCGCTGGCCGAAAAGCGCCCGTGCGGGCTTGTGGGCCGACCAAGCGTTCGCTTGTTCTTAACCTGTCAAAAGGCGTGCCGGTCACCGCTCACCCCTAGCGTTTCCGGCGCTCCAAGCTCCGAGCTCCGAGCTCCGAGCTCCAAGCTCCAAGCTCCAAGCTCCAACGCGTGTTCCACCAAGCGTGCTCCAACAGCCCTGTCCCGCACGTTCCTTGCCCCGGAGGGACCTCGCCATGACTGCCGCACCGCTCAGCCGCCGCACCAAGCGCCGCCTGACCGCGATCGGAAGCACCGTCGCCCTGGCCGCCGCCTCGCTCGGCCTGTGGGCCGCCACCGGCTCCACCGCGCAGGCCGCCGCGCTGCCCGCGCCCGACCACGTCATCGTGGTGGTGATGGAGAACCACGCCTACAGCCAGGTGATCGGCAGCTCCAGCGCCCCGTACCTGAACGGCACCCTGGTGGCCGGCGGCGCCAACCTCACCCAGTCCTACGGCCTGACCCACCCGTCCGAGCCGAACTACTACATGCTGTTCTCCGGCTCCAACCAGGGCCGCACCGACGACAGTTGCGTCAAGGTCGGCTCGATGACCGCGCCCAACCTGGCCTCCGAGCTGATCGCCGCCGGAAAGAGCTGGGGCTCCTACAACGAGACCCTGCCCAGCCAGGGCTCCACGGTCTGCTCCAGCGGCAAGTACGCGCAGAAGCACAACCCGTGGTTCGGCTTCTCCAACGTGCCGACCAACACCGCCTACACCTTCGCCCAGTTCCCCACCGACTACACCACGCTGCCGAAGGTCTCCTTCGTGGTGCCGAACCTGTGCAGCGACATGCACGACTGCTCGGTCTCCACCGGCGACACCTGGATCAAGAACAACCTCAGCGCGTACGCCACCTGGGCGCAGACCCACAACAGCCTGCTGGTGGTCACCTTCGACGAGGACAACAGCCTGTCCGGCAACCGCATCCCCACCGTGGTCTACGGCCAGCACGTCATCCCCGGCTCCACCAGCGCCACCACCTACAACCACTACAACGTGCTGCGTACCCTGGAGGACCTGGCCGGCCTGAGCGCCCACGCGGGCAACGCCGCCTCCGCCTCCGACATCACCGGCATCTGGAACTGACGCCGGATGTACCTCGCGGACGCCCGCTCCACCAAGACGGCCGCCGCCCCGGGCACCCGCCCGGGGCGGCGCGCCGCCGTCCCCGGCACCGTGCTCGCGCTCGGCGCGGTCAGCCTGGTCACCGACGTCTCCTCCGAGATGGTCAGCGCCGTCCTGCCGCTGTACGTGGTCGCCGCGCTCGGCCTGTCCCCGCTCGGCTTCGGCCTGCTCGACGGCATCAACAACGGCGTCGGCGCGCTGGTCCGGCTGCTCGGCGGCCACCTCGCCGACCGCAGCCCGCGCGGCCACAAGCTCGTCGCCGGGATCGGCTACGGCCTGTCCGCGCTGTGCAAGCCACTGCTGCTGCTCGTCCACACCGTGCCGCTGATCGGCGGCGTCCTCGCCATCGACCGCACCGGCAAGGGGCTGCGCACCGCACCCCGGGACGCGATGATCTCGCTGGCCACCGCGCCCGAGCACCGCGGCCGGGCGTTCGGCGTGCACCGCGCGATGGACACCACCGGCGCACTGCTCGGCCCGCTGCTCGCCTTCGCGGTGCTGCGGATCGCCGACGACCGGGCCGAACGCGCCGGCTACAGCGCGGTGTTCACCGTCTCCGGCTGCGTCGCGGTGCTCGGCGTGCTGCTGCTGGTGCTGTTCGTGCCAGGACGGGCCACCACCACTGTTGTCGAGTCGGGGGCGCGCCCCACCCTGCGGGACGCGCTCGCGCTGCTGCGACGCCCCGCGCTGCGCCGGCTCACCCTGGCCGCCGTACTGCTCGGCCTCACCACCGTCAGCGACTCCTTCCTGTACCTGCTGCTGCAACGCCGACTCGGCCTGCCCGCCCACCTGTTCCCGCTGCTGCCGCTCGGCACCGCCGCCGTCTTCCTCACCCTCGCCGTCCCGCTCGGCATGATCGCCGACCGGATCGGCCGCCGCACCCTGTTCCTGGCCGGCCACGCCGTGCTGCTCGCCGGGTACGGCGTGGTGCTCTCCCCGCTGCGCGGCGCGAGCGCCGCCGTGCTGGTCCTGCTGCTGCACGGCACCTTCTACGCCGCCACCGACGGGGTGCTCGCCGCCGCCACCGCCGCGACCGTCCCCGACGGGCAGCAGGGCGCCGGGCAGGCCCTGGTCGGCACCGGCCAGGCGCTCGCCCGCTTCGTCTGCTCGCTCGCCTTCGGCGCCGCCTGGACGCTGTGGGGCCCGCGCGCCGCCCTCACCGGCACCGCCCTGGCCCTCGCCGTCGCGGCCGTTGCCGCCACCCGCCTGCTCCGTCCGACCGCCGTTCCCGAACCCCCGTCCGGAGGGCACCTCGCATGACCGCTCCCGTTGCCGTCGACCCGGACTCCGAGGCGCCCGAACCCCCGGTCGGGGACGCCCAGTTGCGGCGGAAGCTGGTGGTGCTGGTGGTCGCCGTGGTGCTGCTCGCCGGCATCGGGACGTTCGCCGTCCGGTACGCCGCCGGCCGGGCGGACCGGCGTAACCAGGAGCAGGCCGGCGGGCCACCGGTGCGCGAGGGGGCGGTGACGCTGGAGCCGGCGGGCCGTCAACTGCTGCTGCGCAACCTGGCCTGGGGCCCGCACCGCGACGAGGTCGCCGCCGTGCCCGCCGACCACCCGGACGGCGCCCGCACCGCGTCCGGTGTGAAATGCCTGCGCTTCCACGCCGCCGCCGGCACCGGCATCTGCCTGCAGGCCGAACACGGCGCGCTCGACGACACCTACCACGCATCCGTGCTGGACGCCTCGCTGCACGAGATCAAGCGCTTCCCCGCGCCCGGCATCCCCACCCGCGCCCGGGTCTCCCCGTCCGGACACCTGGCCGGCTGGACGGTGTTCGTCAGCGGCGACTCCTACGCGGGCACCGACTTCTCCACCCGCACCGCGATCGTCGACACCCGCAACTGGCAGTTCTACGACAACCTGGAGACCTTCCAGGTACTGAAGGACGGCCACCCCGTCCAGGCGTCCGACCTCAACGTCTGGGGCGTCACCTTCGCCACCGATGACAACCGCTTCTACGCGACGGTCGCCACCGGTGGCCAGACCTACCTGGTCCAGGGCGATCTTGCCGCCCGCACCCTGACCACCCTGCACCAGAACGTCGAATGCCCGTCACTCTCCCCGGACGGCACCCGGGTCGCCTACAAGAAGCGGGTGGCCGGTGCCGACCCGGCCGCGCCCTGGCGGCTGTACGTGCTCGACCTCGCCACCATGACCGAGACCGCGACCGTCGAGCAGCGCAACATCGACGACCAGGCACTCTGGTCCGACGGGCACACGCTGATGTACTCGCTCCCCGGCGACTACGGCTCCGACCTGTGGACCGTCCCCGCCGACGGCACCGGCGCCCCCGCCGTCCTGGTGCGCTCCGCCGTCGCCCCCGCGTATCTCGGCTGACAGCCCGGCCGCGCCGCCGGTAGGGTCCCCGCGTCAAGATCGACACGAAGGACGCGATGAACGAGAAGACCGGTACCGGCCGGCCCTGGCGCGGGTCGCTGCACGCGCTGCTCACCCTGCTCTGCTGCGCGGCGCCGATCGGTGTGCTGACCTACCTGTTCGGCGGCTCGGAGGCCGTCGAGCTGCTGCACGCCGTTACGCCTACCGCGCTGATCCTGGTGGTCGCGCTGAACTACCGCACCCCCCGGGGAGGGGTGGCGGCGTTCGTCGCCGGCGGGCTGGCGCTCTGGCTGAGCTTCGCCGGGATGGCGGCGGTCCGGACCGGGTCACTGGCCGACCACGGGCAGCAGATCACCGTCACCGTCACCGCCGTCCACCCGCGCAACGGCACCCACCTCCCCACCTGCGAGGTGAGCCGACCCGACGGCACCGCCGTCCGCCACCCGCTCGACGCCTGCAACCTCCATGTCGGCCGCCAGCTGACGGTGACCGCCGACCCGTCCGACCGGCAGGCCCCGATCTGGGAACCCCTCGACGCGGACACCCCCCTCCACTGGACGGCGGGCGTCGGCACCGCACTGGTCGCACTGCTGGTGTCCCTCCCGTTCTGGGCCGGCCGCCGCCGGCAGCGCCCCGGCGGGCCGTCGGAGCCGGTGGCCGCAGGCGGGCCCGCGGACTGGCGGGTGTAGCCGGCCACCGATGGCCGGCAGCTGCTCGCGACGGTCATCGGACGTTCGCCGTGGTCACCGCCACCCACCCCCACCAGGGCAAGCGGTGGGCCGGGCACCCCGACTGACGGTGGCTCATGGGCAGGAGTAGCGTCCTTCTTGATCCGAATGATCAATGGGGGGATCGACATGGACGTGAAGTCCGAGGAACACCCGCACCGTTTCTGGGTGCGGTTCGCGCCTGCGACGCTGGTCGCCAGCTCCGCTCTGATCTGGCTGATCAGCCAGCACCTCGGCTGGCGCACGGGGACCCTGAAGGGGGCGCTGGCGCTGCTGGCACTGGCCATGGTCCTGGTGATGGCGTTCTCCTACCGCACCGTGGTCGGCCTGGTCGCGGCGCTCGCGTCCGGCGCGCTGGTGGTCCTGCTCGGGTTCGCCGGGGTCGACGCGGCGCAGCACGACGTGCTGGCCCGGGACGGCGAGCGGACGGTCGCCGAGGTCATTGCCGTGGACCCGGGCAAGGGAAGGGGGACGCCGACCTGTGAGTTGCGGGCTGCCGACGGGCGGGACATCTCCGGCCGGATCCACTCGAACGACTACCGGGTCGGTGACCACGTCAGCGTCACCTTCGACCCGGCCGGCCGGGTGGACCCGGTCGAGGGCGCGCCCGACCCGGACGGCGAGGCGCGCTGGGCCGCCGGGCTGGGCGGGGGGCTGGCCCTGCTGGTCCTGTCGCTCCCGCTGTGGGGACGGTTGGGCCCGCGTCTGGAGCGCGACCGGGACGCTGCGGAGGACTGACCGTTCACACCGCGCCAACTGCGAAGTAACCTCCCCTCGTTCGAACGACGAACGGGGGGAGCGGCGATGAGTGTGAAGCCGGTGCGGCATCCGCACCGTTTCTGGGCGCGGGTCACGCTGCCGACGCTGGCGGGCGGCCTCGCGTTGATCTGGCTGACGGACCGGCAGCTCGGCTGGACGGGGTTCGCCGAGGGGGCGACGATCTTCGTCCTGGCGGCGCTGCTGATGCAGGTGATCGTGTACCCGTACCGCACCAGGGCGGGTGCGGTCGGGGCGGTCCTCGCCCTCGTGCTGCTCCTGGCGATCGGATTCGTCGGCACCGTCGCGTACCACCAGAGCGTGCTGGCCGAGGACGGCGAGCGGACGCTCGCCGAGGTCACCGCCGTCCACCCGAGCGAGGGCAGGGCGGCCGGGTACTGCCTGCTGCGGGCAGCGGACGGCCGGGGCATTCCCGGGCGACTCGGTTCCTGCGAGGGCCGCAAGGTGGGCGACCACCTCGACGTGACCTACGACCCGGCCGGCCGGCAGGATCCGACCGAGGAGGTACCCGACCCGTCCGGTGCGGAGCGCTGGGTCGCCGGGCTGAGTGCGGCGCTGGCCCTGCTGGTGCTGCTGCTCCCGCTGTGGGGGCTGCGCGGGCGGAGCCTGGAGGGGCGGAAGCGGTAGCCGATGGCGGGCACCAACAGGTGTACCGTCCCGGCGTTCGAACGATCGACAGGAATGATGGCTTCGAAGTCGACGGAACACCCGCACCGTTTCTGGGCGTGGTACACGGTGCCCGCGCTGTTCGGGAGCCTTGCGCTGTCGTGGCTGGCGGTTTGGCAGTTCGGCGCGGCCAACCCCGTTGCGTGGGATCACCGCCGTCCATCCCCGCAACGGCAAGGCGGTCGGGTACTGCCTGCTGCGCACCGCCGAGGGTCAGGACATCGCCAAGCGGCTGAGCCCCTGCGAGGGCCGCGACGTCGGCAACCAACTGGAGGTCACGTACGACCCGGCCGGCCGGCAGTATCCGACCGAGAACCTGCCCGATCCGGGCGGTGCGGTGCGGTGGACCGCGGGGCTGGTGGCCGTGCTGGTCCTCTCGATGCCGCTGTGGGGGCCGCGGGGCCCGCGGGTGCGGGAACGGCAGCGATAGCGGTCGCTCACTTCTCGCGGTCGCGCCAGCGCTGCATCATCTGCTGGATCTCGACCCGCAGGAAGGCGAAGAACTCCTGGGATTCGGCGAGGCGTTGGCCGGCCGGGGTGTCCGCGCCGAGCGCGTCGACGCCCTCGACCAGGCTGGACTCGAAGCGGGACAGCGTGCGGTCGCGGTTGGCGGTGGCCTCGTACCAGACGTGGTCGTGGATGCGGTAGCGGTCGCGGCGGGTGCCGGGCTCGCGTTCGCGGCTCACCAGGTCGACCTGGGTCAGGTAGCGGACCGCGCCGGAGACGGCGGCGGGGGAGATCTGGAGCAGTTCGCCGAGTTCGGCGGAGGTCAGCCGCCCGGAGTCGGCGGTCAGCAGGGCGGTGAACACCCGGGCCGACATCCGGGGGAACCCGGCGTCCGCCAGCACCATGGCGAACCGCTCCACGAACTCCGACACCGCCGCCGGATCCCGCTGCGCGTCCACGTCGCCCACGTCGCCCACCTCACTCGCCTGCACCACCGGAACCCTCCCCGACATCCGTCCGACCGGGCGTCCGCCCACCTTCACACACCTTCGGCAGCAACGCGAAGATCCGGGACTTTCGGCAACTTCACGGATTTGTGAAACAAGAGTAGCGTCGAGCTCATGACGACCGCCATTTCGGTGTCCGGCCTGGTGAAGACCTTCGGCCGCACCCGCGCCCTGGACGGACTGGACCTCACGGTCGAGCAGGGCGAGGTTCACGGGTTCCTCGGCCCCAACGGGTCGGGCAAGTCCACCACCATCCGCGTCCTGCTCGGCCTGCTGCGCGCCGACTCCGGCACCGCCGCCCTGCTCGGCGGCGACCCGTGGCGCGACGCCGTCCCGCTGCACCGCAGAATCGCCTACGTGCCGGGCGATGTGACGCTGTGGCGCAACCTCTCCGGCGGGGAGGCGATCGACCTGCTCGGACGGCTGCGCGGCGGACTCGACCCGACCCGCCGGGCCGCGCTGCTGGAGCGCTTCGAGCTCGACCCCACCAAGAAGGGCCGCGCCTACTCCAAGGGCAACCGGCAGAAGGTCGCGCTGGTAGCGGCGTTCGCCGGCGACGCCGACCTGCTGATCCTGGACGAGCCCACCTCCGGCCTGGACCCGCTGATGGAGGAGGTGTTCCGCGAGTGCGTCGCCGAGGCCCGCGAGCGGGGCGCCACGGTGCTGCTGTCCAGCCACATCCTGTCCGAGGTGGAGGCGCTCTGTGACCGGGTGTCGATCATCCGGGCCGGGCGCACCGTGGAGACCGGCACCCTGGACGACCTGCGCCACCTGACCCGCACCTCGGTGGACGCCGTCCTCACCGGGCCGCCGCCGCACCCCGCCTACGCCCACGACCTGACGATCGACGGCAACCGGCTGCGCTGCCAGGTCGACACCGAACAGCTCGGCACCCTGCTCACCGAGCTCACTGCCGTCGGCGTGCACAGCCTCACCAGCCGGCCGCCCACGCTGGAGGAACTCTTCCTGCGCCACTACGAGAACGAGGCCGACACCCCCTCGACGGCGGCCGTCCGATGAGCGGCTACGCGCTGACCGGCACCGGCACCCTCTACCGCCTCGCCCTGCGCCGCGACCGGATCGCCCTGCCGGTGTGGGTGTACATCGGCACCGGCATGGTCGCCTCCACCGCCTTCTCCTTCCGCACGCTGTACGGCGACGAGGCCTCCCGGCGGACCTTCGCGGCCAGCATCGACGGCAACGGCTCGCTGCGCGCCCTGTACGGCCCGATCTTCGACGGCTCCACCATCGGCGGGCTGACCGCGTGGCGGATGGGCGTCTTCGGGGCGGTGCTGGCCGCGCTGATGTCCACCCTGCTGGTGGTGCGGCACACCCGCGCCGAGGAGGAGGACGGGCGGCTCGAACTGATCGGCGCCGGCGCCGTCGGCCGCCGCGCCCCGCTGACCGCCGCACTCGCCACCGCCCTCACCGCCGACGCCGCGCTGGCCGCCCTGGTGACGATCGTCCTGCTGGCCGCAGGTCAATCCGCCGCCGGGGCTCTGGCGTTCGGCCTCGCGCTCGGCGCCACCGGGGTGTTCTTCGCCGCGCTGGCCGCCGTCACCGCGCAAATCGCCGAGACCGGGCGGGCCGCCAACGGCCTTGCCGGGGCGGCGATCGGCCTCGCCTTCGTGCTGCGCGCCGTCGGAGACTCCGGCAGCGGCACGGGCTGGGCGAGCTGGCTCTCCCCGATCGGCTGGAGCGAGCAGGTCCGCGCGTTCGCCGGCGACCGCTGGTGGGTGCTGGTACTGCCGCTGGGCGGGGCCGCGCTGCTCACCGCGCTGGCCCGCACCCTGGTCGAACGACGCGACCTGGGCGCCGGGCTGCTCCCGCAGCGCCCCGGCCCCGCCGTCGCCGCGCCCGGCCTGGCGGACGCCGCCGCACTGGCCCGCCGCCTGCAGCGCGGCGCCCTGATCGGCTGGACGCTGGCCTTCGCGGCGGGCGGCGCGGTGTTCGGCAGCGTCGCCAAGGGCGTGGTCGACCTGGTCGGCGACAACCAGCAGATGGCCGACATGATGGCCCGGCTCGGCGGACAGCAGGGCGTGCTGAACGCCTATCTCTCCACCATCGCCGGGGTGTTCGGGATGATCGCCGCCGTGTACGCCGTGCAGTCCGTGCTGCGGCTGCGCGCCGAGGAGAGCGCCGGCCGGGCCGAACCCGTGCTGGCGGGTGCCGTCTCCCGGCTGCGCTGGGCGGGCGGACACCTGCTGTTCCCGCTGCTCGGCACCGCCGTGCTGCTGGCCGCCGCCGGCCTCACCGCCGGGCTGGCGCAGGCCGCCGCGCTCGGCAGCGCCGCCGGCCACGGGACGGGCGACGCCGTCGCCCGGATGCTCGGTGCCACGCTGGTCCAGCTGCCCGCGGTGTGGCTGACCGCCGCCGTGGCGCTCGCCGTGTACGGCCTGCTGCCGCGCTGGACGGCGGCCGGCTGGGCCGGCTTCGGCGTGTTCGTGCTGGTCGCCTGGTTCGGCCCGATCCTGCAACTGCCGCAGTGGGTGCTCGACCTGTCGCCGTTCACGCACCTTCCGCACCTGCCCGGCGGTACGTTCACCGCCGCGCCGCTGCTGTGGACCACCGCGCTGGCCGCGCTCGCCGCCGGGGCGGGCCTGGCCGGGCTGCGCCGCCGCGACCTGGGCTGACGGACCGGGCGCGGCCCGACGCACCGCCACCGGCCGGACGAACCCCGGACGGACGGGTGCTGATCGGGCCGCGCACCGGCCTCACCCGGCCTTCGGGCAGAACGCGTCCCGGGCCGGGCGGCGGCCGGTGGCCAGGAACTCCGACACCAGCGCGTCGCCGCAGGCGTTCCCGTGGGACAGGTAGGAGCCGTGGCCGCCGGAGTCGACCGTGACCATCCTGGCCCGGTCGCCGAACGCCGCGCGCAGCTTGAGCGCCCCCGCGTAGGGCGTGGCCGGGTCGCGCAGGTTCTGCACCATCAGTACGTTGGACGGCCCGTCGCCGGTGACCCGGACCGGCGGCTCGGCGGGCTGCCAGTGCCAGAACGCGCAGGCCGAGGCGTTCACCGGCATGCCGGCCGTGAGCGGGTGCGCGACCCGGTCGGCGGCCACCGCCGCGGCGTACGAGCCGAGGTCGCGCGGCCAGTTGACGTCGTTGCACAGGGTGGCGACCGTGACCGCCGTGGAAGCCTGCATCTGCGCAAGCTCCGCCGCGTCCGGCGCGGGCCCCTGCTCGGGCAGCGGGCGGTGGCCCTGGGCGGCCTGGATCAGAGCGGCCGCGGCGGGGAACTTGGCGTCCGCGTACAGGCTGTTCAGCAGCGTGCCGCGCACGCCGTTGCCGTCCAGTACGCCCGGGTTGTGGCCGGGCCAGGGCAGCGGGGCCGCGTCCAACTGCTGGGCGGCCGTCAGGTAGGCGGTGCGGACCTGCTCGGGGGTGTCGGCGATCCGGAACTCGCCGGCCGTGGGGGAGGACGCCCAGGCCGCGAAATCCGGGAAGCGGTCCTCCGCGCCGGTGGCGAAGGCGGCCAGCCAGCTGCGCTCGGCCAGGACCGGATCCGGGTTGTCGTTGCTGTCCAGCAGGATCCGGTCGGTGCGGTCGGGGAACATCGTGGCGTACGCGGCGCCCGCGTAGGTGCCGTAGGAGACGCCCCAGGTGGAGATCCGGCGCTCGCCGAGGGACTGCCGGATCCGGTCGATGTCCCGCGCCTCGTTCCGGGTGGTGATGCTGCGCAGCACCGGGCCGCCGTTGGCCGCGCAGCGGTCGGCGATGCGTTGGCCGGTGGTCAGGTTGGCATCGCCGCCGTGCCCGTCGGGCGCGGGCCAGGGCAGCAGCTTGCCGGGCGCCAGGTCGGCGTAGTCGAGCCCGCAGGAGACCGGACTGGAACGCCCGACGCCGCGTGGGTCGAAGCCGATCAGGTCGTACCTGTCCAGCACCGACTGGGGTAGCCGTTTCGCGGCGCTGCTCGGCCCGTTCAGGCCGGAGCCGCCCGGCCCGCCCGGGATCAGCACCAGCACGCCGCGCCGCTGATCCGGCTTGGCGGCGGTGATCCGGGAGATCGCCAGCGTCAGTGACGGCCCGTCGGGTTGTCGGTAGTCGACCGGGACCGTCACCTCGGCGCACTGCTGCCGCCCGTCCGCCGCCCCGCCCGTGCAGGCGGCCCAGGCGGGCCGGGCAGGGGCGGGAGCGGCGGCGGCGAGCGGTGCCGTCAGGCCGAGCAGGACGGTGGTGGCGGCGGCGAGGGCGGCGCCTCGTTGAGTGATTCGCATGACCACGAGTCTTCGCCGTTGTCACGTCCTGATCGATCCGGCAGGCCTCCGTCTTTTTCCTGGAGTCAGCCTCAGCGGAAGTACTGTAGCCAGCTATACCAAGGAAGTTGACGGAGCATCAAGGAGGTGCGTCAGGAGGCGGCGCGCACCGTGATGACCGGCTCGTGGCGGACCGGGAAGTTCACCGAGGACGCGATGAAGCAGTCCCGGCCGGCCGGGCCGTGCAGGGCCTCGGCCTGCTCGCGCATCGACTCGTCGGCGATCTCCACCCGGGGCCGCAGCATCGCCTCGGTGAAGTGGCCGCCGCCGCCCGCGGTCTCCATGGTGGCCTCCGCCTCGTCCGTGTAGGACAGCACCACCACGCCCTGGCGCGCGCAGTGCGACAGGTACGACAGCATGTGGCACTGGGCGAGCGCGGCCAGCAGGAACTGTTCCGGGTTCCACCGCGAACGGTCGCCGCGGAACGTCGGGTCGGCGCTGCCGAGCAGCGTCGGCACCCCGTCCGAGGAGATGTCGTGGGCGCGGGAGTACGAGCGGTAGGTGTCGGTACCGGTACCGAGGTTGCCGGTCCAGTCGACACGGACCGCGTAGTGGTGGGACAGGGCCATCAGGTCACTCCTTCTCGGGCGGCCGGGCGGCGGCGCAGGTGTCCAGGACGTGCCGCCGGGCGGCCGCCCCGGCAGCGGCCGGATCCCCGGCGATCACGGCGGCCAGCAGCTCACGGTGCTGGTCGTCCACCAGGGCGGTGCGGTCGGGCGCGTGCAGGGAACGGTGGGTGGAGACCTGGATCTGGTCCCACAGCCGCTCCAACGAGTGCAGGGCGACCGGGTTGGCGGAAAGCTCCGCGACCCGCCGGTGGAACTGCCGGTTCAGCCGCACCGCCTCCGTCAACTCGCGTTCCACGGTGGCCCGGTGCGTACGGTCGGCGAGCGCCGCCAGGTCGGTCAGCTCGGCCGGGGCCAGCCGGCCCGCCCGCTGCCGCTCGGCCGCGAGCTCGGCGGTCAGCGCCTCCAGCGCGGCCCGCACCCGGTAGACGTGCGACAGCTCCTCAGCGGACAGCTCCACCACCCGGACGCCGCGCCCGGCGGCGGCCAGCAGGCCGTCCGCGGTCAGCGCCCGGAACGCCTCCCGGACCGGAGTGCGGCTCACCCCCAGGGTCTCCGCGACCTCCACCTCGCCCAGCCGCGCCCCCGGTGGGTAGCGGCCGTCCAGGATCAGTTCCCGCAGGCTGCGGCGGGTGCTCTCGGTCTGCACGGCGGCAGCGTAGTGCGATGCATGCATTGCATGCAATGGTCACGCTCACGGTGCTGGAACTTCGGCGCGGAACTCGTTGGGAGAGCGACGGACCGGTCCGCTATATTCGCGCAGCCGTCGAACAGTTCCACGCCCCAAGGGGGAAACCCATGTCGTTCGACCAGGAGCGCTCCGGGGAGGCCGTCCCCGACGCCGCCCGGGACGACTCCCCGACCACGCCCGCCACGCCCACGGTTGACGCCGCAGACGCAGCGCCAGCGGCCGCGGTCTCCTTCAGTAAGCAGCCGGCCGCGCCCGAGTCGGCCCCCGCCGCGGAAGCGGCGGACGCGGAGAGCGCTGACGCCGTCGCGGTCGGGCCTGCCGTGGATGCACCGGCGGCGATCTCGTTCAGCAAGCAGTCCGACGCGCCGGAGCCCGCGCCCGTCGACGCACCGGCTGTCACCACCACGCCAGTTGACGCGCCGCCGGCCCCCGCCGCGCCGCCGGCGCCCGCGAACCCGTGGGCGCCGCCCGTCGCGCCGCCGCCCGAACTCGGCGCCGCGCCGGCCGGTGCGCCGGTCCCGCCCGGTGCGCCGGTGCCGCCCGGGGCGAACCCGTGGGGCGCGGCCCAGACCGACGCGACCGCCGGGGGCAACCCGTGGGCGCCGACGGGTGTTCAGCAGCCGTGGGGGACGGGCGGGTACCCGCCACCCGGCATGCCCGGCGCGCCGACCGGGCCGATGATGATGTACCCGCAGCCGCAGCGGTCGCTGTACACCAACAACCTGGCCATCGCCTCGCTGATCACCGGCATCGTCTGCTGCTACTTCGGCTTCATCGGCATCGGCCTGGGCATCGGCGCGCTGCGCCAGATCAAGCGGACCGGTGAGCGCGGCAAGGGCCTGGCCATCTCCGGCATCGTGACCGGCAGCCTCGGCATGGTGCTGTTCGTGCTCTCGGTGATCGGCGGCACCTTCAGCGTCCAGGACTTCGAGGACGACAGTTCCACGCCCTCGCACGTCACGTCGACGTCGAACGCCGCCACGCCGGACTCGCCGTTCCGGCTGCGGGTCGGCCAGTGCTTCAACCGGGCCATGACCGGTTTCGCCAAGCCCGTGGACTGCACGTCCTCGCACCACGGCGAGGTCTACTGGACGCAGCCCACCAGCAAGCAGGACGGCAAGTACCCGGGCGAGGACGCGCTGAAGGCGGAGGCCGACGAGGTCTGCCCGGCGCACGTCGACACCTATGTGGCGGACACCTGGACGATTCCGGACTCGGTGTCGACCTTCTACTACTTCCCCGACCGGCTGGGCTGGAACACCTCCGGCAGCCGCCGCATCGTCTGCTTCCTGGGCAACGAGGACAAGTCGTCGCGCACCGGATCGCTGCAGAAGTACCCCAGCACCCTGACCACCGACCAGCGTCAACTGCTGGACGCCACCAACCAGTTCGACCGTGCCTGGATCAACGGCCCGGACGAGGACACCAAGGTCGAGGACGACCCGCAGGCGTTCCGGGCCTGGGCCAAGGACATGAGCGTGGCCGCCACCAAGCAGGCCACCATGCTGAAGGCCGCGCACTGGAACACCGCCGACAAGGCGACCGTCGACCGCCTGATCGCGAAGTCCATGACCGCGTCCGACCACTACCTGGCGGCCTACCGGTCCACCGACAACGCCACCCTCCGCCGTGAACTGGGCGTCGCCGAGGACAACTTGGGCGACGAGGAGATCATCTCGCTGCGCCGCGCGCTGGGCCTGGCGACCGCGCAGGAGGAGCCGTCCAAGAAGGGCAGCCAGCCGGTCTGACCGGCCGCCCCCGGCCGTCCCCCGGCCTGACCGGCCCGGTCGGCCGCGCGAGCCCGGCTCGCGCGGCCGATCCGTCGTCGGCTCCCGTCAGCTCCTGGTAGCTCCCGGCGGCTCCCCTCAGCTCCCGTCGTGCGAGGCGGCCCAGGCGGCGGCGTGCCGGACCAGCCGGGTCGGCAGGGCGGGGGCGCCCGTCCAGTGCAGGTGCAGGTAGGAGGCGTGCACCGAGCCGTGCAGGTGGCCCTCGGTGTGCGGGCCGGTGGGGGTGCGCCAGCCCCAGGCGGGGGACGGGCCGGCCGCCGGGTCGGTGACGGTGCGGTGGAACTCGTGGCCGCGCACCCGGGACCCGGCCGCGGCGAGCGGCGAGTCGGCGAGCGCCACCGCCTCCCGGTAGCCGAGGGTCAGCCGGGGCGTCATCCGGGCCGTCGTGTCCAGCACCCCGCACATCGGCAGGCCATCCAACTCCCGCCCCAGGTAGAGCAGTCCGGCGCACTCGCCGACCACCGGGGCGCCGCTCGCGGCGAGTTGGGCGACCGCCGCCCGCAGGGAGGCGTTCGCGCTGAGCTCGGAGACGTACACCTCCGGGAAGCCCCCGCCTATCACCAACGCCGAGGTCCGCTCCGGCAGTTGCTCGTCGTGCAGCGGGTCGAAGGGCACCACCTCGGCGCCGGCGGCGGTCAGCAGTTCGGCGTTCTCCGCGTACGAGAAGGAGAACGCCGCGCCGCCCGCCAGCGCGATCCGCGGCCGGGGACCGACCAGCGGTTCCACCTCGGCCGCCGGGTCCCACGCCGTGCAATCCAGCGGCGGGGCGGTCCGGGCCAGCGCCAGCACTTCGTCCAAGTCGACGGAGGCGGCGACCAGTTCGCCCATCTCGCGGACCGCCCGCAGCGCCTCCGCCGAACGTTCGACGGCCGGCACCAGGCCCAGGTGTCGGGACGGGGTGTCCACCGCCTTCGCCCGCCGTACCGCGCCGAGCACCGGCACCCCGGAGCCCTCCTCCAGGGCCTCCCGCAGCAGCGTCTCGTGCCGGTCCGAGGCGACCTTGTTGAGGATCACCCCGGCGAGGCGCACCTGTGGGTCCCAGGACGCGAAGCCGTGCACCAGCGCCGCCACCGAACGGGACTGCGAGGAGGCGTCCACCACCAGCACCACCGGCGCCCGCAGCAGCTTCGCGACCTGCGCCGTGGACGCCAACTCGCCGCGCCCCGCCGCCCCGTCGTACAGGCCCATCACGCCCTCGACCACCGCCACGTCCGCCCCGGCCGCGCCGTGCGCGAACAGCGGGGCGATGCGCTCCGGGCCGCTCATCCAGGCGTCCAGGTTGCGGCCCGGACGCCCGGCGGCCAGCGCGTGGTAGCCGGGGTCGATGTAGTCCGGGCCGACCTTGTGCGGGGACACCTTCAGCCCGCGCGCGGCCAGCGCCGCGATCAGGCCGGTCGCCACCGTGGTCTTGCCCGCGCCGGAGGACGGGGCGGCCACCACCAGCCGGGGAATGCTGTCGTTCAAGGGTCTACCACTCAATACCGCGCTGGCCCTTGCGGCCCGCGTCCATCGGATGCTTCAGCTTGGTCATCTC
Source organism: Kitasatospora sp. NPDC004614 (assembly GCF_042873675.1). Classification (NCBI taxonomy): domain Bacteria; kingdom Bacillati; phylum Actinomycetota; class Actinomycetes; order Kitasatosporales; family Streptomycetaceae; genus Kitasatospora; species Kitasatospora sp. NPDC004614. Next base: position 234,144 of record NZ_JBIALR010000006.1, read on the forward strand.
GGTGACCAGATCGGCCAGTTCGAGCAACTGCTCGGGCGCGTTGCGGCCGGTCACCACCACATGCTGGCTGCCCGGTCGGTCGCGCAGCACCTCCACCACCTCCGCCACGTCGATCCACCCCCAGTGCAGCGGGTAGGTGAACTCGTCCAGTACGTAGAACCGGTACGTCTCGGCCGCCAAGTCCCGCTTGACCTGCTCCCAGCCCTCCCGGGCCGCCTCCTCGGACGACTCGATGTCGCGCTGCACCCACGACCAGCCCGAGCCCATCTTGTGCCACGCCACCGTGCCGCCCTGCCCGGACTCGCCGAGCACCCGCAGCGCGTTCTCCTCGCCGACCTTCCACTTCGCCGACTTGACGAACTGGAACACCCCGATCGGCCAGCCCTGGTTCCAGGCCCGCAGCGCCATCCCGAACGCCGCCGTGGACTTCCCCTTGCCCGGGCCGGTGTGGACCGCCGTGATCGGCAGCGTCCGCCGCTGCCGGGTGGTCAGTCCGTCGTCCGGGACGTTCTCCGCAACTCCCTTGGGCATCCTGCTCACGCCGCCTTTCGTGTCGTAGAGGTCGTAGAGGTCGTAGAGGTCGTGGAGGTCGTAGCAGTGGAGGTCATCGCCGTCCGGGCCTCGCGCACCAGCGCGGCCACGCCCTCGGCCCGCAGCTCGTCCAGGCTCACCGCGTCACCGTTCAGGTGCGCCGCCAACTCCCGTGCCAGGCCCAGCCGGACGGGGCCGGACTCGCAGTCCAGCACCACCGCGGCCACCCCCTGCGCAGCCAGCAGCCCCGCCGCCCGGTGCGACCGCGCCACCGCGTCGCGCGTGCCGGTCGCCCGGCCGTCGGTCACCACCACCAGCAGCGCCCGCCGGTCCGGGTCGCGCAGCCGCTCCACCCGCAGCACCTCGTGCGCCCGCAGCAGGCCCGCCTCCAGCGGCGTCCGCCCGCCGGTCGGCAACTGCTCCAGCCGGGCCGCGCCCACCTCCACCGAGGAGGTCGGCGGCAGCGCCAGCTCCGCGCCGGAGCCCCGGAACGTCACCATGCCGATCTTGTCGCGCCGCTGGTAGGCGTCCATCAGCAGCGACAGCACCGCGCCCTTGACCGCCGTCATCCGCTGCCGGGCCGCCATCGACCCGGACGCGTCCACCACGAACAGCACCAGGTTCGACTCCCGCCCCCGGCGCACCTGTTCGCGCAGATCGTCCCGCCGCAGCACCAGCGCCCGGCCGGCCCGCCCGCGCGCCACCTGGTGCGGCGCCGCCGCGCGCAGCGTCGCACTCAGGTGCAGCCGGGTCAGCCGGCCCTGCGGCCGGCGCGCCCGCACGGTGTGCCCGGCGTCCGTCTCGGCGGGGGAGCGCCGTCCCTGCGCGCCCCGGCCGGTGCCGTCCACCTTGAACAGCCGTGTCCGGTAAGGGTGTTCGGACGCCACCGGCGACGACTCCCGGGAGCCGCCCGGCCGTTGCTGCGGCGGCGCGGGCGGGGCCTCCGAACTCGCCTCCTGCGCAGGAGGGGTGGGGTCGGACGGTGCGGGGGAGCCGCCGCCGTCCGGACCGTTGCCGCCGTCGCCCGGACCGTCGCCGGGGCCGTTGCCGTCGTCGTCCGGGCCCTCGCCGTCCGGTTCCTGGTGCTCGGCCAGCGTCCGGTCCAGCTGCTCCTGGTCCAGGCCCGGCGCGTCGAACGGGTTGCGCCGCCGCCGGTGCGGCAGTGCCAGCTGGGCGGCCTTGCGGACGTCCTCCTCCAGCACCTCGGTGCGACCCGCCCAGGCCGCCAGCGCCACCGCGGTGCGGGCCATCACGATGTCCGCCCGCAGGCCGTCCACCTCGAACGCCGCGCACACCGCCGTGATCTGACGCAGCGCCAGGTCGGAGAGGTCGACGGACGGCAGCAACTCCCGTGCCGCGCCGATCCGTTCGGCGAGCTCGAGCTCGCGCCCGGCCCAATTCGCCGCGAAACCGGCCGGATCGGCGTCGTAGGCGAGCCGGCGGCGCACCACCTCGGCGCGCTCGTCCGCGTCCCGGGTGGCCGCGATCTCCACCGTCAGGCCGAACCGGTCCAGCAGCTGCGGCCGCAGCTCGCCCTCCTCCGGGTTCATCGTCCCCACCAGCAGGAACCGCGCCGCATGCCGCACCGACACGCCCTCGCGCTCCACGTACGAACGCCCCATCGCCGCCGCGTCCAGCAGCAGGTCCACCAGGTGGTCCTGGAGCAGGTTCACCTCGTCGATGTACAGCACGCCCCGGTGCGCCTTCGCCAGCAGCCCCGGCTCGTACGCCTTCACGCCCTCGGCGAGCGCCCGCTCCAGGTCCAGCGAGCCGACCACCCGGTCCTCGGAGACGCCGACCGGCAACTCCACCAGGAATGCCGGACGTTCTGCCGCGCCTTCATCGGAGTGCGGGCCATCCGGGCACTGTGCGTCCGGCGACGCCGGGTCGCAGGCGAACCGGCAGCCGGCCACGGTGGCGATCGACGGCAGCAGCCCTGCCAGCGCGCGCACCATCGTCGACTTCGCGGTGCCCTTCTCGCCCCGCACCAGCACGCCGCCCACCGCCGGCGACACCGCGTTCAGCAACAGGCCCAGCCGCAGGTCGTCCATCCCCACGACAGCCGTGAACGGGTAACGGGCATCGGTCAGTTCAGTCACTTCGACCTCTCCATCTCCACCGGAGCCGGGGCTCCGGGCGGCACGAACGGCAGACCTGCCGGCGCCCCGTTCTCGATCAGCTTCCACAGCGCGTCCGTGTCGGCGTGCTCCGCCACCAAGTCGCCCAGTGCGTCCAGCCGTTGCTCCCGCGCCGCCGCGAACGAGGTGTCCGGCGCCGGGACGAACGCCCGCCCCGCGGCGCGGGCCACCTCGGCGAGGAACGCCCGGCGGAACGCGTCGTTCTCCAGCACCCCGTGCCAGGTCGTTCCCCACACCGGCCCGACCCGGCAGCCGTCCAGCGCCCGGCCGTCGGTGTCGGTGACGAACGACTCGCCACCGTCCACCGACACCACCCCGTGGTGGATCTCGTAACCCGCCACCCGCTCACCGAGCGCCACGCCCGTCGGACGCGCCAGCACCTTGTCCGCGCCGAACACCACCCGGGTCGGCAGCAGCCCGAGCCCGTCCACCGTGCCGGCCCGGGACTCGACCGCGTCCACGATCTCCCGGCCCAGCATCTGGTACCCGCCGCACACGCCCAGCACCGGCAGCCCCGCCGCGACGCGCCGCGCGAGCGGCTCCACCAGGCCCTGCGCCCGCAGCCAGGCCAGGTCCGCGACCGTCGCCCGCGTCCCCGGCAGCACCACCAGGTCCGCGTCCGCCAGCTCCTCCGGACGGGTCGCCCAGCGCACCAGCACACCCGGCTCCTGCGCCAGCGCATCCACGTCCGTGAAGTTCGACAACCGCGGGAACCGCACCACCGCGACCCGCAACACCTCCGCCCCCACCGGCCCACCTGCCGCCGGGCGCTGCGCGACCGACGCCAGATCCAGCGAATCCTCCGCGTCCAGCCACAGCCCCTGGAGCATCGGGAACGTCCCCAGCACCGGACGCCCCGTCAACTGCCGCAGCATCTCCAACCCCGGTGCCAGCAGACGCGCGTCACCGCGGAACTTGTTCACCAACCAGCCCGCGACGAGCGACTGGTCGTCCGCCGACAGCAGCGCCAGCGTCCCGAACATCGACGCGAACACCCCGCCGCGGTCGATGTCCCCGACCACCACGACCGGCAGCCGGGCGGCCGACGCCAGGCCCATGTTGGCGATGTCCCGGTCCCGCAGATTGATCTCCGCCGGCGAGCCCGCACCCTCGCAGACCACCACGTCGAACCGCGACCGCAGGTCCGCCAGACACTCCAGCGAGCGCTCCAGCAGCACCGGCTTCCGGTCCCGGTAGTCCAGCGCCCCGACCTCCGCCACGGCCCGCCCCATCAGCACCACCTGACTCCGGCCGTCCGCCCCCGGCTTCAGCAGCACCGGGTTCATCGCCGCCTCCGGCTCCACCCCCGCCGCCTGGGCCTGCATCGCCTGCGCACGCCCGATCTCCGCCCCGTCGGCCGTCACGAACGAATTCAGCGACATGTTCTGCGCCTTGAACGGCGCCACCCGCACCCCCTGCCGCCACAGCCACCGGCAGATCCCCGCCGTCACCACACTCTTTCCGGCGTCCGAGGTCGTCCCGGCCACCAGCAACGCGCCGTTCACCGGCGACCTCCTTCGAATCGGGCGAAAGCCCAACAGTCGTCGAACTCGCCGTTCCGCACGGCCAGTTGCACCCACCGCGCGGGCAGCGCGGCCGGGTTCACCCGCGCCGCCGTCCGGCCAGAGCCGCCCGCGCGGCGAGCGTCACGCCAAGCGCGAGCACGCCGACCCGGCGGGAGAGGCGACAGGCGCGGTCGATGTCGGCCGGGCCGACCGGCGGCAGGCCCGCGCCCAGCACCGGCCGGTGCTCGACCCGCTCGCCGTAGCGCAGCGTCCCGCCCAGCTGCACGCCGAGGGCACCGGCGAACGCGGCTTCCGCCTGGCCCGCGTTCGGGCTCGGGTGCGCGGAGCCGTCCCGGCGCCAGACCCGCCAGGTCCGGGCGGGGGAGTCGGACGCTGCGACAGTCAGCAGCGCGGTGAGCCGGGCGCCCGGCCAGCCCGCGAGGTCGTCGAGACGGGCCGAGGCCCAGCCGAAGCGGTGGTAGCGCGCCGACTTGTGACCGACCATCGCGTCCAGCGTGTTCACGGCCCGGAACGCCAGCAGCCCCGGGACGCCCGCCAGACCGCCCCACACCAGCGCGTTGACGACCGCGTCGGCGGTGTTCTCCGCGACGGACTCGACCACCGCCCGGGCCACCTGCTGCTCGTCCAGCCCCGACGGGTCGCGCCCGCACAGGTGCGGCAACCGCTCCCGAGCCGCCGTCAGATCCTCGGCGGCCAGCGACCGTCCGATGGCCCGGGCCTCCCGGGTGAGCGACGTCCCGCCCAGGACGGTGAACGTCGCACCCGCGGTCAGCGCCGCCGCGGCGAGCGGCGAGCGACGGACGGCCCGCGCGACGAGCGCCGCCCCGCCCCCGACGGCGCCGACGGCGAGTGCGGTGTGCAGGGCGCCCGCCCCGCGGTGGTCGCGCCACAGCCGGCGCTCCAGCCGGGCCGCGGCAGTGCCGAACAGGGCGACGGGGTGTCCGCGCCGGGGGTCTCCGAGCCGGGCGTCCGCGAGATACCCCGCGACCGCGCCCACCAGGTACGGGGCAGCCCGCATGGCGTTGTGTCCTCACTCAGGGTCCGCGCCCTGGATCGACGGAACGAAGGCCAGAGTCTCCTGACTTCCGGTCACCCCCGCGCGGGGTGAACGGTCACAGTGGCGGGACCGCGCCGGACTCGAACCGGCTTCCTCTGCTTGCCTCCGTTTGGCCCGAAGATCCCACCACGCCCGCTTCGGGCCAGTCAACCGAGGCGCCGGACGAGTTGGTCACACCCCGCCCACTGCTGGGGCCGAGGTCAGCGCGCCTCCGACGGGCCCTAGGATGCAGCCACATTCGACGCCCGGACGGGCGGGGCGGGGGAGGAATCGTGCGACAACTGGTCCGGCGCACCGTGCCGGTGGCCGCGGTCCTGGCCGCCCTGGTGGCGCTCTCGGGGTGCACGGTTGCGAGCGATGCCGTCGCCGGGATCTCCGTGAACGAGGACGGCCGGCCGCTCGGCGTCATGCTGGTCTGCGGCCACCGGATCGACGGAGCGACGCTCTCCACCAGCGAGGGCAGCCACCAGGAGACGATCGGCACCTGGACCGCCCGCACCGCCCTCGAGCCCGGGCTGACCACCTGGACCCTGGACGCCCCCGCCGACGGCTGGGAGACAGGCAAGTCCGCCACCCCGCTCGACGCCGGCACCACCTACCACCTCCACGGCTGGACCAAGGACAACTCCCGGTCGTCGACCGCCACTTCCTTCACCCCCGAGGACCTGAAGCAGCTCACCCCGGGAACCGTCCGCTACGACGGCACCGCCTCCGACGGCAGCGGCACCACGCTCACCGTCCCCGTCGCGGAGTTCCAGGCCTCGGCCTGCCGGAAGCACTGACCGCGCCCGGGCCGAGCCTCATCCGCGCCCTCGCCGGCCCCAGTTGGTGACCTGCGTCACGGGAACCGGTGCGCCTGCCCGGACAAGGCATGACGTGAACCATCCACACTCCCGGCTGCGCGCCGGGAATCCCGAAGCGTTCCGTGACCTGTTCCGGGACCACTCCTCGCTGGTGTACCGCCACGCCGTGCGCGTGACCGGGAACTGGACCCTGGCCGAGGACGTGGTCTCGCTGACCTTCCTGGAGGCCTGGCGCCTGCGCGGGAAGCTCCGCGACGAGGGCGACAGCCCGCGCCCCTGGCTGATGGGCATCGCCGTGAACGTGCTGCGCAACACGACGCGCGCCGCCCGCCGCCACAGCGCGGCCATGTCCCGGATGCCGGCCGCCGACGTGGTCCCCGACTTCGCGGACGAACTCGTCGGCCGGATGGCCGACTCCGAGGAACTCGCGGCCGCCCGCAAGGCCCTGGCACGGCTGCGGCGCTCGGAACGCGAGGTTTTCGCGCTGTGCGTCTGGTCCGGGCTCGGCTACGCCGAAGCGGCCACCACCCTCGGCGTGCCCGTCGGCACCGTGCGCTCGCGCCTGTCCCGCGCCCGCACCCGACTGCGCAAACTCGCGGACGAGGAACTGCGCGCCGCGAGAAAAAACCCGGAACCCCTCCCGATCCCCGGACAAGTACAGGGCAGCCGCGACACCGCGGCCCGGCCGCACAAGGAGACGCACCGATGATCCGCAACCTGCGGCGGCGCAACGAACCGCTCGACCACGCGGAACTGGCCCGCCTCCTGCCCGCACCGGCCGACCCCCGCCTGGCGGCCGACCGCCAGCACCTGCTCGAGGAGCACCTGATGAGCGAGATCCACCGGTCCGACCCCACCCCCGCGCCCGCCCCGGCCCGGCGCCCGCTGCGCCGCACCGCACTGATCGCGGTGCCGGTCGCCGCGGCCGCTGCCCTCGCCGTGGTCGTCTCCTTGGCCGGCTCGCCCGACACCACGACGGTGGCGGCTCCGAAGCTGGTCAAGGCGCCCGTCGTGCAGATCGACGAGGGGAGCACGGTCAAGGTCACCTCGACGGTGCGTGAGCTCGCCGCCGCCGCGACGGCGAACCCCACGCCCCAGCCCGGAGCGGGCCAGTACATCTACATCAAGAGCCGGGTCTCCTTCCTGGCCTCCAGCTTCAACGGGGACACCGGGGAGTCCGCCACCTGGGTCCAGCCGCTGCACGACCGCGAGGCGTGGAAGTCCCCCGACGGCACCAAGGGGTGGCTGGACGAGCCGGGTTACCAGGCCAAGGGCGGCATCGAGCTGGGCAGCGACGAGCCCCGCAACGATCTGACCTACAAGTGGCTCGCGGCCCAGCCCGCCGACCCCGACGCGCTGCTGAAGTTCGCCTACTCGACGGCGAGCGGCAACCACGACCGTGACCAGGAGGCGTTCAACGAGATCGGCTCCATCATCCGCGAGCAGCTCGTGCCGTCCGCCCTCGCCGGCGCGCTCTACGAGGCGGCCGGCAAGATCCCGGGCGTCGTGGTGGTCGAGCACGCGCAGGACGCCTCCGACCGCGACGGGATCGCGCTGGCGCGGCTGGACCCGCAGACCGGCGAGCGGTCGGAGTGGATCTTCGACCGGGACAGCCACCAGTACATCGGCAGCCGCGGCGTGCAGATCCGGGAGGTCAACGGCGTCAAGCCCGGCACCGTCGTGGAGCGCACCAGCATCGTCACCCGCGCGGTCGTCGACGCCAACAAGCAGCGCCCCGGGGCCGGCCAGAGCAAGGCCTGACACCCCCGCACCGGCCGGGGCCACCACCCCGGCCGGTACCGCCGGTGAAGGGCGAAGCCCGCGAACGTCACCCCCAGCGGGGCCCCGGCTCGCCGTCCGCCGCCCGGGCGGGTGCACTGGAGGCAAAGCACCCGCCAGCCCCCGGGAGACCGCCATGCGTTGGGGAACCGCCGCCGTTGTCGCAGCCGCCGCCGCAGGGACCGGAGCGGCGGCGTTCCTGCTGCTCGGCCGGAAGGTGTCGGACCAGGTGGTGCAGCCGGGTACGGCCGCGCCGCCGCGGGTCGAAGTGCTGGAGCTCGGGCCGGGCCGGGTGGCGCTGACCGCGGCCCCGGACACCGTCCGGCGCGGGCATTACGCGCTGGAGTGGGACGAGGGCGGCCACGCCGTGGTCGGCGAGGTGCTCGGTTCGGGCGGCGGGCGGGTCACCCGGCGGCTGGAGCGCGCCGAGTACGGGACGCTCGCCGTCGGCACCGAGGTCCGGATCACGGCCCGGGTGCTGACCGGCGACCCGCGCTCCGCGCTCGGTCTGGACTTCGTGGAGACCGCCGTGGTCGGCGAGCTGGGGGCGTTCCCGGCCTGGCGCACCCCCGGGATCCGCGGCACCTGGGCGGTGCTGATCCACGGCGCGGCCGCCGACCGTTCGCAGGCGCTGCCCGTGCTGCGGCTGCTGCACTCGCTGCGGATGCCCACGCTGACGGTCACCTACCGGGGCGACGCCGGCGCCCCCGCGTCGCCGGACGGGCTGGCGCACTTCGGCGAGACCGAGTGGCAGGACATCGACGCGGCGATCCGCACCGCGCTCGACCTCGGCGCGGGCAAGGTGGTGCTGTGCGGCTGGTCGATCGGCGCGACCATCGCGCTGCACACCGCCGCGCACTCCGCCCACCGGGGGCAGATCGGCGGACTGGTGCTGGACTCCCCGGTGCTGGACTGGGAGGAGTCGGTGCGCCGGGCGGCGGGGTGGTTCGGGGCGTCCCCGATGCTCGCCGAGCTCGGCACCCTCGCCGCGCAGGGCCGCACCGGCGTGGACCTGGCCGGCTTCGCCCGGATCTCGTCCGGCGCCGACCTCGCCTCCCCCGCACTGCTGCTGCAGAGCCCGGACGACCCGCTCACACCGTGGGCGGCGGCCCGGCGGTTCGCGTCCGATCGGGACGACCTGGTGAGCCTGCACCCGGTGCCGCACGCGCAGCACGCGGCGCTCTGGAACGCCGACCCGGCCGGGTACACCGAGGCGCTGCGCCGGTTCCTCACCCCGCTGCTGTGAGGGCCGGGCGGGAACCGGAAGCGGGCCCGCCGCGTCCTCATATCGGAGTGATCACGCTTCACGCCATGTCCATGCCGGAAAGTGGAGTTGTTCGTCCCGCTTTGGCCCGGCTTGTCCGTCCGTCGTTCGAAGGGTTCGGACAATACTCCGAGACAGCCCGGCAGCCGATGTGACAGAAGGCCCGTGCAAGGGGAAGACTGCACGGCGTGACGTCTCGGAACCCGCGCGACCGTGATGCCCCGCACCCGCCCCACCGCACCGGTGCGACGGTGACCCGTCTGCCCGGTACGGCCGTCGGGCGTGCGGAGGGCACCGTACCCGCAGCCAACCGCCGCCGGGTACCCGCCAAGCCCGGACGAGGCCGAGTGCCCGTCCCGGACGGCTTTCCCGCACCCGCCGAACTCGCCCCGCTGGCCCGCCGGATGCTCGCCGACGCGGTCCGCGTCGCCCGCTGGGCCGGCGAGCTCACCGAGGTCGACAAGCGCGGCGAACTCCTCCCCGAGGACGCCCGCGCCGCCGGCCGCGCCCTCGCCATGACGGTCGGCGCCGCCGCCAACGCCTGGGGTCAGGCGCTGCTGGTCGGCCTGGTCGAGCTCCGCGACGGCGGCGCCGGACCTGGCTGGCGGCTGCACGCCTGGGAACGCGACGACGAGGCCGTGGTCCGCGGCTGGTCCGCGCTGTTCGACGCCTGGACGCTGCTCGCCCCGGTGCCGCCCGCCGCGCTGCGCGGGGTGTTCGCCCAGCTGGCCGGCCAGGCCGTCGACCAGGCCCCGCAGCTGCTGTCCTTCCTGCACCTGGTGGACGGGCCGGTCGCCGACAGCGAACTGCTCGAACTGCTCCGCCGCGGCCTCGACGAGCGCCGCCTCGGCCCGAGCAGCGGCACCTTCCCGCTCTCTCCGGTCCCGCACGCCGCCTCCGCGGTCTCCGCGGTCCGCGGCACCTGCCGGGAGCCGCAGATCGACACCCCGCACTCGTCGGCCGACGTGGCCGCCGTGCTGGACTGGATGCTCGACGGCCTGGCCGCCGTCGGCGCGCTCGGCCGGCAGGACGAGGCCGCCGAGCTCTCCCCGCTCGGCCACTGGGCGGTGCGCGCCAAGCTGGAGGAGATCTGCACCGTCGCGCAGACCGCCGCCGGGCACATCGAACAGAGCGCCCTCGAACTGCTCAGCGCCTGCGCCGACTACAGCCCAGGACCGGCCCGCGCCGAGTTCCGGGCCTGGGTCGCCGCCCGCCCCGCCGACCGGGCCGTCGCCGAACTCCTCGAAGCCGCCCGCGGCGAGGACGCGCTGGTCCGCGGCCTGGCCTTCGAGGCACTGCGGGTGGTGGCCGGCTCCACCGCCGAGCAGGGCGTCCGGGGCGCCGTCGAGGAGCCCGTTCTGCGGCCCTACGCGCTGCTCTGGCTGGCCGAACAGCTGGACGAGGGGGGCGCCTCCCCGGCCGACGTGCTGGGCGCGGAGGACGCCGCCTGGCTGTGGGTGGACACGGCGGCCGCCGTGCTCGACCACGGCGAGACCGACCTGCTGGTCGGCCACGTCGAGGGCGCCTCTGCGGGCGAACCCGTCCGCCTGTTCAACCGCGCCCGCCAGTCCGGCCACCCGCGCGCCGCGAGCGTCCTGACGGCCGTCGCCTCCGTCCACCCCGACCCGGCAGTCGCCCGCGCCGCCCGCCGCAGCGCCTTCTCGGTCCACACCGGCGGGGCCTGATTCCCGAGCCCCGCAGGGGCGCGGGGAACTGCGCGAAGGGGAACACGACAACGAGGAAGCCGCCCTCCCGGAGAATCTCCAGGAGGGCGGCTTCCTCGCGTATCGGGCTTCGGGGCTAGCCCCGGTTCTCAGCGCGGCGGGCGCGGACCACGCCGACCTTCTCGCCGACCTTGCGGCGGATGACCAGCAGCGGCGCCATCGCGGCCAGCGCGATCTGGGCGAGCGCGCCGATGTGCATCAGGGTGTCGCCGCCGGGCAGACCCGCGGCCCAGGCCGCCAGGCAGCCGATGGAGACCACGATCCAGGCCACCGTCGCGGTGGCCAGCAGGCCCTGCGGCTTGGGGTACTCGATCCGGCTGACCATCAGGTAGGCCACGCCGAAGATCAGCAGCAGGCCGGGGACGAACGGCGGGTCGAGCAGCACGATCGCGATGACGGTCATGGCGCCCATCGGGCAGGGCATGCCCTGGAAGATCCCCGGCCGCATCTTCACGGCGGAGAACCTGGCAAGCCGCAGCACCACCGCCAGCAGCACGGTCAGCGCGATGAACGCGGACAGTTGCTGGTTGGAGCCGGTGGAGACCAGGCCCCAGACCGCGACGAAGTACGCCGGCGCGATGCCGAAGCTGATCAGGTCGGCGAGGTTGTCGAGCTCGGCGCCGAGCGCGGAGGAGCGCAGCTTGCGCGCCACCAGGCCGTCGAAGAGGTCGCACATGGCGCCGACCAGCAGCAGCGTGACGACGGTGGCCGCACTGTGCTTGACGGGCGCGTTCGACTCACCGGTGAGGTGCGGCATCAAAATGCCGGTGGTGGTCGAGTAGATGGCCAGGAAGCCGCAGACGGCGTTTCCCAGCGTCAGGAAGTCGGCGGTGGACAGGTGCTGGGGGGAGCGGGGCGCGCGGAGTTCGCGGTCCCGCGCCCAGCGGCGGCGGCGCAGGTCGGTGGATTCCTCGTCACCGAGGCCCACTAGGGTTTCCGGATCAGTCACGGTCAAGGCGAGTCACCCCGGCGGTGGTCTTCTGGCCGACCGTGACGCCAACCTCGACGCCCGCCGGCAGGTAGGTGTCGACGCGGGAGCCGAAGCGGATCAGGCCGACCCGCTCGCCCTGCTCGACCTTGGTGCCGGCGTCCATGTACGGGACGATGCGGCGGGCGACGGCGCCCGCGATCTGCACCATCTCGATGTCGCCGAGCTCGGTGTCGAAGTGCCACACGACGCGCTCGTTGCGGTCGCTGTCCTTGTTGAACGCCGGGACGAATCCACCGGCGATGTGCTCGACGGACGTCACGCTGCCGGCCAGCGGCGCGCGGTTGACGTGCACGTTGAGCGGGCTCATGAAGATCGCGACGCGGGTGCGGCCGTCCGGCCACTCGTCGATGGACTGGACCACACCGTCGGCCGGGGAGATCACTCTGCCGGCGCCGATCTCACGCTCGGGGTCGCGGAAGAACCACAGCATGCCCGCGCTGAGCGCGCAGGCCGGCACGGCCGCCAGGGCCCACTTGCCGGAGCGCCGGGTGAGGGCGGTCGTCACGGCGGCGGTGGCCAGCGTGGGAACGAACCAGGGGGTGGCACCGCGCGCAATGGTCACGCGGGGACGCCGACCCTCGGGGGCGAAACCCTGGGCGGAGGTGTGAGGGGACGGGCTGATGGGCATCGAGGACCTTTTGTCGCGGGCCCCGCGCGGGAACACTGAATGGCCCCTGGACGAGGGCCACCGCGGGGATCGAGTTGTGTGGGACGGCTGCTGTCCCGGTGGATGCTATCGGGACCTGCCGGTATCTGGGCAAGCCGCCTGCTAGTCGAACTACGCCTGCCTGCCGAGTCGGGCACCTGCTATGTGTACGACCGTAACCGGACTGGGTCCGGTTCCCCAAGAGGTCCCGGGTCACGGGTGATTCACGTCTCAGTGACACGCCGGTCACAGGCAGTGCGGGGAAGCGGCCGCCCGGCGCGTACCTGGGGAAACGCGCCGGGCGACCGCATCAAGTGCCGTGCCCGCCTGGTCCGGCTGACCAGGCCGGGGCTGGCACGGACGGGCCGGCGGCGGGCCCGCACGCCCGCCTTTCCGGCCCGGTATCAGGACGGTCTCAGTCGGCGAGCCGGTACTCCTCGAGCAGACGGCGTCCCACGATCATCTTCTGGATCTCCGCCGTACCTTCACCGATCAGCAGCATCGGGGCCTCCCGGTACAGCCGCTCGATCTCGTACTCCTTGGAGAAGCCGTAGCCGCCGTGGATCCGGAACGAGTCCTCGACGACCTCCTTGCAGTACTCGGAGGCCAGGTACTTCGCCATGCCGGCCTCGAGGTCGTTGCGCTGCCCGCTGTCCTTCTTACGGGCGGCCATCACCATCATCTGGTGCGCGGCCTCGACCTTGGTGGCCATCTCGGCGAGCTTGAACTGGATCGCCTGGTGCTCGGCGATCTTCTTGCCGAAGGTGGTGCGCTGCTGGGCGTACGCGATGCCCAGCTCGAACGCCCGGCGGGCCACGCCGCAGCCGCGGGCGGCCACGTTGACCCGGCCGACCTCGACGCCGTCCATCATCTGGTAGAAGCCCTTGCCGGGGACGCCGCCGAGGATCCGGTCCGCCGGGATGCGGACGTCCTGGAGCACCAGCTCGGTGGTGTCGACGCCCTTGTAGCCCATCTTCTCGATCTTGCCGGGCACGGTGAGGCCGGGGACGGTCTCGTTCGGCCCGAAGCCCGGGGTCTTCTCGATCAGGAAGGTGGTCATGTTCTTGTAGGGCGTGTTGCCGCCCTCGTCGGTCTTGCACAGCACCGCGACGACGCTGGACGTGCCGCCGTTGGTCAGCCACATCTTCTGGCCGTTCAGGACGTAGAAGTCCCCGTCCTTGACGCCCTTGGTGGAGATCGCCGAGACGTCGGAGCCGAGGCCCGGCTCGGACATCGAGAAGGCGCCGCGCAGCTCGCCGGCGGCCATCTTCGGCAGGAAGTAGTCCTTCTGTTCCTGGGTGCCGTGCGCGTTGATCATGTGCGCCACGATGAAGTGGGTGTTGACGATGCCGGAGACCGACATCCAGCCGCGGGCGATCTCCTCCACCACCAGGGCGTAGGTGAGCAGCGACTCGCCGAGGCCGCCGAACTCCTCGGGGATGGTCAGCCCGAACAGGCCGAGCTGCTTCATGCCCTCGACGATGGCGGTCGGGTACTCGTCCTTGTGCTCCAGCTCGGTCGCGACCGGAATGATCTCCTTGTCGACGAACTCCCGCACGGTGGCGAGGATGTCCCGCTGGATCTCGGTGAGGCCGTCGGTCTGTGCGAGGCGTCCCATCGTGCGGCTCCGTGACTGCTCAAGAGGGTTGGGGGTTGGGGGGCTCCGCGGCGCGTGGCTGCCGCGGAGCCCCCGGGAACCGGGTAGGGGCTGGGCCGATGACGGCGGCCCGCCCGTCCGGGGTCTGGAAGGGGCGTCAGGCCAGCGGCTCGGGGCGACCGGGCTGCTCGCCGCCGCGCTCCTTGATGTACGTCTCGGTCGGCACCATCACCTTGCGGCGGAAGATGCAGACGACCGTGCCGTCCTGCTTGTAGCCCTTGGTCTCGACGTAGACGATGCCGCGGTCCGGCTTCGAGGTGAGGTTCTTGTCGAGAACGGTGGTCTCGCCGTAGATGGTGTCGCCGTGGAAGGTCGGCGCGATGTGGCGCAGCGACTCGATCTCCAGGTTGGCGATCGCCTTGCCGGAGACGTCCGGGACGGACATGCCCAGCAGCAACGAGTAGATGTAGTTGCCGACCACCACGTTCTTGCCCTGCACGGTGGTGGTCGCGTAGTTGGCGTCCATGTGCAGCGGGTGGTGGTTCATGGTCAGCAGGCAGAAGAGATGGTCGTCGTACTCGGTGACGGTCTTCCCGGGCCAGTGCTTGTAGACCGCGCCGACCTCGAACTCCTCGTAGGTGCGTCCGAACTGCATGGTCACGCCTCCGGGATCTCGAACTTGCTGGTGCGCTGCATGCCCGCGGCACGGCCCTTGCCGGCGATGACCAGGGCCATCTTGCGGCTGGCCTCGTCGATCATCTCGTCGCCGAGCATCGCCGAGCCCTTGGCGCCGCCCGCCTCGGAGGTGCACCAGTCGTAGGCGTCGAGGATCAGCTCGGCGTGGTCGTAGTCGTCCTGGCCGGGCGAGTAGATCTCGTTCGCGGCGGCGACCTGGTCCGGGTGCAGCACCCACTTGCCGTCGAAGCCGAGGGCGGCGGAGCGGCGGGCGACCTCGCGGTAGCCCTCCTGGTTGCGGATCTGCAGGTAGGGGCCGTCGATGGCCTGCAGGTCGTTGGCGCGGGCGGCCATCAGGATGCGCATCAGGATGTAGTGGTAGGCGTCGGCGCCGTAGCCGGGCGGCTGCTCGCCGACCACCAGGGACTTCATGTTGATGGAGGCCATGAAGTCGGCCGGGCCGAAGATGATGGTCTCCAGACGCGGCGAGGCGGCGGCGATCGCGTCGACGTTGATCAGGCCCTTGGCGTTCTCGATCTGCGCCTCGATGCCGATCTTGCCGACCTCCAGGCCGACGGTCTTCTCGATCTGGGTGAGCAGCAGGTCCAGCGCGATCACCTGCTGGGCGTCCTGCACCTTGGGCAGCATGATGCAGTCCAGGTTCTGGCCGGCGCCCTCGACGACGGTGATGACGTCGCGGTAGGTCCAGTGCGTGGTCCAGTCGTTGACCCGGACGACCCGGGTCTTGCCGCCCCAGTCACCGTTGTTCAGGGCGTCCACGATGGTGTGGCGGGCGCCTTCCTTGGCCAGCGGGGCGCAGGCGTCCTCCAGGTCCAGGAAGACCTGGTCGGCGGGCAGGCCCTGGGCCTTCTCCAGGAAGCGCGGGTTGCTGCCCGGTACGGCCAGGCAGGAACGGCGCGGACGGAGGCGGTTCACAGTCATTTTGAGAGGTGTTCCTTCCGGGGTCAGCTGGTCGCGGCGGTGGTCGCGGCCCACGGCTGAAGCCTGTTGGCCAGCCGGATCTCGTCCACGATCCGGCCGATGATGGTGGTGATGCCGAAGTCCTTGGGTGTGAACACGGCAGCGACTCCGGCGGCCTTGAGGGCCTCGGCATCCGCTGCGGGGATGATTCCACCCACGATCACCGGCACATCCTCCACCCCCGCGCGGCGCAGCCGCTGCAGGACGTCGGGCACCAGCTCGGGGTGCGCTCCGGAGAGGATGGACAGGCCCACGCAGTGCACGTCCTCCGCGACAGCGGCGGAGACGATCTGCTCGGGCGTCAGACGGATGCCCTGGTAGACCACCTCGAAACCGGCGTCGCGGGCCCGGACGGCGATCTGCTCGGCGCCGTTGGAGTGCCCGTCCAGGCCGGGCTTGCCGACCAGCAGGCGGAGCTTGCCGGTGCCGAGCTCGGCGGCGGTGGCGGCCACGGCCTCGCGGACGGCGGCGAGTTCGCCGCCCGGCTCGGCGGCGACCGCGACCGGCGCGCCGCCGACCCCGGTGGGGGCGCGGTACTCGCCGAACACCTCGCGCAGCGCGAACGACCACTCGCCGGTGGTGGCGCCGGCCCGGGCGCAGGCCAGGGTGGCGTCCATCAGGTTCTCCTCGGTGACGGCCACCTCCTTGAGGCGGGCCAGCGCGGTCTGCACCGCGGCCTCGTCCCGACTGCCGCGCCAGGCCTCCAGGTTGGCCAGCACGGAGCGCTCGGACGCCGGGTCGACCACCATGATGGCGGTGTCCAGGTCGGCGGTGAGCGGGCTTTCCTCGGTGGTGTCGAAGCAGTTGACGCCGACGATCCGGTCCTCGCCGGCCTCGATCCGGGCCCGCCGGGCGGCGTGCGAGGCCACCAGGTTGGACTTCAGGTAGCCGGACTCGACGGCCGGGATCACCCCGCCCATCCCCAGCACCTTGGCGATCTCCGCCTCGGCGCCGGCCAGCAGCTCCTCGGTCTTCTCCTCGACCACGTGCGAGCCGTTGAACAGGTCGCCGTACTCCAGCAGGTCCGACTCGTACGCCAGCACCTGCTGGATCCGCAGCGACCACTGCTGGTCCCACGGCCGCGGCAGGCCCAACGCCTCGTTCCAGGCCGGGAGTTGGACGGCACGCGCGCGGGCGTCCTTGGACAGCGTGACGGCCAGCATCTCCAGCACGATGCGCTGGACGTTGTTCTCCGGCTGCGCCTCGGTCAGGCCCAGCGAGTTGACCTGCACGCCGTAGCGGAAGCGCCGCTGCTTGGCGTCCTCGATGCCGTAGCGCTCGCGGGTGACCTTCTCCCAGAGCCGGGTGAAGGCCCGCATCTTGCACATCTCCTCGACGAAGCGGACGCCCGCGTTGACGAAGAAGGAGATCCGGGCGACCACCTCGCCCATCCGCTCGGCCGGGACCTGCCCGGAGTCGCGGACGGCGTCCAGGACGGCGATCGCCGTGCACATCGAGTAGGCGATCTCCTGGACCGGGGTGGCCCCGGCCTCCTGCAGGTGGTAGCTGCAGATGTTGATCGGGTTCCACTTCGGGATGTGCGCCACCGTGTAGGCGATCATGTCGGTGATCAGCCGCACCGACGGGCCGGGCGGGAAGACGTGCGTCCCGCGCGACAGGTACTCCTTGACGATGTCGTTCTGGGTGGTGCCGGTGAGCTTGGCGATGTCCGCGCCCTGCTCCTCGGCGACCACCTGGTACAGCGCCAGCAGCCACATGGCGGTGGCGTTGATGGTCATCGAGGTGTTGGTGCGCTCCAGCGGGATCCCGTCGAACAGGGTCCGCATGTCGCCCAGGTGCCCGACCGGCACGCCGACCCGGCCGACCTCGCCGCGGGCGAGGACGTGGTCGGAGTCGTAGCCGGTCTGGGTCGGCAGGTCGAAGGCCACCGACAGGCCGGTCTGGCCCTTGGCGAGGTTGCGCCGGTACAGCGCGTTGGAGTCGCTCGCGGTGGAGTGGCCGGCGTACGTGCGCATCAGCCAGGGGCGGTCGCGTTCCTGAGCAGCCATCAGATGTCCCGGAAGAGATTGATCTTGTCGAGGTGCTTGGCGCGGAACTCGTGGTCGCGCACGCCCAGGCCCTCCTGCGGGGCCAGGCAGAGCACGCCGACCTTGCCCTGGTGCTTGTTGTGGTGCACGTCGAGGGCGGCCTGGCCGGTCTCCTCCAGCGTGTACACCTTGGACAGGGTCGGGTGGATCTTGCCCTTGGCGATCAGGCGGTTGGCCTCGAACGCCTCGCGGTAGTTGGCGAAGTGCGAGCCGACGATGCGCTTCAGCGACATCCACAGGTAGCGGTTGTCGTACTGGTGCATGTAGCCGGAGGTGGAGGCGCAGGTGACGATGGTGCCGCCCTTGCGGGTGACGTAGACGGACGCGCCGAAGGTCTCCCGGCCCGGGTGCTCGAAGACGATGTCGACGTCCTCGCCGCCGGTGAACTCGCGGATCTTCGCGCCGAGGCGCTTCCACTCGCGCGGGTCCTGGTTGTTCTCGTCCTTCCAGAACTTGTAGCCCTCGGCGGACCGGTCGATGATCGCCTCGGCGCCCATGGCCCGGCAGATGTCGGCCTTGGCGTCGTTGGAGACCACGCAGATCGGGGTGGCGCCGCCGGCCAGCGCGTACTGGGTGGCGTACGAGCCGAGGCCGCCGCTGGCGCCCCAGATCAGCACGTTGTCGCCCTGCTTCATGCCGGCGCCGTTGCGGCTCACCAGCTGGCGGTAGGCGGTGGAGTTGACCAGGCCCGGGGAGGCGGCCTCCTCCCAGGTGAGGTGCTTGGGCTTGGGCAGCAGCTGGTTGGTCTTCACCAGCGCGAGGTGGGCCAGGCCGCCGAAGTTGGTCTCGAAGCCCCAGATGCGCTGCTCCGGGTCCATCATCGTGTCGTTGTGGCCGTCGGCGGACTCCAGCTCGACGGACAGGCAGTGCGCGACGACCTCGTCGCCGGGCTGCCAGGCGTTGACGCCGGCGCCGGTGCGCAGCACCACGCCCGCCAGGTCGGAGCCGACCACGTGGTACGGCAGGTCGTGGCGCTTCGTCAGCGGGGAGAGCCGGCCGTAGCGCTCCAGGAAGGAGAAGGTGGAGACCGGCTCGAAGATCGAGCTCCACACGGTGTTGTAGTTGACGGCGCTGGCCATCACGGCGACCAGGGCCTCGCCCGGGCCGACCTCGGGCAGCGCGACGTCGTCCAGGTGGAGCGACTTGCGCGGGTCCTTGTCGCGGCTGGCGAGGCCGGCGAACATCTGCTCCTCGTCCTTGTGGAGCGTCACGGCCCGGTAGGACTCGGGCAGCGCGAGGCCCGCGTAGTCGGCGGACGTGGCGTTGCCGCTGAGGATCGCGTCGAGAATTTCCTGCATGGCTGCCTCCGAAGGCGTACCTGTGCGAGGGTCACAGGGCGTCTGGGGGAGCCGGGAGCGGACACCGGCTTCGCTGAGGGTCTGAGGATGGGTACTGCGGTGGTGCGACGGATGGGTGGAGTCGCGGGTGCACGTCCCCCAGGTGGGAGGACACCGGACGACGGCGCGCCGAGGTGGGGAGCCGCGGCGCCGCGACCGGTGGCAACAAAGTAGTGGCACCCTGTGCCACTCGTAAAGACACAGGGTGCCAACTTCTGGCGTGAGCCAGGACACGCGGCTCAGGGGGTTGACGGGAACACGCGAAGGCCCGTTCCCGAAACCGGGAACGGGCCTTCGATTCTGTCTGTCACCTGCGGAAACTGCCTGGATTACAGGGCACTTCGCCCGGCCAGCGCGGCCCGGATCGAATCCACCACGGTCTCCAGCGGGGCATCCGTGCGGGCCACTGTGATCAGCACCTCACCGCCCGGGCTGGCACTCAGTGCGCTCACGGCCGCCGGGTCCTCCGGCGGCACTCCGTCACCATTGGCACCCGGTGCCAAGGTGGTTCCGCGGCGGCGGGCACCGCTCGGCGGGGTCGGCCAGAACGTCCCCCGGATCACCTCGAAGGAGTGGTCGAGCTGCGCCTCCACGTCGCCGTACCCGCCGGCCCGCAGCCAGCGCCGCAGCACGTGGTTGTGCGCCGCGACCACCGCTGCCGCCGACACCTCGGCCAGCATCGAGTCGTCGTCCCCGCCGCGCTGCCAGCCCGGCGGGGTCTGCTCGGCCGCGTCGAACCGGCCCAGCAGGTACCGGGTGAACAGCCGCTCGTACCGGGAGACCACCGCGATCTCCCGCTCGCGCAGCGCCGGAACCTGCCGGATCAGCTGGTAGCGGGCCACCGACATGTCCGGGGTGGAGGCGTACATCCGCAGCACCTCCTTGATGCCCCGGCACACCACGTCCAGCGGGTGCTCCTCCGGCTCCGCGCTGGCCAGCAGGTCCGCCACCCGCACCAGGGTGTCGTCGTGGTCCGGGAAGATCGCCTCCTCCTTCGACCGGAAGTACCGGAAGAAGGTGCGCCGCGCCACGCCGGCGGCGGCCGCGATCTGATCGACCGTCGTCTCCTCGTACCCCTGGGTGGCGAACAGCTGCATGGCCGCTGCCGTGAGGTCCTGGCGCATCTGCAGCCGCTGGGCGGCGGCCCGGCGACTGCCCGGCCCGGACTCCACCCCCGACCGCGACTGGTCCGGCCCGGCGGCCGGCTGCTGCTGCTGGGAAAGCGAGGTCTGGCGATCCATGTCCGGAACGCTACACGCACCCGGTGCCGCCGCCGCCGGCCTGGCCCTGCGCACCGGCACCGAGGGCGGCACCACGGCGGGCCGCGGCCACCGCGAGGAGACCGCGCCGGACCCCCACGGGGGCCTCGGCGCAGCCGGGTTGACGCCCCCGGCGGGCGACGGCCGCGGGCTCGGCGAGGACGCCGGACGGCCGGTCATCGCCGCGCGTGGTCGCGGAAACCGCGGCCGGTCTTGCGGCCCAGGCAGCCCGCCGCCACCAGGTGCTCCAGCAGCGGCGCGGCCGCCAGACCCGGCTCCCGGAACTCTTGGTGCAGCACCTTCTCGATGGTCAGCGACACGTCCAGGCCCACCACGTCCAGCAGCTCGAACGGGCCCATCGGGTAGCCGCAGCCCAGCTTCATCGCGGTGTCGATGTCGTCCACCGTCGCGTAGTGCTCCTCCAGCATCCGCACCGCGTCGTTCAGGTACGGGAACAGCAGCGCGTTCACGATGAAACCGGCCCGGTCGCCGCACTCCACCGGGTGCTTCTTCACCTTCCCGCACAGCTCCAGCACCGTCGCCGTGACGTCCTCGGCCGTCAGCACCGTGGAGACCACCTCGACCAGCTTCATGGCCGGCGCCGGGTTGAAGAAGTGCATGCCGATCACGTCCTGCGGACGGCCGGTCGCCGTCGCGCAGGAGATCACCGGCAGCGAGGAGGTGGTGGTGGCCAGCACCGCGCCCGGCTTGACGATCTTGTCCAGGGTGGTGAACAGCTCGCGCTTCACCGCGAGGTCCTCCGCCACCGCCTCCACCACCAGATCGACGTCCGCCAGATCCTGGTAGCCGCCGGTCGGGGTGACCAGCGCCAGCGCCGCGTCCCGGGCCTGCTCGGTCAGCCGGCCCTTGGCCACCGAACGCTCCAGCGACTTCGCCAGCTGCGCCTTCGCCCGCTCCGCCTTCTCCTGGCTGCGGGCCGCCAGCAGCACCGGGAAGCCCGCCTTCGCGAACACCTCCACGATGCCGGTCGCCATCGTCCCGCTGCCGCACACGCCGACACTGCGCACCTCGCGGCCGGCCGGACGGGCCTTTGCCTCCGAGGCCTCCTCGGCGATCACGTGGGACGAACCCGGGGCCTCGTACGTGTAGAAACCGCGGCCCGACTTGCGGCCCAGCAGACCCGCCGCGACCAGCTGGCCGAGGATCGGCGCCGGGGCGTGCAGCCGGTCCCGGGACTGCTCGTACATCGCCTCCAGCACGGTGCGGGCGGTGTCCACACCGATCAGGTCCAGCAGCGCGAGCGGGCCCATCGGCAGGCCGCAGCCCAGCCGCATCGCCGCGTCGATGTCCTCCCGGGTCGCGTACCGGGACTCGAACATCGCCGCCGCCTGGTTCAGGTACGCGAACAGCAGACCATTGGCGATGAAGCCCGCCCGGTCGCCCGCCGCGACCGGCTCCTTGCCCAGGTCGCGCGCCAACTCGGCGACCTGCGAGGCCGCCTGAGGCGACGTCAGCACGGTGCGGACCACCTCGACCAGCTTCATGGTGTGCACCGGGTTGAAGAAGTGCACCCCCAGCACCCGCTCCGGGCGGGCGGTGGCCGCCGCGATCCGGGTCACGCTCAGCGCGGTGGTGCCGGTCGCCAGCACCGTCTCCGGCGGGCAGATCCGGTCCAGCTCGGCGAACAGACCACGCTTCAGCTCAAGGTCCTCCGGGACCTCCTCGATCACCAGATCCGCCTGCGCGGCCGCCGCCAGGTCGTCGCCGACCTCGATCAGCGCGAGCAGCGCGGCGCGCTCCTCGGCAGTCAGCCGCTCACGCGCCACCGCCCGGGCGGTGGACGCCTCGATCCGGGCCAGCGCCCGCGCCGCCTGCGACGGACCGGCCTCCACGCCGATCACCCGCCGGCCACTACGGGCCACCGCCACAGCCACCCCGGCACCCATGGTGCCCAGGCCGACCACGGCAACAGTGGGGAAGGGACGCTCCATTGACCAGACTCCTTAGTCATGGGCCCGCGCCGACGGCCCCCGCCACCTGCCCGGCATGCCGGGGGTACGACGGGGGAGGGTGCGCCGACGGCGCGGGAGAAAAGGGGAACGGAAGAAGAACAGCGGCGACCCCGCGCTACGGACCGGTCCGCTCCGGTTCCGTCGAGGGGCAGTGCCGTGGTGCTCAGGCGCTCCGACAGATCATGAAGCGACGCCGACGCGCACACACACAGAGAGAAGAACGCAGCCACCCGGTGCGGCTCCCGAAGCCCGGCGCTGGCGCGTGCCGACACTGTAGCCCAGCTACTGGCGGGTAGGAAGAGGCAAACGCGCTTCGCGCGACGGCGGTTGCCCCTACCTTGCCCGCATGACCAGCGAACATCCGCAGATGTTCCCCAGCCAGTTCGAAACGATCGCGGAAGCGGCGGAGAGACACGACGTGACATTCGAGTTCGTCACCGGAAGGCTCCGGGTCAAGCCGATGCCCGACGGCGACCACGCCGAGATCGTCATGTGGCTGATCGAGTGCTGCATGACGCAGCGGCCGGATCTCCGCCTCTACCCCGGGCGGCGCGTGCTGCTCTCCGGTGACTGCCGCACCAAACCCGACGCAGTGCTTTCCCACCGGCGCGCGTTCGCCGCCCAGGGGGAGTGGTCCGATCCGGCGGAGGTGCTGATGGCGGTCGAGGTGACCTCCCACGATCCGCACGCCAACAGGTGTGACCGGGAGGAGAAACCGGTGGCCTACGCCAAGGCCGGCATCCCGGTTTTCCTTCTGGTCGACCGGGAGGCCGGGGCCGTCACGGTGTTCAGCGAGCCCGGGGGTGGCCGCTACGGAAGCGTCGTGACCCTCACCCACGGGCACACCGTGGAGGTGCCGGAACCGGTGAACGTCACTCTCGACACCGAAGTCCTCAAGGAATTCGTCCGCTGACACGCGAAACGGCCCGCCCGGAGGGTTCCGGGCGGGCCGTTCGTTGTGCGGTGTCGGGTCAGTGGGCCATGACCGGGACGGCGTCCTCGATCTCGGACTTGGACGCGTGGTGTTCGGGCTTGCCCGCGTTGATCAGGGTGAAGGCGGTGAGGGAGGCCAGGGCCAGGATGCCTACGGCCCACCAGATGGCGGTGGAGTAGGAGTGGACCTGGGCCTGGAGGGCGAACAGCTGCGGGTCGGTGGCGGTGGCGGCGTGGGCCTTGGCCCACTCGGTGCCGGCGCTGTGGGCGACGGTGCTGAGCAGGGCGGTGCCGATCGCGCCGCCGACCTGCTGGGAGGTGTTGACCATCGCGGAGGCGACGCCCGCGTCGCGGGGCTGGACGCCGTAGGTGGCCAGGCTCATGGCGGGCATGAAGGCGGTGCCCATGCCGAGGCCCATCAGGATCAGGCCGGGCAGGATCTGCCAGTACGAGGTGCCGACCTCGATCCGGGTGAGGATCAACAGGCCGAGCGAGGCGACCAGGAAGCCGGGCGCCATCAGGTAGCGGGCCGGGATCCGGGTCATCAGGCGGGCGCCGATCTGGGTGGAGCCGGTGATCATGCCGGCCACCATCGGGAGGAAGGCCAGGCCGTTGACGACCGGCTTGTAGTGCAGCACGCCCTGCATGTAGAGGGTGAGGAAGAGGAACAGGCCGAACATGCCGATCACGGCCATGCCGAGCGAGAGGTAGACGCCGCCGCGGTTGCGGTCGGTGAGCACGCGCAGCGGCAGCAGCGGGGCCTTGACCCGGCTCTCGACCACGACGAACGCGGCGAGCAGCACCGCGGCGGCGACGAACAGGCCGATGGTGGAGCCGTCGCCCCAGCCGGCGCTCTCGGCGCGGGTGAAGCCGTAGACCAGGGAGACCAGGCCGGTGGTGACCAGCAGCACGCCGGGGATGTCGAGGCGGTTGCGGTTCAGGCTGCCGGCGGGCTCGCGGATGACCAGGACCGCGCCGGCGATGGCGACCGCCGCGAACGGGATGTTGATGTAGAAGGTCCAGCGCCAGTTCAGGTACTCGGTGAGGGCGCCGCCCAGGATCAGGCCGAGCGCGCCGCCACCGCCGGCCACCGCGCCGTAGATGCCGAACGCCTTGGCGCGCTCCTTGCCGTCCGAGAACATCACGGCGAGCAGCGACAGCGCGGCGGGGGCGAGCAGCGCGCCGAACACGCCCTGGAGGGCGCGGGCGCCGAGCAGCATGGCGGTGTTGACGGCGGCGCCGCCGATCGCGGAGGCCGCGGCGAAGCCGACCAGGCCGAGGATGAAGGTCCGGCGGCGGCCCCACAGGTCGGCGACCCGGCCGCCGAACAGCAGCAGTCCGCCGAAGGCCAGGGCGTAGGCCGTGATGACCCACTGGGTGGTGCTGTCGGCGAAGCCGAGGTCTTCCTTGGCGCTCGGGAGCGCGATGTTCACCACGGTCGCGTCGAGGACGACCATCAACTGGGCCAGCGCGATGAACATCAACGCCTTCCAGCGGCGCGGATCCGGCTGGAGGGTTTCGGACATGGAGGTACCCACCTGTGAGTGCGAGAGAGCGTACGAAGCGTGCGAAAACTGGCAGGCGGCCCGGTCGGGCGCCTGTCGGAAGAATGGGAGTGCCGGGGGTCGGCGGCCTGGAACGGCGGGGTTTCAGGCGCGCTGGCTGAGGTCCTCCATGGTCACGGCGTGGCCGGGCAGGGCGGACGGGGAGAGGGTGCGCAGTCCGTCCAGCAGGATCTGCAGGTGACGGTGGACCAGCGGGTGCAGGTCGAGGCAGTCGGCTCCGGGGAGCGGGCGGGTGAGCTGGGCGACGGCGACCACCAGGTCGCCCGCCCCGATGTCGGTGCGGAGCAGTCCGTCGGCCTGCGCGCGGGTGATCAGGTCTTCGGTGGCCTGCTTCATCTCGGCGCGGGCGTCGGTGAGTTCGGGGTCGTGCGGGTCGATGGTGCCGGACAGCAGGGAGCACAGCGCGCCGATCCGTTCGTCGGCGGCGGCGTGCACGAAGCGGCTGAGCGCGGCGAAGGAGTCGGGCTCCTCGGCGGTGGCCGCGTGCGCGTGCGCCACGATCCGGTCGATGACGGCGAGCGACACCTGGTGGATCAGCGTCCGGCGGTCGGCGAAGTTCCGGTACAGCGTGGCGTTGCCGACGCCGGCCCGGCGGGCGATCTCGTCGAGCGGGGCCATCGCCCCGTGGTCGACGAAGGCCTCGCGGGCGGCGGCGACGATGCGCGCCCGGTTGCGGGTGGCGTCCGCGCGCCGGCGGGGAGCGGTGACGGTGGTCATGGTGCGGTGCTCCCTTCGAGCGGGCGGAGAGGTTCCGGAAGAGCGGGGAGGGACTCCCCGTTTCTGCTTGGACAGGGTTTCAAACGGGGACTTGGTCCCCGGAATTTCATCATTCGATGTGACTCGCATCACGTTTGAAACCTCCACGGACGGGTGACCTCTCGGCCGAGTCGCCCGGGCGCCGCATCGCCGCAGGCCAGCATGGGCGCATGAGCACCGTGAAGCCGCGCACCGAGCGCGCCGCCGAGGCCCGATTGGCCGCCACCCGGATCGAGGCCGAGGGCGTCGACGGGGTGATCGTCAGCTGGGTCGACAACGCCGGCGTCACGCGGGTCAAGTCCGTGCCCGTCCGCGGCCTGGAGAGCGCCGCCCGGTGGGGCGTCGGCGCCTCGCCCTGCTTCGACCAGATGCTGGTCGACGACTCGCTCGCCCCGTCCGGCAGCGCGCTCGGCGACCTGCGGCTCGTCCCCGACCTGGCCGCGCTGCGCCGGCTCGCCGCCCAGCCCGGCTGGGCCTGGGCGCCCGGCGACCGCTGGACCCAGCAGGGCGAGCCGCACCCCGGCTGCCAGCGGCAGTTCGCCCGCCGCACCGTCGAGGCACTGGCCGAACGCGAACTCACCGTGCAGGCCGGCATCGAGGTCGAGTGGATCGTCGAGGGCGGCGAGGCCGGGCCCGCGTACGGCATGCGCCGGATGATCGGCAACAGCGACTACCTGCGCGACCTGCTGCGCACCCTGCGCGAACAGAAGCTGACGGTGCTCCAACTGCACCCCGAGTACAGCGACGGCCAGTTCGAACTGTCCGTCGCCCCGAGCGGCCCGGTCGAGGCCGCCGACACCGCCCTGCTGGTCCGGCACACCGTGCAGGCCGTCTCGCTGCGGCACGGCCTACGGGCCAGCTTCGCGCCCGTCGCCACCCCCGGCGGCGTCGGCAACGGCGGCCACCTGCACCTCAGCCTCTGGCGCGACGGCCAGAACCTCGGCCACGGCGGCAGCGGCCCGCACGGCCTCACCCGGGAGGCCGAGGCGTTCCTCGCCGGAGTGCTCGCCGAACTGCCCGCACTGCTCGCGCTCGGCGCCCCGTCGGTGGCCAGCTACCTGCGGCTGGTCCCCGGCCACTGGGCCGGCCCGCACCGCTGCTGGGGGCTGGAGAACCGGGAGGCCGCGCTGCGGCTGATCACCGGCTCCGCGCCCGAACAGGCCAACGCCGAGGTCAAGTGTTTCGACGCCGCCGCCAACCCCTACCTTGCCGTCGGCGGCGTGCTGGCCGCCGGCCTGGCCGGCCTCGGCGACGCGCTCCACCTGCCCGCCGAGACCACCGGCGACCCCGACGGCGTCGCCGAACGCCTGCCCACCACCCTCGGCCAGGCCGTCGACGCGCTGCGCAAGTCCGAGGTGCTGCGCGCCGCGATGGGGGAGTCGCTGTGGCAGTCGGTGATCGACGTCCGGGAGGCGGAGATCGCCCGGTTCGCCGAACTCGGGCCGGGGGAGATCGTCGAGGCGCTCCGCTACCGGTACTGACCCGAGGCCGGCAGGCGCGGCTCACTTCGGGTGCGGCACCGTCCAGCCCGGGCAGGTCGCGATCGCGGTCAGCTGGTCGAGCGTCAGCAGCGGGGGCCGGCCCGCGTCGGGCGAGCCCGCGCCCGCCGGGTTGACCGCCGTCACGCGGACCCGGTGGCCGTCACGGCCCAGCACGTCGACGATCGTCTCGGTGGCGCCCTGGGCGTTCGGGACGGGGCGGCCGGTGACACTGCGCACGCGGGCGCCGTCCGGCTGCGTGGGGGCGTCCGCGAACCAGGCCTCCACCGACGGGTCCGCCTGCTCCTCCACCACGGTCAGCTCGACCATCCGGTCGCCGGCGGCCAGCATCGTCCGCTGCATCGGGCCACCGGGGCCGGTGCTGGACACCACCTGCAGGCCGGCCGGCAACAGGTCGGGCTGCTGCACCCGCTCGGGCGGGTCCTTGGGTGTGACTGCCGGTCGGAGCATCGCCTTGAAGGTGCGCCAGCCGGGGTCGGTGGCCAGCGCCCGGAGCCGGTCGACGGTCAGCAGCGGGTCCGGCCGGGTCGAATCCCCGGCGTGCGTCGCGGAGTTGAACGAGGTAGCGGTGACCCGCGTCCCGTCCGGGGCGTCCACCTGCACCTCGGAGTACCTGTGCGGGGTCGGGCCCGGGTCCGCGCCGGTCCACTGCGTGACGGCCACCTTGGTGCCGTCGTCCTCGGCCGTCTGCACGCACGTCACGCCCTCGATGTCGTAGCCGGGGCACGAGTGCGTCGGTCCCCACCCGGTGGTGTTCGTGATGTCCAGCGTCAGCAGGCTCGGCCCCCGGCCGTCCTCCAGGGTCAGTTGCGCGTTCGCGGAGCCGAACGGGGCGAGCGTCGCGCCGAACGTCGAACCGCTGGAGCGGACGATCCGCAGGCCCGCCGGAAGCCGCTCCGCCACCGCCGACACCAGGTGCGCCTCCTCCGGGATCCCCGCGTCGGACGGACGCGACTCCGACGGGGTGGGCGCGACGGACGCCGCCGGGCCGACGCTGTCCGTGTACAGGGCGTTCGGCAGGACGACCGCGGTCACCCCGCTGACGGCCAGCACCGCGGCGGCCGAGCCCAGCGCCAGCCGGCGACGGTGGCGGCGGCGGCCCCGGGCCGCGCCGACCATGGCCAGCAGCGGGGTGTCCGGGACGAAGCTGTCCCCGGTCTCGCGGAAGACCTGGCAGAGCCGGTCCTCGAAGTCTTGCTCGGGCAGTGCGGGCATGCGTGATCACCGTCTCCGGGAACGAAAAGGAAAGAACAGGGGCGGTGCCGGCGGTGCGTCAGTGCGCGGCGAGGTCGGTCAGGCCGTCGCCCAGCAGGACCCGCAGCCGGGCCAGCGCCCGCGAGGACTGGGAGCGGACCGCGCCCGGGCGGCAGCGCAGGATCGTCGCCGTCTCCTCGACACTGACGTCCTCCCAGTAGCGCAGCACCAGCACCGCGCGGTCCCGCGGCGCGAGTTGGGCCAGCGCCTGGAGCAGCGTCATCCGCAGGGTGCTGTCGTCGCCCGTCGGGTCCGGCAGGTCGGGGAGATCGGCGGTCGGACGCTCGCGCGAACTGCGCCGCCGGTGGTGGTCGATGAACTGCCGGTACAGCACCCCCTGCGCGTAGCCCGCCGGATTCTCTATCGCCCGGCCGCCGAACAGCCGCCCCGGCCGGCGCCACACCACGTACATGCGGCTCAGCGTCTCCTGCACCAGGTCCTCTGCGAGGTGGGTGTCACCACCCGTCAGCAGGCACGCCGAACGGTACAGCGGGGCCGACCGGTTGGCGGCGAACTCCGCGTACTCCAGGTCGCCGCTGCGCACTGCTGCTCCTGCCACGTCGATGTTCTCCCCGGCCGTGCATCTTGTTCACCCGTCAGACGTGACGGGATGCCGAGAATGTCACGGGGTCGGCGCGGAAATTTTTTCGGGGAGCTCAAAGACCCGGGGCGGGTCTCAGCGGGCCGGCCGCTCGCCCGCGCCGCGGCAGAACGGGCACGTCCGGCTGCCCTGGCAGTCGCCGCAGCGGACCCGGCCGTCGGTCCGCCCGCCCCAGGTGACGCCGTCCATCACCCAGCCCCGGCCCCAGCAGCGGTCGCACGCGCACCGCCCCTCGCACTCCGGGCACAGCTCGTAGCCCGGCTGGACGTCCTCCGGCGCGAGCAGCGGCTCGGGGCGGACGAACACTTCCGGCTCGTACAGCGCCATCGGCTCCAGATCGGCCCGGCACAGCGTCAGGCCGCGCACCGGATTGATGTGCAGCCGGATCGTCATTCCGTCCCGCCAGGCGTGCAGTACCGCCGAGCCGGTCTCGGTGTACTCCACCGTCCGCTGCCAGTCGGCGAGTTCGGCCTCGGCCCGGGCCAGCAGGCCGGGGTCGGCCGGCTGCGGGTCG
Source organism: Kitasatospora sp. NPDC004614 (assembly GCF_042873675.1). Taxonomy (NCBI): domain Bacteria; kingdom Bacillati; phylum Actinomycetota; class Actinomycetes; order Kitasatosporales; family Streptomycetaceae; genus Kitasatospora; species Kitasatospora sp. NPDC004614. Next base: position 263,595 of record NZ_JBIALR010000006.1, read on the forward strand.
AGGACGATCTGCCGGTGGTGGGCGAAGCTCAGCGGATTGCCGAACGCGGTGATGTCCGGATACTCCGGCAGCACGGCCGGCGGCGCCATTCCGGGCGCCAACGCCTCCAGCACCGCCGCGAATTCGGCGTACAGCCGCTCGCCGCGTCGCTGCAACTCCTCCCGCGCCCCGGGTATCTCCTCGCCCGACATCGCCCGCCCCTCGCCTCGAAGTGCTGTCAACTGGCCGGGGGCGTCCGGGTGTTGCTCGGTACGCGCGCCGGGCGGGGCCGATTCTAGTGCCGGTGCCGCCGGGCGGGGCGTTTTGGCGAGCTGCGGTGGTTCGCGGAACGGCCGGACGGGCTGCCGCGGCGAGTGGTACGAAGATCGAATGACGAGCTACTGGCTGGGTGAACGCATACGCCTGCGGGCGGTCGAGACCGAGGACGGGCCGCGGCTGGCCCGCCTGTCCGAGCAGGAGGAACGCCTCGGCGACCTGCTCAACCCCCCGCGCTCCACCGAGGGTTGGCAGGCCCTCGCCCGCGAGCACGCCACCGCCGACCCGTCCGGCGACACTTACACCCTGATCGTCGAGTCACGCGCCGACGGTGCCCCCGTCGGCTCGGTCGGCGTCCACCGCGCCGACCCGCGAAACGGCTGGTTCGAGTACGGCATCACCATCGCCGCCGAGCACCGCCGCCGCGGCTACGCCGGCGAGGCCGCCCGGTTGGTGATCCGCCACCAGTTCGAGGAGCGGCGCTACCTCAAGGCCACCGCCAGGGTCTTCGCCCACAACCACCCCTCGCTGGAGCTCCAGCACCGCCTCGGCTTCACCGAGGAGGGCCGCCTGCGCCGGCACGTGCTGCTTGCCGGCCGCCCCACCGACGTGGTGCTGCTCGCGCTGTTCGCCGAGGACTTCGCCGCATCGCCGAGCTGAGCGGCCTGCTGCTGAGCGGTCTGCACGTTTCTGCACGATTCCGGGCGCCGGATCAACGGACCGGCGGCGGCGCGAACGGCCCGTGCAGGGCCGCCCACTGCAGCAGCAGGATGGTCTTGCCGTCGGCGATCCGCCCGTCCCGGGTCATCGCGAGCGCCTCGGCGAAGGGGAGTTCGAGCACCTCGATGTCCTCGCCGTCCTCGGCCAGCCCGCCGCCGGGGCCGGTGCGGTCGGCGGGCCGGTAGGGGGCGGCGTAGAAGTGCAGCCGCTCGGTCACCGAACCCGGGCTCATGAACGCGTCCAACACGTGGGTGAGCGGGCCGAGTTCGACGCCGAGCTCCTCGGCGCTCTCCCGGCGGATCGCGGTGGCCGGGTCGTCGTCGTCCAGCAGGCCGGCCGCGGCCTCGATCAGCATGCCGTCGGGGTGGCCGTTGACGTACGCCGGGAAGCGGAACTGCCGGGTGAGCAGGACGCGGCCGCGTTCGGTGTCGTACGGCAGCACCACCGCGCCGTTGCCGCGGTCGTAGGTCTCGCGCTGCTCGGTGGTCCAGCGGCCGTCGCGGCGGCGGTGGTCGAAGGTGGTGCGGCGCAGCACGTGCCAGCCCTGCGAGGTGAGTTCGACCTGGCGCACCACCACGTCCGGATTGCCGCGCAGGTCGCGCCCGGCCCGGTCGAGGCCGGTGCGGCCGCGGTGGTCGGGGACGTCGATGCCCGGGCGTCCGTTCATCGGTCCACCTGCGGTGCGCGGCGCGGGAGTTCGGACACGTCGTGGTAGACCGGCAGGCCGCGGCGGCGGGCGGTGGCGACGTCCTGGTCGGCGCCGGCCGAGTCGCCGGGCAGCCGGAGCACGGCGTCGCAGCGGGCGAGCAGCCGGTCGGCGGCCGGGTACAGCACCTCGTCGGCGAGCGGGTCGGTGGGCCCCGCGCCGGCCGAGCGCAGCACGGGCAGCGCGATCCACTCGCCGATCACCGGCAGGTGTCCGGCCGCGAAGACCGGCCAGGCGGCCGCCTCCAGCCGGGCCAGGTTGGCGGCCATCGCCTGCGGGTCTCCGTCGGTGCCGGAGCGGTACGGTCCGGCGATCAGGACGAGCATGGGTGTGTCGGTGTCGGTCATGAGGCGCTACCATACACGCAGAAACGTGCAAGAACAGGAGAGAACGAGAAATGCTGGCTGCTGAACGGCGCGACCACCTGCTCGCCCTGCTGGCCCGCGAGGGCAAGGTGGTGGCCAAGGACGTCGCCGCCGACCTCGGCATCTCCGAGGACAGCGTCCGCCGCGACCTGCGCGACCTCGCCGCCGAAGGACTCTGCCAGCGGGTCTACGGCGGCGCGCTCCCCGCCTCGCCCGCCACCGCCGGCTACGCCGAGCGGCAGTCGGTGACCCCCGACGGCAAACGCCGGGTCGCGGCCGCGGCCGTCGAACTCGTCCGTCCCGGCAGCGCCGTGATCCTGGACGGTGGCACCACCGCGCTCGCCGTGGCCGGCCTGCTCCCGCCCGACCTCGACTGCACCGTGATCACCCACAGCCCCACCGTGGTGGCGGCCCTGCTCGAACACCCGCGGGCCGAACTCTTCCTGCTCGGCGGCCGGATCTTCAAGCACTCCGCCGTCGCCTGCGGAGCCGCCGCCGTCGAGGCCGCCCAGAACGTCTCCGCCGACCTCTGCCTGCTCGGCGTCACCGGCGTCCACCCCGACGCCGGCCTGACCACCGGCGACGCCGACGAGGCCGCCATGAAACGAGCCCTCGCCGCCCGCGCCGCCGAAACCTGGATCCTCGCCTCCGCCGAAAAGATCGGCGCGGCCTCCCCCTTCCGCGTCCTCCCCTGGGGCCGCATCACCGGCCTGATCACCGACGCCCCTCCGACCCACCCGGCCCTGGAACGCCTCACCGCCGACGGGGTCGAGATCCTGACGGCCCGTTGACGGCTTCGCGGCCGAGCCGGATAGGCCCTCGGCCACGACACCTCGTCTAGTGCCGCGTCAGGCAACCTTCGCCCCGTCGCGACGCCAAAGGCTGCCTGCCGCGGCACTAGTCTCGGCTGGAGCCGACGGGCCCGCTGCCCGCCGATGACGAGAGAGACGAGCCCCGATGTGTCGAACGCACCCGTGATTCGCGCCGACGTCCCCGGGTCCTTCGCCTGGGGCGTCTTCCACAAGCGCCACCCCGAGCTCGTCCGGCAGGTGCTCGACGCGCTGCCGTACGGCCCCGCCGAGCGGGCGGCGGTCGAGCGGCTGCTGGTGGAGAGCACCACCGGCGTCCTGGAGCCGCTGCGCGCGGACGCGCCGGACGCCGCGCGGTGGCTGGCGTGGGGCGAGGGGCTGTGGGGGCGGCCCTGGGGGGAGGCGCCGTTCCTGTGGGCGGAGAGCTACTTCTACCGCCGACTGCTCGACGCCACCGGGTACTTCGGGCCCGGCGCGTGGCAGGGCGTCGACCCGTTCGCGCCGTTCAAGAACGCCGAGCTGGCCGGTGCGGCGGTGGACGAGGAACTGGCCGCGCTGAGCGCGCTCGACGGCCTGCCGGAGACCCGCCGGGCGGAGGCGCTGCTGTCGTCCGCGCTGTGGGGCAACCGCGCGGACCTCAGCTTCGGGATCACCGCGGAGACCACCGGGACGGCCGCCGCCGACCTGGTCTCCGACGACAGTGCGACGCTCTGGACCGCGCTCGGACGGGCGACGGGCGGGCAGGTCTGCGTCATCGCGGACAACGCCGGCCGGGAGCTGCTGCCGGACCTGGTGCTGATCGACCACCTGCTGACCGGCGGCCCGGCTGCGCAGGTCGTCCTGTACGTGAAGCCGCAGCCGTACTTCGTCTCGGACGCGACGACGGCCGACGTCCTCGCCTCGGTCGAGCGCCTGCGCACCGCGCCCTCGGCCGCCGCCGGGGCGGTCGGCGGGCGGCTGTGGCGGGCGATGAACAGCGGAGCGCTCGTCGTCCGCACGCACCCGTTCTTCTGTGCGCCGCTGCCGTTCCACGACATGCCGGCCGACCTCCGTACCGAGCTCGCCGCCGCGACGATGACGATCCTCAAGGGCGACCTCAACTACCGCCGCCTGGTCGGCGACCGGCTCTGGCCGCCGACCACGCCGTTCGGCGAGACGGTGCGTCACTTCCCGTCGCCGGTCGCGGCCCTGCGGACGCTGAAGTCGGATGTGATCGTCGGCCTCGACGCCGCGACCGTCGCCCGGCTCGACGGCACCGGGACCTCGTGGCGCACGGACGGCCGCCACGCCCTCGTCCAGGTCGACGCCCGCCCGTAGATCCTGCCGTTCCGCTGCCCGGAGGAGCCCAAGTGCCCACCCCCGCCGACCGTCTGGCCGAGGCCCGCGCCTCCACCGACCCCGCCGCGCTGCGTGCCCTCACGGCCGTCGGCCTGCCGTTCGTCGACCAGGCGCTCGCCGAGAACCCGCACACCCCGCCGGACGTGCTGGCGCGGCTGGCGGAGGTCCGGCACAGCGACTGGAACGACAACCGGCTGCTGTACCTGCTGGCCGAACATCCGGGCGCGGACGGGGCGGTGCTGGACGCCGTGCTGGCGGCGGTGGCCGAGTGCCTCGCGGCGGGACGGCGGCCGTTCGCCGCCGTGCTCGCGCTGGCGGCGCGGCTGGACGTTCCGGCCGAGCGGGTGCGGGCGCTGGGGCGGTCGGCCGGGGCCTCGGCGCGGCTGCGCGCCGGGTTGGCCCGGGTGCTGGCGGAGCGTTCGTAAGTTCACTCCGGTGACGGTGCGGGTCGGCCAAGTCCGGTAGTGCGGCGGCGAAGAGCGCGGTGCAGAAGCTGTGGGGCGCAGGCCGACATCGCCACCGCGCCGGCCGCCCACGGCGAGCTGTTCGGCGGCCGAGCCGGCACCGGCGGAGCGGGGCGGGTGACCGACCGGCAGTGGGTCGGACACTCGTTCGGTCTACGACGATTGCTTTACTACCTCTTGATTTTTGTCATATCGGCTGAATAGTCTCCCGGCCATTCGCGTGTCTTCGATCACACCGATCGCGTCCGCCGACAGTCGGGAGAGTCAACCCCCATGAGCGTTCCCCGCATCCGTCGCTCCGCCCTCCTCGCCGCAGGTCTCGCGCTGGTCACCGCCGGCGCCCTCGCCGGACCCGCGGCAGGCGCCGCCACGGCGGCCACCGCGTCCGCCACCGGCCAGCCGATGAACTACGTGGTCAACACCAAGGCCAACCACGGGCAGACCAAGAAGGCCGAGCGCGAGATCCAGGCGGCCGGCGGCAGCGTGATCGCGTCGTACGAGCAGATAGGCGTGGTGATCGCCCGTTCCAACGACCCCGGCTTCGCCGCCAAGCTCCGCCAGTCGAAGACCATCGACTCGGTCGGCGCCAGCCGCACCGCGGGCATCCAGGCCGGCGGCATGGAGACCACCGTCGAGGTGTCCGACGTTCCCACGGGCGCGACCGCCGACGGCAGCGAGCCGCTCTGGGCCAACCAGTGGGACATGCGGCAGATCGGCGTCGACCAGGCGCACAAGACCACGCTCGGCAGCCGTGACGTGGTGGTCGGCGTCCTCGACTCCGGCATCGACGCCACCCACGAGGACCTCGCCGCCAACGTCGACCCGGCGCTCTCCGCGTCCTGCCTCAGCGGCAGCCCCGACACCAACTGGAAGTCCTGGCAGCCCACCACCAGCACCCACGGCACCCACGTGGCCGGCACCATCGCCGCCGCCAAGAACGGCAAGGGCATCGAGGGCGTCGCCCCCGGCGTCCGGCTGGCCGCCGTCAAGGTGGTCGACGACGGCGGGTTCATCTACCCCGAGTACGCGATCTGCGGCTTCGTCTGGGCCGCCGAGCACCACTTCACCATCACCAACAACAGCTACTACGTGGACCCGTGGATGTTCAACTGCGCGGGCGACCCCGACCAGGGCGCGGTCAGCGAGGCCGTCCGCCGGGCCGTCGACTACTCCCGCCGTGGCGGGGTGCTGAACGTCGCCGCCGCCGGCAACGAGAACATCGACCTGGCGCACAAGACCGTCGACGTCAGCAGCCCGGACGACACCACCCCCGGCGGCCGGCCGATCGACGCCAGCTGCCTCGACCTGCCCGCCGAACTGCCGGGCGTGATCGCGGTGTCGGCGATCGGCGCCAAGGGCGACAAGTCCTACTACTCCAGCTACGGCCTGAACAAGGTCGCCGTCGCCGCCCCCGGTGGCGACGCCACCGTCTTCCAGACGCCCGACACCCCCGACCGCCGCGGCGGCATCCTCTCCACCCTCCCCGGCAACAAGTACGGCTACAGCTCGGGCACTTCGATGGCCACCCCGCACGTGGCCGGCGTCCTCGCGCTGCTCGCCTCCAGCCACCCGGGCGCCGGCCCGGAGAAGCTGCGCAGCCTGCTGGTGAAGCAGGCCGACCCGCACGCCTGCCCGGCCGGCGTCTTCAACCCCGGCGGCACCGGCGCCTACAAGGCCACCTGCGAGGGCACCGACGCCAACAACGGCTTCTACGGCGCCGGAGTGGTCAACGCCGCCAAGGCCGCGGACGCCTGGCGCAACTGACCTCGCGTCAACACCCGGTGCGTGGGCGGCTCGCACGTCGCCCACGCACCCGCGTCAACCCCGGTGCGTGGGCGGCTCGTTCAGCGCCCACGCGCCTGCGTCAACCCCGGTGCGTGGGCGGCTCACTCCTCGCCGACGTGCCGGGAGCCCGGCAGGCTCACGCGTGCCGCAGCCGACCGCGGGTCAGTTCTCCTCGCCGACGTGCCGGGACCAGTCCGATTCCACCGAGGCCAGGCCGGCCCGGTTCGGCACCTGCTTCAGCCAGGCCGGCCGGGCCGCCGTGCGGGCCGCCGCGGCCCGCTCCTCGGCGGCGCGGATCTGCTCCGGGGTGGCGAACCCCTCCGGCAGCCAGGCCGCCGAGTTCGTGACCCGGGCCGCCAGGTGTTCCACGTACGCGGCCCGGACGGCGGCGGGCGAGTCGAAGCCCGGCTCGTCGGCCAGCCAGGCGTCCGGCACCAACTCGGTGATCTCGGCCAGTAGTTGGGACGTCACCAGGGGCGCCAGCGCGGCGTCTGCGGCGGCCACGTCGGGGCCGTAGCCGCCCAGCGCGTGGCCGCTCAGGTCGTAGCGCTTGTGCACCGAGGCGTGGGCCGAGGACCAGCGGTGGTGGAAGATCAGCCCGGCGCCGTTGTCGATCAGCCAGAGCTTCCCGTGCCAGACCATCAGGTTCGGGTTGTGCACGCTGCGGTCGACGTTGCCGGTGAGCGCGTCCAGCCAGACGATCCGGCCGGCCTCGGCGGGGGAGACCTCGATCATTCCCGGCTTGAAGTCGCGGGCGCCCGGCAGCAGGTCCATGCCCAGGTTGCGGCCCGCGCTGGCCTTCAGCAGGTCCTGGATCTCCTGGTCCGGCTCGTTCGCCGCCACCGCCGGGTCGAAGTCCACCAGCACCAGCGGCGGCACCCGCAGGCCCAGCCGCCGCGCCAGCTCACCGACGATCACCTCGGCCACCAGTGCCTTGACGCCCTGCGCCGCACCGGTGAACTTCACCACGTACGTGCCGAGGTCGTCGGTCTCCACCACCCCGGGCACCGAACCACCCGCCCGCAGCGGATCGACGTACCGCAGCGCCGTCACTTCATCCAGCATCCGCCCACCCTAACGCGTGGCCTGATGCACCCTCGTTCCCGGTTTGGCGGGGGCAGGCCGCGATGGTTGGCTTGGCGGCGACGCCGAGTGCAGATGTGCAGAGGCGCAGATGACCCGGACCGAGGAGAAGTGAGCGAATGGGCAAGGTGCACGCCACCACCGAGCGGACGTACGGGGCCGACCCGGCCCGGGTGTACGAGGCGCTGGCCGACTACGCGGTGACCCGGCCGAAGTTGCTGCCCGCGCAGTACAGCGAGTACGAGGTGCGGGCCGGCGGCACCGGCGCGGGTACCCAGGTGCACTGGAAGCTCCAGGCCACCGAGAAGCGGGTCCGGGACTGCCTGTTCACGGTGACGGCGCCGACCCCGGACACCCTGGTGGAGACCGACGCCAACTCCTCGATGGTGATCACCTGGACGGTCGCGGCGGCCGGCGAGCACGGCAGCAAGGTCACGGTCGAGGCGACCTGGACGGGGGCGACCGGCATCGGCGGCTTCTTCGAGCGGACCTTCGCGCCCAAGGGCCTGAACCGGATCCACGACCAGGTGCTGGCCAACCTGGCGGCCGAACTCGGCTGAGCCTCACTCACCCCCTCCGAGGCTATTCACACACCCGTACGGCGCATCAGCCGTACGGGTGTGCCCGTTCCCCGGGACGGGTGAAGCGGCCCCGGCCGGGCGTGGTCGTCAACTTAGGCTCCGGGCCGTGCAGATGACGATCCTTCATGTCTCCCAACCGACCGACGGCGGCGTGGCCCGGGTGGTGGTCGACCTGGTGCGCGGGCAGCGCGCGGTCGGCTGCCGGGTCCTGGTGGCCTGCCCGCCCGGCGGCCGGCTCGCCCAGGAGGCCGCCGCGGCCGGCGCCCGGGTGCTGGACTGGCCGGCCGAGCGCTCGCCCGGGCCGGGCACCGTCGGCGAGGCCTGGCGGCTGCGCCGGATCATCCGCGGCGCCGCGCCGGACGTGCTGCACCTGCACAGCGCGAAGGCGGGGCTGGCCGGCCGGCTGGCCGCCCGCGGCGCCGTGCCCACGGTGTTCCAGCCGCACGCCTGGTCGTTCGCCGCCGTCGAGGGCGCCCTCGCCGAGGTCAGCCTGCGCTGGGAGCGGCACGCCACCCGGTGGGCCCGGATCGTGCTGTGCGTCAGCGAGCAGGAGAAGGCGGACGGCGTGGCGGCGGGGCTGGTCGCGGACTGGCGGGTGGTGCCGAACGGCGTGGACCTGGCGCACTTCGCGCCCGCCGACCAGGCGTCCCGGCGGGCCGCCCGGATGGCCCTGGGCCTGGAGCAGTACGTCCCGCTGGCGGTGTGTGTGGGCCGGCTGTGCCGACAGAAGGGCCAGGACGTCCTGCTGGACGCCTGGGAGCAGGTGCAGCGCCGGCTGCCGGAGGCCCGGCTGGTGCTGGTCGGCGGCGGTCCGGACGCGGAGGCGCTGGCGGGCCGGGTGCGGGCGCTGCCCGATCCGTCGCGGGTGCGGCTGGTGGGCGATGTGGCGGATCCGCGGCTGTGGTTGGCGGCCGCGGATCTGGTGGTGCTGCCCTCGCGCTGGGAGGGGATGGCGCTGGCGCCGCTGGAGGCGATGGCCTGCGGGCGGCCGGTGCTGCTGACCGATGTGCCGGGGGCGCGGGAGTGCGTGCCGCCGGGTGAGCTCGGCCGTTCGGTAGTGCCGCCGGAGAATTCCCGTGCGATGGGCGAACGGTTGGCCGAATTCCTGTCGGATCGGATCGAATGCGAACGGCGCGGTGTTCTGGCCGGGTCACACGTGGCTGAAAATCACGATATCCGGCAAGTAATCTCGCAGGTGGCGGCGATTTACCGGACTATTGTTCGGACCCGGGTGGTCCCGGCGGGTCGCACATCCCGTGTCCCGCAGTGGTTCTGATCGTTTGTCAGGCCGTGAACGCCCGCCCGTGCAGGTGTGGCCTTCCCTTCTGGATGTCCGATTATTAGGCGGGTGGAATGAAATGGCATGTCAGCTCTCTGCGCGTGCAATGGCGTTCGGTAATGTCTGATTCTGCCTGCTTCATCCCCATTTTCTGTCAGGGGAATGGTCGACCGCCGTGCTCGGCAGCAGGTGATTTCCCGGACGGGTTCACAGCAGGGGAGTTCGTGCGCCGATGACCATTGACCACGAGAGCGTGCCGCGGTCCGCCGACGTGCTGGCGGGTACCGGTCGCCGCGGCAACCATCACGGCGCGGGACTGCTCGACCGGCCGAGCTCCCGGGCGCTGCCGACCAGGACCTACGCCGGCGTCGGCCGCCACCGCGGCCGGCTGCACTCTCGGGTCGCCCTGCCGCTCGCCCTCGCCACCGCCGACACCCTGGCGGTCGCACTGGCCGCCGCCGTCACCGCCCCGGCCGCCACCCGGCCGGTCGCCACCGCCCTCCTGCTGCTGCCCGCACTGCTCCCGCTCAACCTGGCCGGCGGCCTCTACCGCAGCCGGCTCAGCCTCTCCGCCCTCGACGAGTTCCCCGCGCTGGCCGCCCGCGCCGCCGTCGCCACCGCGTTCGCCGTCACCGTCGACGCCTGCCTGACCGGCCACTGGACCGACCTCGGCGCGATGGGCCCGCTGCGACTGCTCGGCCTGCTGCTGCTGATGCTCCCGCTCGCCGCCCTCGGCCGCGCCTACGTCCACCACCTGACCCGCCGGGCCCGCCGCCGCCGTCCCAGCCCGGTGCTGATCCTCGGCGCCGGCCAACTCGGCCAGCGGATCGCCGACGTGCTCACCGCCCGCCCCGAGTACGGCCTGCGGCCGGTCGGCTACCTCGACGCCGACCCGGTGCTGCTGCCCCCCGGCGGCCCACTGCCGGTGCTCGGCGGCCGCGAGGTGCTCGGCCGGGTGCTGCGCCGCTACCGCGTCCACCACGTGCTGGCCACCGGCGGCGCCGCCGACGACGCCGACACGCTGGCCGCGATGCGGCACGCCGCCCGGCTCGGCTGCCAGGTCTGGCTGCTGCCCGGCCTGCGCGAGTTCGACTCGGTGCAGGGCACCGGCGACCACCTGTGGGGTTTCCCCTGTCTGCGGCTCGGCGCCCCCGCGATGCGCCGCCACGGCTGGGCCGTCAAACGCGGCTTCGACATCGCCGCGGCCGGCCTCGGCCTGCTGCTGATCTCCCCGCTGCTGGCCGCCTGCGCCCTCGCGGTGCGCTGGGAGACCGGCCCGGGCGTGCTGTTCCGCCAGCAGCGCACCGGGCTGGACGGCCGGGTGTTCACCCTCCTCAAGTTCCGCACCCTGCGTCCCAGCAACGAACACGAGTCCGCCACCCGCTGGAACATCGCGCAGGACCACCGGATGGGCACCGTCGGCAAGTTCCTGCGCAAGGCCTCGCTGGACGAGCTCCCGCAGCTGTGGAACGTGCTCCGCGGCGACATGAGCCTGGTCGGCCCGCGCCCCGAACGCCCCTACTTCGTCGTGCGGTTCGGCCAGGCCTACCCCGAGTACGCCGACCGGCACCGCGTCCCGTCCGGGCTCACCGGCCTGGCCCAGGTCAGCGGCCTGCGCGGGGACACCTCCATCGAGGACCGGGCCCGGTTCGACAACCGCTACATCGAGGGCTGGACGCTGTGGCAGGACGCCAAGATCCTGCTGCGCACCGCCGCCCTCGTGGTCCGCCCGGACGGGAGCTGACCGCAGGCCGTGGCCGTCACCCTCCGACTCCCGCCCGCCACGGGCCGGTTCACCGGCCGAGCCGCACCCCGGCAGCGCCGGCTCGCACCCCGGCCGAGCTGGCTCGCCGCCGCCACCGTGCTGCTGGTCTGCGTCCCCACCGGCGAGAAGGACGTCACCGCCGCCGTCCACGTCACCCCGGCCGACCTGGCCTCGCTCGCGCTGGTCGCACTGACCGCCGTCCAACTGCTGCGCGCCCGGCTGCCCCGGCTCGACCCGGCGGCCGCCGTGCTGTTCGGCGGCGTGGTGCTGGCCGCCGCCGCGGCCACCGTGCACTCCGTCGACCCGTCGGCCAGCCTCACCGGCTTCGTCCGGCTGGTGCAGATCTTCGTACTGGTGCCCGCCGCCGTGCTGCTCGCCGTCCGCGACCGCGACGACCGGCGGCTGGTGCTCGGCTCGTTCGTGCTGGCCGCGCTGATCGAGGGCGCGGTCGGCGCCACCCAGTACCTGACCCGCACCGGCGCCTCCTACACCGGGCAGCCGATCCGCGCCGTCGGCACCTTCGGCGCGCTCGACATCATGGCGATGTCCGGCGTGGTCTCGTTCGGGCTGCTCGCCGCCCTCGGTCTTGGCCTGGCCGAACGCGGCCCCGGCGGCAGCCGCGCGCTGCGCCGCGCGATGTGGGCGAGCGCCGCGTTCCTGGCCTTCCCGCTGGCGGTGTCGTTCAGCCGGGGCAGCTGGATCGCCACCGCGGTCGCCGCCTCCGTGCTGCTGCTGCGCGCCGACGCCCGGCTGGCCGTCAAGGGCGTGCTGGTCGGCGCCGCCGCCGCAGTGGTGCTGGTCGGGGGGCTCGGCCTCGGCGCGTCCGGCGTCACCGAGCGGCTCAGCTCGATCGGCTCGGTCTCCGCCGCCCCCGACCAGTCCGTCTCCGACCGCTACGACCTGTGGGCCACCGCCGGCCGGATCTGGCAGGACCACCCGGTGGCCGGCGCCGGACCCAAGGCGTTCCAGCAACTGCGCGACAGCCACGCCCCGCTGAGGCTCTCCTCCGGCAGCGACGCCGCGGACTCCACCATCGGCTTCCAGCGCGAACCGCTGCTCTCCCCGCACAACATGTACTTCCTGGTGCTCAGCGAACAGGGCCTGCTCGGGGTGGTCGCCTACCTCGCGCTGTTCCTGACCCTGCTGCTCGGCTGCCTGCGCCGCGCCACCGGCCCCGGCCTGGCCGCCCTCGCGCTGCTCTGCTGGGTGCTCTGGGACTTCCTGTACGCCGACATCGGCGGCACCACCACCGTGCTGACCTCCGTGGTGCTCGGCCTCGCCGCCCGCACCGCGCTGCCGGGGCCCGACTCCCGGGCCGCGAACGGTCCCGACTCCCGTGGAGCGAACGGCACATGACCACAGACCAGCCGGTGGCGCAGGTCACCACCGGCGTCCCCGTACCGGCCCCCCGCAGCGAGGGCGACGACGCCGCACCCCGGGGCGGCTTCCTGGCCAAGGCGTTCGGCGTGACGGCGCTGCTCAGCGCGGCCGGCTCCGGCCTCGGCCTGCTCCGCGACCTGCTGCTGGCCCGCTACTTCGGCGCCAACCAGGGCACCGACGCGTTCCTGGTCGCCTGGACGGTGCCGGAGACCGCCGCGCCGCTGCTGATCGAGGACGCGATGGCCTTCCTGATGGTCCCGGCCTTCAGCCTGGCCCTGGTACTGCGCGAGGAACGCCCTCAAGGTCCGGACCCGGTACGGCAGTTGACCCGCTCCACGCTGCCCTGGCTGCTGCTCGCGCTGTGCGCGCTGTCCGGCACCGTCGCGCTGTTCGCCCCGCAGCTGGTCGACCTGCTCGCCCCCGGCCTGGCCGACCCGCGGCTCGCCGTCACCTGCACCCGGATCACCGCGTTCACCGTGGTGCCGTTCGGCGTGGCCGGCTACCTGGCCTCCGCGCTGCGCGCGCTGCACGCCTTCACCGCGCCCGCCGTCATCTACGTGATGTACAACCTGGGCATCCTGGCGCTGCTGCTCAGCGGCCACCGCCTGCTCGGGGTGCGCTCCGCCGCGCTCGGCGTGGCGCTCGGCAGCCTGCTGATGGCGGGCGTGCTGGTGGTGCCGTTCGCCCGCAGGCTGCGCGTCCGCAAGCGGCGGGCCCGGCGGCGCGGCGCCGTGCGCGGGCTGGTGCTGATCCCGCTGGCGCTGCTGCCGGTGGCCGCGTTCTCGCTGACCCGGCAGTCCCAGGTGTTCATCGAGCGCTACCTCGGCTCGGCGCTGCCGCCCGGCACCATCTCGCACCTCAACTACGCCGCGAAAGTCAGCCAGTTGGCGATGACCTCGGCGATCCTGATCGTCACCGTGACGTTCCCCGTGGTGGCCCGGGCGATGGCCGCCGGCGACCTCACCGCCGCCCGCGACCGGGTCGAGAAGGACCTCGGTCAGGCGGCGGCGCTGGTGCTGCTCGGCACCGCCTTCCTGCTGTCCTGCGCACCCGCCGTGGTCTCGCTGCTGTTCCAGCGCGGCGCGTTCGGCCCCGCCGACACCGAGGCCACCGCGGCCGTCATCCGGGTGTACAGCTTCGGCCTGCCCGCCCAGGCGATGATCGGCGTGATGGTGCGGCCGTACTTCTGCGTCCGCCCGGTGGTGCGGCGCGCCGAGGCCCCGCGCGCCGAGGGCGACCGGACCACCTGGCTGGACTGGTACCCGGTCGGCGCGATGACGCTCGGACTGGTCGTCACCTTCACCCTCGGCGTCACCCTCACCCCGCACTTCGGGGCGCCCGGCCTGGCCGCCGGAAACGCGGTCGGGATCACCTTCACCGCGGCGCTGCTGATGCGCGGCCTGATGCTGCGCGGCATCGCCCTGCGGCTCGGCCTGGTGCTTGGCGGGCAGGCCCGGCTGCTGGCCGCCGCGATCACCGCCGCCGCGGCCGGCTCGCTCGCCGTCCGGGCGGCCACCGCGCCGCTGCCCGCCGCCCTGCTCGGCGGCGCCACCGTCCTGCTGGTCTTCGCGGCCCTCGGCACGCTGTTCGGCGTCCCCGAGGTCCGCGGACCGGTCCTGGCGATGCTCGCCCGGGCCCGGCGACCGCACGCCCCCTCACCCGCCGAAGGGAAGCCGCATGGTTGAAACCTGTCTGCCGGCGCAGGTGCTCGCACCCCGGCTCGCACCCTGGATCCTGATGTACCACTCGGTCGCCGAGGAGGACGAGGATCCCTACCAGCTCACCGTCAGCCCGGAACGCTTCGCCGAACAGATGGACTGGCTGCACCGCTCCGGCCGGCGCGGCGTCAGCGTCCGCGAACTGCTCGACGCCCAGGCCCTCGGCCGGGAGTCCAAACTGGTCGGCCTGACCTTCGACGACGGCTACGCCGACTTCGCCCGGCACGCCGTCCCGGTGCTGCGCGAGTACGGCTTCACCGCCACCGCGTACGTGATGCCCGACCTGCTCGGCGCCGCCAACCACTGGGACGTCGAAGGCCCCCGGAAGAAACTGCTGACCGTCGACCAGGTCATCGAACTCGCCGCCTCGGGCTGGGAGATCGGCTCGCACGGCCTGGGCCACCAGGCCCTGTCCGGGCTGCCGCCCGCCGCACTGGAACGCCAGACCAAGGAGAGCCGCCGCGACCTGGAAGACCTGGTCGGTGGCCCCGTCACCGGCTTCTGCTACCCGTACGGCGCCGTCGACCTGCCCGCCACCCGGGCCGTACGGGACGCCGGCTACGACTACGCCTGCGCCATCGAGCACTCCTCGCTGACCGGCCGGCACGCCCTGCCGCGCAGCTACGTCGGCGACCGCGACGGCGCCTGGCGGCTGCGCGCCAAGCGCAGCCGGCACCGCTGGCGCGAGGCCGTCACCGGACTGCGCTGGGCCCCGCCGAAGCCCGCCGCGGGGGAGCGGTGGTGAAGGTCCTGCATGTGGTCACCGGCCTGCACGCGGGCGGCGCGGAACGCCAACTCGCGCTGCTGCTACGGCATTTGCCGAAGGACCAGCGGCACGAGGTGGCCACCCTGACCAACCCCGGCACAGTGGCCCGCGAACTGCGCGCCGACGGATTCACCGTCCATCACCTCGCCATGCGCGGCAACCGCGACCTCGGCGTGCTGCCCCGGCTCACCCGGCTGATCCGGGCCGGCCGCTACGACCTGGTCCACACCCACCTGTACCGGGCCATGCTGTACGGCCGCCTCGCCGCCCGGCTGGCCGGGGTGCGGGGCGTGCTCGCCACCGAGCACTCGCTACAGGCCGGCGAGATCGAGGGCCGGCCCACCTCGGCCGGCGTCAAGGCGCTGTACCTGGCCGCCGAACGGCTCGGCGGCACCACCCTGGCGGTCTCCGGCCAGGTCGCCGCCGTGCTCGACTCCTGGGGCGTGCCCGCCCACCGGGTCCGGCGGCTGCCGAACGGCATCGACGCCGCCCGGTACCGCTTCCCACCCGCCGAACGGGCCGCCCACCGCGCCCGGCTGCGCGCCGAACTCGGCATCCCCGCCGACGCGTTCGTGGCCGGCGGGGTCGGCCGGCTGGTGCCCGGCAAGCGCTTCCACGTTCCGCTGGAGGCGCTCGCCGCGCTCCCGGCCGGCACCCGGCTGCTGCTGGTCGGCGAGGGCCCCGAACGGGCCGAACTCACCGCCCGCGCCGAGCAGTTGGGCGTCCGCGAACGGCTGGTGCTCGCCGGCGAACGCGACGACGTGCCCGAACTGCTCACCGCGATGGACGTGCTGGTCTCGCCGTCCCGCGCGGAGACCTTCGGACTCGCCGCCCTGGAGGCCCTCGCCGCCGGACTGCCGGTGCTGCACTCCGCCTGCCCGGCACTGGCCGAACTCCCGGTCGGCGCCGCCCCGCACGCCCGCCTGCTGCCGTCCGAACCCGCCGCCTACACCCGCGAGTTGACCGCCGCCGCGGCCGCACCGCCCGGACCCGTCCCGGTCCCGCCCGCCGTCGCGCACTACGACATCACCCGGATCGCGGCCGAACTGGCCGCCCTCTACCGGGAGTCCGCCGGCGCCCTGCCCGGCCCCCGGGCCGGAACCGCGCGCCGCCGCGCGGGCGCCCACTGACCCCCGCCATCCCGTCTCTGGAGCCCCCCGATGCCCGCACCACGCCGCCGCTCCCGCGCGCTGGCCCGCCGCTGGTGGCCGATGGCCGTCGCCGTCCCGCCAGGTGCGGCGGCCCGCCTCCGCTGACCCCGTTCTCTGGAGCCCTCCGATGCCCCTACTACGCCGCCGCTCCCGCGCGCTGTTCCGCCGCTGGTGGCCGATGGCCGTGGCCGTCCCGCCAGGTGCGGCGGCCCGCCCTCGCTGACCCCGTTCCCCTCGTTTCCTGGAGTCCCCGATGCCTGACCCACGCCGCCGCTTCCGCGCGCTGGCCCGCCGCTGGTGGCCGATGGCCGTCGCCGTCCCGCTCGGTGCGGCGGCCGGCACCGGCTACGCCGTCGTCTCGCACCCGTCCTACGCCTCCTCCGCCTACGTGGTGGTGGTCCCGCAGAACGCCGGTGAGAACGCCAGCGCCGTCAACTTCGCCCAGGCGTACGGCCGGCTCACCGGCCAGCCGCAGGTGCTGATCGGCGCCGCCGCCGAGACCCACCACTCGGTGGCCGCGCTGGCCGCCCTGGTGCGCGGCACCACCTCCCCGGACGCCCCAGTGATCGAGATCACCGGCACCGGCCCCCGCCCCGAGGACGCCGTGCAGAACGCCGGCGCGGTCGCCCGGTCGCTGATGGCGTTCGGCAACTCCGGCAGCAAGGAGACCGGCGTCAAGCTGGTCCAACTGGCCGCCGCCGCCGAACCCGACGCCCCCGCCTCGCCGTCCGCCACCCTGGACACCGCGGTCGGCGGCGCCGCCGGCGTGCTGCTCGGCACCCTGGTGATGCTCACCCGCCGGGGGCCCGGTCCGGACCCCGGCTCCACCACTGCCGTGTTTCCCACCCAGGCCGAGACCCCGCGGACCGAAGGGGTGTACCGATGAAGCTCCGCCAGCCGCCCGCCACCGCCGCCAAGGTCCCCGCCCAGGCCGACCACGCCGCCGCCGACCGCCACCACTGGACCGCCGAAGTCCTGCGCGGCGACGACGCGTTGGACACGGTCGCCGACGACTGGGACGACCTCTACCGCCGCTGCTCCACCGCCACGGTCTTCCAGTCCGCGCCCTGGCTGCGCTCCTGGTGGCAGGGCTACGGCCGCCCGGGCGCCCTGGTCCTGGTGCTGGTCCGCCGCGACGGCCGGCTGGTCGCCGCCGCCGCACTGCGCCGCCAGGGCCCGTTCGGCGGCCTGACCAACCTGGGCGCGGGCCTGGTCGACTTCACCGATGTCCTGCTGGACGACGAGTGCGCCGACCGGGCCGCCGCCGAACTCGCCGCCGCACTGCCGCTGCGCCGCCCCTGGCACAGTCTGGACCTGCGCGAGGTGCACCCCGAGGCCGCCCTGCAACGGGTGTTCGCGCACTGGCCGGGCCGCCGGCACCGGTTCGCCGACTCGATGTGCCAGTACCTGCCCGCCGTCCCGATGGACCAGCTGCTCAAGCGGCTGCCCGGCAAGACCGCGCAGCGCAGCCGGGTCAAACTGCGGAAGATCGCCGAGGCCGGGATCCGGGTGCACACCGCCACCGCCGACGAAGTCCCGGACACCGTCAGCGAGTTGCTGCGCCTGCACCGCCTCCAGTGGCAGGACCGCGGCGTCACCCCCGAGCACCGCACCGAGCGCTTCGCGCACCACCTCACCGAGTCCACCGCCGCACTGGTGGCCACCCGCCGGGCGGCCATACAGCGTTTCGAGCTCGACGGGCAGCTGGTCGCGGTCGACCTGATCCTGCTGTGCAACCCGTTCGCCGGCCTCTACATGTACGGCGCCCACCCCGACCTGCGCGAGCGACTGGACATCGCCGGCCTGCTGTTCGGCGGCGCACTGGACGAGGTGCGTGCCGCCGGGATCCCGCAACTGAGCCTGCTGCGCGGCCAGGAGCCGTACAAGCAGCGCTGGCGGCCCGACCAACTGCCCAACCAGCGGCTGGTGTTCGGCCCCGGCCGGCTCGCCCCGTCCGCCGCCGTCCGGGCCCTGCGGGTGCGGGCCCGGACCACCGCCGTGCGGCTGCTGCGGACCAGGCTGCCGAAGCTGAAGGAGGCGCTAGTGCGGGCCAGGCTTCGGTGACGGCATGAGGGCCGGCCCCGCCGCCCCGGACGAGCCGGACATCAACTGCTTGAAGACGTCCGCCGACCTCGGGTTGTCCTGGCACTGCCAGAAGCCGTGCGGGCAGTAGTCGGTGACGGTCTGGTAGGCGGTGTCGTGGGTGCGCATCCACTCGACCATCCGGCGCACGTACTCCGGGTTGTCGCCGTTGCGGAACAGCCCCCACTCGGGGTAGGAGACCGGCTTGCCGCGCTTGGCCGCGAACTCCACCTGGTCCTGCAGCCCGTACGGCTCGCTGACGTACTGGTCGAAGGTGCCGCCCGCGGGCATGTCGTAGCTGTCCATCCCGAGGATGTCGACCACGTCGTCACCGGGGTAGCAACGCGTCCAGGGGATCGCGTCCAGCCCGCGGGTGGGGGTGAAGTCGAAGGCGAAGTGCTGCCCGGGCACCGAGCGCATCACGCCGACGATCCGCCGCCAGTACGCCTTCCACGCGCCAGGGTCGGGCCGGCAGCGCGAGGTGTAGGTGATGCCGTTCATCTCCCAGCCCAGGGTGATGGTGGTGTCGCCGCCGCCCAGTGCCACCAACTTGCGGGCCAGGCGCAGGAAGTGCTGGTCGAACTCGCCCTTGTTGCCGCGGGCCAGCAGGCCGGCCACCTCGCCGTCCGGCACGTTCCCCTCGTTGGGGACCAGCATCGGCACGCCCAGCACCAGCCGCCGGGACTGGTCGGCCTGCCGCCACTGCGACCACAGGCCGAGCACCACCGGCTCGCCCTCGATGTCCCGCCAGCTGTTGCCGGCCAGATAGGTGTGGCCGACCTGCATGTTGGCGTTGTTCAGCCAGGACGCCATCTTCGCGATGTTCGGGATGTACTCGTTCCAGGAACCGACGAACGCGCCGAACGGCACCTCGTGCACGGCCCGCTGGACCGTCGGACGGGGCGCCGCGCCGCGCGGCTGGATGGCGTCCGAGGAGAGCGCCGCGTGCCGCTCGGTCTGGCTGAGCGGCGTGCCCGAGGGCACGCTCGCGGTCGTCATCAGCAGCAGAGCGGCGGCAGCCAGGGTGAGACGGCCGAGGCGCATGGGCTCACTCCGAACGGACTCGGGGACAACTCGGGCGCCTGGAGCGTAACCTGACAGACCATCAGAAATGTCGCATGTCACCCCATCGGGTCATTGCCGCACGGTCATCCGAAGGTGTTGCACTTGGTCATGTCGCCGCTCTGGTAGCCGGTGGTGAACCACTGCTTGCGCTGCTCCGAGGAGCCGTGCGTCCAGGTCTCCGGGTTGGTCTTCCCGGTTGCGCGCTTCTGGATCCGGTCGTCGCCGACCGACTCGGCGGCGTCCAGCGCCCGGGCGATGTCGTCGTCGGTCAGCTTGGTGATCAGCGGACGGCCGGTGGAGGCCTGCGGGGTGGTGGTGGCGTGGTGCGTCCACACGCCCGCGTAGCAGTCCGCCTGGAGCTCGGACTTCACCGAGGCGCTGTCCGCGCCCTGCCGGTCGTTGCCGACCTTGACGCCGAGCAGGGTCTGCACGTGGTGCCCGTACTCGTGGGCCACCACGTAGGCCTCGGCGAACGGGCCGCCCTGGGCGCCCAGTTGGCGGCCCATGTCGTTGAAGAAGCCGAGGTCGAAGTAGGCCTTGTGGTCGCCCGGGCAGTAGAACGGCCCGATCGCCGAGGTCGCCGGGCCGCACGCGGTCTGGACCCGGTCGGTGAACAGAACGCTGTCCGCCTGCGAGTACTTCTTGCCGCGGTTCGCGAACTCGCCCTGCCAGTAGTTCTGGATGCTGTTCACCGTCGCCAGGATCCGGCAGTCCTGCCGCTTGTTTGCGTCCGCGCCGGTCTTGCAGGTCGAGGTCTGTGCCGTGCCGGTGGCCTTCCCCGCCGCCGGCGCACTGCTGCTGTGCGAGTTGCTGAACATGGACGGGTCCAGCCCCAGCACCAGGGCCACTATCAGGCCGACGATGCCGACCGCGCCGCCGCCGATCGCCACGGCGCCCCCGGGGATGCCGCGGCGGTCCTCCACCTGCGAGCCGTCCAGCTGGGCGTCGTCGTCGAATTCCATCCCTGTCTCACCTCTGTAACAGTCCGTCGGCCGGTCGAAGCCGTACCTTAGCGGGCCGTAACGACCGGGAGACGGCCTGCCGACGCAGGTCGCAACCGGTTGTGTCGGAACCGTATAAGGCGTGCGGCGGCGGCGTGGCGCGTTCGAATCCAGCTGAATTCCGTCGGGGCCGGACGGTACGCTCCGGCCGTGTCCTTCAATCCGCTGCGCACTCTGTCGCCCCGATCGGTACTGCCCGCCGCCGCCGCACTGCTGGTCCTCGCGGCAGGCGCGGCGGCCCACGCCAACCGCCCGCAACCGTTCGGGGACAAGGTCCTGCCCGGAGCGGCGGACGCCAGCCCGGTCGGCGCACAGTCGGCCAGCACCGGCGACCTGGACCTGAAGGTCGGCCCCGGCGTGGAGGCCTACTCGAGGGGCACCGGCGAACACCTGTGGTCCTACCGCCGCGACGGCGCCACCGCGCTCTACCTGACCATGGTCGGTGAGGACGCGGCCGTGGTCTGGGACGACGGCATGGTCACCTCCGTCAACCCGGCCGACCACTCCGTCCGCTGGCACCGCAGCGTCCCCGGCCTCGCCGACTGGCTGCGCGCCGACGGCGAACCCGGCGCGGCCGACCGCACCGACGAGCAGCGCCAGGCCCTCGCCGTGCAACGCGCCGCCGCCGCCCTGCACCCCTCCGCCGACTCCAAGGCCGACGCGTTCGTCACCGTGGTCACCCCCGGCCTGCTGATGGGCTTCCGCGACCGCGACGGCGACCTGCGCTTCAACTCCCGCCCCCCGGCGGGCTGCACCTTCGACCCGGCCCGCACCGCCCAGAGCGAGGACGCCGTCCTGGTGCCGCGGGTCTGCGTGCCCACCAACGGCGCCGCCCGCCAACTGCCCGGCGGCGTCATGGTGTTCGCGCTCAACGCGCCAGGCAACTTCCTCAACACCGGCCCCGACGTGAAGATGCGCCCACTGGACCGCCACCGCATCGCGATCGACGACGGCCCGGTGATCGGCACCTGGGTCTACGACACCACCCGCGGCGGCCGGGAGACCAACTGCGGTGCTTCGATGCCGTTCGCGGCGTCGACGCCCACCTGCGAGAAGTGACCCGGTGGGTTCGCGCCCTCCCACGCCCCCGGAAAACGTCTCGCGCGCTCCCGTAGACTGAAGCGAATGGCTGAGTGCCATCCCCACGTCTAGGAGTGACCCCAGCCATGATTACCGCGAACGCCCTGGAGCTTCGTGCCGGCGCCCGCATCCTGATCGAGTCGGCCAGTTTCCGGATCGCCCCGGGCGACCGGATCGGTCTGGTCGGCCGTAACGGTGCGGGCAAGACCACGCTCACCAAGGTGCTCGCGGGCGAGGGTCTGCCGGCGGGCGGTACCGTCACCCGCTCCGGCGAGGTCGGTTACCTGCCGCAGGACCCGCGTACCGGCGACCTCGACGTGCTCGCCCGGGACCGCATCCTGTCCGCCCGTGGCCTCGACACCGTGCTCAAGAAGATGCGCGAGAACGAGGAGCGGATGGCCAACGGCAAGGGCGCCACCCGCGACAACGCGATGAAGAAGTACGCCCGGCTGGAGACCGAGTTCCTCACCAAGGGCGGCTACGCCGCCGAGGCCGAGGCCGCCACCATCGCCGCCGCCCTCGGCCTGCCGGACCGGATCCTCGGCCAGGAGCTGCACACCCTCTCCGGTGGTCAGCGCCGCCGCGTCGAGCTGGCCCGGATCCTGTTCTCGGACGCCGACATCCTGCTGCTCGACGAGCCCACCAACCACCTCGACGCGGACTCGATCGCCTGGCTGCGGGACTTCCTGAAGACCTACAAGGGCGGCTTCATCGTCATCTCGCACGACGTCGACCTGGTCGAGACGGTCGTCAACAAGGTCTTCTACCTGGACGCCAACCGCTCCGCGATCGACGTCTACAACATGGGCTGGAAGCAGTACCAGCAGCAGCGCGAGGACGACGAGAAGCGCCGCAAGCGCGAGCGCGCCAACGCCGAGAAGAAGGCCGCGACCCTCAACTCGCAGGCCGACAAGATGCGCGCCAAGGCCACCAAGACCGTCGCCGCGCAGAACATGGCCCGCCGCGCCGAGAAGCTGCTCTCCGGCCTGGAGCAGGTCCGGGTCTCCGACAAGGTCGCCAAGCTGCGCTTCCCGGACCCGGCCCCGTGCGGCAAGACCCCGCTCACGGCCGAGGGCCTGTCGAAGTCGTACGGCTCGCTGGAGATCTTCACCGACGTGGGCCTGGCGATCGACCGCGGCTCCCGGGTGGTCATCCTCGGCCTCAACGGCGCCGGCAAGACCACCCTGCTGCGGATGCTGGCCGGCGTGGAGAAGCCGGACACCGGCGAGGTGATCCCGGGCCACGGCCTGAAGATCGGCTACTACGCCCAGGAGCACGAGACGCTCGACCCCGAGCGCACCGTGCTGGAGAACATGCGCTCCGCCGCGCCCGACACCGACCTGGTGCAGATCCGGAAGATCCTCGGCTCCTTCCTGTTCTCCGGCGACGACGTCGACAAGCCGGCCGGGGTGCTCTCCGGCGGTGAGAAGACCCGGCTCGCGCTGGCGTCGCTGGTGGTCTCCAGCGCCAACGTGCTGCTGCTCGACGAGCCCACCAACAACCTCGACCCGGCCAGCCGCGAGGAGATCCTCGGCGCGCTGCGCACCTTCACCGGCGCGGTCGTCCTGGTCACCCACGACGAGGGCGCGGTGGACGCGCTCCAGCCCGAGCGGATCATCCTGCTCCCCGACGGCGTCGAGGACCTGTGGAGCCCCGCCTACCACGACCTGGTGTCGCTCGCCTGAACCCCGGAGGTCCGAAGGCAACCGGCGAGTAGACGCCGGGTCGGCCGTCGGTACGAGGGGAACCGGTCGTCCGTCCAATCCGGGAACGCCCGGGCCCGCACAGCCGTTGGCTCTGCAGGCCCGGGCCGTTTCGTGCCCGCCCGGCGGGCTGAGCAGCGGATTCGCTCACCGAAGCGAATCGCGGAGGGGCGCGCACACCCTCCGTGAGCGCCCTGGTGCGCAGCGAACACCACCGGACGAGCCCGCTTTCCGGTGACGGACCTTGTCGAATGGGTGGCCAGGAGCCTTGCAATGGGTGATCATGGGAATCTGACTGATCACCTCTACGAGGAGGCACGGGTGGCCGAGACTCTGAAAAAGGGCAGCCGGGTGACAGGTGCCGCGCGTGAAAAGCTCGCGGCCGATCTCAAGAAGAAGTACGACTCCGGCGCGAGCATTCGCGCCCTCGCGGAGGAGACGGGCCGTTCCTACGGTTTCGTCCACCGGATGCTCAGCGAGTCCGGGGTCAACCTTCGAGGTCGTGGCGGTGCCACGCGCGGCAAGGGCAAAGCCGCTGCGGCCGCCGGTTCCTGACGGTCCATCACCTCAGGCGGGCGGTGCTCGAGCAGCCCCGGCCGCCCATGCTGCACCAGCACGCTGCTCGCCAACGCACGACGTTCCACACGGATCGGCGGCCGGGTTCTCCCGAGCCGCCGACCGCCGTTTCCGGGCCCTTGCGCCTCGTATTCCGCGAGCATTCCACCGGCATTCCTGTACGTGGATCCGGTGCTTTGTTACTCTCCAGTAGCCCGTCGGGGTCGGCGGGCGTCCCCGCCCTGTCGCTGGAGGTAGCACCGCCATGACCACCCACATCCCCGACGCCGACCGCACCGCGTGGGAACAGGCCGGCGTCCGCCTCGACCTGGACGGCGAACTCGCCACCGTCACGCTCTGCGACCCCAAGCGCCGCAACGCCCAGACCCCCGCCATGTGGCGCGCCCTCGCCGCGATCGGCCGCGCCCTGCCCGGCACCGTCCGGGTCGCCCTCCTCCAGGCCGAGGGCACCTCCTTCTCGGCCGGCCTCGACCGCGCCATGTTCACCCCCGAGGGCATCCCCGGCGAAACCGGCTTCCTCCAGCTCGCCGCCTCCCCCGACGCCGAACTCGACGCCACCATCGCCTTCTACCAGGAAGCCTTCACCTGGTGGCGCCGCACCGACCTGATCTCGATCGCCGCCGTGCAGGGCCACGCCGTCGGCGCCGGCTTCCAGCTCGCCCTCGCCTGCGACCTGCGCGTCGTCGCCGAGGACGTCCAGTTCGCCATGAAGGAAACCTCCCTCGGCCTGGTCCCCGACCTCACCGGCACCAAGCCCCTCACCGACCTGGTCGGCTACGCCCGCGCCCTGGAAATCTGCGCCACCGGCCGCCGAGTCGGCGCCGAAGAGGCCGTCGCCACGGGCCTCGCCAACGTCGCCGTCCCGGCCGCGGAGCTCACCGCCACGGCGAAGGACCTGGCGGCGGCGCTGTTGGCTGCGCCGCGGAACGCCGTCATCGAGACGAAGGCGCTGCTGCAAGGTGCGGGCGACCGCACGTACGAGCAGCAGCGGGCGGCGGAGCGAGAGTCGCAGGCGCGACGCCTCCGGGACCTCGCGGGGCTGTAACAACCAGCGGCGCGGGGGACTGCGCGAACCAGGGAGAGCACAACCAGGGGCGCGGGGAACTGCGCGACAAGCGCAAGCCCGTCCGTGAGGTCGCGATCAAGTGCAAGTCATTGCCCTGCGTCGCGATCTTGCGGTTGGGGTCTTCCGCTTCGCGCAGTTCCCCGCGCCCCTGTCTTCCGCACCCGCTAGCGCAGTGCGTGGCGGAATGTCAGGGTTGGGGGTGATTTGGGATATAGCTGGACCCGACCCCAGGAGGCCCGACATGGCGCAGCCACACACCCCCACGCCCGCGGATCTGCAGAAGGGCGCGGTGGAGGCGCAGACGGCGGGTGATGAGCGGGGGCGGACGGCGCTCGCGGTCGGGGTGGTGGAGAAGATCGCGGGGATGGCGGCGCGGGAGGTGGCGGGGATCCATGCGTTGGGGTCGGGGTTCTCGCGGACGTTCGGGGCGATGCGGGACCGGGTGCCGGGGTCGAAGTCGAGTGTGGGGCGGGGGATCAAGGCGGAGGTCGGCGAGAAGCAGACCGCCATCGACATCGCGCTGGTGGTCGAGTACGGGGTGGTGATTCCCCGGCTGGCGAGTGAGGTGCGGGCGAACATCATCGAGGCGGTGGAGCGGATGACCGGCCTGGAGGTGGTCGAGGTGAACATCGCCGTGAACGACGTCCACCTGCCGGACGAGCTGGACGAGGTGGAGGAAGAGGAAGCCTCGTCCTCGGGCCGGCGCCCGCGGGTGCAGTGAGTTTCCGGGACGGACTGCGAAGGAGCGGCGGATGAACCTGGCATTGGTGGGCATGCTGGCCGGCATGGCCCTCGGCTTCGCCGGCTACTTCGGCGGGTTCGCGGCGTTCCTGCTGGTCGCGGCGCTCGGGGCAGTGGGATTCGTGGTGGGCCGGCTGGTCGAGGGGGATCTGGAGCTCGGTGAGCTGGGTGAGTTGCTGCGCGGCCGGGACCGGCGGCGCTGATGGCGTACTCGGGGGCGGTCGCGGGCCCGCCCGCGCAGCGTGGCGGTGAGCGGATCGCCGACCGGGTGTACCGCCGGATCGCGGCCCGGGCCGTCGCCGACGCGCTCGCCCCGGCGTGGCGGGGCCGTCCGGGGCCGGGGCCGCAGCCGAAGGCATCGGCGCTGTACACGCACGGCCGGGTCCGGCTCACCCTGCATGTGGAGCTGCCGTTCCCGTGCGACGTCGCGGCGCTGGCCCGGACGGCGCGGGACGCGGCGTGCGAGCGGGTCGCCGAGCTGACCGGCACCGTCGTCAGCTCGGCCGAGGTGATCGTGGACCGCCTGCACCCGGCGGGCCTGCGATGAGTGCGACGGCGAAGGAGCTGCGCAAGCGCAGTGCCGCCTCGTGGCTGCGGTCCGAGCGCGGAGTGGTGACGGCGCTGGTGGTGGCGGTCGTAGTGGTGGCCGCGGGGACGCTGCTGTACGACGTGATCGCGGTGCGCTCCGGCGGTCAGGCCCGGCCGTGGCGGCGGGAGTTGGCGCACCAGTTGGAGACCCGGCAGCTCGACGACCCGTGGGTGCTGGGCTTCGCCGCCGGGGCCGTCCTGCTCGGGCTGGTGCTGCTGACGCTGGCGTTCCGGCGCGGGCTGCGCGGCTGGCTCGCGCTGGAGCCGCGCGGTACGGCGATCCACCGCAGCGCGGTCGCCGCGCTGATCTCGCTGCGGGCCCAGGAGCACGCGGACCTGCACCACTGGCAGGTGAAGGTGGGGCGGTGGCGCACCCGGGTGACGGTCGCCGGAACCACCGACCCGGCCGCGGTGGAACGCCACCTGCGGGACGAGCTGGGCCGGATCCCGATGGCCGGCCCGCACCGGCTGGACGTCCGCACCCGGGCGGTCCGGGAGCGTCACCACCGCCGTGAACTGGCCGAGTTGGAGCCGCCCCGATGAGTCGACGTGTCGTCAACCGCGCGGTGTTGGTGGTATCGCACCGGCTGGACGTCCGCACCCGGGCGGTCCGGGAGCGTCACCACCGCCGTGAACTGGCCGAGTTGGAGCCGCCCCGATGAGTCGACGTGTCGTCAACCGCGCGGTGTTGGTGGTATCGCACCGGCTGGACGTCCGCACCCGGGCGGTCCGGGAGCGTCACCACCGCCGTGAACTGGCCGAGTTGGAGCCGCCCCGATGAGTCGACGTGTCGTCAACCGCGCGGTGTTGGTGGTATCGCACCGGCTGGACGTCCGCACCCGGGCGGTCCGGGAACGTCACCACCGCCGTGAACTGGCCGAGTTGGAGCCGCCCCGATGAGTCGACGTGTCGTCAACCGCGCGGTGTTGGTGGTATCGCACCGGCTGGACGTCCGCACCCGGGCGGTCCGGGAACGTCACCACCGCCGTGAACTGGCCGAGTTGGAGCCGCCCCGATGAGTCGACGTGTCGTCAACCGCGCGGTGTTGGTGGTATCGCACCGGCTGGACGTCCGCACCCGGGCGGTCCGGGAACGTCACCACCGCCGTGAACTGGCCGAGTTGGAGCCGCCCCGATGAGTCGACGTGCCGTCAACCGGGCCATTCTGGCCGTGGTCGGACTCCTGCTGCTGACCGGCGGAGCACTGGTGTTGCTCGGCGGGCTGGATGTCTACCGGCACCTCGGGATCACCCCGCCGCACTGGTGGCCGCTTACCTCGCCCGACCAGCCGGTGGTCAGCGCCACCAGCCGCACCCGCTGGACCGACCGCGACTGGTGGTGGCCGGTGGCGATCGCGGTGCCCGCGCTGGTGGTGCTTGGCGGGCTGTGGTGGCTGTTCTCGCAGCTGCGCCGCGGCGGCCCGGCCGGCCTCGACCTGCCGTCCCCCGCGGCGCCCGGGCAGCCGCACTTCGCACTGCACGTGCGCAGCCGGGCCGTCGAGGACGCGATCGAGACGGAGCTCATCGCCCATCCGGCGGTCGATCGCGTCACCGTCCGGGTCACCGGCGCCGCCCGCCGCCCCGAGGTGCACACCGCCCTGCGGCTCGTCCCCGGCGCCGACACCGCCGCCTTGATCGACACCTACCGCACCGGCCCGGTCGAACGCGCCCGCCGCTCCCTCGGCCTGGCCGCCCTCCCCGCCGAACTCCGCCTCCGGGTGGCCCGCCCCCGCAAGGCCCGCACGAAGAAGACCCCGCGGGTCCGCTGAGACCGGAGAGATCCGCACCGCTTTGCCGAACGGCCGGTCCGCCGGGTCGAACGGCAGTACGGTGACTGACTGTTCGTGAGTCGGTCGTATGCGTGCGGGGGCAGCAAATGCGGGGGTGGCGGAACGGGCCGCTGGCGGTGCCGGGGTTCCGGCTGCTGGTGGTCGGGCAGTTCGCGTCGATGGTGGGGGACTACTGCTACGCCGTCGCGCTGCCCTGGCTGGTGCTGGGCGGCCGCGGCGGGACGGCCCAACTCGGCACTGTGCTGGCGTGCTACGGCATCGCCCGGGTGGCGACCATTCCGCTCGGCGGCATCCTCGCCGACCGCTACGGGGGCCGCCGCATCATGCTCGGCGCGGACGTCGTCCGGGCCCTCGCGATCGGCGCGCTCGCCGCGGTCGCTGCGGCGGGCGAGCCCGGACTGCTCCAACTCGCGCCGCTGGCCGTGGTGTTGGGGGCCGGCTCCGGGCTGTTCCTGCCCGCCTCGTACACCCTGCTGCCCGCCCTGCTCCCGGCCGAACAGCTCGGCCGCGGCAACGCTCTGTCCTCGATGGCCAACCAGTTCGGCGGCGTGCTCGGCCCGTCCATCGGCGGCATTCTGGTCGCGCTGTGGGGATCGACCCCGGCGCTCGCCGTCGATGCCGGGTCCTTCCTGCTCTCCGCCGCCGTGCTGCTGGGCCTGCGGCCCCGCAAGGCCGATCCAGTTGCCGAGGGCAGCCCGTCGGAGGCGGAGACGGACGGCCCAGGGTTCGCCGACGTGCTGCGGCGCGGCCGGCTGCTGCACGTGGTGATGGTCGTCGCCCTGGTCTGCAACCTCGCCTTCAACGGCACCATGGAGGTCGCCCTCCCCGACTGGGCACACGGCTCGCTCGGCGCCGCGGACTACGGCATCCTGCTGACGGTGCTCAGCATCGGCTCCCTGGTCGGCTCGGCAATCGCCGCGAAGGCCCCGGCCACCCAGCAGCCCGCCCGCCTGTTCGCGCTGCTCGCGGTGGTGATGGGCATCGGCCTGGCCGGCGTCCCGTACGCGGGCGGCGCGATCGGCGCGGGCGCGTGCATAGCCGTCTACAGCGTGGCCAGCGGCTGGCAGAACATCGTCGCCGTGACGATGCTTCAGACCTGGACGCCCACCCGCCTGCTGGGCCGGGTGATGAGCATGGTGATGCTCGCCGTCACCGGCTCCTTCCCCATCTCGGTCGCCGCCGCCGGTCTGATCGTCCACCGCATCGGCCCCGCCCCGTTCTTCCCCGTCGCCGGCCTCACCATCGCCGTCACCGTGGCCCTCGCCCTCGCCCAACCGGCCTTCCGTCGCCACCGGCACGGGCAGGCGTTTGCCGGCTGAGGGAGCGCAACCGTGGGCGTGGGGAACTGCGCGGGGTGGAAGGCTGCCACCGGCAAGATCGCGCCCCAGGGCAATGACTTGCACCTGGGGCGCGACCTTGCTGGCAGTCACTCCCTCTCGCCCTACAGGCCCCGCGTCGCGCCGCCGTCCACCGGCACCATCACGCCCGTCAGGTAGGACGCGGCCGGGGAGAGCAGGAACGCCGCGGTGCGGCCGAATTCCGCCGGGGTGCCGTAGCGGCGGAGGGGGATGTTGACGGTGGCGGCTTCGCGGGCGGCGGCGGGGTCGGGGGTGAGGGAGTCGAGTTCGCGGACGCGGTCGGTGTCGATGCGGCCGGGGAGGAGGCCGAGGACCCGGATGCCGCGGGGGCCGAGTTCGTCGGCGAGGGTCTTGGCGGCCATGGCGAGGCCGGGGCGCAGGCCGTTGGAGATGCCGAGGCCGGGGATCGGCTGGCGGACGGAGGTGGACAGGACGAAGGCGATGACGCCGCCGGAGGGGAGGCGTTCGGCGGCGGCGCGGGCCAGGCGGATGGCGCCGAGGAAGACGGAGTCGAACGCCGCGCCCCAGGCTTCGTCGCTGGCGGTGGCGACCGGCCCGGCGGCGGGGCCGCCGACGCTGATCAGCATGCCGTCGAAGCCGCCGAAGCGGCTGGTCGCGGCGTCGATCAGACGCCCCGGGGTGGCCGGGTCGGCGTTGTCGGCGACCACGCCGTACGCGTGGTCGCCGAGGGCGTGGGCCGCGGCGGCGACCGATTCTTCGGTGCGGCCGGTGACGACGACGCGGGCGCCCTCGGCGATCAGCTGTGCGGCGGTGGCGTGGCCGAGTCCCCGGGTCGAGCCGGTGACCACGTACACCTTGTCCTTGAGTCCGAGATCCATACCGACCATTCTGACCGGTCGTCCTGGCGGGGTGAGGGAGGGTCAGCCCACCGGGATGCCGGGGTTGACCAGGGCGGCGGGGCCGGTGACGGTGTTGTCGGCGGTGACGGTGACGGGGCAGCCGGTCCGGTCGTAGTTCGTGACGTCGATCGCGTACTTGGCGGGGTTGCGGCCGGTCGCGCCGGTGAGGTCGGAGTGGTTGTTGCGGAACACGGTGCCGCAGCCCCAGCCGGGGAGCTGGCTGTGGGTCTGGTAGCCGTCGTTCACGGTGCGGACGCCGGTGTTGTTCTCGATGACGTAGCCGTTGCCCTTCACGTCGACCCAGGAGTCGTCGTAGTTGACGCCGGTCAGGCCGTTGCCGTCGAAGCGGTTGCCGGAGATCAGGCCGCCGGTGGTGCCCTCCTTGAGGTCGATGTTCTCGCCGCCGATGTTCGGGCCGATCACGTTGTTGAGGATCTGCACGTAGTCGCTGCGGTCGGTGAGGGTGTTGGCGGTTCCGACGTACACGCCTTCGCCCTTGCCGTCGTGGGCGGTGCCGGTGTCGTGGACGGTGGAGCCGCGCAGCACGCCGTGGCTGGAGGAGGTGCGGAAGTGCACGCCCTCCATGGTGGTGTGGTGGACGGTGACGCCGTCGAGCACCACCCAGTCGGAGGCGTCCAGCACGATGCCCTTCTGCGCGCCCGTGACGGTGAGTCCCTGGACGGTCCAGTAGGGGGCGCCGTTCAGCGACAGGCCGTAGCCGCCGCCGGTGGGGGTGGTGAGGACGGCGCGCGGGGAGCCGGTGAGGGTGATCCGGGCGGCGGCGGTGCCCGCGGCGGTGATCTTGAAGTTGCCGGTGTAGGTGCCGTCGGCGAGCTGGATGGTCCGGCCGGGGACGGCGGCGTTCAGCGCGGCCTGGAGTTCCTTGCCGGTGGAGACCTTGACGGTGTCGCCGGCCAACGGGGACGGGGCGGCGCCGGCCGGGGCGGGGAGCAGCGCGAGGGCGGCGGCGCCGAGGCAGAGGGCGGTGGCGGCGGCCCGGATGCGGAGGGTGCGGTGCGTCATGACGGTGCGCTCCAGAGGGGGGAAGAGCGGATCAGGACAACGGCATCCGCCAATGTGGACTGGACCAATGCGGGCCGTCAACGGGTGCGTATCGGCCAGCTGCGGTCACCGGGTACCGCGACGGGTGTCAATGGCGCGCGGCCGGGAACCGTCCGAAGATGGGGAGGACCGGACCACCCACCCGAGGTGCTGCGCATGGAAAGTAGGCGGTTGCCGAACATCGACGGCGTCGCGGCCGCCCTGGTCGACGGCGACGGTCGCGTCGTCGGGTGGACCGCCGCCGCCGAGCAGCTGCTCGCGCTGGACGCGGCCCAGGTCACCGGCCGCCCCGCCCGCGAGCTGCTCGCCGACGAGAGCGAGGAGCGCCTGCTCGACCGCGGGTCCGGCGAGGTACGGCTGCGCACCGGCTCCGGGGTTCCGCTGGAGGTCTCGTACCAGGTGCTGCCGCTGGCCGGCGAGGGCAGCGAGGTACGCGCCCTGGTGCTGGCCACCCCCGCCGACACGGTCGCCCAGCGGCGCCAGGACGAGGCGTTCACCCGGGAGCTGTTCCTGCAGGACCAGCTCGGCCTCGCCGTGTTCGACACCGACCTGCGGCTGCTGCGCACCAACAGCCACCTACTGCCCTACACCGGCCTGCCCGACGGTCTGACCGGCTCCAAGCTGCACGACTACCTGCAGCCCGAGGACGCCGACGCCGCCGAGGCGCTGCTGCGGCACGTGGTCACCACCGGGGAGCCGGTGGTGCGCACCGCGCTGCGGATCCGCCCGCTGGACGACCCCCGCAGCGCGGTGGTGATGGAGATCCAGGCGTTCCGGCTGCAGGCCCTGGACGGCAAGGTGATCGGCGTGACCGCGCTGTTCGGCGACGTCACCGAGGTGTACCGGTACCGGCGGCGGGCCGACGTGCTGCACCGGGCCACCGCCGCCGTCGGCAGCTCGCTGTCGGTGGCCGGCACCGCCGAGGACCTGGCCGGGGTGCTGGTCCCCGGGCTCGGCGACCGCGTCGAGGTGGACATCGCCGAGGCCGTGTTCACCGGCGACGAACCGCAGCCCGACACCGAAGGCCGGCTCGCCGTCCGCCGCACCGCCACCGCCGGGCCGCCGCGCACCGACGGCCGGCCGCTCGGTCCGCTGGGCCGGGAGGTGCTCGGCGCCCCGCTCGCGTCGACCCCGGAACCGCCGTCGATGAGCGCCCCGCTACAGGCCCGCAGCGGCCCGCTCGGCCGGGTCACCGTCCACCGCGACCCCGCCGAGGGCGCCTACCAGCGCGAGGACCTGGAGCTGCTCCGGGAGATCGCCGCCCGGTCCTCGCTCGCCCTGGACAACGCCCGCCGCTACACCCGTGAGCACCGGGCCGCCGTCGGACTCCAGCGCAGCCTGCTGCCGCCCGCCGAGACCACCGTGCCCGCCGCCACCACCGCCAGCGTCTACCGGCCCACCGACACCGCGACCGGCGTCGGCGGCGACTGGTTCGACGTCATCCCGCTCTCCTCCGCCCGGGTCGCCCTGGTGGCCGGCGACGTGGTCGGCCACGGACTCCAGGCCAGCGCCACCATGGGCCGGCTGCGCACCGCCGTCCGCACCCTCGCCGACCTGGACCTGGAACCCGACGAACTGCTGGTGCACCTGGACGACCTGGTCTCCCAGCTGGTCGTCGAGGGCAGCGAGGAGGAACGCGAACGCGGCGTCGCCGACCCGTCCGGGGCGACCTGCGTGTACGTCGTCTACGACCCGGTGGCCGGGCTCTGCCAGGCCGCCAGTGCCGGGCACCCGCCGCCCGCGCTGGTCCACCCCGACGGGCAGGTCGAGTACCTGCCGGTCAGCCCGGGGCCGCCGCTGGGCGTCGGCGGGCTGCCGTTCGAGACCGCCGAGTGCGCGCCGCGGGCCGGCAGCGTGCTGGCGCTGTACACCGACGGGCTGATCGAGGGCGGCAACGGCGGCGACGTCGACGAGGGCATGGACCAGCTCGCCACCCAGCTCCGCGAGGCCGACCTGCGCGGCGACCTGGCCGCCGCCGGGCGGGCGATCGTCGCCGAGATGGCCACCGCCGGGCAGAGCGACGACGTCACGCTGCTGCTGGCCCGGCTGCACCCGGTGCCGGCCGAGGACACCGCCGCCTGGACCATCGAGGCCGACCCGGCGGCGGTCGCCGGGGTGCGCGAGTCGGCCAGCCGCACCCTGGAGCAGTGGGGTCTCGGCGAGCTGGTGTTCACCACCGAACTGGTACTCAGCGAACTCGTCACCAACGCGATCCGGTACGCGGGCGGGCCGGTCATGGTGCGCCTGATCCGCTCCTCGGTGCTGACCTGCGAGGTGTCCGACCCGAGCGCCACCCAGCCGCGGATGCGCCGGGCCCGGCTCACCGACGAGGGCGGACGCGGCCTGTACCTGGTCGCCCAGCTCACCGAACGCTGGGGCAGCCGCTACACCCGCAGCGGCAAGACCATCTGGGCCGAGCAACGGCTCGACCCGCCGCCGCTCAGCTGGTAGGTCCTGAGCTGATCAGCCGGCGGCGCCGACCAGTTCGTCCTCGGCCGCCACCGGCTTCGCCGCGTGCTGCTTGGCCTCGCGGCGGGCCAGCACGACCAGGCCGGTCGGGATCAGCGTGGTGAACAGCCACCACTGGATGGCGTACGCCATGTGCGGGCCGATGTCGGTGTGGCCGGGCTCGGTGAGCAGGGTGGGGGAGGCGCCGGCGGCGGGCTGGGAGGAAGCCAGCTCCAGGTAGCCGCCGAGCACGGTGGTGCCGGAGAACTTGGCCTGCTCCTCGGTGTTGATCACCTTGTACATCCGGTCGGGCAGGCCGCCGCGGTTCTTCAGGCCCACCTTGGCGTAGGTCTCGTCGGCGCGCAGCCGCCCGGTCACCGTCACGTCGCCGTCCGGCGGGGCGGGCACGGCGGGGAAGTCGGCGGCGCCCGCGCCGGACTCCACCCAGCCGCGGTTGACCAGCACCGAGCCCTTGCCGTCGGCCAGCACCAGCGGGGTGATCACGAAGTAGCCGATGGAGCTGCCGCCCGGCTCGGTGCGGCCGCGGATGACCACCTCGTGCGCGGTGTCGTAGTGCCCCTGCGCGGTGACGGTGCGCCACACCTCGCCGCCCGGGACCGACCAGCCCGGCGAGGACAGCGAGTCGAAGGCGACCGGCGGGCTGCCCAGGTTCCGGGCCACCAGGTCGTTGCGGGCCACCCGCGCCTCGTGGCGGTGGTACTGCCAGAAACCCAACCGGATCATGGTCGGGATCAGCACCAGCGCCAGCAGGACGATGACCGCCCAGCGCGCGGACAGCAGGAATCGGTACACACCCGGCACGCTAATCCTCCTTACCGTCGCGTCACGCACCGGGGTGCGGCGCGACCTCCCGCAGCAGCTGCAGGAACGCGTCCTCACCGACCACCGGGGTGCCGTACTCGCGGGCCTTGCGGGCCTTGCCGCTCCACGAGGTGGGCTCGTTGGTGACCAGCAGGCTGGTGAGCCGGCTCACCGAGGAGGCGATGTGCAGGCCCGCCTCGATCATCCGGTCCTCCAGCAGTTCACGATCGGTGGCGGTGTCGCCGGTGATCGCCACCCGCATGCCCTGCATCAGCGGCGAGCCGTCCACCCAGCGCCCCGGGTTCGGGTACGGGCAGGCCGGGCGCTTGCGGGAGGGCCGGTACGAGCTGCTCCAGGAGCCGCGGGACGGCCCGGCCGGGGCGCTCTCGCCGAGGTCGGTGACGGCCACGCAGGTGGTCAGCGGCAGCGGCACCCCGCCGCTGCGGGCCAGCGCCAGCGAGGGGCGGAACACCTCGGCGAGCACCCGGGCGTCGTCCAGCGCGTGGTGTGCCTGGCGCTGGCTGACCCCGAAGTGGGCGGCCAGCGAGGAGAGTTTGCCGTTCGGCAGGGGCAGCCGCAGGTCGCGGGCCAGCACCATGGTGCACAGCCGCTGCTCGACGGGGGCACGCAGGCCGGCCCGGGAGAACTCGCGGGAGATCATGTTCCAGTCGAACAGCGCGTTGTGCGCGACCATCACCCGGTCGCGCAGCCGCTCGGCGAACTCGTCGGCGACCTCCGGGAAGGTCGGCGCGCCCTCCAGGACCTCGCTGGTCAGGCCGTGGATCCAGACCGGGCCGGGATCCCGCTCCGGGTTGACCAGGGTGTACCAGTGGTCGGTGACCTCACCGTCCGGGTCGAGCTGGTAGATGCCCGCCGAGATCACCCGGTCCGAGCGCCCGAGTCCGGTGGTCTCCACGTCGACCACCGCGAAGCCGCGCCCGGCGTCCCCGCCGGGGCCGGTGCGCTGTGCCGGGAGCGGCGAGGTGGGGAATGGCGCGTACATAGCGCACCACTTTACGGGGAACGGGGGACGGCTCAGGCCGGAACGGTCGCCCGGACGGCCGTTCTAGAGTGGCAAGTGGGTGCGAACCAGGCACCCGACCTCTGCAACGAAGGACAACCCTCATGCGCGCCACCGTGATCCACGGCCCCCAGGACATCCGGATCGAGGAGGTGCCCGACCCCCGGATCCAGCGGCCCACCGACGCCGTGGTGCGGGTGCTGAACGCCTGCATCTGCGGCAGCGACCTGTGGGCGTACCGCGGTGTGGCCAAGCGCCAGGCCGGGCAGCGGATCGGGCACGAGTTCCTCGGCTTCGTCGAGGAGGTCGGTTCCGAGGTGCGCGATCTCACAGTCGGCGACCTGGTGGTGGCCCCGTTCGTCTGGTCGGACGGCGTGTGCGAGTACTGCCGCGAGGGCCTGCAGACCTCCTGCCCGCACGGCGGGTTCTGGGGCATCCCCGGCTCGGACGGCGGGCAGGGCGAGGCGGTCCGGGTGCCGTTCGCGGACGGCACGCTGGTGAAGCTGCCCAAGGAGGCCGCCGGCGACGAGAAGCTGCTGCCGGCCCTGCTGGCGCTGTCCGACGTGATGGCGACCGGGCACCACGCCGCGGTGTCGGCGGGCGTGCGGCCCGGCGCGACCGTCGCGGTGGTCGGCGACGGCGCGGTCGGCCTGTGCGGCGTGCTGGCCGCGCACCGGCTCGGCGCCGGCCGGATCATCGCGCTCGGCCGCCACGAGGGCCGCACCGCGATCGCCCGCACCTTCGGCGCCACCGACGTGGTGCCGGAGCGCGGCGAGGCGGCGATCGAGGCGGTGCGCGAGCTGACCGGCGGTTTCGGCGCGCATGCCGTGCTGGAGGCCGTCGGCACCGAGGAGTCGATGCGCACCGCCATCTCGATCGCCCGCGACGGCGGCGCGGTCGGCTACGTCGGCGTGCCGCACGGCGGCAGCGCGGGCGTGGACATCGGCCAGATGTTCAACCGGAACGTCTCGGTGCGCGGCGGCGTCGCGCCCGCCCGGGCGTACATCCCCGAGCTGCTGCCCGACGTGCTGTCCGGGGCGATCGACCCGGGCATCGTGTTCGACCGGACGGTGGACCTGGACGGGGTGCCCGAGGGTTACCGGGCGATGGACGAGCGGACGGCGCTGAAGGTGCGCATCGCCTTCTGAGCCTTTCTCTGCGCCTTCTCAGCGGGCGTTGATTGACTGATTGTCAGACCGGGGCGGCCGAGACGGGCCGCCCCGGTCCTGCGTTCCGGTCAGATTTCGACCGGATCGTGCACGGGATCTTCTCGCGGCCGCACCCCGGATCTACCATGCTCCGCACTCCGCACTCCGCACGACACGACCCATGCCCATCCGATCGTCCGTCGCACCGAAGACGTCAGGAGGCACCGCCGTGACACCCCCGCACGACACCGTCCCGGAACCGTTCACCCGCATCGAGGAATCACCGGAGTTCGGCCAACTGCGCAGCTCCTTCCGGAACTTCGCCTTCCCCGTCACGGCCGGATTCGTCCTCTGGTACCTGCTGTACGTCCTGCTCTCCTGCTACGCGCCCGGGCTGATGAACACCAAGGTGGCCGGCAACATCAACCTGGCCCTGGTGCTCGGCCTGCTCCAGTTCGCCAGCACCTTCGCCATCGCCGCCTGGTACGCCCGCCACGCCGGCCGCCGGCTCGACCCGGCCGCCGCCGCCATACGCGACCGCGCCACCGCCGCTGTCGTCGGGGAGAGTGCCGAATGATCCAGCTGGCCGGCTCCGCGAGCGAGCACCGCACCCTGATCATGTCGCTGTTCGGGGTCTTCGTGATCGTCACCCTCGGCATCACGCTGTGGGCCGGACGCCAGACCAAGGACGCCGCCGACTTCTACGCCGGCGGCCGTGCCTTCACCGGCTTCCAGAACGGCCTGGCGATCTCCGGTGACTACATGTCCGCCGCGTCCTTCCTCGGTATCGCCGGACTCATCGCGCTGTACGGCTACGACGGCTTCCTCTACTCCATCGGCTTCCTGGTCGCCTGGCTGGTCGCGCTGCTGCTGGTCGCCGAACCGCTGCGCAACTCCGGCCGCTACACCATGGCCGACGCGCTCGCCTTCCGGATGCGCCAGCGGCCCGTGCGCACCGCCGCCGGCATCTCCACCATCGTGGTGTCGATCTTCTACCTGCTCGCCCAGATGGTCGGCGCCGGCACCCTGGTCGCCCTGCTGCTCGGCGTCAGCGGCGACGGCGCCAAACGCTGGACCATCGTGGCGGTCGGCGCGCTGATGGTGGTCTACGTGACCGTCGGCGGCATGAAGGGCACCACCTGGGTGCAGATCGTCAAAGCCGTGCTGCTGATCGCCGGCGCCGCGACGATGACCTTCATGGTGCTGGCCAAGTACCACTTCAACCTGTCCGGCCTGCTCGGCGCCGCCGCCGACGCCAGCGGCAAGGGCCACGCCTTCCTCGAACCGGGACTCAAATACGGCGTCACCGGCACCACCAAACTCGACTTCCTCAGCCTCGGCATCGCCCTCGTCCTCGGTACCGCCGGACTGCCGCACATCCTGGTCCGCTTCTACACCGTCCCCACCGCGAAAGCCGCCCGGAAGTCCGTGCTCTGGGCGATCGGCATCATCGGCGTCTTCTACCTGATGACGCTCGCCCTCGGCTTCGGCGCCGCCGCCCTGGTCGGCCCCAAGACCATCAAGGCCTCCAACGCGGCCGGCAACACCGCCGCCCCGCTGCTCGCCGAACAACTCGGCGGCGGGGCCGGCTCCACCGGCGGTGCCGTGCTGCTCGCGGTGATCTCCGCCGTCGCCTTCGCCACCATCCTCGCCGTGGTCGCCGGACTCACCCTGGCCTCCTCCTCGTCCTTCGCCCACGACCTCTGGGCCAACGTGATCCGGCGCGGGAAGGCGAGCGAGAAGGAGGAGGTGGCCAGCGCCAAGCTCGCCGCCGTCGCGATCGGCGCCATCGCCATCGTGCTGTCGATCTTCGCCGACAAGCTGAACGCCGCCGCCCTGGTCGCGCTGGCCTTCGCGGTCGCCGCCTCGGCCAACCTGCCCACGCTGCTGTACTCGCTGTTCTGGAAGCGGTTCAACACCGTCGGCGCGGTCTCCGCCACCTACGCGGGCCTGATCACCTCCGTCACCCTGGTGATCTTCTCGCCGGTGGTCTCAGGCAACCCCAAGACCTCGCTCTTCCCGCACAGCGACTTCCACTGGTTCCCGCTGGAGAACCCCGGCTTGATCTCCATCCCGGTCGGCTTCCTGGCCGGCGCGATCGGCACCTGGCTGGCCCGCGAGCAGGCCGACCCCGCGAAGTACGCCGAACTGGAAGTCCGTTCACTCACCGGGCTGGGCGCGGACTAGGTCGTGTCCCGCGCCCGGTTAAGCTGGCCCGGCCGCTGGGTGGCGGCCGGGCCGGTGCGGCTCTTCGAGGAAGGGCGGGACCGGGATGCTCCTCGACACCTACGGTCGACAGGCCGTCGACCTGCGGGTCTCCCTCACCGACCGGTGCAACCTGCGCTGCACCTACTGCATGCCCGAAGAGGGCCTGGACTGGCTCGGAAAGTCCGACCTGCTCACCGACGAGGAGATCGTCCGGCTGATCGGACTCGCCGTCGGGACCCTCGGCGTCCGCGAAGTCCGCTTCACCGGCGGCGAACCGCTGCTGCGGCCCGGGCTGGTCTCCATCATCGCCGCGTGTGCCGAGCTGGAGCCCCGCCCCGAGATCTCCCTCACCACCAACGGCATCGGCCTCGCCCGGGTGGCAACCGCCTTGCGGGACGCCGGAGTCGACCGGGTCAACGTCTCGATCGACACCCTGAACCCCGACACCTTCGCGAAGCTGACGCGCCGCCGCCGCCACCAGGACGTCCTGGACGGGCTGCTCGCCGCCGAGGCCGCCGGGCTGCGGCCGGTCAAGCTCAACGCCGTCCTGATGCGCGGCGTCAACGACCACGAGGCCGCCGACCTGCTCGCCTGGGCGATCGAGCACCGCTACCAGCTGCGGTTCATCGAACAGATGCCGCTGGACGCCCAACACGGCTGGGACCGCTCGCAGATGGTCACCGCCGAGGAGATCCTCGCCCTGCTGCGCACGCGTTTTTCGTTGACTCCCGAACCGTCCTCGGTGCGCGGCGCGGCCCCCGCCGAGCGCTGGCTGGTCGACGGCGGTCCCGCGACGGTCGGCGTCATCGCCTCCGTCACCCGCCCGTTCTGCCGCGCCTGCGACCGCACCCGGCTCACCGCCGACGGCCAGGTCCGCAACTGCCTCTTCGCGACCGGCGAGACCGACCTGCGTGGCGCGCTGCGGGCGGGCGCGAGCGACGCGGAGCTGGCCGAGCTGTGGCGGGCGGCGATGTGGGGCAAGAAGGCCGGCGCGGGCATCGACGCTCCGGAGTTCCTCCAGCCCGAACGGCCGATGTCGGCGATCGGCGGTTAGCTTCGGAGGTGGCGGCTCACGTCGCCGACCAGCGTGGCGCGGAAGCGCCGCTCCACGAACCGCCACTGCCCGTCGCGGCGCTCGAAGCGGTCGTGGTACCGGCCGCAGACGATGGCCTGCAACGGCAGCTCCGGGAGCGACTGGAACACCGTGACGTAGGAGCGGGCCGACGCCGTACCCGCCTCCTCGTCGACCTCGACGGCGAGGTTGGTGGTCACGTGCTGGGTGCGCGGGGTGCCGTCGGCGTACACGATCAGCATGCCCCGGAACATCCGCTCGATCGCGTCCCGCCCGCGCACCGGGTCGCCGCTGCCGGTGAAGGCGGCGTCCGCGAGGAGGGCGCCGAGGCCGGCGAAGTCCCCGTCGTCCACCAGCTCGGCGTACCGGGCGATCAGGTTCTCGACCGCGTGGCGGCCGGATGCCGCGCCGGGCGCGGGAAGATCATTCACGGACCTCACTGTAGGCGCACCGCCTGACGTGCCGTCATTCGGCGCCGTTCCCCGACGGCTTCGCGAACCTCTTCCCGTGCCAACTCGGGTTCGACGGCGGGTGGCTGGAACCGGTGGCCGGCCAACCGGACGTGCTCCTCCCAGCGGTCCTGCCAGAACTCGACTGTCCACCCCGGCCACCGCTTCGGCATCTCGTACGCCTCCGCAGTCGCCGCCAGCGTCCACCAGCCCACCCGGCGCCGCGCCGGATCGATGTGCACCCCCGCATCGGCCGCCACCCGGCACACCCCGTGCTCGGGGGCGCCCGCCAGCCAGTTGAGCAGTGCGGCCCCCTCGCCGATCGGATGGTCGTCGACGTGCGCCACCATGAAGCACTGGTCGGAGCCGACCGTCACCACCGCGGCCAGCGGCGCCGGGTGGGCAAGGTCCTCGTCGTCGGGTTCCAGCAACGCAACGGGCCAGATGGTGCGTTCGCGATCCCGGACGAACTCCGGGTCCAGGCCCAGGTAGGCCCGCACCTCCGCGTTCCCGTCGTACAGCCAGCGCACCTCCCAGCCCGCCCACGCCTCCCGCAGCAGCTCCAACGTGGCGGCACGGTGGCGGAGTTCGGTGCTCGGGCCCTCCCAGGCGAACAGCAGCAGTACCTTCCGGCCCAGATCGATCAGCGCCGCGCCCATGCAGATCACGTCGTCCAGCCACCAATCGGTCACCCGCAGCCCCTCGACCATCGCGAGGGTCGCCTCGGGCCCCGCCAGCAGGTCGACGTCGAGCCACACGGCGCCGAAGCGGGACAGGTACAGCTCGTGCTCGCCGCTCTCGCGGACCACGACGAAGTTTGCTCGATCGGCCATGGGGTGAGGATGACTGCCGCCCGGTGGCGGCCGCCAGCGAATTAGGGTGCCTGACCGAGCAGGCCGAGTGCGGTGGCGGCGCGGGCGGCGGCGGGGGAGGTGGTCAGTTCGTGGAGGTATTCGCGGAGGGTGTCGTGGGTGTCGGGGGCGTTCGGGACGGCGAGGAACTCGGCTATCGGGGGGCCGAGCTCGCCGTCCTGGACTGCCACCGCGTGCAGCACCGCCAGGGCCGCCCGGGAGGCCGCGAGGGTGGGGGGGACTGCGGCCAGCAGCGCGTCCCAGGCCGGGGTGGAGGCCTCGCGGCCGTGCTCGTACAGCTGCGTGACGGCCTCTTCGCGGAGCACGCCGGGGGCGGTCGGTTCCAGCCGGGCGGCCTGGTCCAGGGCTTCCCGGGCGGGTTGCCACTTGCCCTGCCGGCGGAGCACCGCGACGAGTGCGCAGTGGGTGCCGATCTCGTAGGGGGAGAGTGCGAGGGACGCCCTGAGATCGGTGACGGCTGCGTCGAGGCGGCCCGCACGCCGGTGGAGTTCGGCGCGGTCGCGCAGCAGCCAGGGGGAGTCGGGCTCGATGGTGAGGGCGGCGTCGAAGTCGGTGAGGGCCAAGTCGTGGCGGCCGGTCTGTTGGTGCAGGTGGGCGCGTTCGAGGAGGGCCCAGTGGAAGCCGGGGTCGATGGCGAGGGCGGCGTCGAGGTCGGCGGACGCCTGGTCGGGGCAGCCGGTTCGCCGGTGCGACTTCGCGCGGTGCAGCAGCGCCCAGATGTGCTGCGGGTCGATGGCGACGGCGGCGCTGAAGTTGGCGATCGCCTCCGGGTGGCGGGTCGCGTCCTGATGGATCTCGCCGCGGTAGAAGTGGGCCCAGGGATCGGCGGGGTTGATGGCGAGCGCCGCGTCGAGGTCGGCGAGGGCCAGGTCGAGACGGCCCTCCCGGCAGTGGGTGCGGCCTCGCCAGACCAGGGCGATGAAGTCGTTGGGGTTGAGGGCGATGGCGGAGGTGAAATCGGCGACGGCCTGGCCGTACCGTCCCGCCCGGCTGTGCGCCTCGCCGCGGTCGCGCAGAACGACGGGGTTGTCCGGGTCGAGCGCGAGGGCGGCGTCCAGGTCGGCGACCGCGTGGGAGAGCCGGCCTGATTGGTAGTGCGTCTTGCCGCGTTCGCCCAGGGCCCAGACGTAGCCGGGGTTGACGGAGAGCGCGGCGGTGAAGTCGCTGATCGCCTGTTCCGGGCGGTCGGCGAGTCGGTGGGCGATGCCGCGTTCGCACAGGGCCCAGGCGTTGAAGGGATCGAGGGCGAGGGCGGCGTCGAAGTCGCCGATGGCGAGGTCGATCCGGTGCGCCGCGCCTTGGGCCAGGCCTCGGCGGATCAGGGCCGAGCCGTGCTCGGGTTCGAGGGCGAGGGCGGCGGTGAAGTCGGCGATCGCGCGGTCGAACCGGCCTGCCGTGTGGTGCACCTGGCCGCGTTCGGACAGTGCCCAACTGTCCTCCGGGTCGAGGACCACCGCGGCGTCGAGGTCGGCCAGCGCCTCGTCCAGCCGGCC
Organism: Kitasatospora sp. NPDC004614; assembly: GCF_042873675.1. Classification (NCBI taxonomy): domain Bacteria; kingdom Bacillati; phylum Actinomycetota; class Actinomycetes; order Kitasatosporales; family Streptomycetaceae; genus Kitasatospora; species Kitasatospora sp. NPDC004614. The sequence goes on from NZ_JBIALR010000006.1 coordinate 306,263, forward strand.
GACCAGGCGCAGGACCCAGCCCCGGTAGTAGAACGCGTCGGAGTGTTCCTGCCTGGTGGCCACGGTCGTCGCGCGGTCGGAGACGGCGGCCGCCAGGCGGTCCGGGTGCTCGCGGGCCGCGAGCACCTCGGCGGCGAACGGGGTGCGGGCGAGCGCCGCGTCCAGGTCGGCCAGTGCCAGGTCGCGGTGGCCGAGGTAGCAGCGCACGCGGCCGCGCTGGATCAGTGCGGGCAGCAGGTCGGGGGCGAGCAGCAGGGCCTGGTCCAGCAGGACGAGCGCCGCGGGGTCCTCGTTCTGCTGGATCGACCGGTGGCCCTGCCCGGTCAGCGCCCGGGCCCGGAGGCGGGCGGGCAGGCCGGGGGCGGCCAGGGCGGTGAGAACGGTCTCGGCCGGGTCGGGGGTGGTGAGGGCGGTGTGCAGCAGCTCGGACCAGCGGGTGAGGTCGGCGTCGGCGGTGTCGCGGGCGGCCAGGGTGAGGAGTTCGGCCCAGGCGGTGAGAGAGTCGGGGGAGTGGTCGGCGGCCTCCGCGAGGCGGTGGAGCGCCGGCGGCAGCTGGGTGGTCGGGGCGGCGCAGAGCAGGTGGTAGGTCTCGTCGAGGAGGTGGCGGAGCCAGCGGGCGTTGCTGCGGAGCCGGGACGGCGGGAGCTCGGCCTGGAGGGCTTCGCAGGCAGCCGCGTGGTGCCGGGCGAGGCGGGTGTGCCCGCTTCGCCAGGCGTGCGGGGCGCGGATGCGGTGGTGGCGCAGGAGGCTGGCGCGGACGACGGCGTGGTACTGGTGGGCGTCGCCGTGGGCGGTGACGAAGGGCTGGTCGAGGAGCCAGTCCCAGCCGGGGGCGGTCGGGTCGTCCACGGCGAGGCAGAAGAGGTCGCGGTCGAGGCGGGGCGGGAGGGCGGCGGCGAGGACGGTCTCGCGCAGGGCGGGTTCGGGGATCCACTGGAGGAAGCGCTGAACTGCCTTGTCGACGGCGTCCGTTCCGGCGTCGGCGACCTCCTCGGCGGAGTGCGGGTCGGTGCCCGCGAGCAGGGCCAGCAGCAGCGGCAGGCCGAGGGACATCCGGACGATGGCGTCGATCGCGTCGGGGGAGTGCACGCCGCGGCTCGCCAGCAGGTCGCGGGCCTCCTGCTCGGTGAAGGCTTCGAGGGCGACGTCCACCACGGCGGAGCGCAGGCGGGCCCAGTCGCGTTCGGCGAGTTCGTCGCGGCCGGCCAGCACGACGATCACGTCGAGCGGGAGATCGCCATAGGTACCGTCGATCAACTCGCGCAGCCAGCCGTCCAGGTGGCGGCCGGTGATCTCCCAGGTGTCGAGGAAGAGCACCACCCAGGGGACGGGTTCGCGGTCGCAGAGGTGGGCGAGTTCGGTGACGAACGCCCGGCTGAGGGTGGCGAGTTCGGAGTCGCCGGTGGGTCGGCGGCGGCGGACGGCGGCGATCAGGCGGTCGGTGCTCTCGGCGACGGTCTCGGGGGTGGTGAAGGCGGCGGAGCCGGGAACGAAGGTGTTGGCCGCGCCGAGAGCGGCGTGGGCGACCACCCGGGCGGGCAGCGAAGGCAGGTCGGCCGGGGTGGCCTGGGCCCGCCGGTACTGTTCCAGGGCCTTGTCGAAGTCCTTGAACGGGGCCTCCGGCGAGGCGAGTTGGGCGGCGAGCGCGGCCAGCGCGGTGTCGACGCCCTGCACGTCGGTGTCGTCGATCAGCGCGGTGCGCCCGCCCGCCCGGCCGGCCGTCTCCCGCCACTGGGCGATCAGGGTGGACTTGCCGATGCCGCCGACGCCCCGGACGTGGAACAGGAAGTCGGCGGGGTCGGGCCCGGCCTCCGGGTCGGGGTTCTTGCGCAGGTTGTCGGCGAACAGGGCGAGTTGGGCCCGGCGTCCGACGAACTGGGAGTCGACGCGGCGGCGCAGCGCCTCCGCCCGGGACATTCGCCTTGCACCACGAGACACCGCATCCCCCCAAGCACCGAAACGCAGACCACGCTACTGGGTGCGGGGGAGCGGGCGGCGCGTTACGCGGAGAAGGGCTCGGTGTCCTTCAGGAAGCCCCGGACGGCGAGGAACTGGCTGAGGGAGTCGCGGTGTTCGTCGCAGGCCAGCCAGGTTTTGCGGCGGTCGGGGGTGTGGAGCTTGGGGTTGTTCCACAGCAGGGTCCAGGTGGCGAGTGCGCGGCAGCCCTTGGCGGAGCACTTCGGGGGGCCGGCCGGGCTTTCGGGGCCGGTGGGGGTGCCGAAGAGGGGGTGCGCGGTGTCCATGGGTCCGATCCTATGCCCGGGCATGACGACGCCGGGCAGCCACGGGGGGAGCTGCCCGGCGTCGGTCCGTCGCTCCGACGGGGGATGCGGAGCGCTCTGGAAGTATGGCACGGCAACGGGCTCGGAAGCTCGTCCGTCCAGTGATTAATTTGAGGATCGTCTGAGCTTTCAGACGGTCAGACCGTCGCATGAACGGTCATATCGGACAGCGGAATTGAGGGATTCTCAATCCTGTGGCCGGTTCTCGGTGGCGGCGGCCGCCGCCCCGCCGCCGCCCGTCCCGCCGGGGCCGAGCATCAGCTGGGTGTCGGGGGCGAAGTCGAACGTCGAGGGCAGGCCGGGGGCGCGCTCGCGGCCCGCGTTGGCGATCAGGACCGCGAAGTACGGGAGCAGCACGCCGCCGGCCAGCGCGGCGAAGGCGAGCCAGCGCTGGACGTCCCAGAGGATGACGGCGAGCAGGACGCACACGGTGCGGATCAGCATGGAGATCACGTAGCGGCGCTGCCGGCCCCGGACGTCCTCGCTGAGGCTGCTGCGGGCACCGGTGATCCGGAAGACCTGGTCGTCGTCCGCGCTCTTGCGCATGGGTCCATCCATCCATCGGTTCCGGGCTCCCTACGGTCGTCCACGGTAACCCCGCTGATGCCGGACGGACCCACGTGGGGTCCGTCCGGTGGTCAGGCGGTGCGGCGCAGGTACTGGACGGGTACGGCGTCGGTGAGCCAGACACCGTTCGCAGACACCCGGAATTCGTGGCCGGCGGCGGCCATCGCCGCCGCATCGACCTCCAGCACCACGGGGCGGCCGTGCCGGGAGCCGACCTTGACGGCCGTCCCGGTGTCGGCGGAGAGGTGGACGTCCTGCCGGGCCATCGGGCGCAGGCCCTCGGCCAGGATGTACGGGAGGTTGCGCTCGGCGGTGCCGTGGAACAGCACGTCGGGCGGGGTGGTGGCGGGCAGGCCGAGGTCGACGTCGACGGTGTGGCCCTGGCTGGCCCGGATGGAGCGGCCGTCCTCGGAGTAGGCGAAGCGGCGCTTGTTGTTGGTGGCGACCACGTGGTCGAGCTGGGCGCGGCTGAGCCGCCGGCCGTGCCGGCCGAGCGCGGCGAGCAGGGTGTCGATCTCCACCCAGCCCGCCGCGTCCAGGGTGACCCCGATGGCGCCCGGGTCGTGTCGCAGGATGCGGCTGAGCATCTTCGACGTCTTGACGGTGTGCTTTTCGTCCATCGGGATCCCCCCAGGGGTTCGGCCGGCCGGTCAGGAGGCCTGACTGACCGAGCTCATGTTGAAGTCGGGCACGCGCACCGGCGGCATCGCGGCCCGGGTGAACCAGTCGCCCCACTCGCGGGGCAGGCAGCGTTCGGTGCGGCCGGCCTCGGTGATCCGGCCGAGCAGGTCGACCGGGGACTCGTTGAAGCGGAAGTTGTTGACCGCGCCGACCACTTCGCCGTTCTCGACCAGGTAGACGCCGTCCCGGGTGAGGCCGGTGAGCAGCAGGGTGGCCGGGTCGACCTCGCGGATGTACCAGAGGCAGGTGAGCAGCAGGCCGCGCTCGGTGCTGGCGACCATCTCCTCCAGCGTCGGCGCGTCGGGCGCGGAGGTCTCCAGCACCAGGTTGTCGATCGGCGGGGTGAGCGGGAGGCCGGCCAGGCCCGCGGAGTGGCGGGTGGTCAGCAGGTGGGTGAGCTTGCCGTCGCGCAGCCAGTCGGTGCCGGTCAGCGGCGCGCCGTTGTCGAACACCGAGTCGTTCTCGCCGGAGGAGTGGGTGAGCACGAACGGGGCGGCCTGGATACCGGGTTCGGCCGGGTCGGAGCGCAGGGTGAGCGGCAGCGGGCTGAGCTGCTCGCCGATCCGGGTGCCTCCGCCGGGCTTGGAGAACACCGAGCGGCCCTCGACGGCGTCCCGCGCGCCGGACGACCAGGACATGTAGACCAGCAGGTCGGCGACGGCGGACGGCGACAGCAGCGTCTCGTAGCGGCCGGCCGGCAGGTCGATCTTCTTGCGGCCCCAGCCGAGGCGGCGGGTCAGGTCGGTGTGCAGGGCGGTGACGTCGACGTCCGTGAAGTCCTGGGTGGCGGCGCCGGCCCAGGCGGAGCCGGTCAGGTCGGCGGTCTTGGCGTTCAGCTCGACGGTGCCGGTGGGCTGGTCGTGGCGCAGCCGCAGGCCGGTGGAGCTGCCCAGGTAGGAGGAGACCATCTCGTGCCGGGCGAAGCCGTACAGCAGCTCGCCATTGGCGCGGGCGCGGCCGAAGGCCTCGCCGAGGGCGGGCGCGAACGCGTCGAACACGCCGATGTCGGTGACCTGCGGGGCCTCGGTGAAGCGCGGGTCGGCCGGTCGGGCGGTGATCAGCGGTTGGGCGTCCTCGGCGGGTTCGGCGGCCCGGGCGGCGGCCTCGGAGGCGCGCACCAGCTGCTCGACCTCGTCGAGCGTGACGGCCTCCTGGGCGACCACGCCGGCGGCGGTGCCCTGCGCGCCGTTCACGGTGGAGATCACGGTGAGCCGCCGGCCGCGGGTGACGCCGTTGGTGGTGAGCGCGTTGCCGGCCCAGCGCAGGTTGGCGGTGGACTCCTCGTCGGCGATCACCACGCAGCCGTCGGCGCGGGACAGTTCGAGGGCGCGTTCCACCAGCTCGTGGGGGTGCGTGAGGGACATCAGTGACCCGCCTCCTGCTGGGTGTTGAGCACGTTGACCTGACGGAACAGCGCGGACGGGCAGCCGTGGCTGACCGCGGCGACCTGGCCCGGCTGGGCCTTGCCGCAGTTGAAGGCCCCGCCGAGCACGTACGTCTGCGGGCCGCCGACGGCGCTCATCGAGCCCCAGAAGTCGGTGGTGGTGGCCTGGTAGGCGAAGTCCTTGACCTGCCCGGCGAGTTCGCCGCCCCGGATGGCGTAGGCGCGCTGCCCGGTGAACTGGAAGTTGTAGCGCTGCATGTCGATCGACCAGGAGCGGTCGCCGACGATGAACAGGCCGTTCTCCACCTGGGAGATCAGGCCGGCGGTGTCGGGGCCGTCGGCGGCGGGCTGGAGCGAGACGTTGGCCATCCGCTGCACCGGCACGTGCGCCGGGGAGTCCGCGTAGGCGCAGCCGTTGGAGCGCTCGAAACCCTTCAACTTGGCCATCGGACGGTCGAGTTGGTATCCGACCAGGACGCCGTCGCGGATCAGGTCCCAGGACTGGGTGGCCACGCCCTCGTCATCGTACCCGATGGTGGCCAGGCCGTTCTCGGCCGTCCGGTCGCCCGTGACGTGCATCAGCTCGGAGCCGTACTTCAGGCTGCCGAGCTGGTCGAAGGTGGCGAACGAGGTGCCCGCATAGGCGGCCTCGTAGCCCAGCGCGCGGTCCAGCTCGGTGGCGTGGCCGATCGACTCGTGGATGGTCAGCCACAGGTTGGACGGGTCGATCACCAGGTCGTAGCGGCCCGCGGTGACGCTCGGCGCGCGCATCTTCTGCGCCAGCAGCTCGGGCAGCTCGGCCAGTTCGGCGTCCCAGTCCCAGCCCCTGCCCCGCAGGTACTCCCAACCGCGCCCGGCCGGTGGCGCGATGGTGCGCATCGAGTCGAACGCGCCCGTGCGCTCGTCCACGCTGGTGGCCTCCAGCCACGGGTGCAGGCGCACCCGCTGCTGGGTCGTCACGGTGCCCGCGGTGTCCGCGTAGAACTTGTTCTCCTGCACCGTCAGCACCGTCGCCGACACGTGCGAGACGCCGTCCGCCGCCAGCAGCCGGGAGGACCACTCGGCCAGCAGGCCGGTCTTCTCCGCGTCCGGCACCTCGAACGGGTTCACCTCGTACGCGGAGACCCACTCCACGTCGGGGTACACCGGCTCCGGGGCCAGCTCCACCCGCTCGTCCGAGCCCGCCGCCCGGCTGATCCCGCCCGCCAGCCGGGCCACCGCCACCGCCTGCTCGGCAACCGCCGCCGCCGAGGCGGGCGTCAGGTCCACGCCCGCGGCGAAGCCCCAGGCGCCGTCCAGCAGGACGCGGACGGCGAAGCCCAGCTGCACGGTGTCCGACGACCCGGACGGCCGGGCGTCACGCAGCCGCCAGGACGCCGAACGGACCCGCTCCAGCCGGAAATCGGCGTGCGAGACGCCCAACTGCCGGGCCCGGGACAGGGCCGCGTCCGCCAGCGGGCGCAACGGGTACGAGAGGAACTGAGGGTCCATCGCGGAGGGGGGCATCGGGCTCCCTGGGTCGAGGGTCAGGTGCGGCGGGCCGCCCCCGGGTCGAGGGCACACCCGCTCGCATCATCCCCGGCCGCAGGGCGTTCTGCCAGCAAATATTCGCCGAACCGCCCTGACGCCCAGTCAGTTCCGGGTCAGGACAGCGCCTCCCACCAGCCGTCCAGCTCCGGCGGATCGGACACCTCGACCCGCTGCCCCGGACGCGGCACCGCCAGCGGCACGCCCTGCGCCTTCGCCTCCGCCAACAGCCGCTCCACCGGCTCCGCCCAGCGGTGCGGCGCCAGGTTGAACGTGCACCAGTGCACCGGCAGCAGCAGACCGCCGCGCAGCTCCAGATGCGCCCGGACCGCGTCCTCCGGGCTCAGGTGGATGTCCGCCCAGGCGTCGTCGTACGCGCCGATCGCCATCAGCGCGGCGTCGAACGGGCCGTGCTGCTCGCCGATCCGGGCGAAACCCTCGAAGTAGCCGGAGTCGCCGGTGAAGAACACCCGCCGCTCCGGCCCCGCCACCACCCACGAACCCCACAGCGTGGTGTTGCGGGTGAAACCACGGCCGGAGAAGTGGTGCGCGGCGGTCAGCGTCAGCGTCAACTCGCCGAGCGTGCACGTCTCGTCCCAGTCCAGCTCGATGATCCGGTGCTCCGGCACACCCCAGCGGCGCAGGTGCCCGCCGATGCCCAGCGGCACCGCGAACGGCGCCGACTGGAGCTCCACCAGGCGGCGCACCGTCGCCATGTCCAGATGGTCGTAGTGGTCGTGCGAGATCAGCACCGCGTCCACCTGCGGCAGCGACGCCAGCTCCACCGGCACCGGGTGCAGCCGCTTCGGGCCCGCCAGGTGGGACGGCGAGCAGCGGTCCGACCACATCGGGTCCACCAGCACCCGGCAGCCGTCCAGCTCCAGCAGCGCCGAGGCGTGGCCGTACCACGTCACCGCCACCTCCTGGGAGGCCGCGGCCGGCTGCACCGGCACCGCCAGCGGCACCGGACCGGCCGGCACCCGCCCGTCCTTCTCGAACAGCATCCGGCGCAGCGTCGCCGCGTCCGGGCTGCCCGGAACGCCCGGCGACACCTGCGAGGGCGCGTTGTGGAACACCCCGTCCCGGTACTGCGGAGACACCCGCACCCGCGGGTCCAACGGGTCCGGCCGGCGCCCGAACTGGGCCGGCAGCTCCCGCAGCGCCCACGCCGCAGCACCCGCCACCGTCAGTGCCGCCGCCGCCACCAGCGCCCGGCGGCCCGCCCGGCCAGGGAGTGCACCACTCATCGCGTCCGCTCCGATCGGCTCGCTCGAAAACGGTGCCCGGACTCTCCGGAGCACCCCCGGGGCAACGGCCATCACCGGCCGGGCGTTCCCCACGCCCGACCCGCACCCGGATTGTCGGGATGCGACAGAACACACCCGGCAATGCCTGTCCAAGGCCGCTTCGCCCGAGCTCGCACCCTACCGATAGCGTCACAGATGGCTACGCGTGCGATCGGCACGCGCACATCGAGTAGGGAAGAGGTGGACCGTTGAGCCGCTCGGTACTGGTCACCGGAGGTAACCGGGGCATCGGCCTCGCCATCGCCCAGAGCTTCGCCGAGGCGGGCGACAAGGTCGCCATCACCAGCCGCAACGGCGAGGTCCCGGCGGAGCTCGCCAAGTACGACGTCCTCGCCGTGCGCGCCGACATTACCGACACCGAGCAGGTCGACGCCGCCTTCACGGAGATCGAGGCCGCCCACGGCCCGGTCGAGGTCCTGGTCGCCAACGCCGGCATCACCAAGGACACCCTGCTGCTGCGCATGTCCGAGGACGACTTCACCTCCGTCCTGGACACCAACCTCACCGGCACCTTCCGGGTCGTGAAGCGCGCCGCCGCCAAGATGCTGCGCGCCCGCAAGGGCCGCGTGGTGCTGATCTCCTCCGTGGTGGGCCTCAGCGGCTCCGCCGGCCAGGCCAACTACGCCGCCTCCAAGGCCGGCCTGGTCGGCTTCGCCCGCTCGCTGGCCCGCGAACTCGGCTCCCGCAACATCACCGTCAACGTGATCGCGCCCGGCTTCGTCGACACCGACATGACCGCGGTGCTCAGCGAGGAGCGCCGCAAGGAGATCGTCTCCGGCGTCCCCCTGGGCCGCTACGCCGCCCCCGCCGAGATCGCCTCGGCCGCGCGGTTCCTGGCCTCCGACGAGGCCGCGTACATCACCGGAGCCGTCATTCCCGTGGACGGCGGATTGGGCATGGGTAACTGACCATGACTGGAATTCTCGAAGGCAAGCGGATCCTGATCACCGGTGTGCTGATGGAGTCCTCCATCGCCTTCCACACCGCGAAGCTCGCCCAGGAACAGGGCGCCGAGATCATCCTCACCGCCTTCCCCCGGCCCAGCCTCACCGAGCGCATCGCCAAGAAGCTGCCCAAGCCGGTCAAGGTCCTGGAGCTCGACGTCTCCAACCCCGAGCAGCTGGCCGGCATCGCCGACCAGGTCCGCGAGCACCTGCCGACCCTGGACGGCATCGTCCACTCCATCGGCTTCGCCCCGCAGGACGCGCTCGGCGGCAACTTCCTGGACACCCCCTGGGAGTCCGTCGCCACCGCCATGCAGGTCTCCGCGTACTCGCTGAAGTCCCTCACCACCGCGCTGCTCCCGCTCATGCAGGACGGCGGCGCCGTGGTCGGCCTGACCTTCGACGCGCAGTTCGCCTGGCCGCAGTACGACTGGATGGGCCCGGCCAAGGCCGCCCTCGAGTCCACCAACCGCTACCTCGCCCGCTACCTCGGCGAGCGCAACATCCGCTGCAACCTGGTCTCGGCGGGCCCGATCGGCTCGATGGCCGCGAAGTCGATCCCCGGCTTCCCGGACCTCGCCGCCACCTGGGACTCCCGCTCCCCGCTCAAGTGGGACCTCACCGACCCGGAGCCGGCCGGCCGCGGCGTCGTCGCGCTGCTCAGCGACTGGTTCCCGAAGACCACCGGCGAGATCGTCCACGTGGACGGCGGGCTGCACGCCATCGGTGCCTGAGGCAGACGAGTAGCACGACCAGGGGCTCGGGAACTGTTAGGCAGCCGAGCATGCACAACCTGGGGCTCGGGAACTGCTTGGCAGACGAGCATGCACAACAGGGGCTCGGGGAACTGCGACGCCGAGCTGCTGGTGGTCAGGGATATCGGTAGGTCGTGACTGCTACCGGTAAAAGACGGGACCCGAAACGACGGGACCAATCCGCGCCCTGTTGATCACCAGCAGTCTCGGCCCCGCCGTTCCCCGGGCCCCTGTTGTGGCTCCCGCCGTTCCCCGCGCAGCTGTTGTGGCTCCCGCCGTTTCCAGGGCTCAGCTCTTGCATCTGCCAATCGCCCGGCCCGCCGCCTCGGCGGCCTTCTCCGCGTCGCCGGACCTGATCGCGTCCAGGATGTCCGAGTGCGAGACCCAGCGGTGGGGGAGCAGGTCGGGGCCGACGTCGTGGCGGAGGTGGGCGAGCAGGACCTCGCCGAGGTCGGCGTAGATCGCGGCGAGGACGTCGTTGTGGGCGGCGGCCACCACCGCGTGGTGGAAGGCGGCGTCGGCCTGGATGAAGTCCTCGGGGATGCCGGCGTGCCAGGCGGCGTCGCGGCGGGCCAGGGCGGCGTCGAGGAGTTCGAGGTCGCGGGCGGTGCGGCGGGTCGCGGCGAAGCCGGCGGCGGAGGTTTCCAGGGTGGCGCGGAGTTCGGCGACCTGGCTCTGGTCGGCGTCGGCGAACCGGCGGTGCATCACGCCGGCGAGTTCGCTGGTGGCGAGGACGTAGGTGCCGGAGCCCTGGCGGATGTCGACCAGCCCGTTGTGGGCGAGGGCGCGGACGGCTTCGCGGATGGTGTTGCGGGCGACGCCGAGCTGGTCGACGAGTTCCGCCTCGGTGGGGATGCGTGATCCCACCGGCCATTCGCCGGAGGTGATCTGGGCCCGGAGTTGGGCGATCACCTGGTCGGAGAGCGGGGTGCGGCGAGTGGTCGACAGCGCCAAGGTCGGGCTCCTTCTGTGGTTTACGTCATCAGGATACCGGGGCGACTTAAGTCATCCCATGATTCTATGATTACGCCATGTCTACCGCAGCAGACCCCTCAGCGACCGGGACCGAGAACCCTCGACCAGCCCCAACGTCCAGCGCCACCGTCACCGCCGCCGGCCCCCCGTCGGTGGTTCGCAACGGCGGAGCCGTCCTGCTCGCCGTCGGTGTGGCCGCCGCCGCCGTCAACCTGCGTCCCGTGGTGACCAGCCTCGGCGCGCTGCTCGACCCGGTCCGCGAGGGCCTCGGGATGAGCGCCACGGTGGCCGGCCTGCTCGCCGCGGTGCCGCCGCTGTGTTTCGCGCTGCTGGGCTTCGCCGCTCCGGGTCTGGCCCGCCGACTGGGCCCGATCACCGTGGTGACGGCCGCGATGGGCGCCATCGCGGCCGGTGTGCTGGCCCGTTCGTTCACCGGTTCCACCGCGGTGTTCCTGCTGCTCACCGCGCTGGCGCTGGCCGGAGTGGCGCTGGCCAACGTGCTGCTGCCGGTGGTGATCAAGCGGTACTTCCCGGACCGGGTCGGTCCGATGATCGGCCTGTACTCGATGGCGCTGTCGGTCGGCACCTCGCTGGCCGCCGCGACCACCGTCCCGCTGGCCCACGCGCTCGGCGGCTCCTGGCGGCTCGGCCTCGGCGTCTGGGCGCTGCCCGCCGTGCTGGCCCTGGCGCTGTGGCTGGTCGTGCTGTTCGTGCGCCGGGACAAGGGCACTGCGGTGGCCCCCGCCGCGCAGGCCCACACCCGGCTGCCGATCCTGCGCAGCGGCACCGCCTGGGCGCTGGGCGCGTTCTTCGGCCTCCAGTCCACCAGCGCGTACAGCACGATGGGCTTCCTGCCGAAGATCTACCACGACGCCGGCGTCTCGGAGTCCGCGGCCGGTGTGCTGCTGGCGGTGGTGATGGCGATCAGCGTGCCGGTCTCGTTCGTGCTGCCCAACCTGGCCGCCCGGGGCGGCGACCAGCGGATGTACGTGGTGGTGCTCGGCCTGTGCGGCATCGCGGGCTACCTGGGCCTGATGCTGGCCGCCGGGACGGTGCCGTGGCTGTGGGCGATCCTGGTCGGCCTGTCGATGTGCGCGTTCCCGCTGGCGCTGACCATGCTCGGCCTGCGCGCCCGCACCCCGGGCGGGGTGGCGCAGCTGTCGGCGTTCGCGCAGAGCCTGGGCTACCTGATCTGCATCCCGGGCCCGATCCTGATGGGCGCCCTGTACGAGAACACCGGCGAGTGGTACCTGCCGCTGGGCCTGCTGGCGCTGCTGCTGGTGCCGCAGATCCTGGTCGGCGTGCGCGCCGCCCGGGCCCGGCACATCGAGGACGAGGTGGTCGGTTAGGCTCGGCGACATGCCAGTTCTCGAACCGAATCCCCAGGGCGGCCAGAAGAAGCTGCTGCAGATGCTCGGCCTGATCGCCGCCATCGTGGTGGTGATCTCGATCGTCGCGTCGATCGCCTCGAACATGGGCTGATCCGACAGGTGCCCGCCGTCCGTGCCGGACCGGTGGAGCTGCCACCCGCAGGGGTGGCAGCTTTCCCGACCCCGCGCCCGGGCGGCGGTTTTCTGCGAAGCTCTAGGGGTATGAGCGCCGACACTCCTCGTAGGATCATCGTTCTTCGTCATGCCCGGGCCGACTGGCCCAACCAGGTCGACGACCACGACCGCCCGCTGGCCGACCGCGGGCGCGGCCAGGCCTCCGAGGCCGGCCGCTGGCTCGCCGACTCCGGCGTCAATCCCGACCACGTCCTGTGCTCCACCGCGCTGCGCACCCGGGAGACCTGGAAGCTGGTCGCCCACGAGCTGCCCAAGCGGCCCCGGAAGACGGTCTACGAGGACCGCGTGTACGAGGCCCAGCCCGGAAAGCTGATCGAGGTGATCCAGGAGACCCCGGAGGAGCACAGCGACCTGCTGCTGGTCGGCCACAACCCCGGCGTGCTGGGCCTGACCCAGGTGCTGGCAGGCGACGAGGGCGACGCCGAGGAACTCAACCGGATGCGGTTGAACGGCTTCCCGCCCGCCGCGGTGGCGGTGCTCAGCTTCGACGGCCCGTGGAAGCTGGTCGAGCCCGGCGTGGCCCGGCTCGAGTCGTACTTCATGCCACAGGACTGAAGGCAGACCGAAGGGGCGGGGTCCGCGGACCCCGCCCCTTCGGTATTGGTCGATCAGTCCCCGGTGGGCGCGCCGTCCAGCTCGTCGGCCGCCTCGACCTCCTCGCGGGTGACGCCCAGCAGGTACAGCACGGTGTCCAGGAACGGCACGTTCACGGCGGTGTCGGCCTGCTCGCGGACCACCGGCTTGGCGTTGAACGCCACGCCCAGGCCCGCCGCGTTCAGCATGTCCAGGTCGTTGGCGCCGTCGCCGATCGCCACCGTCTGCTCCAGCGGCACCCCGGCCTGCTCGGCGAACCGGGCCAGCCAGCGGGCCTTGCCGGCCCGGTCGACGATCTCGCCGGTGACCCGGCCGGTGAACTTGCCGTCCACCACCTCCAGGGTGTTGGCGGCCGCGAAGTCCAGGCCCAGGCGGTCCACCAGGTGCTCGGTGACCTGGGTGAAGCCGCCGGAGACGATCGCCACCTGGTAGCCGAGCCGCTTCAGGGTGCGGATCAGGGTCCGGGCACCCGGGGTGAGCCGGACCTCCGAGCGGACCTTCTCGGTGACGGCCGCGTCCAGGCCCGCCAGCAGCGCCACCCGGGCCCGCAGCGACTCGGCGAAGTCCAGCTCGCCGCGCATCGCCTGCGCCGTCACCTCGGCGACCTGCGCCTCGCAGCCCGCGTGGGCGGCGAACAGCTCGATCACCTCGTCCTGGATCAGCGTGGAGTCGACGTCCATCACCACCAGGCGCTTGGCCCGCCGGTGCAGCCCCGAGCGGACCACCGCGATGTCCACCCGCTGCACGGCGGCCTCCGCCGCCAGCACCGCGCGCAGCTCCTCGGTGGGCACGCCGGAGATGGTCAGCTCCACCGCCGTCACCGGGTACTTGGCCAGGCGGAACACCCGGTCAATGTTGCCGCCGGCCTCCGAGACCCGGGCCGACAGCGCCGCCACCGCGGCCGCGGTCAGCGGGTGGCCGAGCACCGTGACGTGCGAACGGCCCTCGCGGCGCGGACGGTTGTCGCCGGTGCCGGAAATGATCTCGGCCTGAAGCCGGTGCTCCTCCGCCCAGCGGTGCACCGTCACCCGCAGGTCGCCCTCGGCACCCGCCGCGGGCGGGGGAGTGACCAGCGCGCACAGCGTTATCCGGCCACGCGTGACCACCTGCTCGATGTCGATCACCTCGACCCCGAAACCGGCGAGCTGGGTGAACAGGCCCGCGGTGATGCCGGGGCGGTCCTTGCCGAACACCTTGACCAGCAGCGTTCGCTCGGTGTCGGTGCTCACGGGCGGCGCGGCGGAAGGGGCCTGAGCGGCCGGATCTGTTGCGTTCATGGTGCCCCCCACGCTACCCGGAGCGTCCCCGCGCGAGCCGCCCGCGTCCGGGTCGTGGGACACCCGGCGGACACCCCAGCAGGTCCGCGAGCGGTAGCCGGGCGGTCACAGAACCGTGTACCGGGTTTCGGACAGACCGACCCGGCTGGAATGATTCCCCCCGTCAGATGCAACATCCTGGGGGACCGGAGAGCGGGGCGGGCGGAGAGTTGCCGCAACTCGTACTTGAAATCGACGGCCGGCAGCGGGTACTCGAACCCGGCCGTGCCTACACCATCGGGCGTGACCCGGCGTCGGACTTCCTGTTCGACGACGCCAGGGTCTCCTGGCGGCACGCCACCATCAGCTTCGACGGCGCGAGCTGGCAGTTCACCGACCACGGCTCGACCAACGGCACCTTCGTGGCCGGCGCCCGGGTCGAGCAGAGCGCCCTGCACCCCGGCACCGTGGTGCACCTCGGCAACGGGCAGAACGGCCCCCGGCTGGCCTTCACCGCTCCCGCCGCCGCGCCCGCGCAGCCCGGACCGCTGCACGAGGCCGTCACCAGCCGGGCCCCCGGGCCGCAGGCGCAGCCGCCGTACCAGCAGCCGCCCGTCGGCCAGCCGCCGGTCGGACCCGGCCCGGCCGCCCGGCCCGGCCAGTGGCAGCAGCCGGCCGAGCAGCCGATCCCGCAGGGCTGGGACGCACCCACCCCGCGGCCCGGCTTCCCGCAGCAGCAGAGCTTCCCGCCGCCGCAGCAGCAGGCCCCTCACCAGCAGCAGGGCTTCCCGCAGCAGCAACAGGGTTTCCCGCCGCAGCAGGCCTTCCCGCAGCAACAGGGTTTCCCGCAGCAGCAGCAGCCCGTCCCGCAGCCGCCGTTCCCGCACCAGCAGCAGGCCGCGCAGCAGCAGTTCCCGCCGCCGCAGCAGTTCCAGCAGCCGCAGCCGCCCGTGCAGCAGCACCCGGCGGCCCCGCAGCAGGCCGGGCCGGCCGGCGGGCTCGGCAACCCGACCATGGTCCGCAGCCTGAGCGGCGGGCGGACCATCCGGATCGGCCGCGCCCTCGACAACGACATCGTGGTCTCCGACCTCCAGGTCTCCCGGCACCACGCCGAGCTGCGCCAACTGCCGGACAGCCGCTGGGAGATCGTCGACCTCGGCAGCCACAACGGGATCTTCCTGAACGGCCAGCCGACCCGTCGCCAGCTGATGGGCCCGCAGGACCGGCTGACCGTCGGCCACTCCTCCTTCGTGCTGGTCGGCGACCAGCTGCAGGAGTTCGTCGACAACGGCGCCGTCACCTTCTCCGCCCACCACCTGACCGTCGAGGTCGACTTCAAGGGCGGCAAGAAGACCCTGCTCGGCGACGTCTCGTTCTCCGTCCCGGAGAAGTCCCTGGTCGCGGTGATCGGCCCGTCCGGCTCCGGCAAGTCCACCCTGCTGCGCGCCCTCACTGGCTACCGTCCCGCCGACCGCGGCGACGTGCTGTACGACGGCCGCAACCTGTACCGGCAGTTCGCCGAACTGCGCTCCCGGATCGGCCTGGTGCCGCAGTCCGAGATCCTGCACAAGGAACTCACCGTCCGCACCGCCCTCAAGTACGCGGCCCGGCTGCGCTTCCCCGGCGACACCGAGGCCGCCGAGCGCGACCGCCGGATCGACGAGGTGCTGTTCGAACTGCGCCTGGACAAGCGCGCCGACAACCGGATCACCGCTCTCTCCGGCGGCCAGCAGAAGCGCGTCTCGGTGGCGCTGGAACTGCTCACCAAGCCCTCGCTGATCTTCCTGGACGAGCCGACCTCCGGCCTCGACCCGGGCATGGACCGCGAGGTCATGCAGACCCTGCGCGGCCTCGCCGACGACGGCCGCACCGTCCTGGTCGTCACCCACTCGGTGGCCGAACTCGCGCTCTGCGACCGCCTGTTGGTGATGGCCCCCGGCGGCTCGGTGGCCTACTTCGGCCCGCCCGCGGAGGCCCTGCACTTCTTCGGCTACGAGACCTGGGCCGACGTCTTCCAGGCGTTCGAGAACTTCCCCGACCACGACTGGGCCGGCCGCTACCGCAACTCGGTGCACCACCAGAAGTACTCGGCCAACGTGGACGCCGCCGTCACCCAGGCCCAGCCCAACGCGCTCACCCAGCTGCGCCCGCCCAAGGCGCAGAGCTGGGGCTCGCAGCTGTGGACGCTGATCCGCCGCTATCTGGCGGTGATCGCCTCCGACAAGGGCTTCATCGCGCTGTCACTGATCCTGCCACTGGTACTCGGCGCGGTCTCCGCGGTGATCCCCGACAAGTGCGGCCTGGCGCCCTGCAACAACGCGGCCGGCCGCAACGACGTCGCCCGCCTGATCCTGATGGTCGTCGCGTTCTCCGCCTGCCTGTCCGGCTCGGCGAACTCGGTCCGCGAACTCATCAAGGAACGCGCGATCTACGAACGGGAACGCGCCACCGGCCTGTCCCGGTCCGCGTACCTGGCCTCGAAGTTCATCGTGCTCGGCGCGATCAGCTTCCTGCAGGGCGGCATCATCTCCGCGATCGCGTTCAAGGTCCGCAAGCTCCCCGCCGAGGGCCTGATCTTCAAGCACCTGCCCGCGGTCGAGATGTCCATCGGCGTGATCCTGCTCAGCTTCACCTCGATGATGGTCGGTCTGGCGATCTCCTCCCTGGTCAAGACCTCCGAGAAGACCATGCCGCTGCTGGTCATGTTCGCCATCGTCCAGATGGTCTTCACCGGCGCGATCTTCCAGCTGTTCGACAAGCCCGGCCTGGAGCAGCTCGGCTGGCTGATGCCCGCCCGCTGGGGCGTCGCCGCCAGCGGCAACACGCTCGACCTCGCCCACATCTCACCCGTGGTCGTGGCCAAGCCCCCGGAGACCGCCCCGCTCGACAAGCTCTGGGACCACTCCGCCGGCATCATGTTCCTCAACTGGACCGTCATGATCCTCATCTCGGTCGGCCTGGCCTTCGCCATCCAGCGCTTCCAGAAGCGCCACGAGCCCGAGGTCATGCAGAAGGGCTGACCACTCGCACGTCGCGCACAAGGGCTGGGGAAGCACGTTTCCCCGGCCCTTCGACGTAGGTCCCCCGCCCGAGGCGTAGGCCGTGAGCGCGGCGGTAGCGTGGCGGCATGGAGAGTCCCGGGTGCGATCCCTCGCTGGAGGGGATCGAGGCGGTCAGTGCGGCCGTGCTGGCGATGAGCCGACCGCTCGAGGTGCGCGAGGTGCTGCGCCGGATCACCGCCTCGGCGCGCACCCTGCTGGGCGCCGAGTACGCCGCGCTCGGCGTGCCGGACGACCACGGCGGGTTCGCGCAGTTCGTGGTCGACGGCGTCAGCGACGAGACGTGGCGGGCGATCGGCCCGCTGCCGCGTCAGCACGGCGTGCTCGCCTCGATGCTGCACGACCGCGAACCCACCCGGCTGAAGGACGTCCGCACCGCGCCCGCGTTCGGCGGCTGGCCGGAGGCCCACCCGGCCATGACGGACTTCCTCGGCATGCCGATCATGGACGGGGACGAGGTGGCCGGCGCCCTGTTCCTGGCCAACAAGCCCGGCGGCTTCACCGAGCACGACGAGGCGCTGCTGCGGATCCTGGTCGCCCACGCCGCGCTCGCCCTCGGCAACGCCCGGCTGTACGAACGCAGCCGCGAACTCACGCTGTCCGGCGAGCGCGCCAGGATCGCCCACGACCTGCACGACGCCGTCTCGCAGAAGCTCTTCTCGCTGCGCCTCACCGCCCGTGCCGCTGCCAAACTCGTCGACCGCGCCCCGGCCCGGGCCCGCGACAACCTCGCCGAGGTCGCCCGGCTGGCCGCCGAGGCCGCCGACGAACTGCGCGCCGTGGTGATCGAGTTGCGCCCCGCCGCGCTGGAGGAGGACGGCCTGGTCGCCACCCTCGCCTCGCAGATCCAGGTGCTCGACCGGGCGCACAGCGCCACCGTGAACTTCACCGCCACCGGCGTGCGCGCGCTGCCGGCCGGTCAGGAGTCGGCGGTGCTGCGGGTCGCCCAGGAGGCGCTGCACAACGCGCTGCGGCACGCCCAGGCGAAGGCCGTCACCGTGACCCTGACCGGCACCCCCGGTCGCGGCGTCCGGCTGACGGTCGCCGACGACGGCCGCGGCTTCGATCCCGAATCCGTTCGCCGGGCCGGCCGCCACCTGGGCCTGGTGTCGATGCGTGACCGGGCCGCCGCGGTCGGCGGCCGACTGTCCTTGGAGTCCGCCCCTGGCCGGGGCACCCTGGTCGAACTGGAGGTCCCCGGTGCCTGACACCACGTCACCGATCCGCGTCCTGCTGGTGGACGACCACCAGGTGGTCCGGCGCGGTCTGCGCACCTTCCTGGAGGTGCAGGACGACATCGAGGTGGTCGGCGAGGCCGCCGACGGTGCGGAAGCCGTCGAACGGGCCGGCGAGCTCGCCCCCGACGTGGTGCTGATGGACGTCAAGATGCCCCGGGTGGACGGCATCGAGGCACTGCGGCTGCTGCGCGAACAGGACAACCCCGCCAAGGTGCTGATCGTCACCAGCTTCACCGAGCACCGCACCATGGTCCCCGCCCTGCGGGCCGGCGCGGCCGGCTACGTGTACAAGGACGTCGACCCGGAGGCGCTGGCCGGGGCGATCCGTTCGGTGCACGCCGGCCACGTCCTGCTCCAGCCCGAACTCGCCGCCGCGCTGCTCGTCGAGGACGTCCCCGCGCCCGCGCAGGGCCGCGGCGGCAGCCTCACCGACCGCGAGCGCGAGGTGCTCTCGCACCTCGCCGACGGCCGCTCCAACCGGGAGATCGCCCGCGCGCTCCACCTGTCCGAGAAGACCGTGAAGACCCACGTCAGCAACATCCTGATGAAGCTGGACGTCGCCGACCGCACCCAGGCCGCGCTCTGGGCGGTGCGCAACCAGGGCTGAGGACCCGCTCAGCCCCGTTCGTCCACGATCGAGTTGTACGCCGCGACCTGGGCCCGCCTGGCGGTGCGGTCCAGCGGGGCGAGGATCTCCCGGCGGGCCGTCATCTCGGAGGCGGAGACGGCCGCGCCGTGGCCGCCCGCGGCGATCCCCAGCAGCGCCGACACCTGCCGGGCCGACTCCAGCACCCGCACCGCGCGCTGTGGGTAGCCCGGCGCGAGCAGCTTCTGGTGGCCGCGGCGGCGGAACCCCTCCAGGGCGCGCAGCGTCTGCGGCCCGGCCCCCGCCACGTCCAGCCGGGTCAGCATGACGGTGGCCTGCCGCAGGCCGTCCGCGAGTTCGCGCTCCGCCTCGTCCAGCGAGGGCACGTCGGCGGGCAGCGCGTCGTTGACCGGCAGGCACTGCCACAGCACCCGCACGCCCTGGTCGCCCTCCGGGCCGTACACCTCGACCTCCGGCACCAGCCCGTACGGGACGCCCACCGCGAGGACGGCCTCCTGGGCGCCCATCGCCAGCGCGTTGAAGGCCGGCGGCCCGGTCAGCCCGAGCGGGTGCCCGGCCACCGGCAGCGCCAGCCGCAGGCCCTTCGCGCCCAGCACGCGGAGCTTCCCCAGCGCCCAGGTGAGTCCGTGCAGCGAGTCCGGCGGTTCGCCGGGAAGGCCGGTCACCCGGTGGGCGTCGTCGTCGCCCTGGACGGCGGTGGCGGCGTCGTCGGGGGAGCAGGCACCGGCCAGCAGCGCGTTGCCCCAGGCGGTGAGTCGTCCCGAACGAGGCTCTTGGTACGGATTGTCGGCAGGAGTCGCGAGCATCGGACCAGCCTACGGACAACCGGGCGGGGCGGGTGGCGTAGGTTTGGCCTGACACAGGTTGGACCGCACCCCGAGGACCTTCGCGCAGGTTCCACGGACGGCCGGATTCTTGCATTTGGGGAAGGCGTAGGCATGAGCGACGTGCTGGAGCTGGTGGACGTTTCCGTGGTCCGGGAGGGGCGCGCACTCGTCGATCACGTGTCCTGGACGGTCAAGGAGGGCGAGCGCTGGGTGGTGCTCGGCCCCAACGGCGCGGGCAAGACGACGCTGCTCCAGATCGCCGGCGCTTACCTGTTCCCGAGCTCGGGCCAGGCCGTCGTGCTCGGCGAGAAGCTCGACCAGATCGACGTGTTCGAGCAGCGCGCCCGGATCGGTCTGGCGAGCGCCGCCATGTTCGACAAGCTGCCGGGCAACCAGACCGTGCTGGAGTCGGTGCTGACCGCCGCCTGGGGTCTGACCGTGCACGGCAAGGAGACCTACGAGAAGCCCGACGAGGCCCGCGCCCTGGTGCTGCTGGACCGGCTCGGCATGGCCGGCTTCACCGACCGCAAGTTCGGCACCCTCTCCGAGGGCGAGCGCAAGCGCACCCTGATCGCCCGCGCCCTGATGACCGACCCCGAACTGCTGCTGCTGGACGAGCCCGCCGCCGGCCTCGACCTCGGCGGCCGCGAGGACCTGGTGCGCCGCCTCGCCGCGCTCGCCCAGGACGAGTTCGCGCCGTCCATGGTGATGGTCACCCACCACGTGGAGGAGATCGTCCCCGGCATGACCCACGTGCTGATGATCCGTCAAGGCAAGATCATGACGGCCGGCCCGATCGAGACCACCCTCACCGCCCGCAACCTCTCGCACTGCTTCGGCCTGCCGCTGACCCTGGAGCGGCGCGGCGACCGCTGGACCGCGCAGGGCCTGCCGCTCGGCTGACGGCCGGATCCGGTACGTGCCGGGACCGGTCGCACACCTGGCCGGTTTCCGCACCTCCAGCTGCGGGAAGCTACGCCTGAAGAGCTCGAACTTCCCTAGGATGGACGCGTGGACGGCTGGATCTGGTGGCTGCTGCTCGCAGTGGGCCTGGGCATTCCGCTGGTGGTGACCGCGATGCCCGAATTCGCCATGTTCGCGGTCGGCGCCGGGGCGGCCGCCCTGACGGCCGGCCTGGGTGGCGGTGTGGTCCCGCAGTTCCTGGTGTTCGTCGGAGTGTCGGCGGCGCTCCTGGTGTTCGTACGCCCGATCGCCTACCGCCAGCTGAAGCAGGGCCCGGGCTACCGCACGGGCGTGGAGGCGCTGACCGGCGCCACCGCAGTCGTACAGGAAACAGTCGACGGAGGGGAGGGCGGCCGGATCAAGCTCAACGGCGAGATCTGGTCCGCCCGGGCGCTCCACCCGGGCTCGGTCTTCGAGCCCGGCCAGCAGGTCGACGTCGTCGAAATCCAGGGCGCGACCGCCCTGGTCGTCTAGGGGAGAAGCGTTGGAACCCGTCCTCATCGTGCTGATCGTCCTGGTCGTGGTGGCCTTCATCGCCCTGATCAAGACGATCCAGGTGATTCCGCAGGCCAGCGCCGCGATCGTGGAGCGCTTCGGCCGTTACACCCGCACCCTCAGCGCCGGCCTGAACATCGTGGTGCCGTTCATCGACACCATCCGCAACCGGATCGACCTGCGTGAACAGGTCGTCCCGTTCCCGCCGCAGCCGGTCATCACCTCGGACAACCTGGTCGTCAACATCGACACCGTCATCTACTACCAGGTGACCGACCCGCGGGCCGCGACCTACGAGGTGGCCAGCTACATCCAGGCCATCGAGCAGCTCACCGTCACCACGCTGCGCAACATCATCGGCTCCATGGACCTGGAGTCCACCCTGACCTCCCGCGAGGTCATCAACGCCGGTCTGCGCGGCGTCCTCGACGAGGCCACCGGCCGCTGGGGCATCCGGGTCAACCGGGTCGAGCTCAAGGCCATCGAGCCGCCGACCTCCATCCAGGACTCGATGGAGAAGCAGATGCGCGCCGACCGTGACAAGCGCGCCGCCATCCTCACCGCCGAAGGCGCCCGGCAGGCCCAGATCCTGCGCGCCGAAGGTGAGAAGCAGGCCGCCGTCCTCCAGGCCGAAGGTGAGGCCCAGGCCGCGGTGCTGAAGGCCGACGGTGAGGCCGCCGCGATCCGGACGGTCTTCGAGGCCATCCACGAGGGCGACGCCGACCAGAAGCTGCTCGCCTACCAGTACCTGCAGACCCTGCCCGAGCTCGCCAAGGGCGACGCCAACAAGCTGTGGATCATCCCCAGCGAGGTCGGCGACGCGCTCAAGGGCCTCGGCGGCGCGTTCCAGGGCGCCACCGGCGGCGGCAAGGGAGGCCCCGAGGCCACCGCCGTCCCCCCGGCGGCCGCCCGCGTCCCCGTCGACCCGGCCAGCGCCCCGCGCCCCGTGGACACCGACAAGACGCTCCGCCCCCGGGTCGAGCCCACCCGCGAGTACCCGAAGTTCGACGAGTAGTCAGCCGCGCTCCGCAGGCCCCGCCCGATCCAACGGGCGGGGCCTGCGCGCGTGTTGGGGCCGGATCGCGATTCGGACACCCTCTGGCGGAACGCCGAACCGCTCCGGCATGATCAACCGGCCCGACAGCAGCCAACGAGGGGAAAGCGGATGACACTGTGGGAGGCGCTCGCCGTCCTGCTCGCCGGAACCGCCGCCGGCACCATCAACGCCATCGTCGGCTCCGGCACCCTGATCACCTTCCCCGTGCTGCTCGCCATCGGCCTGCCACCCGTCACCGCCAACGTCTCCAACACCCTCGGCCTCGCCCCCGGCTCGCTCGCCGGTGCGATCGGCTACCGCGCCGAACTCGCCGGCCAGGGCCGCCGCCTGATCCGCTACGGCGCCGCCTCGCTGACCGGCGGACTCATCGGCGCAGCGCTGCTGATCGTGGCCCCCGGCGCCTTCGACGCCGTCGTCCCGGTGCTCATCCTCACCGCCCTCGTCCTGGTCGTCCTGCAACCCCGGGTCGCCCGCGCGATGGCCGCCCGCCGCGCCGCCGGCACCCTGCCGCCCGCCACCGACGGCGGACCACTGCTGCTCCTGCTGATCGCCCTCACCGGCGTCTACGGCGGCTACTTCGGCGCCGCCCAGGGCGTCCTGCTGCTCGCCCTGATGGGCATGCTGCTCCCCGACACCCTGCAGACCGTCAACGGCATCAAGAACGTCCTCGCGCTGATCGTCAACGGCGTCGCCGCGATCTTCTTCGTCCTCACCTCCACCGTCGACTGGACCGCCGCCGGCCTGATCGCCGTCGGCTCCACCCTCGGCGGCATGCTCGGCGCCAAGGTCGGCCGCCGCCTCCCGCCGGTCGCGCTGCGCACCCTGATCGTCCTGGTCGGACTCGCCGCCGTCACCAAGCTGCTGTTCTTCTGACAGCTCCCTAGGCTTGCCCCGACAACCACTCGGACGGAGACCGCACATGAGCCGCACCCGCCTCAGCGAGGACCAGATCACCGCCGCCCTCGCCGACCTTCCGCACTGGACCCGCACCGGCGAGGCCCTCACCCGCACCGCCGAGACCGCGAGCTTCCCCACCGCGATCAAGGTCGTCGACGCCGTCGCCGAGCAGGCCGAGGCGCTCGACCACCACCCCGACATCGACATCCGCTGGCGCACCCTCACCTTCGTCCTCAGCACCCACAGCGCGGGCGGCCTGACCGGCCTCGACTTCACCCTCGCCCACCTGATCGACCAGGCCCTCGACACCACCTCCTGACCCACCGTCCCGTCCCCGGGCAAAGCCCCGGCCAAAACCCGTCCGCCGGGCGTGAGATGCTGGCTGCTTGCCAGACCGCAGTCGGGACGGACGGAACGCATGGCTCAGGAACCCTCCACGACCCCCGGGTACGACCAGCAGCAGCCCTGGTACCCGCAGCCGCAGCCGTCCTACGGCGAGCAGCAGGCGTACGGGCAGCAGCCGGTCCACGGCGAGCAGCCGGCCTACACCGAGCAGCAGCAGGCCTACGGCGGCTACCCGCAGCCCGGGGGACAGCTGGACGCGGCCGCCCAGGAGCAGCTCTACGGCCGGCCCGACCAGGCGTACCAGCCGCAGGGCTACGACCAGGCGTACGGGCAGCAGCAGGGCTACCCCGAGGGCTACGTCGACCAGCAGACCTACGGTCAGCAGCAGCTCTACGCAGGGCAGCAGCAGGACTTCGGCGGCTACCAGCAGCCCGGCGTGTACGCCGACCCGGCCGCCCAGCACTACGCCCCGGCCGACCCGTTCACGCAGCAGGAGACTCCGGCGCCGGGCGCGTTCGCCGAGCCCGCCGCCGAGCCCGGCCCGGTCACCGCCAGCGACTACCCGCAGACCAGCGCCGCCGACCCGTTCGCGCCCGGCGCCGACGGCACGTCAACTCCGCCGATGCACGCTGCCGATGACGCCGAGCCGCCGGCCGGCGGGCTGGTCTCCCGGGCCCGCGCCGCCGTCACCGCCGGCCCGGGCGCGCCCAGCAAGCGCGGCCTCGCCATCCGGATAGGCGCCGGCGTCGCCGCGCTCGCCGTGCTGGCCACCGCGGCCGTGCTGGCCACCTCCGACAGCGACAGCGGCAAGTCCGGCGCCGACAAGGGCACCCAGGGCACCACCCAGAACATCGCGGTCGCCCACACCAAGGCCTGGACCGCCAACACCGATCCGGCCGCCGCCGGAGCCCAGGGCGCCGACGACACCCTGGTCGGCAGCTGGCTGCTCGCCGACGCCGTGGTCCGCGCCGACGCCACCGGCGTGCACGCCTACAACCTCGCCGACGGCAAGCCGACCTGGACGCTCGCCCCGCCCGCCGACGGAGCCGTCCCCTGCGGACTGTCCCCGAGTGTCAACTCCGGCGGCATCGGCGCCGTGGTCTACCGACCCGCCGCCGACCCGAAGAGCCCGTGCAGCACCGCCGCCGCCGTTGACACCAAGGCCGGGAAGATCACCTGGTCCAAGACGCTGTCCGACGCCAAGGAGAAGTACGCCGCCCACGTCGCCGTCACCGACGACAAGGTGATCGCGGTCGGCTACGACAAGGCCGCCGCCTGGGCCGCCAACGACGGCTCCGAAGCCTGGCAGTACACCGGCCAGGGCAAGTTCTGCACCCTCTCCGGCAGCGCCGGCCCCACCACCGTCCTGCTGCACAGCCGCTGCGCCGACTCCACCCCCGGCGACCAGGCCGTCGCGCTGAACGTCTCCGACGGCAAGGTGAAGTACTGGCGGGGCCTCAACAACCAGCCCACGACCGTCACCGTGCTCTCCGCCGAGCCCGCCGTGGTGCTCACCACCGGCGGCCAGCCCGCCGACGACCGGGTCTTCGCCTGGGGCGCCAACGGCGACCCCGGCGTCGAGATCCAGCTCGGCGTCGAGGGCGGCGGCCGCCTGGACGTCGCCCGCGGCAGCTTCGCCGCCGTCCCCGGCGTCCACTTCCAGGGCAGCACCATGTTCGCCGCGGTCGTCCCCGACGGCGGTGGCAACCCCACCGCGATCGCCGCCTACGACCTCGGCACCGGCAAGCAGCAGTGGCGCACCCCCATCGCCGAGAAGGGCAAGGCGCACCCCGCCGGCGTCGACAACAGCGGCCTGCTGGTCGCCGTCGACGAGCGCGCCGACCAGCCCGCCCACCTCAGCCGCTTCGCGGTGGCCGGTGGCCAGGAGACCCAGGGCGGCGCCTTCCCGCAGGGCACCGGCTCGCTGCTCTCCGCGGGCCGGGTGTTCACCACCTCCGGGCACGTGGTCGCCGTCCCCGAGCACGCCGCCAACTTCGGTATCGCGACCGGCTTCACCAGCAAGAGCTGACCCGCAGCCGATCTTTCGCCCGCATGCCGACGGGCCCGACCTGTCCCCTGATCAGGTCGGGCCCGTCGGCCTTTCACGCGCCCGCAGGCAGCCAGGCGGCCAGCTCTCCGAGCTCACCCGCCCGCAGCCCGAGCGCGAGCATCAACGTCGCCTCCGGCGTCGGTTCGAACGGCCGCCGCAGCAGCCGCATCCCGGCCTGCTCCGGCGTCCGGTCCGCCTTGTGCTGGTTGTCCTCCGCGCAGGCCGCGACGGTGTTCAGCCAGCTGTCCGCACCGCCGCGCGACCGGGGCACCAGGTGGTCCACGGTGGTGGCCCGCCGCCCGCAGTACGCGCACCGGTGCTGGTCCCGCGCCAGCACACCCCGCCTCGACCACGGAGCCTGTTGTCGGAACGGCACCCGCACGTACCTGGTCAGCCGGATCACCCGCGGCACCGGCACCTGAACCCCCGAGCCGCGCACCACCCGCAGCGGATGGGCCTGCTCGACCACCGCCTTGTCCTGCAGGACCAGCACCACCGCACGGCGCAGTGGCACCGTGGTCAGCGGTTCGTAGCTCGCGTTCAGGACAAGGGTGTTGCGCATGACGGGCCACCTCCGGTGCTCGCGGCCGCCGGTCGGCGGTGGCACAACTGTGGCCGCCCGCCACGTCTCGAACAACGGAATTTCCGTCCCGCCCGGTGACCTGTCCCCGAACCCCCGGGTCACGACCGCGTAGGCTCTACCCCGCTGGAACTGTCCAGGCGCGCAGCCCACCCGGGCCGCACCGCGCCGGACCCACGACCGAAGGAGACGCGGACCGTGACCGACATCGTCGACGAGCTCCAGTGGCGAGGGCTGATCGCCCTGTCCACTGACGAGGACGCACTGCGCAAGGCGTTCGCGGACGGCCCGGTCACGTTCTATTGCGGCTTCGACCCGACCGCGCCCAGCCTGCACCTCGGCAACCTGGTCCAGATCCTGACCATGCGCCGCATCCAGCAGGCCGGAAACCTCCCGCTCGGCCTGGTCGGCGGCGCCACCGGCCTGATCGGCGACCCCAAGCCCACCGCCGAGCGCGTCCTCAACGACCCCGAGACGGTGGCCGGCTGGGTCGAGCGCCTGCGCGGCCAGATCTCCCGCTTCCTCGACTTCGAGGGCCAGTACGCCGCGCGCATGGTCAACAACCTGGACTGGACGTCCGGCATGTCGGCGATCAGCCTGCTGCGCGACGTCGGCAAGTACTTCCGGGTCAACAACATGATCGCCAAGGAAGCGGTGGCCCGCCGCCTCAACTCCGACGCGGGCATCAGCTACACCGAGTTCAGCTACCAGATCCTGCAGGGCATGGACTACCTGGAGCTCAACCGCCGCTACGGCTGCACCCTGCAGACCGGCGGCAGCGACCAGTGGGGCAACCTCACCGCCGGCACCGACCTGATCCGCAAGGCCGAGAGCCGCTCCGTGCACGCCCTCGCCACCCCGCTGATCACCAAGGCCGACGGCACCAAGTTCGGCAAGACCGAGTCCGGCACCGTCTGGCTCGACCCCGAACTCACTACCCCCTACGCCTTCTACCAGTTCTGGCTGAACGCGGACGACCGGGACGTCGCCAAGTTCCTGCGCATCTTCTCCTTCCGCTCCCGCGAGGAGATCGAGCAGCTGGAACGCGACACCGCGGAACGCCCCGCCGCCCGCCTCGCCCAGCGCGCCCTCGCCGAGGAACTCACCACCCTCGTCCACGGCGCCGAGCAGTACGAGCGCGCCGTCGCCGCCTCCAAGGCCCTGTTCGGCCAGGGCGACCTCGCCGACCTCGAACCCGCCACCCTGGCCGCCGCCCTCGCCGAGGTCCCCAAGGCCACCGTCACCGAACTCGGCCAGCTCGTCGACCTCCTGGTCGAATCCGGCCTGGCCCCCAGCCGCTCCGGTGCCCGCCGCACCATCAAGGAAGGCGGCGCCTACCTCAACAACGCCAAGGTCACCGACGAGGAGGCCGTCGCCACCACCGACGACCTGCTGCACGGCCGCTGGCTGGTCCTCCGCCGCGGAAAGCGGAACCTGGCCGCGGTCGAACTGGCCGGCGCCTGATCGCTCCGCGGCAGGTGCTCTCCGGCTCCTTCGAGTAGTCGGATGGCCTGAAACAGACCGTAGTTGACCTGTGGCGCACACTTCGAGGGGCCGGATCCAGCCAGATCCGGCCCCTCGAGGTTTGACTCGTCCGTCCTAGTGACCTAACGTAGTCCGAGTCGCCTGAACCGGACGTGACCGGGAGGCGGCCCCCCAAACCCTCGCTGAGCGACTCGTCGCGCGCCCATTCGAAAATTCGAGTGGAAATGCGGAACGAATAACTCTGCTAGAGTTCGGGAGCGCCGAAAGGCAAAAGCGAA
This sequence comes from Kitasatospora sp. NPDC004614, assembly GCF_042873675.1. NCBI lineage: Bacteria > Bacillati > Actinomycetota > Actinomycetes > Kitasatosporales > Streptomycetaceae > Kitasatospora > Kitasatospora sp. NPDC004614. The sequence continues at coordinate 333,981 of NZ_JBIALR010000006.1, forward strand.
TCGGATCGAATGAAACTCCGGAAAACGGAGCGGAAAACATCTGATAAGCTGGAAACACGAAAGAACGAAGCGCCCGGAGGGTCGGTCGGAAGGCCGCCTGAAGGAAGTGTCCGTTCCTTGAGAACTCAACAGCGTGCCAAAAGTCAACGCCAGATATGTTGACATCCCCGGCCGGTCCTACTGGATCGGTTGGAGATTCCTTTATGAAGTAACACTAGCGAGGACGCAGTGCGCAGGACCGCCCTATTCCGGTGGTTGCTGTGCCGCTCTTTCGTGAAAGCATTCACGGAGAGTTTGATCCTGGCTCAGGACGAACGCTGGCGGCGTGCTTAACACATGCAAGTCGAACGGTGAAGCCCTTCGGGGTGGATCAGTGGCGAACGGGTGAGTAACACGTGGGAAATCTGCCCTGCACTCTGGGACAAGCCTTGGAAACGAGGTCTAATACCGGATATGACCTGCTCCTGCATGGGAGTGGGTGGAAAGCTCCGGCGGTGCAGGATGATCCCGCGGCCTATCAGCTTGTTGGTGGGGTAATGGCCTACCAAGGCGACGACGGGTAGCCGGCCTGAGAGGGCGACCGGCCACACTGGGACTGAGACACGGCCCAGACTCCTACGGGAGGCAGCAGTGGGGAATATTGCACAATGGGCGAAAGCCTGATGCAGCGACGCCGCGTGAGGGATGACGGCCTTCGGGTTGTAAACCTCTTTCAGCAGGGAAGAAGCGCAAGTGACGGTACCTGCAGAAGAAGCACCGGCTAACTACGTGCCAGCAGCCGCGGTAATACGTAGGGTGCGAGCGTTGTCCGGAATTATTGGGCGTAAAGAGCTCGTAGGCGGCCTGTCGCGTCGGATGTGAAAGCCCGGGGCTTAACCCCGGGTCTGCATTCGATACGGGCAGGCTAGAGTGTGGTAGGGGAGATCGGAATTCCTGGTGTAGCGGTGAAATGCGCAGATATCAGGAGGAACACCGGTGGCGAAGGCGGATCTCTGGGCCATTACTGACGCTGAGGAGCGAAAGCGTGGGGAGCGAACAGGATTAGATACCCTGGTAGTCCACGCCGTAAACGTTGGGAACTAGGTGTTGGCGACATTCCACGTCGTCGGTGCCGCAGCTAACGCATTAAGTTCCCCGCCTGGGGAGTACGGCCGCAAGGCTAAAACTCAAAGGAATTGACGGGGGCCCGCACAAGCAGCGGAGCATGTGGCTTAATTCGACGCAACGCGAAGAACCTTACCAAGGCTTGACATACACCGGAAACTGGTAGAGATATCAGCCCCCTTGTGGTCGGTGTACAGGTGGTGCATGGTTGTCGTCAGCTCGTGTCGTGAGATGTTGGGTTAAGTCCCGCAACGAGCGCAACCCTTGTTCTGTGTTGCCAGCGA